>NZ_NRRY01000032.1 GCF_016583905.1 Lamprobacter modestohalophilus | reverse complement strand
CTCCCCCGTCATTCCGGCCGGGAAGCCGGAATCCCGTGCAGGGAAAGCAACCTCGCAGCAAACACCAAAGCTCAGCAGGTTGCTGCCCGCTCACCATCCATGGCCTAGGTCCCGGCTTCCCGGCCGGCACGACGGAGGCATGAGCCGGGACGGCGGAGGCATGAATCGGCACGACGGTTTTCTCAACGCAGTCGTCATCGTGAATCGTGACTGGACTCAGGAGTTGATCTTGGCATGAAGATGTCCGTGATCACCACGCTGTGTAACGCGGTGCAAACCATCGACGATTGCCTCGACGCGATGGCGGCTCAGTCGCATGCCGATATCGCCGCGGACTATGACCTGATGCTGCGGGTGCTCAGCCAGCTGGAGGGGCCGGGGTATGGGCAGGGGTATCGGCAGGGGGATCGGCACGAGCAGAGATCTGAGCCTCGGCAGGGCAGGGTGGTCTATGTGCCGGAGGTGCTGGTGCGTATGCGCCTGGGTGGCAAGAGCAACCGCAACCTGAAGCAGATCGCCCAAAAGTCCTGGGAGGATTATCAGATCCTGCGCCGGCAGGGCCAAGGTGGTCCGCCGGGTACGGGTCCCCTGGGGGCGTTGAGCGCACTGGCGTGGAAGAACCTGTCTAAGCTGCCGCAGTTTGTGCGCCGCTGAGGAGGGGGGATTTCGGCCGGGATGACGAGGGTGTGTTGGTGGCGGGTGTCGGCTTGGGGCTGATCGGCGTCTGCTCGCTGCCGGTGGTGGCGGCCGGGTTGCTAAGCGGTCTCGGGTGTGAGGGTGGGGCACCGAGGAGGCTGGTAGGCGGTCGACTCTGCTAAACTCCACGATTGGCCAATAACAGCATCTGTGTCGCAGCGCCTTAAAGCAACCGGAGGGCAAACCTGTTATGTCCGCTCAACTCTCTGAAAAGACAAAAGAAACCATCTGCAGGACGCTGGGTGCAACCTCGCTCTCCGAGCTTCAAGAACGTCCCTATCAGGCGCTGTCGGCTGAAGCCGATGTGGACCGCGACAAAGCGGCGCTCTACGCCGATCGTAACCGAGGGTCCGTGCGCCTGAATGCAGGGCATTACTTCACCGTGAAGGAATACGCCGAGCACATCCGCAACATGCAGGCCGTGCGTCTGCCGTGACCGATACAGGCGTTGGTCGCCCTGGCTTCACCGAAGAGGAGGCCGATCGGTTGGCCGCGCTCTCGCGACTCTACAGCGAAGCTAAATCGCTGATCCTCTACGCCGAAGAAGTGGACCCCGATGCGCGGTCCAATCTGCAAATCATCAAAGAGTTACGCGACGCCTTCGATCATCTGATGCGGGCGATCAGTGTGCGCTTTGATGCCAGTCGATCGCCAGGTGATGATGATCAAGCCTATTGCAGCAACAACCTCAGCAAAGCCGAAGGTCACGTCTATCGTGCCGCTTTCGATGCGCTGGATGGCGCGCTGTTATCGCTGCGCGTCAAGATCGCGGAGATCGCAAGCCAGTATCCGTTAGAGGCGTTGTCGCAAGTGGTGCCTGACTACTGGCGGCTGAAGCGTGACTTGGAGCGGCTCAGCACACAGGTGGCTGAGCATCGCGCCGGTAAGGATGTTGGCCGCCAGATCAGTGCCACATTCGATCGCTATGTTGAAGACGTCACTCAGGCCAAGTGCTTTTATGATGAGCTGCTGGGTTGTGCACCCTTGCTCGATGAGTACGTCGCCAAGGCGAAGCGAGAACAACTGGGAAATGATCACCGGCTTTTCTGGGTCAGCGTGATGGCCGCGACCATCGGTGCATTGGCTGGTGGTGCGCTCGCGTGGTTTGCGGGAGGCTGAAATTTAGTCATGCCGCTCTCATTCGGGCTGTTGCTCGGCCTCATCGGTCTGGCCTTGGTCTGGCGCACACGCCGGCTCGGTGTCTTGGTGACGGGGCTCGGCTTGGAGCTGATCGGGCTGTGCGCCGCTGCACCAAGGCCAATGCGGCCTACACACGCGCGCTGCTGGAGCCTGCGACGCACTGGCGGGTGTTGTTGGTGACCTCCGCCTGGCATCTCCGCCGTGCGGCGGCGATTTTCGAGCAGGCGGGGTTTGATGTGGTGCCGGTTGGTGCGGATTATCGGTCCATCAGCAGCTGTCGCGGCCTTCAGTGCTGGCTGCCGAACGCTGATGCGCTTGAGGCGAGCGGGCTGGCGCTGAAGGAGTTCTTGGGGTACTTGGTGCAGGTGCAGTTGCGCAAGTGAGGCTGTCGAGACAACACTGATTCCGCCACTCCGGCAACTCGCGCTCCGTCATTCCGGCCACTTGCCCTTCCGTCATGCCAGCCCTTACCCCTCCGTCATTCCGGCCCTTACCCCTCCGTCATTCCGGCCGGGAAGCCGGAATCCAGCGCAGGGACAGCAACCTCGCAGCAAACACCAAAGCTCGGCAGGTTGCTGCCCGCTCACCGTCCCTGGCCTAGGTCCCGGCTTCCCGGCCGGGACGACGAGCTTGTGCACTCTCACCAACTGAGGCGCCATCCGCTACACTCGCCCCATGGCCAACACGCAGACCCCATCCCCATCCCCTTCCGGATCAGCGAAGAGCGACTACGATAGCCCTTGGAAGGAGGCCATCGAGCGCTTCTTTCCGGAGTTCCTCGCGCTGCTGTTCCCAGCGATCCATGCCGAGATCGACTGGAGTCTGAGGCCTGACTTTCTCGACAAGGAACTGCAACAGATCAGCGCCGACAGTGCCCGAGCGGTCGGCGCCAAGCCGACAAACTGGTGAAAGTGCGTGCCAAGGACGGTGCCGATCTCTATGTCCTGATTCACATCGAAGTCCAAGGCGACGCCGAGCGCGGCTTCAGCGAGCGGATGTTTGTCTATCAGTACCGACTGCGGGATCGCGTTCCGGTTTCCGATGGTCAAACTGCTCGATTACACTCAGCCAGAACGTTGGGCCGAGCTGGAAGCCAGCGACAACGTCTTCGCCCTAGTGGTCATGGCCCAGATCCGCGCCAAGGTCACCGATGATGCCGACACGCTCAAGGGCTGGAAATTCCGTCTCATCCGCCTGATGTATCAGCGCGGCTATGAGCGCGCACTGATCCTGGAGCTGTTCCGACTGATCGACTGGATGATCCGTTTACCTGCGCACTTGGAAGCAGACTTCCGCCAAGCACTCTATGCCTACGAGGAGCAACAACGTATGCCGTATGTCACCACCGTTGAACAGGCTGGGATCGACAAGGGCGTCAAGCAGGGCGAAGCCCTCATCTTGCTAACGCTGCTACAAGAGAAATTCGGACCAGACAGCGTTGATGCCTACCGCGAGCGCATCACGGCCGCCGAGCCCGAGCAACTGCTGCAGTGGTCGAAACGCATCCTCAGCGCCGAGACCCCGGAGACGATCTTTCACTAAGGCTCAGGGCATGGCGCCACGCCGGACAATGAATCCCCTCCGTCATTCCGGCCGGGACGACGGTTTTCTCAACCCAGCCCCAGGACTGATTCCGCAGCAGTCGGCGCTGACGGTCCATGTGCCACTGGAGCCGACACCGGCGATGCGTGAGCTTGGCCGTGCGATCGAGGCGGAGCATGCGGAGTTGGGCCCACCCATCCGCTGCGCTGGCTACCCGATGCGGGCGCGCTAGCGGCAAGCACGCGGGCGTTGAAGGAGTATCTGGGGTGGTGGGTGTATTGGTGGCGTGGCTGGGCGGTTGAAGCGGGGCACGTCTAAATGTAATGGGTGCGTCTCTCGACAACGTAGCCTACGAGCCGTAGGCTACGCTAAGCTGATTGAGCTTTATGCAGTGCGAGACGATCGATGCACGCCACGAATGTCAGAAATCTGAAGAAGAATCCCTCTCTCGCGCTGCGCCAGGCCGAAGAGTCGCCCGTGCTGGTGCTAAAAGGCGACGAGCCGAACGCGCTGATCGTGCACTTGGACAAGTCGGTTGCCGAGGGGGTGCAGTCGGTGAGACCGGCCTTGGCCGCGTCACTCTTCAAAGATGGGACACTGTCTTTGGGCGGGGCCGTGCGGCTGAGCGGTATGGTCACGCAGGCGTATCTTCGGTACCTGGCTGATTTGGGTATCGATGTCGTGCGCTGTGACGAAACCACCCAGCACGACGCCGCGGACCTGGATCGATGGCTCGCGTCGTAATCGCCGACGCCGGACTACTGATCGCATTTGCTGGAATCGACGGACTTTTCATCCCGCGGGCGTTGTTTTCGCGGATCTGTATCACTGCCTCGGTGCGGGACGAGTGTCTGGTGGCCGAGGTGGTCGACGCGCAACGGATCACTGCATCCATCCGGGACGGCTGGCTGGCTGTTGAGGCAGGTTCAGGGGAATCGGTGCCCCTGACCCCCAGCCTGGGGCTTGGTGAAAGCGATTCGATCCGACTGGCCCTGGAAGACCAGGAGCATTCCCTGCTGATCCTAGACGACCGGCTCGCGAGGCGCTATGCGCTGCGCAAGGGGCTCAACGTCGTCGGATCTGTTCGGCTGCTCGATCTGGCGGAACGGCGCGGGCTGATTCAGAGCGCGGAGGCGTCCATTAAGCAGATGTCGGATGTCGGCTACCGCGTCTCGATTGCCCTGTTGGAGCAGGTCCGGACATCGCCATGCGGGTTTCATTGACGCCTGAGCTGGAAAATCGTGTCCGAGCTAAGGTTGAGAGTGGGCTGTATAACAACGCGAGTGAAGTGATTCGTGAAGCCTTGCGTTTTATGGATGCCCACGAGGCCTGGGTTCAGGACATCAAGCTCGCACACCTGCGCGAACAGCTCCAGATCGGGCTTCAGCAGCTTGATCGCGGTGAAGGCATCGCGGTTGATTCCAAACGCAGCTTGGATTGGCTGTTCGACGCCCTCCAGGACAATCGACCGGCATGAGTCGTCATCCGTTGGTCATCTCTCCCGCGGCGAGCTGGCCGAAGTCCCATGATCGCAGTGCGCTGGCGGTGAAGATGTTGGGGGTGTTGGAGGTTGTGGTGGCTGCGCGTTCTGACAAGAAGCCAAGAGGTAAGCGATGAAACTCAAGGTACTGATTCATGAGGCAGAAGAGGGCGGCTTTTGGGCTGAGGTGCCGTCGATCGAAGGCTGCGTCACGCAGGGAGAGAGCTTCGACGAGCTGTTGACCAATCTCTACGAGGCTGTCGAGGGCTGCTTGTCGGTTGACTTAGAGGATATTCAGCTGACACCGGGCGATAGGGTCTTAGAGATCGCCGTGTGAAGGCGATCAGCGGCAAGCGGCTGTGCAAGCTGCTCGAGCAACGCGGCTGGGTTCTGAAACGTATCCAGGGCTCTCACCACATCTATGCGCGGCCCGGAAGCGGCGCCCGCATTTCTGTGCCGGTTCATGGCAGTACAGCACTGAAGATTGGGTTATTGCGCAGTCTGATGAAGATAGCCGACATCGATGATACGCCGAATCCCGAGCGACGCGGAAACACCGGATTCGTGCCCTCGACTTGCTTGTCGCGCCGCACCTTCGATGTCTTGAGCACAGACAGATAGGCCCGGCGCAGCCACCGCCGAACGGCGAATCAGATCCCGAACCCGTTCCTAAATTGCTGGAAGATTCGGGTACAATGTACTGAAGTTGTGGCTGTCTCTAGGACTCGCTAGGACTCGCCAGCACTCGCCAACACTGGAGCACAGGAATTAAAGCTTATGATGGAACTCGGTGTCGCCACGGTCATGACTGCTGGCACGGTTTACTTTTTGCACCCGCTCGCGGCACGCCTCGGTCTCATTGACCATCCCGGCGATCGACGAAAAATACACCTCAATTCTGTCGCTACGATTGGTGGCCTCGCCATTTTCGTCGGGCTGTTTCTTGCGGCGCTTCTTCACCTCGTGCAGAACCAGCCCCCGGCCGATTTGGCCTATGGGCTGTTCGGCGCCATTATCTTGGTCCTGGTTGGTGCGCTCGATGACCGCTTCAATCTTGGCTACAAGGTATGCCTCTTCGCGCAAGCCGGAGCGGCGCTGATTCTCGTGCTCGGTGCCGGGGTCCAACTGCGGGTGCTTGGTGACCTATTCGGGTTTGGTCCTGTCGGACTTGGCTGGCTAACGGTGCCGATCTCGGTGTTTGCCGTCGTCGGGCTGATCAACGCCTTCAACATGATCGACGGCATCGATGGACTTGCCGGTAGTCTGGCGCTAATCGCGCTGATCAGCGTGCTACTGGAACTCCCGGGGCATGCAGGCACTATGCTTTTTTTAATCCCTGTGATCGTCGCAACCCTGTTGCCATATCTCGCCATTAATCTCGAGCTGCCCGGCTTCAAACGACACAAAATCTTCCTCGCCGATGCAGGCAGCATGCTGCTGGGTTACCTCGTCGTCTGGGCGTTGATCAATGCCACCCAGACGCCCTCTGGCATCTCCCCAGTAGCGGCGCTCTGGCTCGTCGCCATTCCGCTGATGGACACCTTCGCAGTGATGGGAAGGCGTCTGCGCAAAGGCCGCTCACCGTTCACCGCCGACCACCACCATCTCCACCACCTGCTGATTCGCATCAGCGGCAGCCCCCGCAAAGCGCTCGCTATCATTACTTGTGCTCGCCTTAGGTTTTGCAATTACGCCTCAAATTGCACGTCTCATCGGACTCAGCGAATCCGCGTTATTCTATCTAGCACTCGCCACCTTCCTCTGCTACATCGTCTTACAATCACGTTTGCCGTGCTTTCACCGGCGCTTAAGACGCACGCTCGCGCGGCGGTAATATCAGCCACCGTCTAGTGAAAGCTGACACCTCAATCTACACTCTGGTTGGCGCCGACCTACCTGGTGCCTCGTTCTCCAAGACGTCAAATCCGCGCTGCCTGCCGGCACTTGATGGTGCCCGGGCCGCTGGCGCTGTCAGCGACGGAGATCCACCGCTTTGGCAAGCAGGCTTAGGGCATCGTTTTTATCGTTCGACCAAGCGTTGCGTTGAGATCGTCCGTGTTCTGCGCGATCGACGGGAACCGCATCGCCATCTGCGTTAGCGGGTTCGTCATTGCACTAGAATCCCCTGAAACAAATGCTGCTTGTCGGCCACTGAGGCCTCCAGTATCGTTCGCCGATGCGACTGGAAAAGATCAAGCTGGCTGGATTCAAGTCCTTTGTGGACCCGACGACGGTGCCCTTCCCGAGCAATCGGGTCGGCGTGGTCGGGCCGAATGGCTGTGGTAAGTCGAATGTCATCGATGCGGTGCGCTGGGTCATGGGCGAGAGCTCGGCGAAGATGCTGCGCGGTCAGTCGATGGCCGATGTCATCTTCAACGGCAGCAGCTCGCGCAAGCCGGTTGGGATGGCCCATATCGAGCTGGTGTTCGATAACAGCGATGGCCGCGCCGGTGGTGAGTTTGCCCGCTTTGCACAGATCGCGGTCAAGCGACAGGTCTCGCGCGATGGTCAGTCGAACTATTTCCTGAACGGCGCTCGTTGTCGGCGACGCGATATCCAGGACCTCTTTCTCGGTACCGGGCTCGGACCGCGTAGCTACGCGATCATCGAGCAGGGGATGATCTCGCGCTTTATCGAGGCCAAGCCGGAGGAGCTGCGGCTGTTCATCGAGGAGGCGGCCGGGATCTCCAAGTATAAGGAGCGGCGGCGTGAGACCGAGACCCGCATGCGCCATACGCGCGAGAACCTGGAGCGGCTTCAGGATCTCCGCGATGAGGTCGGCAAGCAGCTTCAGCATCTCGAGCGTCAGGCCGCGACCGCAGTCAAATATCGCGCCCTGAAAGAGGACGAGCGACGCTTGAGCGACGAGCTGGCCGCGCTGCAGTGGCGTGAACTGGATCAGGGCCTGGAGCGTCAGGACCGGGTCATCGGCGAGGCCGAGGTGCGGCTGGAGGCCGATCAGACAGCCTTGCGCCGGCTCGAGGCCGAGATCGAGGCCCAGCGGGCATTGCATGGCGAGGTCTCGGATGCCTTTAACGGCGTGCAGGGGCGCTGGTACGCGGCTGGCTCCGAGATCGCCCGGCTCGAGCAGGCGTTGCAGTTCGCGGCCGAGACCCGGCAGCGCCAGGAGCGCGAGCTGGGCTCGGTGCGACGTGAGCTGGATGAGGCTAGCGGCCAGCAGGAGCGGGATCAGTCGCGCCAGGCCGAGCTGGACGCGGAGCTCGAGCGGGACATCCCATTGCTCGAAGAGGGGCGTGAACGCCTCGATGACCTGCGCGAGCGGCTGGCTGAGGCCGAAGATCAGCTGGAGACCTGGCAGCAGGCCTGGGATGCCATTCAGCTCGAGATCGCCGCACCCTCGGCCGAGGCGCAGCACGAACGCTCAACCCTCAATCATCTCGAGCAGCGTCTGGCGCAAGATCGCGAGCGCAACAACCGCATCGATGACGAAATGGGCCGGCTCGAGACCGGCGAGCTGGAAGACCGCTTGGCCGCGCTCGATGAGCGGTCTGATGGGCTCGATGAGCGGCTGCGTCTCGCCGCTGACGCCCAAGAGCGCGCGGCCGCGGCGCTGCGCGAGGCGGAGTCCACGCGGGGCGAGCTGAGTGGGCGTCTCGATGCCGCCCGCACCGAGCTGCAGACCACCCGCGGTCGCCTGGCCTCGCTCGAGGCGCTGCAGGATGCGGCCTTGGAGAACCCGGATGAGGCGGTTGCGGCCTGGATCGATCGCTGCGATCTGACCCAGGCGCCGCGCTTGCTGGATCAGATCGAGGTCACCGCTGGTTGGGAGACCGCGGTCGAGGTGGTCTTGAGCAGCGCGCTCGCGGCCTTTTCGGTCGCTGAGCTGGACGTGCTGGTGCGCTCGCTCGAGAGCGAGGCCCTGATGCTGTTCGAGAACGATGCCTCCCAGGTCGACGGGGTCGGCGCGGCGCCGGCTAGCACATCGGGGCTGGCGGCCCTGGTGCGCGGCCCCTCGGTCTTGGCGCAGTTGCTAGCGGGCATCGATGTGGCTGAGAGTCGCGAGCAGGCGCTGGCTCGGCGTCCGGAGCTGAGCGGGGGACAACGCATCGTTACCCGCGATGGATTCTTGATTGGGCCCGGCTGGGTCAAGGCGCCGGGGCAAGGCGCCCAGGATGCGACCGATGTCGGTGGCAGTATCGCGCGGGCAGAGGAGATGAAGGCCCTTGTGCTGGCTGCTGATGAGCTCGAAGAGGTAATCGCAGGGCTGGCGGACGAACAGGAGGTCTTGGCGCTGCGTCGCGTCGAGCTGGAGCAGGCGCGCAACGATGCGCATGAGGATCTTGCCCGCTTGAGCCGGGATCGGGCCTCACTGGATGCGGAGCAAGGTGCGGCGCGGGCGCGCTTGACCCATCTGCGCGAGCGCCGCGCCGCGCTGGCCGATGAGCAACTGGCGTTGCAGGAAGGCTGCGCCGAGATGGAGGAGGCGATGGAGCTTGGCCGGGAGCGTCTGCATGCGGCCCTCGAGCGCAGCGAGCAGCTGACCGAGCGCCGCGATGGCCTGGCCGCTGAGCGCGAGCCGCGGCGTTCCGCTGTGACCGAACTGCGACGCGAAGAGACACTGTTGCGCGATGAGGTGCAACGCTTGGAGGTTGCCACCGAGACGCGGCGTGCGTCGCAGGCCGGGCTGGCGGCGAATCTCGAGCGTGCCAGCGAGCGTGTCGCCAATCTCGAGGCGCGCCGCGATGAGCTGGCCGAAGCGCTGACCGAGGCCGCGGAGCCCGCGCTGGAGCAGCAGGAGCGCCTGGATGAGCAGCTCGAGCAACGCCTGCTGGTCGAGCAAGAGCTGAACGCGACGCGCCAGCGGATGGAGGAGGTCGACGCCCAGATTCGTGCCTCCGAGCAGCGCCGCCATGGGCTCGAGCAATCGCTCAACGCGGTACGGCAGGAGCTCGATGCCGCGCGCCTGCAGCGGCAAGAGCTGCTGGTGCGGCGGCAGACGGTTGAAGAACAGCTGCGCGCGCGAGAGGCCTCACCGCAGGCGGTGCTCGACGCGATGCAGCCGGAGCTGCTCGCGGAGCAGCTCGCCGACAATGGGCTTGTCGAGCGCTGGGGACTCGAGCTGGAAGCGGTCAAGGCGCGCATTGGCCGGCTCGGCAACATCAACCTGGCCGCCATCGATGAGTTTCAAGAGCAGTCTGAGCGCATGCGCTATCTCGAAGAGCAGCATGCCGATATCAGCACTGCGCTGGAGACGCTCGAGTCGGCGATCCGGAAGATCGATCGTGAGACCCGGAGTCGGTTCAAGGAGACCTTCGATCGCATCAACAGCGGTCTGCAGGAGCTGTTCCCGCGCGTCTTTGGTGGCGGCAATGCCTACCTGGAGCTGACGGGTGAAGATCTGCTCGACACCGGCGTCTCGATCATGGCGCGCCCGCCGGGCAAGCGCAATGCGACCATCCACATGCTTTCGGGCGGTGAGAAGGCGCTCACCGCGGTGGCCTTGGTGTTTGCCATCTTCCAGCTCAATCCGGCACCCTTCTGTATGCTCGACGAGGTGGATGCGCCGCTGGATGATGCCAATGTCGGACGCTTCTGCGAGCTGGTGCGCTCGATGTCGGATCAGATCCAGTTCATCTTCATCACCCATAATAAGGTGACGATGGAATTGGCGGATCAGCTGCTCGGGATTACGATGCACGAGCCCGGCTGCTCGCGCCTCGTCTCGGTCGATGTCGAGCAGGCCGCGCGCATGGTGGCTGCCTCTTGACCCCGGGCTTGGCCTTCCGAACAAGTGCTACGAATGCGCTGATATAATGACAAACAACTCTGCATCGGATGTGAACCCATGGATGCTGGCACTCTGAGAATCATTCTGATCATCCTCGGCGCCTTGCTGCTGGTCGCCCTGTACTATTGGGAGCGGCGGCGGATCGAGGGAGAGACTCAGCCCGATGATCTCGACAAGCGCGAGCGTCAGCGGTCGGCGGCTGCGTGGCGCCGCGAGCCGAGCTTTGGGCGACGTGTCGCCGATGAGGTGACGCTTGACGAGGCTGCCTCTGATGCCGATGCTGCTTATGGGGCGCACCGTAGCGCCAATGTCGCTAGTGCGTCTGCGGCGACGGATGATGATCCCAGCGCGGATGATCCCAACGCGGATGATGCCGAGCCTGCGCGAGCCGGTGGCAGCGGCTTAGACGCGCCCGAGCGGGTCAAGGCAGTGACATCATCCTCGATGCAGGAGCAACGCCCGTCGTCGCGCCCGGCGACGACTGAAGATGGTCTGCTGGTCCAGCTGTTCTTGGTCGCTCGCGATCAACATTTCGACGGCTCGGCTGTGCAGGCGGCCGCCGAGCGACAGCACCTGACCCCGGGGGAGATGGACATCTATCATCGCCGCAACCTCGATCGCAGCAGCGAGCGTGCGCTCTTCAGTATGGCCAATCTGGTCAATCCGGGAACCTTTCCGTTCGATTCGATGGAGCGCTTCACCACGCCCGGGGTGGCGCTCTTCACTCAGCTTGATGGGATGCCGAGCGACCTGATGGTCTACGACGAGTTTGTGCAAAGCGCTCGGACGATGGCCGATGAGCTTGGCGCCGACCTGCTGCTGCCGAACCGTTGTCCGTTCGACGAGGACGCTTGGGAAGGCTACCGGATCGAGCTGCTCAGCTTGATCAACGATCGTGCGGATGCGTTGATCAGCGGCGATGGATCGAGCCGAAGCGAGGGCTCCAGGCGAAGCGGGGGTTCCAGGCCGGCCGATGCTGAGAACGGCGATGATGAGCCAGCGGTTCGCCGATGACGGTGCCGGCCTCTGATCGGGAGCGGGCTGAGGTTCTGCGTCGCGAGCTCGAGCATCATAATTATCGCTACTACGTCCTCGATGATCCGGAGATTCCAGACGCCGAGTACGATCGTCTCCTGCGTGAGCTGCAGGCGCTAGAGGCGCGTTATCCGGAGCTGGTCACGCCAGACTCGCCGACGCAGCGGGTCGGTGCCGCGCCGCTGGAGAGTTTCGCCGAGGTTGAGCATCGGCTGCCGATGCTGTCGTTGAACAATGCGCTCGACGAGCAGGAGCTGAGCGAGTTCGATCGCCGAGTGCGCGAGGGGTTGGGCCTCGAGCAGGTGCGCTACTCAGCAGAGCCGAAGCTGGATGGACTTGCGGTCAGCCTGCTGTACGAGGATGGGGTCCTGGTCCAAGGCGCGACCCGCGGCGATGGTCATCGCGGCGAGGACGTGACCGCCCAGGTACGGACCATCCAATCGGTCCCGCTGCGCCTGCGTTCTTCCGAGGCTGATCGCCAGTGGCCGGCCCTGTTGGAGGTGCGCGGTGAGGTCTTCCTGACCTATGAGCGTTTCGCCGCCATCAATGCCCGCGCCCAGCGCGAGGGCGGCAAGGCCTTTGCCAATCCGCGCAACGCGGCTGCCGGAAGTCTTCGCCAGCTCGATTCACGGGTCACCGCCGCGCGCGGGTTGAGCATGTTTTGTTATGGCCTGGGCGCGGTCGAGGGGGCGCCTTGGTCCGATAGCCACAGCGACAGCCTGGCGCGCATCGCCGGCTGGGGGCTGCCTGTTTCGCCTGAGCAGCGGGTTGTCGAGGGGCTTGATGGCTGTATGGCCTATCATGCGGCGATGGCTGAGCGCCGTGAGCGGCTGGCCTATGCGATCGATGGCGTGGTGTTCAAGGTCGACCGGCGCGTCGATCAGGAGCAGCTCGGCTTCGTGTCGCGCGCACCACGCTGGGCGATCGCCTACAAGTTTCCGGCCCAGGAAGAGCTGACCACCGTCGAGGCGATCGAGTTTCAGGTCGGCCGCACGGGGGCGTTGACCCCGGTCGCGCGGCTGGCGCCGGTGGATGTGGCTGGGGTCACCGTCTCCAATGCCACGCTGCACAACATCGATGAGGTGCATCGCAAGGACGTTCGCGTGGGCGATACCGTGTATATCCGCCGCGCCGGTGATGTGATTCCCGAGGTGGTGCGGGTGCTGCCGGAGCGCCGTCCGTCGGGTACCGCGCCGGTGCAGTTGCCGGCGCAGTGTCCTGTCTGTAACTCCGATGTGCTGCGAGCGGAGGGGGAGGCGGTCGCGCGTTGCACCGGTGGGCTGTTCTGCGCGGCGCAGCGTAAGGAGGCGATCAAGCATTTTGCCTCACGCCGGGCGATGGATATCGAGGGCCTTGGCGATAAGCTGGTCGACCAGTTGGTTGAGCGCGTTCTGGTGCAGGACCCGGCCGATCTCTACCAGCTCAGTCAGGAGCAGCTGAGCGGGTTAGAGCGCATGGCTGAGAAATCGGCTGCGAATCTGCTCGCCGCGCTCGACAAGAGTCGCCACACGCGCTTGGCGCGCTTCGTCTATGCGCTCGGCATTCGCGAGGTGGGTGAGGCAACGGCGCGCGCGCTGGCGGCGCATTTTCGCGATCTCGATGCGCTGATGGATGCTCCGGTTGCGGCACTGCTGTCGGTCGAGGGTATTGGCCCCGTGGTTGCCGAGCACATCCAGGCGTTCTTTTCGCAGCCGCACAATCGCGAGGTCATCGCCAAGCTGCGCTCGCCGGAGATTGGCGCGATCACCTGGGAGCGGCCGGCCTCGGGAGCTGAGGCCGAAGCGCTCGATGAGACCAGCCCGTTGTTTGGCAAGACGGTCGTGATCACCGGCACCCTGAGCCAGCCCCGTGAGCAGATCAAGGCGCGGCTTGAGGCACTGGGGGCTAAGGTGACTAGTAGCCTGTCGAAGAAGACCGATCTGCTGATCGCTGGCGCTGATCCGGGCAGCAAGCTGGCTCGGGCCGAGGCGCTTGGGGTCGAGATGATCGATGAAGATCGACTGCGCGCGCTGCTCGAATCCGCGTCGATCGACGACGCGGACGATTCGGACTGATTGGCATCTGGCAGCGGCGACTATCGGGTACGAAAGGGCACGAAAGAGCCCGAAAAGGCACGCAACCAAAAAGCACCTCGATGACTGCTGAATTTGGCGGTTTGCGTCCCGATCTTTGGCTAGGCCGATGTAGGCCGATGACGGAAGGACCCGCCCGAGTCAATACCACTCCACCCCTGATGAGATTATGATGATGTCTGAGTTGAGCAAAGAGCAACAGATTCTCGTGGCGATGCGCAAGACGCTCGGTGCGATCGTTAAGGATGTGACCCCACCGCCTGGGATGAAACATCCGCTGTCCGAGAACACCATCGGTGATGTTCGCGCCTGCTTGTCCTTGATTGCAGCGCGCGAGAAAGAGCTCGCGGACAGTGAAGGGCGGGGGGGAGATCGGCCCTACTATGTTGATCAACCGCAATCAGCCCAAGTGGTGCCGATTGCAGGCATTCGACGCACTGAGAAGCCAGGCGGTAACTGAGGCGCGCGCGAGCTTCCATTTGCAGGAGGTTGAGATGGCGATGTGTCGGTTTGCCCCTGTTTTTCTGTCCACGCCATTGGTGACCGTGAAACAAGCGCTTCATCGCCCGGGGTGGCGACGCGCCATGTATGTTAGCGGCTATGTTAGCGGCGCTGCGTTTCTGCTGTTGGCGGCAAACGCTCATGCTTGGCAGGCGCGAAGCTCCGATCTATCGGGGTCGGGATCGGTTCCGGATTGGTCCTACAGTGGTGCGCAAGGGCCGGGCTACTGGGCCAACCTGAACACCGCCTATGACCGCTGCGCCTCCGGGCGGCTCCAGTCACCGATCCCGATTGAGACCGCGGCGACGCTGTTTCAACCCTGCACCCCGCTGCGGTTCCGGTATCGGAGCAGTTCCCTGCACCTTGTAAACGACGGCAACGCGCTCAGACTCGGCTACGACCGGGGCAGTTATTTGGTGATCGACGGACTCAGCTACGAACTGGTCGAGCTTCGCTTTCATGTGCCCGGCGAGCATGCGATCGATGGCCGTCTCTCGGACGGCGAGATCGAGCTGATTCATGGCAACAATCGGGGCGACATTGCAGTCGTTTCGGTGCCGATCGAGGCTGGTAGCCGCACCAACCAGACCCTGCGACGCATCCTCGACAATGCGCCATTGGTGGCGGGGAAGAACGCCTACAGGCGCAATATCGGTGTCAATGCCTTGTTCCTGCTGCCGGCCCGACGCGCCTATTTTCGCTATGAGGGTTCGATGACGCGTCCTCCTTGCCAGGAAGGGGTGCATCGCTACGTGATGGAGACGCCGCTCGAGATTGCCGCGTCAGACCTAGCTCGGCTTGCCCAGATCGTCGGCTCCAATGCCCGCCCGCTGCAGGAGGTTGGCGCGCGGCAGGTCGAACGACGCTGCGCGGCTGTTGGCGATTAGCGTAACGCCGGTAACGCCAAGCGGTCGGCGTTACGCCAAGACCAGCTGAAGATCAGCTAAAGACTAGCCAAAGACCAGTCTAAAGGCCGGCTCAGGGCCGGCCCCGTTGCGCTTCTCGCTGATTATTCCTCGGTTGGCGCTTCCTTCACCGTGACCACCTCTTCGTTGAGCTGAACATCGGCGTTGTTGCGCAGCTCCGTGAGCGCCTCGGCCACCTTGCGCTGCCGCAGAAGCGCCTCGAGCTGCGGCTTGGCTTGCTCGAACGATGGCGGCTCGGCGGCCCGCGTCTCTTCAAGCAGGATCACGTGCCAGCCGAACTGGGTCTGCACCGGTTGCTTCGAGTAGCTGCCAGGCTCCATCTCAGCGACGGCGTCGGCAAACGGCTTGACCATGCGCCGAGAATCGAACCAGCCGAGGTCGCCGCCCTTCTCAGCGGTTGGGCCGAGCGAGTTTTCCTCCGCTAAGGTGGCAAAGCCCTTGCCATTGGCGGCGTCGAGCTGTTCGATCAAGGCCTGTGCCTTGTCTTTGTCGTCTAGCAGGATGTGACGCGCCTTGTACTCGGTGCGTTGCGATTGCGCGACGAGCTCATCGTAGGCCTGCTTGAGCTCGGCTTCGCTCGGGTTGGTTTCGGCGCCAATACTCTGCAGGGCCGCTGCGGAGAGCACCATCATGCGCTGCAGTGCGAGCGCTGCTTGCACCTCGGCATTGTTGGTGAGATCGCGCTTTTCGCCCTCTTGCGAGGCGACGACCATGTTCATGAACTCGTTAAATGCCTGCTCTTGCAGCTGCGGGCTGTCTTGCCCGTTACGCTGCGCAAGGATCTCGCCGTAATAGGCGCGAAATAGATCTAACTGATAGGTCTGACCGTTGACGGTCGCGATCAGGGTCTCATTATTGGTCTCTTGGGCCTCCTGTGCGCAGGCAGGCGCGGTGATGACGGCGGCTAGGAGTGATGCGGTGATGAAGCGGTGTTTCATGACAACGTTATCCTTCTTGATTGTTTCACGGTCGCGTCCTGCTCAAGTCGGCAGGACTTTGAGGAATGGCTTGACCTGCACCTCGGCGTAGACACCGGCCAGCGCGTACGGGTCGGCATCTGCCCAGGCTTGAGCGGTCTGCAGGTCG
This sequence comes from Lamprobacter modestohalophilus, assembly GCF_016583905.1. Taxonomy (GTDB): domain Bacteria; phylum Pseudomonadota; class Gammaproteobacteria; order Chromatiales; family Chromatiaceae; genus Lamprobacter; species Lamprobacter modestohalophilus. The sequence continues at coordinate 39,326 of NZ_NRRY01000032.1, read as the reverse complement.
CTGAACTCGGCAACCACCAGTGAGCCAGTAAAGCCCGCCTCGCCGGGGTCCGATGCATCGATGGCGGGGTGCGGTCCGGCAAGGATCAGCCGCCCAGCCTGTTGCAGTGCATGCAGTCGTTCGAGATGCGCCGGGCGCGTGGCGCGGCGTTGTGACAGGCTATCAGGCCGGTCGCGGCTGATGATGGCATAGAGCATCAGCGGATGTCTCCGGAGGTCGCTGGTGATGGGGTTGGCGCCGGTCCAGAATCCGATGGCTCAGATTCTGATGGATCAGAATCTGATGGCTCAGAATCTGATGGCTCGGAATCCTGGATGTAGCGTGCGAGGTAGACTGCCTGTCCGATGATGAACAGGATCGTCATACCCATCATACCGAACAGTTTGAAGTTGACCCAGACCGCCTCACTCTCATGCGCCGTCTCGCAGAGCGCCTGTTGCGCGCCGATGAACTGATCGGCGCAGGCGCTCAAGTCGATGGCGGTGATGCCGGTCGCGGCGATCAGCGCCTGCTCGGCGGCATAGAAACCGCTCCCGATATAGACCATGAACAGGTTGGCGAGGCCGGAGACCAGGAAGAACAGGATCCAGGCTCCGTTGAGTCGACGCCAGATCGGCGCTGGCACGCTGACGGCGTGTCCCATCATGCGCTCGACTAAGGGTCGCTTGCCGATGAGGCTGCCGCCGAGAAAGGCGCCGGCTAAAAGCCAGTTGACGATGGTTGGCTTCCACATCACGAAGATCGGATCGCGAAGCAGCAGCGTGAGACCGCCAAAGACCACGATCAGCCCAAGCGTGATCAAGGGCATCTTCTCGAAACGGCCATGCCGCCAGCGCAGCCAGGCGACCTGCGCCAGCGCTGCGATGATGGCAGTGATGGTTGCCGCATAGAGGCCATAGAGCTTGTAAGCGATGAAAAAGAGGATGATCGGAAAGAAGTCGATGAGCAGCTTCATCGCGGGGGTCCAGGCAGATTGCAGAGCAGGTTTTCGGACAGATTTCCGGGCGAGCTTACCGGCAGATTTTCAGTCAGCATGGGCGCGAGGCGGGCAGCGCAATGACCAGCCGCGTCGACGAAGACGCGGCATCCTAGCATCCTTGCCGCCTGCCGTGAGCTGGTTGCGTGATCTGGTTGCGCGATCTGGTTGCGTGATCTGGTTGCGTCATCTAGTCGCGGCTCTCCGCAACACAATGATTGCCGATGCAGGCACGGTGGCTGCGGCGTATCAGGTAGAATGACCGAATGATGAAGACGCCTGACCTCCATACGCATTCTACCGCCTCTGACGGAACCTTGGCCCCGCGCGACCTGATGGCCCGCGCCGCTCAGCAGGGTGTCGAGATGCTGGCGCTGACCGATCACGATACCCTCGCAGGCCTCGACGAGGCCGCTGCGGCAGCAACTGAGCATGGGCTGAGACTGGTTTCCGGTGTCGAGGTTTCGGTGACCTGGGGTGGGCGCACCGTTCATATCGTTGGTCTGGATGTCGACCCCGCCTGCGCGGCGCTGCGTTCTGGCCTCGCCGGCTTGCAGGCCTACCGCGAACAGCGGGCCGCAGAGATCGCAGACCGTCTGGACCGTGCCGGTTGGCCTGGTGCGCTCGAGGGTGCCCGCGCGCAGGCTTCGGGCGAGCTGGTTGGGCGCACCCACTTCGCGCGTTTCCTGGTTCAGCGCGGCGCGGCGAAAGACCTTCGTTCCGTGTTCAAACATTTTCTCGTCAAAGGCAAGCCGGGGCATGTTGCCGGTGAGTGGACAACGCTGGAAGCAGCGGTCGGCTGGATTCGGGCGGCGGGCGGACAGGCCGTGATCGCGCATCCGGCGCGTTATGGACTGACGCGCTCGAAGATGAAGCGCCTGCTCGATGACTTTCGTGCCTGCGGTGGTCGCGGGATCGAGGTGGTCTCAGGCAGCCATAGCCGAGATGATTACTTCACCTTTGCGCGCTGGGCGCGTGAACAAGGGCTGCTGGCTTCGGCCGGCTCCGATTATCATGGCCCTGAGAGTCCGTGGCTTGAGCTGGGGCGCCTACCGGCGTTGCCCGAGGGCTGCCAGCCGATCTGGGAGCAGCCTGGCTTCGCCGGCGTCGATCGGCATGGGCGGGTGATGACTCGCGTGTCGAATTGCGATCGGCCACTGGCCTAGGCTGCCGCTCGGCGCTCGGCGCTCGGCGCTCGGTGCTCGCAGATTCTCTCAACAGCTGTCTTATCCCCACCACCCGGCATCGCCTGAAGACCCTACCGCTGCCCATGGCAACCTCGACACCATTTCTCGAGATCCATCCACAAGATCCGCAGTCGCGGCTGATCCGGCGTGCGGCAGAAATGTTCGCGTCCGGTGGGGTCGTCGTCTATCCGACCGACTCCTCCTATGCGCTCGGCTGCCAGCTTGGCGATAAGTCAGCGCTGGATCGCATTCGCATGATCCGACGAGTCGATGACAAGCATCACTTCACGCTGGTCTGCCGTGATCTTTCCGAGATCGCGACCTATGCCCGCCTCGATAATCAGGCCTATCGTCAGCTCAAGTCGTTGACGCCCGGACCCTATACCTTCATCTTCGAGGCGACCAAGCAAGTGCCGCGACGGTTATTGCATCCGAAGCGCCGGGCCATCGGCATCCGTGTTCCAGGCACGCCGATCACCCAGGCGCTGCTCACGGAGCTGGATCAGCCGATCTTGAGCACCACGCTGATCCTGCCGGGCGACAAGGAGCCGATGGACGATGTCCTGGAGATGCGCGAGATGATCGGGCACTGTGTCGACCTGATCATCGATGGTGGTCCTTGCGGCAATCAGCCGACGACGGTTGTGGATATGACCCAAGAGCCACCGGTCGTGGTGCGTGAGGGCAAGGGTGATACGGCGGTCTTCGAGCACTAGCGCCGTCGCCTCTGTTTGTTCCGTCGGTTTCTTTTACGAGGGCTTTAAGCGCTTTGGATGCGATTGCGGAAACGCTATTGATGGTGGCACTGATCGCGATCCCCGTGCTGTTCGCGATCACTGTGCACGAGGCCGCCCACGGTTGGGTGGCGAATCGGCTCGGTGACCCGACCGCGGCCCAGCTTGGGCGCGTGACCTTCAACCCTATCAAGCACATCGATCCGGTTGGCACTGTCGCGGTGCCTCTGGTCATCTACCTCACCTCCAAGTCCCTGCTCGGCGTGCCCTTCCTGTTCGGCTGGGCGAAGCCGGTACCTGTGGACTGGCGCCGGTTGCGGAATCCACGCTGGGATATGGCGCTGGTCGCGATCGCCGGGCCTGGCGTGAACCTGCTGATGGCGATCGGTTGGGGGTTGGTCTTGTATTCGATGGGGCAGATGCTAGGCCTCATCGAGGTGCCGGCCGCGGTGTTGGGTGCTGTTGTGCAGATGTGCCTGATCGGCGTGCTGATCAACCTCTTCCTGATGGCACTCAACATGATCCCGCTGCTCCCGCTCGATGGCGGTCGGGTGCTCAGCGCCTTGCTGCCGCGTCCCTTAGCGCGTGGCTTTGCACGACTCGAGCCTTATGGGCTATTCATCTTGATCGCGCTGCTGTTGTTGCCGAATGGACAGCCGCCCGGGCTGCTCGGCATCGCGTTGCGTCCGATTGTGCAGGCGGCGTTTGCGGTGATTCCCGCATCCGACCTGATCCGAGCGAATTTCCCGCTTTGATCTTCTCTAATTTCCCGTTTTGATCTTCTCTGACCTGATCTAACAGTAAAGGCCCTAAGCCGTTGAATTCTGCCCCGAACCAAACCCATCGCGTCCTCTCCGGCATGCGTCCGACCGGCAAGCTCCATCTTGGCCACTATCACGGCGTGCTCAAGAACTGGATCGAGTTGCAGCATGAGTATGAGTGCTTCTTCTTCGTCGCCGACTGGCATGCGTTGACTACCGACTATGAAGACCCCTCGGCGATCCCGCAGGCGAGCTTCGACATGGTCGTCGATTGGCTCGCCTGTGGCATCAGCGCCGGCGCCGCGACCCTGTTCATCCAGTCACGGGTGCCTGAGCATGCCGAGCTGCATCTGTTGCTGTCGATGATCACGCCGCTGGGCTGGCTCGAACGGGTGCCGAGCTACAAAGACCAACAGGAGAAGCTGAAGGAGAAGGATCTGGCGACCTATGGCTTCCTCGGCTATCCGCTGCTGCAGAGCGCCGACATCCTGATCTACAAGGCCGGCGCGGTGCCGGTGGGCGAGGATCAGGTCGCGCATGTCGAGATGACGCGCGAGATCGCCCGCCGCTTCAATCACATCTATGGCCGCGAGCCGGGCTTCGAGGAGCAGGCAGAGCAGGCCAAGCGCAAGATGGGCAAGAAGAACGCGAAGATGTTCGATCAGCTCAAGCGCCGCTACCAGGAGCAGGGCGATCAGGAGGCGCTCGACGTCGCCCGTGCCTTGCTCGAAAGCCAGGCCAATATCACCATCGCTGATCGCGAGCGGCTGCTCGGCTACCTCGAAGGCGGTGGCCGCGTGATCCTGCCGGAGCCCTCGCCGCTGCTAACCAAGGCGGCGAAGATGCCAGGACTGGATGGGCAGAAGATGTCGAAGTCCTACGGCAATACCATCGCCTTGCGGGATGATCCCGATGCGGTCGAGCAAAAGCTGCGCACCATGCCCACCGATCCGGCGCGTGTGCGCCGCACCGATCCGGGTAATCCGGATATCTGTCCGGTCTGGCAGTTCCACGAGGTCTACTCGGACACCGAGATCAAAGACTGGGTGCAACAGGGCTGCCGCAGTGCCGGTATTGGCTGTATCGAGTGCAAGCAGCCGATCATCGACGCCGTGCGCAAGGAGCTGGAGCCGATTCAGGCTGAGGTGAAACGGCTCGAAGCCGATCCCGACCTGGTGCGCTCGTTCATCAACGAGGGCTGCGAGCGCGCACGTGACCGGGCGCGCGAGACCATGGAAGATGTGCGCCACGTGATGTCGCTGCGGCAGGGCTGAGCAGCAGCGCCTGTAACCGCGGCTGAGCAAGGCCATGCAGAACCCAACACCCGAGACCGAAGCCGAGGCCGACGAGACCGAGGCGGCGACGACAGACGCGCCGGCGAGCCCAGCGGCAGCGGTGTCCGGGGTCGGGTCTGATCGGTCGCCGGGGAAAGATCCTGATTTCAGTGAGGACGCAGGCGCAGAGACCTTGGCGTCAATCGGAAAGGTCCGTTTCGCACTGGTGCGCGGCGAGCCTCTGCTGAAGCTGCCGGAAGACCTCTACATCCCGCCGGATGCGCTCGAGGTCTTTCTCGATACCTTCGAGGGGCCGCTGGACCTGCTGCTCTATCTGATCCGTCGGCAGAATCTCGACATCCTCGATATTCCCATCATCGACATCACCAATCAGTACATGGAGTACGTGGAGCTGATGAAGGAGGTGCGTCTCGAGCTGGCCGCTGAGTATTTGGTGATGGCCGCGATGCTGTGCGAGATCAAGTCGCGGATGCTGCTGCCGCGAGCCGATGAAGACGCTGAAGATGACGAAGACCCGCGTGCTGAGCTAGTACGACGGTTGGCCGAATACGAGCAGTTCAAGCGCGCAGCACAGGATCTTGATGCGTTGCCGAGGCTGGAGCGCGATTGTTTTCTGGTGCAGGCACGGGTGCCGCCCGGTCATGTTCGGCGGACCCCGCCAACCGTTGAGCTGGATGAGCTGCTCGCCGCTTTGCAGGCCGTCTTGGCCAGGGCTGACCTGTTTACGAGCCATCAGATCGAGCGTGAGTCGCTGTCATTGCGTGAGCGGATGTCGGCGGTGCTGGAGCGGATCAGCGGTGCCGAGCTGGTGCCTTTTACCGATCTCTTCGATGTGACCGAGGGCCGCGCTGGCGTGGTGGTGAGCTTCCTTGCGGTGCTCGAGCTCTTGAAGGCGGCGACGCTCGAGCTGATCCAGGTCGAGCCGTTCGCGCCGATTCGCCTGCGCCGGCGCGGGATGGATGCGGCATGAGCGACTGGGAGCAAGGCCACGGCGCCGACGATGAGCTTGCTGAAGACTGCGCTGCAGAGGACGCTGAAGACAGCGCGCCGCGGCAGCATGCCCTTTCGCTGCTGGTGCCTGAGCTCAAGCAAGTGGTGGAAGCTGCCTTGCTGGCCTCTGGGGAGCCGCTCTCGGTGGAACGCATTCAAGGCCTGTTCGACGACCGCGAGCGTCCGTCTCGTGACCAGGTGCTGGCAACCTTCGAGGCGCTGCGCGAGGATTACAAGGGGCATGGCATCGAGCTGGTCGAGGTCGCTGGTGGCTGGCGGGCTCAGGTGCGCGCATCGGTGGCGCCCTGGGTCGGCCAGCTCTGGCAGGAAAAGCCGTCGCGCTATTCGCGCGCCCTGCTCGAGACGCTGGCCCTGATCGCCTATCGGCAGCCGATCACGCGTGGCGAGATCGAGCAGATCCGCGGCGTTGCGGTGAGTACGCCGATCATCAAGACCCTGAGCGAGCGCGAATGGGTGCGGGTGGTTGGGCATCGAGATGTCCCGGGCCGTCCCGCACTCTATGCGACGACGCGCCGTTTCCTGGACTACTTTGGCCTGCGCTCGCTGAATGAACTGCCGCCGCTAGCCGAGATCCGCGACGCGAGTTTCTTTGAGCAGGCCTTGGCCGAGGCGGCGGATGGCGCTCACCCCGGACCTGCCGCAGCGTCGACGGCCTTGGCATCGGCATCGGCACCGGCCTCGGCAGAGGACGCGGTCGATGACAGCTTGGGGGCTGAGTCATTAAGCGACGACCGATTAAGCGACGAGGGCGCAGATCACTTTCGCGAACATCCGTTGGCCCAGGACATCGGAGCTGCGCCGCAGCCCTTGGTGAAGAAGCCAAGCGGTCGGCCGCACCTGGTCCTCGCGGTGAGCAACAGGCCGCCTGAGACTCGTCGCGAGCCTGCGCCAAGCGCTCGGCCATCTGAGCCATTCGCTGACACCAACGAACGTACTGGAGATGGTGAGGATGAGGATGAAGGACGCTGATCGACGCGGATCACCGCTGGAACCGCAGGAGCCGGTGCGGCTGCAAAAGGCGCTGGCCGAGGCTGGGCTCGGCTCGCGGCGCGAGATCGAAGGCTGGATTCGCGAGGGCCGCGTGCGCGTGAATGGCGCGCTTGCGCAGCTGGGGGATCGGGTGCAGCCGAGTGACCGGATTCGGGTCGATGGGCAGGAGGTGCGCCGTCGAGCCGCGAAGCGTCACAGCGTGCGCGTGCTTGCCTATCATAAGCCTGAGGGCGAGGTGGTGACGCGCAAAGATCCAGAAGGCCGCCCCACCATCTTTCGCCGCTTGCCGGGGATTCGCGATGGCCGCTGGATCGCTGTTGGCCGGCTCGACCTGAACACTGCGGGTCTGCTATTGGTCACCAATCATGGTGAGCTGGCGAATCGGCTGATGCATCCGTCGCGCGCTGTTGAGCGCGAATACGCGGTGCGTGTGCGTGGGTCGGTCTCGGATCAGTTGTTGGCGCAGCTCGTCAATGGGGTGGAACTCGAGGATGGTCCGGCTCGATTCGAGGAGATCGTCCCGTCGGGCGGCTCGGAGAGCCATCAATGGTTCCATGTGCTGATCGTCGAGGGCCGAAATCGCGAGGTACGCCGGCTCTGGGAGGCGGTTGGCTGCACGGTCAGCCGTCTCAAGCGGGTGCGCTACGGGAATGTGATCCTGGGTGCGCGGCCGACGCCTGGGCAGTGGCGGGAGGTGGTCGGTGAGGAGCTGGAGGCACTGATGGCCTTAGCTGAGCTTGGGCCGCCGGTGGCGGCTCGGACCGGTTTGAGCCCAGGTTCTTCAGACAAGGTTCCAGACAAAGGTCCGCGCCCACGCGGTTCGGCGAAGCCGCGGGCAGTCGCTTCGCCGCAGCTCGCGGGGCGCGGCCTGAAGCCACGCCCGTCGGGCCGGCGCTGAGTCGATACGCCATCATCAATCAGCCTCTGGCACGATGCGGATGAGGGCGCCGTTGGGCGCGTCGGTGAGGATGTAGAGGCCACCGTCTGGACCTTGGCGCACATCGCGCACGCGCTGGCCGATGCTGAGCTTGTCTTCGCCGACCACGCGGGTGCCGTCGAGCTCGGTGCGGCGCAGTTGTTGGAACTTGAGCGCGCCGCTGATCAAGTCGCCTTGCCAGTCGGGAAAGTCGTCGCCAGTGTAGAAGGCCATGCCGCTGGGGGCGATCGAGGGCGTCCAGACGACGGTGGGCTGGGTAACGCCTGGGGCCTTGGTCTTGTCGGAGACGCGTGGGCCCCAGTACTCCATGCTGTAGGTGACCTCGGGCCAGCCGTAGTTGTTGCCGGCTTGGATCAGGTTGATCTCATCGCCGCCGCGCGAGCCGTGCTCGTTGGCCCAGATGCGGCCGCTGTCGGGGTCGCGGGTCAGTCCTTGAATATTACGATGGCCGATGCTGTAGATCTCGGGCTTGGCGCTTGGCTGGTCGACGAAGGGGTTGTCTGCGGGCGCTGAGCCGTCGGCGTTCAGGCGCAGCAGCGAGCCGAAATGGGTGCCGGGGTTCTGTGCCTGATTGCGGATGTTCTCGCCGTCGAACGAGGTCGGCGGATTGCCACCATCGCCGATGCTCATCAGCAGAGTGCCGTCAGGCAGCCAGAGGAGCCGCGAGCCGAAGTGCTGGCCGCCGGATTTGCTGTCGGCGTTGCGGAAGAGGATCTCGAGGTCCCGCAGGCGCTTGTTCTCGAGATCGAGCCGGCCGCGGGCGAGGGCGGTGCGATTGGCGTCTTCGGTGCCTTCGGCGAAGGTCAGGTAGACCAGTTGGTTGTCGGCGAAGTCAGGGTGCAGGCTGATGTCGAGCAACCCGCCTTGGCCGCAGGCGCAGACCTTGGGTGTGCCGCGGATTGGCGTTGGATCGAGTGCAGCAGCGCTCGTCGTGGCTTGCCGGATCAGGCGCAGCTGGCCGGGTCGTTCGGTGACGAGTGCCGAGCCGTCAGGCAGCCAGGCGATGCTCCAGGGATGACGCAGTCCATCGACGATGGTCTCCATGCCCCAGCCCTTGGCCTCAGGAACATCGCCGGTGGGGTCGACGGGGCCGGCGGGCTGGGTGCAGCCAAGTGCTGGGATCAGTGCGAGCAGCCAGAGCCCGCCCGCGAGCGCAGGCTTGCGAATTTGAGCTAGATACTGTCGTTGCATGGGACATCCCTCCTATCTTGATGAGCGTTAGGCGCGCTCGGGATAAAACTCGTAATCAAAGAGCAGCTCGGCGTTACGTTGCGCCCATTGGCTGTAGTCGGTGTCGTAGAGCGTGCTGAGATCCGTCATTCAGGTATCTCCGGGCTGGGCGGCCAAATAGTTGGATCTAACGGTTGGATTCAACAGCTGATCGAGACGGTTAGGGTTTTTCATGACAGCAACGCCAGTTCGGTCAGCGGACCATCGCGCTCGACCTCGAGCTTGCGATTCAGGTCGTTGAGGGCACCCTGCAGTGCCTCTTCGATCACCGGATGGTAGAACGGCATGCGCAGCATCTGTTCGACCGTCATTCCTTGTTGAATGCTCCAGCTGAGCAGATGGGCCAGATTTTCGCCGCGCGGTGCAATCAGCTCGGCGCCGAGCAGCTGTCCGCTGGTCTTATCGGCATAGACCCGGATCAGGCCGCGGTTGTTGCCCATGATCAGGGCGCGGCCGACCGGCGCCATCTTGATCTCGCCGATCGCGGTCTGGTCAGGATCAAGCGCGTCGAAGCGCTGGCCGATGGCGCAGATATTCGGATCGCAGAAGTTGATGTACAGCGGCGTGCGGCGACGGAAGCGGAGCGGGCGTTGGGCTTCACCGGCGGCTTGGCTGGTGATGCGCACGGCGTTGAAGCCGGCGATGCGGCCCTCGTCGCCGGCCTCGTGCAGCACTGGGCGCTCGGCGGTGACGTCGCCGGCGATGAAGACTGGCAGCTCGCCGACCTGCATGCTGTGGCGATCGAACGGCGGTAGGCCGCGGGCATCGAGTTCCACACCGAGATTCTCGAGCCCGAGCCCCTCCAGATTGGGCACTCGACCGATGCTGCACAGGACGGCGTCGACGCTGATCTGATGATCCCCGGCTTGGATACGGAGCTGTTCGCCGTCCTCGCTGATCTGTGCCGGCTGCCCGAGGTGGAGCGGGAATTCCTTGCCGATGACCTGGATGGCGGTCTTGGCAACCTCGGGATCGCGGAGGCCGGCGATGGTCTCGAGCTGATCGAAGCCTTCGACCTGGATACCGAGCCGGTGCAGGCTCTGGCCAAGCTCGAGGCCGATGGTGCCGAGGCCGATGACGGCGATCGAGCGTGGCAGATCCTCGAGCTCGAAGAGGCTGTCGGTGGTCAGCAGCTTGTCACCGAAGGCGCGCCAAGGCTCAGGCACCAGCGGCCGCGAGCCGGTGGCGATGATCACGGCGCCGGCGCGGATGCGCTGCTCGCCGACCGCGAGCAGGGTCGGCTCGAGGAAGCGGGCATAGTCTTGGAGGAACAGATCCTCGGGCATGTCATCGGTGCTGCTGCCGAGCACCCGGTCGACGAAGGTGTCGCGCATATCCTGCACATGCTCGAGGGCCTCGGGTAGATCGAGGCTGAGCCCTTCATGGCCGTCGATGCCGTAGCGCCCGAGATGGGTGCGTCGGTGGTAGTCCTCGGCGACCTGGATCATCGCCTTGGAGGGCATGCAGCCGACCCGGGCGCAGGTGGTGCCGGGCTCGCCGCCGTTGATGAGCACGAAGGTCTTGCCGGCCTTGCGCGCTTGGCTCATGGCGTTGAGGCCAGAGGTACCGGCGCCGATGATGGCGATGTCGACGAATCGTTCTTGCATGGATGGCTCGCTTGCTGGACAGGGAGTGATGGGGTAAGCGGTGGTCCTCTAAACCACAGATGGTGCAGCTGGCTCAGGTTTCTCAAGTCGATGAGATCACTCAGATGGCTCTGATGGATCAGATTAAAGCCTTTTGAATCAAGGCGGTGAAAAGGCGATTAGAGCCGTCGGCCCGATCGGGACGGGTTTGATTGTGACGTCTTGACGCCCCCGCGGACATCGATGAAATCGGTGGCTCAACGGCGCTTTGCTAGGGGGCGCGAGGCGCAGCCGCCTCAGCACCTTGACCCGAACCAGATGAGCGCCGCATTCTACGCGGTTGTGGCCGCGACTTTTTCTGGTCTTTGGCCTTGATCCTGCTTGTTGTAATTGCGCGTTATCCACCCGTTGTCCACCCCGTATCTACCGAGAGGTCTATGACTGCGTCTGCCCATTCCCTGAGCTTCGAGCTTGCGCCCGGTGGCGCCTTGCGCGGTGAGCTGCGCGTCCCTGGCGATAAGTCGATCTCCCATCGCGCGGTGATGCTCGCCGCCTTGGCTGAGGGTGAGACCGAGATCGAGGGCTTTCTCGAAGGCGCCGACAGCCTGGCAACCCTGGCCGCATTCCGCGCCATGGGGGTCGAGGCCGAGGGGCCGGCCGCGGGTCGGTTGCGGGTCAGTGGGGTTGGGCTACAGGGCTTGCGGGAGCCGCAACAGGCGCTCGATCTCGGCAATTCTGGGACCTCGATGCGCCTGCTATCGGGGCTGCTTGCTGGCCAGCGCTTTGCCAGTACGCTGATCGGCGATGCGTCCCTGTCGCGGCGGCCAATGGGACGGGTGATCGATCCGCTGACGCAGATGGGGGCGCGGATCGAGGCAACGCCTGAAGGACGCTCACCGCTGCGTGTGCTGCCGGCTGAGGCGCTGGTCGGCATCGACTATGCGCTGCCAGTCGCGAGCGCCCAGGTCAAATCGAGTCTGCTCTTAGCCGGTCTCTATGCGCAGGGCGAGACCTGTGTGACTGAGCCGGCGCCGACCCGTGACCATACGGAGCGCATGCTCGGTGCCTTCGGCTATCCGGTTCGGCGCCAGGGCAACCGCGTCTGTCTGAGCGGCGGCGGACGCCTGGTCGCGACGCCGATCAGGATTCCAGCCGATATCTCATCAGCGGCCTTTTTTTTGGTCGGCGCCAGCATTGCTCCGGGCTCAGATCTCACCCTGACTGAGGTCGGCATGAATCCGACGCGGATCGGCGTGGTGAATATCCTGCGCCAGATGGGGGCCGATATCGCCATCGAGCGGCCGCGCGAGCTGGGCGGTGAGCCGGTTGCGGATCTGCGGGTGCGCGCAGCTGCACTGCATGGCATCGCGATCCCGGAGGACCAAGTGCCGCTGGCGATCGATGAATTCCCGGCGCTGTTCATCGCCGCCGCCTGTGCCGATGGCGAGACCCTACTGAGTGGCGCGGCCGAGCTGCGGGTGAAAGAGAGTGATCGTATTCAGGTCATGGCCGACGGCCTGAGCGCCTTGGGCGTTGAGGTCGAGCCGCGCGCGGATGGGATGCTGATCCGCGGCATCGGCGCCGCTGGGCTGCTCGGCGGCGGTCGGGTTGCCGGCCATGGTGATCATCGGATCGCGATGGCCTTCGCGATCAGTGCGTTGCGGGCGACCGCCCCGATCCAGGTCGACGACTGTGCCAATGTCGAGACCTCGTTCCCGAGATTTGCCGGCCTGGCTGCGGGCGTTGGCTTGCAGATTACCGAGCGACGCGCCGAGGAGCGCGCCGAGGAGAGGGGATGAAGCAACCGACACAACCTGTCGATGTGTCTGGCGCTAAACAGAACGCCAATCACGATGCTGAACACGAGGCTGGGCTGGATGCTGCTTCGGTCACTGGCGCCGCGCCGGTCATCACCATTGACGGGCCGTCGGGGACCGGCAAGGGCACCATCGCTGGTCTGCTCGCTGCGCATCTTGGCTGGCACCTGTTGGATAGCGGCGCGCTCTATCGCACATTGGCCTTGGCGGCCCGGCGGCGGGACGTTGATCTCGATGCCGGGCCTGAGCTGGGCCGTTTGGCGGCACAGGTTCGCGTGCAGCTCGAGGGTGAGCGGGTGCGCTTGGACGGCGAGGATGTGTCGGCAGCGATCCGCACCGCCGAGGCTGGGGTCGATGCCTCGCGGGTGGCCGTGCATCCTGACGTCCGTGCGGCGCTGCTCGGCTGGCAGCGGGATGCCGCCGTGGCGCCGGGCTTGGTCGCCGATGGCCGAGATATGGGCTCGAGGGTTTTCCCAGATGCGCTGCTGAAGATCTACCTGGACGCGAGCCCTGAGGAACGCGCCCAGCGTCGATATAAACAGTTGAAGGACAAGGGTATGGATGCTAACCTCCGCGATCTTGTCCAAGAGCTTCGTGTGCGCGACCAGCGTGACCGTGAGCGATCCGAGAGTCCGCTTCAGGTTCCGATCGCAGGTATTGTCGTCGATTCGACCTCGAAATCGATCGATGAGGTCTTCCTACAGGTTCGTGACTTGGCCGAAGCTGCGCTCGACTCAGCGGCTGGCCTTTGAGAGCAAGCGCCTTCGAGACAAGACGTTAGGTTTAGAGCTGGCCCTGCGCGAGTGCGCGATCGGGCTGCCTCTAATCCATGTTTGATGACCTCGGCCGATCGGCAACCGCCTCGGTCGTTTTGTTTTAACTCAACCCTCCTGCTGCTTGCAGCCCGTTGATGCGGCTGCGGCTCAACATCAGGAGATGGCGTGGGACGCCAGGAACATTCACAGCATGACCGAAAGCTTCGCCGAGCTCTTCGAAGAGAGCCTCTCTAATACTCAGCTTCAGCCGGGCACCATCGTTACCGGCCAAGTCGTCGCCATCACTGCTGACTCTGTCATCGTGAATGCCGGCCTCAAGTCGGAAGGGATCATTCCGCGTAACCAGTTCCTCAGCCCTGAGGGCCAGCTGGAGGTCGCCGTCGGCGATGACGTCGAGGTCGCGCTCGACGCGGTCGAAGACGGCTTTGGCGCGACCCGACTCTCGCGCGAGAAGGCCAAGCGCTTCGCCGCTTGGGATAAGCTCGAACGCGCATTCGATGACGGCGAGACGGTCACCGGCCAGATCAACGGCAAGGTCAAGGGTGGCTTTACCGTCGAACTGGGCAGTGTGCGTGCGTTCCTGCCGGGCTCACTGGTCGATATCCGCCCAGTGCGCGATACCACCTATCTCGAAGGCAAGGACCTCGAGTTCAAGGTGATCAAGCTCGATCGGCGCCGCAACAATGTCGTCGTCTCTCGCCGCGCGGTGGTCGAGGAAGAGTACAGCGCCGAGCGCGAGCAGCTGCTCGAGAAGCTCGAGGAAGGGCTGGAGCTCAACGGCGTGGTCAAGAACCTCACCGACTATGGCGCCTTCCTGGATCTGGGCGGTATCGATGGCCTGCTGCATATCACCGATATGGCCTGGCGTCGGGTCAAGCACCCGTCTGAGGTGGTCGAGATCGGCCAAGAGGTCATGGTCAAGGTGCTCAAGTTCGACCGCGAGCGTCAGCGCGTCTCGCTCGGGCTGAAGCAGATGGGCGAGGACCCCTGGGTCAATATCTCGCGCCGCTATCCCGAAAGCACGCGCGTCTTCGGCAAGGTCACGAACATTGCCGACTACGGCTGCTTCGTCGAGATCGAAGAGGGTGTCGAGGGCCTGGTGCACGTCTCCGAGATGGACTGGACCAACAAGAACGTGCACCCGAGCAAGATCGTCAACATGGGTGACGACGTTGAGGTCATGGTGCTAGATATCGACGAGGAGCGTCGCCGCATCTCGCTGGGCGTGAAACAGTGCCAGTCCAACCCCTGGGATGAGTTCTCGGCGATCCACAAGAAGGGCGACCATGTCGCTGGCCAGATCAAGTCGATCACCGATTTCGGTATCTTTATCGGTCTGGACGGCGGCATCGACGGCCTAGTGCATCTCTCCGACATCTCTTGGGATGAGTCTGGCGAGGACGCGCTGCGCAGCTTCAAGAAGGGCGATGAGGTCGAGACCGTGGTGCTGTCGGTTGACCCGGAGCGCGAGCGCATCTCGCTCGGCATCAAGCAGTTGGATAAAGACCCGTTCTCGAGCTTCGTCGCCGTGCATGAGAAGGGCAGCATCGTCAACGGGACCATTACCGAGGTCGACGCCAAGGGCGCCAATATCGACCTCGGCGATGGTGTCGAGGGCTATCTGCGTGCCTCCGAGATCTCGCGCGATCGGGTCGAGGATGCGCGTGCGGTGCTGAAGGTGGGTGAAGAGGTTGAGGCCAAGTTCCTTGGCGTCGATCGCAAGAACCGCAGCATCTCGCTGTCGATCAAGGCCAAGGACATGGCGGATGAGCAAGCGGCCATTAAAGGCTACGCCCGAGAGGCGCAGGCTGGCACCGCAACGCTCGGGGATATCCTCAAGCAGCAGATGGAAGAGGCCGCGAAGGACTGATCTGGCTGCGCCTTCCGCAGACGTCAATCCTTGTGATTACATGCCCGGTGCCTTGTGCCGGGCTTGCATCGCTAATGCAGGCTATCCGTTATGATGAAATCCGAGCTCATCGATATTCTCGCGCGGGAGCAAAGTCATCTCGCCTATAAGGACGTCGAGCTCGCTGTCCGCTGTATCCTGGAGCAGATGAGTGGTGCGCTTGCTTCGGGTGAGCGCATCGAGATTCGCGGGTTTGGCAGCTTTTCGCTCCATTTTCGGCCACCCCGGGTGGGCCGCAATCCGAAGACGGGTGATGCGGTTGCGCTGTCGGGAAAGCATGTGCCGCACTTCAAACCAGGCAAGGAGCTTCGCGATCGGGTCAACCTTGCCTATCAGGTAGAGTTGGCCCAGATCACCGAGGACGACGAGAACGACAACAGCGCTGGCGCACGGCGGGCTGTTCCTGCCAGTGTCGACTGAGGTTCAGTCAGTCGGCCGAGGTTTAGTCAGCCGGCTGAGGCTCAGGTAGCCACCGCCTGAGACGGTCTCCGGCAGCTCGCTGACCCGAGAAAGCCCGTTTTCGCGACGGTCTTGGTTTTTTCTAGCCAGCCGCTCGATCGCCTGAGCATCGACTGCTGGCGCTGGCTAAAGGCTAAAGGGGGAATGCTGGGCGACCAGTGTTCCCCCTTTTTTGGCTGCTATTCCGAGTAACCTCGACCCTGCCGTCCGACGACGGCGCGCGCAAAGGTGTTCGAGTGACCGGCTGGGACCACGGTGACACCGCCGGAAGACACCTTGTAGCGCTTGGAATCGGTCTCGCGGTCGTAACCAATGACCGCACCGGGCTCGATGGCATTGTGTCGATCGACGATCACCTTCTTCAGGCGCGCGCCTTTGCCGACATGGACATAGTCCATGATGATGCAGTCCTCGAGTTCCGCTCCCTCGTCGATCACCGCCTCGCGCCGAATGATGGAGTTCCTGATCCGGGTGTTGTCGTGGATCATGGTCGCGGCGCCGAGCAGGGTGTTCTCGATCTGCCCGCCAAGCACCCGTGCGACCGGTCCCTGATAGTTGCTCGAGTAGATCGGCCAGTCTGGATTGAAGGCATCGAAGACCGGCTCGGCACCGAGCACATCTTTGTGCGCATTGAAATAGGCGTCGATGCTGCCGACGTCGCGCCAGTAGACACGATCTTCATAGGCATTGATGCCGGGGATCTCGTTGGTCGCGAAGTCGTACGCAAACAGCCGGTGCTTGCTGGCGAGCAGCCGTGGCAGCACGTGTTGGCCAAAATCGGTCTCGCCGGCCTGCTGCGCGTCTTGTAGCGCTCGGATCAGCACCTCGGTACTGAAGATGTAGTTGCCCATCGATGCATAGGCCTTATTGGGATCATCCGGCATCGGCGAGGGGTTGGCCGGTTTCTCCTGAAAGGCTTCGACCCGTCCCTCGGTGTCGGCGGCAATGACGCCGAAGCCCTTTGCATCCTCGAGTGGCACCGGCAGCGCGGAGATGGTGACATCGGCCTCGCGCTCCTTGTGGAAGGCGACCATCTGCGAGATGTCCATCCGGTAGATATGATCGGCACCGAACACCGCGACCAGGTCGGGGCCATGTTCTTCGATCAGGTTGAGGTTTTGGTTGACCGCGTCTGCGGTGCCCTGAAACCAGGATTCGCCGAGCAGCATCTGCGGCGGCACCACGGTAACGAACTGATCCTTGAGCAACGGCGAGATGGTCCAGGCCTTACGCACGTGCTCGATCAGCGACTGCGACTTGTACTGCACCAGCAGGTAGATGGTCCTGATCTGCGAGTTGATCAGGTTGCTGAGCACGAAGTCGACGATGCGGTAGCGCGAGCCGAAGGGCACCGATGGCTTTGAGCGGGCAGCGGTCAGCGGTTGCAGGCGCGAGCCTTGTCCACCGGCCATAACGAAAGCGATGATTCGATCGGGCATGTCTCCTCCAGGCGCTGTGAGTCGGAAACTGAGCGTCGATAACGGATCACGGGCCCTTGGTCAGCTTTTGGCCAGGTGGTCGTTGATGCGTTCGTCGCAACGCCTACCGCGTTACAATGGTCGCTCAGTTTGGTTGTGTTCGATGTCGTCGTCGGCGAGACTTTGATGCTCGTCGAGCCTGACATCGCCCCATGATAAACCCGGAGACGGTTCTGTTGTTGCGATCCGACAGCTCAAGCACGATTGGCTGGGCTTTGCTCCTGGTTGGCGCACGTTGGCTTGTGCCTGTCGAGCGACTATTTCCTTGTGCCCCAGATTGAGATCGGGGCCAGTTTGACCTGATTCACGGAGAGACAATGGGACAGAGTTTCGAGCTACCGCGGCGCCCGGTGATCCTGATCATCCTCGATGGTTTCGGCACCAACCCGAGCAAGGCAAACAATGCAATCGCACTTGCGCAGACGCCGAATTTCGATCGGCTGTTCGCGAGCAATGCCCACACTGTCTTGCAAGCTTCGGCGCGTGCCGTCGGTCTTCCCGAGGGCCAGATGGGGAACTCCGAAGTTGGGCACATGACGCTCGGCTCGGGCTGCACCGTCCGTCAGGATCTGGTCCTGATCGACGATGCGATTGCCGATCGGAGTTTTTTTGATAACAAGGTGTTGCAGGCCGCGGCGCGGCGTGCGGTTGAGCTTGGCCGGCCATTGCATCTGATGGGACTGGTGTCCGATGGCGGTGTGCATAGCCATGTTCGGCATCTCAACGCGCTGATCAAGCTCACCAAGTACCAGGGTGCGCGTCCGGTGGTGCACATGATCACCGACGGTCGTGATACCGCGCCACGCTCTGCGCTGAGCTATCTGGCGGCGCTCGACGAGGCGCTTGCTGCAGCCGGCGGCCTGATTGGAAGCGTTTCTGGGCGCTATTACGCGATGGACCGTGATAAGCGCTGGGATCGCACCAAGCTGGCCTTTGATGCGCTGGTGCATGGTCAGGGTCGTCGAGCGGATTCCGCGCGCGCTGCCATCGAGCAGGCCTATGCGGCCGATGAGGACGATGAGTTCATCCGCCCGACGCTGATCACGGGTGCTGAGCTGATCCAGGACGGCGACCCGGTGATCTTCTTCAACTTCCGCAAGGATCGCCCGCGACAGATCGTCTCGGCGCTCTACAACCGCGACTTCGATCCGTTCGATCGGGGTGGCTTCAAGGCTGCGGACCTGACCTGCATGATGGAGTACGACCCCTGGTACGGGCTGCCGACGGCCTTCAGCCACGAGATGCCTCCGGTGGTGCTGGGCGAGATCCTGAGTGATGCCGAGCTGCCGCAGTTCCACTGCGCTGAGACCGAGAAGTACGCGCATGTGACCTTCTTCTTCAACGGCGGTCGCAGCGATCCGTTTCCTGGCGAAGAGCGTTGTTTGATTCCCTCGCCGCAAGTCGCGACCTATGACCTTCAGCCCGAGATGTCCGCCGCCGAGGTGGCGGATGCGGTGATCGCTGCCCTCGAGAGCCACGCCTATGCGTTCATCGTGGTGAATTTTGCCAACGGCGATATGGTCGGCCATACCGCGGTGAGATCGGCCGTTATCCAGGCGGTCGAGACCCTTGATCGCGAGGTTGGGCGCGTTATCGATAGCGCGGCTACTGAGGGCTATTCGGTGTTGCTGACCGCCGATCATGGCAACTGCGATGAGATGATCGATCCTCTCACCGGCGAGCCGCACACCCGCCATACCGTCTATCCGGTGCCCTGCTTGGTCATCGATGAGGTCGCCTGGCGGCTGCGGATCGGTGCCGGTATCGAGGATGTTGCCCCAACCGTGCTGCAGCTCATGGGGCTGCCACAGCCTGAGGCCATGCAGGGAAAATCGATCTTGCTGAAACCGGCTCAGAAATAGCCGTGGTTGGCGGGCGGCGCTGCAGCCAGTCGCTCGGCTTGGCTCGGCGCTGCTTGACTTGTCTCAGCCACGGCTTTGCTTATGCAACAGTATCTCGACTTGCTCCGCGATGTGGTCGACAACGGTCGCGATCGATCCGATCGCACCGGTGTCGGTACGCGCTCCGTATTCGGTCGCCAGGTCCGCTTCGATCTCGCCGCCGGCTTCCCCCTGGTGACCACCAAACGGATTCATCTCAAGAGCGTTATTGCCGAACTGCTCTGGTTTCTCTCCGGCTCCACCAATAACCGCGACCTAAATGCACAGGGCGTCAGGATCTGGGACGAATGGGCGGCCGATGATGGTGCGCTCGGCCCCATCTATGGGGCGCAGTGGCGTAGTTGGCCAACGCCCGATGGCGGCTCGATCGATCAGATCAGCCAAGTGTTGGAGGCGATCAAACGGGAGCCCGACTCACGTCGGTTGCTGGTGACGGCCTGGAACCCAGCCGATCTTCCGGAATCCAACTGCTCGCCGCGGGAGAATGCGGCCGCGGGGCGCATGGCGCTGGCGCCCTGTCACTGCCTGTTCCAGTTTTATGTGCAGGATGGGGCCTTGTCCTGCCAGCTCTATCAACGCAGTGCCGACCTGTTCCTGGGGGTGCCCTTCAACATTGCCAGTTATGCGCTGTTGACGCAGATGATGGCGCAGCAAGCGGACCTAATGGCCGGCGAATTGGTGCATACGTTCGGCGATCTTCACCTCTATCAGAACCATCTGACCGACGAGATCGTCCATGAGCAGCTGCGCCGCGAGCCCCGCCCCTTGCCGCGCCTGCACATGCTTCGCAGACCGGCGAGCCTGTTCGAGTATCGGCTTGACGACTTCCACGTCGAAGGCTATGACCCGCATCCGCCGATCCGAGCGCCGATTGCGGTCTGATGCAGCTAGGTTGCTGCGATCGATTCAGTGCCCCCCAACGCGCTTCAGGTCCGAAGAGACCTGTTAGCGTTGCCTTTAACAGAGATCCAGTAACCGTATGACCCTGATTCAAGCGTTGATCGAATACGGCCTGTTCGCGGCCAAAGCCCTGACCCTAGTGCTAGCCATCGGGCTCTTGGCGGTGATGCTGCTGCGGGGTCGGCAGAGCAGCTCGTCCGATGAGGATGATGACGGCAGTCGTCTCGAGGTCGTTGATCTGAACCACCGCTATGCGCAGATGGCGGACCGAATCAAGGCTGCGATACTGCCGCCAAAGGTTGCCAAGAAGTCATTCAAGGCTGAGCGTAAGCTGGAGAAGGCGAAGGCAAAGGCCGAGCAGCCGGACCAGCGGCGTCTTTTCGTGATCGATTTCCACGGCGATCTGATGGCCACCGAGGTTGGTGCTTTGCGCGAGCTGATCTCGGCGCTGTTGATGACCGCAAGCACCGAGGACGAGGTGCTGGTGCGCCTCGACAATGCAGGTGGTGCCGTGCACGAGCATGGTCTCGCTGCTTCGCAGCTGTTGCGACTGCGGACCGCCGGTATCCCGTTGACCATCGCCGTCGATAAGGTCGCGGCCAGTGGCGGTTATTTGATGGCCTGTGTCGCCAACCGCATCATTGCGGCGCCCTTTGCGGTGGTGGGCTCGATCGGTGTGCTCGCCGAGATGCCGAATTTCTACCGCTTGCTGCAACAGAAGGGCGTCGACTTCGAGCTGCATACGGCTGGCGAGCACAAGCGCACCTTGACGCTGTTCGGAGAGAACACCGACGAGGGGCGGGCTAAGCTGCGCGAGCAGCTCGAGGAGACCCATGGCCAGTTCAAGTCGTTCATCGCTGCGTACCGCCCGGATCTGGATCTGAGCAAGGTTGCGACTGGCGAGTATTGGCATGGCGAGCAGGCGCTCAGTCTGGGGCTGGTTGATGGCGTGCAGACCAGTGATGACTACTTGCTGTCGGCGCGGGAGGAGGCGAGTCTTTACAAGCTCCGTTATCGCGCTCACAAGCGGCCACTGGAGCGCCTGCTCGGATCGGTTGGTCTCGAAGAGTCGCGCGCGCGAGTGCCGTCGCTTGGCTCTCTTGCTGCACTGCTTGGGAGCCGGATTGGACGCTGGCTGCTGGGTCGAGGCAACGTCTGAAGCGATGAGCATGGTGCATCTCCAACCAGTGCGCAGGTGGGATTGCAGGGCGGTTCGTGCTCAGCGCCCTCAGCGTATTCAGTGGGAGCGGGTCAGCAGCATGGGCTGGTCCTTGCGGGTCGGTTGCCTGGCGATCGCGCTCTTGCTGAGTGTGACGGTGACCCTGGCAGTGGCCCAACCCGAGCTAGAGCAGCAGGCCCCGGGGGTTGGTGAGCAGACTGGGGAGCAGACTGGGGAGCAGACCGGGATATCCCTCGACGCGGCGACTGCCGGTCGCATCCATGAGCGGCTCGATGTGCTGGCGGATGAGTCCAGCCAGCTGCGGGCCGAGGTTGCCGCTCAATCGGACCTCTTGCGTCGCCTGATGCTGGGGCTCGACGGGCTGTTGCCGGTCGCTTCGCAACCGGAGCCAGACGCTACGGGCGCTGATCCGGAAGGGCTGACGACCTGCCAAAGCGATATGACGGAGCTCAGTGCGCGCTTGCATCAGCAACAGCTGATGCTGGGCGAGGCCCAGCGTCGCGCCGAGAAGGCAGAGAAGGGGGCGGCGGCCATGACTGAAGCCCAGGCTCATGCCGCGACCGAGATTGAGCGGCTGAGCACCGAGTTGGCGATGGCTAAGGCGCGCCAGAACGAGGCATTGCAGCAGGCGGTGGAGCTTGAACGCCGACTTGCTACTGCTGAGGCCCGGCTTGCCCGATTGACAACACACACAAGCGGTCAAACGGAAGAGGCCATCGCGGGGTCTGACTCAGGGCCGTTTGAGCCGTCCGTTGCGCGGATCAGCGAAGGGCCAAAGGCTGAAGCGACTGCTGTCGATGCGCCTGACCGATCGAGCGTCTTGGGCCTCGCCGCATCCGAGGCGGCGCCGGCACCGCTCGCGCAGCCCTCGGCGCCTGTGTTCTACGAGGTGCGAGCCGCGGACACGCTGTCTCGGATCAGCGCCCGAGTCTATGGTGATGCCAGTGCCTGGGAGCGGATCTATGACGCCAATCGTGACCTGTTGATGGCGCCAGACGCGTTATCACCTGGGATGTCGCTCGTCATTCCCTAGCTGAGTACCGGTTCTAATCCGGTTTCTAATCCGGCTGCTAATCTGGATTTCTAATCCGGTTTCTAAGAGTCGATCGGCCGAGACTGATCTCGACGGTCTTTAACGGCTGGTTATCGGCTCGCCTGCGCGATTAGAGCGATGAGCTGTGCCATGCGCTGCGCCGCCGACGCAGCCGCAGGCTCGGCAGGATAAGACCGATGAGGATGCCGCCGGCGACGACTGCCGCGCCAATCAGGAACCAATGCTGCCGGGTCTTGTTGCTGAGCTCGAGATTGCGGTGCTCGAGTTGGTCGACCTGCAGCAGTAGGGTCGACACCTGCTGTTGCAACTCGTGGCGCTCGCGGTCGATCTGGATCGCGTTTGTCGCGGCATGCCGGATCTCGGCCAGCTCCGCCTCGAGATCCTGCTTGTCGCGTTTCAGCATCTCCGCGTCAGTCGTGAGTGCATCGTAGTCGTTTTGCAGCGTGCTCAGTTGTGCCGCAAGCTTATCGGGCTCCTGCTGCAGTGCGGCGAGTTTTGCGCGCATTGACTCGAGTTCGCTGCGGGCGGCGGGCTCATTCTGTAGATAGTTCAGCAAGATGTATCCGGTCAGGCCTTCGTCGGTGCGTACCCTCGCGTAGCCGCTCTCCTGATTGACGCTGAGTATCGTCAGCGGCGTACCGCTTGGCAGTTGACGCAGAATCTTGTACCGCGTGCTCTCGCCACTGCGCAGATTGAAGTCGTATTGATCGGTGACGTAGCGCGTCTCACCTTCGGCGAGTGCGCCTATCGACGCAGCGGCCAGTGCCGCTGCCAGGCAGAGGCCGGTCAGAAAACGGGCGCGGTGGTAATGAGGTGAGGACTGCATGTGGCTGGTTCTGAGCCAAATTCCAGGGCTTGTCTCAGGGCGCTGGCGTGGAGCCGGATTGCCGATCAAGCAGTAACCACTCGAGGAGGGCCTTCTGCGCATGCAATCGATTCTCCGCCTCGTCCCAGACCACAGATTGAGGGCCGTCGATGACATCCGCGCTGACCTCTTCGCCTCGATGTGCCGGCAGACAATGCATGAAGAGGGCGTTTGGTCGCGCCCGTGCCATGATCGCTGAGGTGACGCTGAAATCGGCGAAGACCGCCTTGCGCTGAGCTTCCTCACTTTCCTGGCCCATGCTGGCCCAGACGTCGGTCACGACAAGATCGGCGTGTTCGACAGCCTCTGTTGGATCATGCAGGAGGGTGCAATGGTCTGCGCCCGCGGCCAGGATCTCGGGCTCGGGCTCAAAACCGGTCGGGCAGGCGATGCGGAGCTCAAAGCCGAAGAGACGGGCGGCATTGATGTAAGAATGACACATATTATTGCCATCCCCGACAAAGGCCACACGCCGCCCCCGAATCGGACCGCGATGTTCGACATAGGTCTGCATGTCGGCCAGCAACTGGCAGGGATGAAAGCGGTCGGTCAGCCCGTTGATCACCGGTACCCGGGAATGGTCGGCGAACCGGGTTAGGGTCTCGTGCTCGAAGGTGCGGATCATCACGATGTCGACCATTCGCGAGAGGACCCGAGCGCTATCCTCAATCGGCTCGCCACGGCCGAGCTGCGTATCTCTTGGAGAGAGAAACAGCGCGGTGCCGCCCAGTTGCGACATGCCAGTCTCGAAGGAGACGCGGGTTCGGGTCGATGATTTTTCGAACACCATCGCGAGTGTATAGCCGATCAGCGGTCGGTAGTGCTCGCCGCGTTGTCGTTGTTGCTTCAGTGCTGTCGCGCGCGTGATGAGTCGCGTCGCTTCCTGCTCGTTGAGGTCGAGCAGGCTCAGGAAGTGCTTAGGCGGAGTCTGGCTGTTATCGAGCGTCACGAGGGGCTTCCGGCGTCAGGGTCTGCGTTGGTGCTTAAAAACATCAGGATGAGCTCGGTGACCGTCTCGACGATCTCCGTCGCCTGGTCGTCATCGATGATCAGCGGTGGGAGCAAGCGCACCACCGAGCCCGCCGTCACGTTGATGAGCAGGCCTCGATTCAGGGCCTCAGTGACCAACTCGGGGCAGGACCGGTCCAGCTCAATCCCGATCATCAGCCCGCAGCCGCGGATGTCTTGCACGCCGGTAACGCCATTGAGTCGGGTGCGGAAGCCATCGATCAGCCGGTCACCGAGCACGGCTGCGCGCGACGGTAGGCCCTCGTGCTCGAGGGTGTCGAGGACGCTGGCTGCCGCGCGGCAGGCGAGTGGGTTGCCGCCGAAGGTTGAGCCGTGGCTGCCTGGGCCTAGAACCTCGGCCGCCGCGCCGCTGGCGAGGCAGGCGCCGATGGGGACGCCGTTTGCGAGCCCTTTCGCGAGGGTCATCACGTCGGCTTTAATGCCGCTCCACTGATGCGCGAACAGGCGTCCGGTCCGGCCCATGCCGGTCTGGATCTCGTCGACCATCAAGAGCCACTGATGGTGGTCGCAGAGCGCGCGGAGGCGAGGCAGATAATCCTCGTCTGGAACGATGATGCCGCCCTCACCTTGGATCGGCTCGACTAGGACCGCGACGATATTGGGCCGGTTTGCGGCGGCGGTCTCGATCGCGTCGATGTCGTTGTAGGGCACGCGCACGAAGCCTTGCACCAAGGGCTCGAACCCGGCCTGTGCCTTGCGGTTGCCGGTGGCGGTGAGCGTTGCCAGGGTGCGGCCGTGGAAAGCGTTCTCCATCACCAAGATCGCCGGGTTCGTGATGCCGCGCTGATGGGCGTGCAGGCGCGCCAGCTTGATCGCGGCCTCGTTCGCCTCAGCGCCGGAGTTACCGAAAAACACGCGGTCCATCCCGGCCGCCCCGCACAGGCGCGCGCCGAGTTCGGCTTGCTGTGGAACCTGGTAGAGGTTGGATGTGTGGATGAGGGTGCCGGCTTGATCGCACAGCGCCGCACGCACGGCCGCATGGGCATGCCCAAGGCCGCAGACGGCGATGCCGGAGAGCGCGTCGAGATAACGCCGTCCGTCGACATCCCAGAGCCAAGCGCCTTCACCATGGTCGAAGGCAACCGGCAGGCGCTTGTAGGTCGCCATCAGCGGTGCACCGCTGTTGCTCGCTTGAGGCTCGGCGCCCGAGGGTGCGCCGGCGTCTTCAGGCCCATTCACGATGGTCTCTCCAAGTCTCCGATCGAAGCGGTGCGCCATCCAGTGAGTAGCGATGACGGCCGCTTAAATGATCGAGTAAACCGAGAAGGATAGCAGGATAAGCCTGGAGCAGGCTAATCCTGTCGACACGCGATTGACTCGAGCCGGATCTCGGCTGCGTGCGGTCGGTGACGGTCTGATGAAGGTCTGGCGGGGCTGAGCCGACTCAGCCTGCTTAGAAGCTGTCCATCAACTTCTTACCGATTTGAGGGTCAGGGTTAGGCGATTATCGGGAAGTAGAAAATGGACAGCCACTTAGCAGGCCGAGTGTGCCGAGCATGCCGAGTGTGCCGAGCAGCCGAGTGTGCAGGAGGCACGTTGGTAGCATGCTTCCGCGCACCCGAGGTTTGCGTATTCGAGGTTTGGGGACTGGCCTCATGGCCTGCTAAGCTGGCCATCTTCTTCAGCGTCGGTTGTCTTCGCGGAGCAACGCGGTTGGTCTCATGCGCGCTAAGTATCTAAATTGGAATCCGAGCCGGAACCGGAACTGGAACTGGAACCGGAACCGGAACCGGTTGGGCTATGTGCTCGCCTCGCTGCTGCTGGTTGCAGCAGGCGGGCAGGTCGCTGCTGCTCAGGTCGAGATTGGTCCGGAGTTGAGTCGGCTGTCGACCGCGCACGGGTTTGCAGTGAGCGGCATCGAGGTGCTCGAGGATGAGCGTGGGCGTTCGGAAGATGTCGACCTCTACCGCCGGTTGCGCGTGCTTCTCGAGCGCTTCGATCACATCCTGGTGCACGGTGCGAGCGGGGAGGTGGCGCGGGTCATCATCATGGGCCGCACCAATACAGCGCCGCCGCCAAAGCTGCAGATCGATCCAGAGCCCGGCTCAGAGGCAACGGCCGGGCAGATCGAGCTAGAGACCATCCGCCAAGGCGCACAGCATTCGGTTCGCGTCACGCTCGAGGGGGCAGCTGGTCGGCGCGTCGATCGCACGCTGTTGATCGATACCGGCGCGGATGCTGTGGTGCTGCCGGCATCGATGATTGCGCCACTCGGGATTGATCAAGCGGCGCTTGCCGAGCGCGAGGTGCAGACCGCTAACGGCCGAACCCAGGCACTGATGGGGACCTTGGAAGCGGTTTGGCTGGATGGTGAGCGTCTGCCGGGGGTCGCCGTTGCGTTCATTGAGGCGGATAAGCTCGGGACCTCTGGCCTACTCGGGATGAGTGTGCTAGGGCGCTATCAAATGACCATTGATGACGACAACAGCCGACTTACGTTGACACCGAATCGCGGTAGCGGAACCGCAACGAGTGGTGAGGCCCAAGCGCCCGACCAATAGCGGTCCCGCATCTCTATCCCGCCAAGCGTCGCGTGCCGAGGAGGATCTGTCGCCGTCTGAGGTCTGCGAGCAGTCCAGTGCCAAACTGGACGACGCGCGCTGGCTCTGGATGCCGCAGCTCGGTGGCGATCGTCTCCAGGCAGGCGAGTCCTGATCGCTGCGACTGTTGTTCTTTGAGCAGTTGCAGCAAGCGCTGCGTGACCAGGTTGATCTTCAGGAACTCGACCTCGTCGCTTCGGTTGCGATAGACCACGAGGTGGGTCGGTTCAGGGTCGGGCTCTTGTGGCTGGAAGTCAGGTCCGATCTGGTGCACCGGGAAACGATAGCTGAGATTCCAAGCGAGCGGCGAGACGACGGGGATGCCGGTGAGCAGATCTCCATTCGGGTCGGCGAGATCGGTGGCCGCTTCGTCATCGCTGAACAGCAGCGCGGCCTCGACCCATTCGTAGTGCGCAAGCTCGAGCATGAAGGGCGGGTCATCGGGCTGTGTCTCCCGCTCTTGGCTGAGGAAGGCGATGAGCTCTTGGCCCAGCTGCGGGAAGAGCGGCGTCGTTGCTCGGTGCTTGATCAGGAACTGACGGATCAGCGCATCCCAGCGTGCCTGACCCAGGCATCGATGCAACACCGGAAAGCCCTGGCTCAACAGTGACGAGAGGTTGTTGAAGAACAGCTCACGATAGATGGCCATCCGCCTCGGTTCGACATCGGCGGGTGCCGATTGCGCGTCCGGGTCACGGATGTGGGCAGTGAAGGCGTGTTGTACCGCTGTGAAGTGGTTGGCCCCGGCCTTCGGACTCATCCCTGACGGAATGTCGAGGTCATGAGGCATAGGCGAGCGGCTCCTGCCTCGGCTGGGCGGCGGCAAGCCCATGAGCGGCTTGGACGCTGCGGATTCGCCGCACCTCGTTCGTGAGTTGATCGAGCGGCGGGATGTTGAAGTCGCGCTCCAGTAATGTTGGAAACACCCCGAAACGTCGATAGGCTTGGTCCAGCAATCCCCAGACGGGCTCGATCACATCGGCCCCATGGGTGTCAACGCGGAGGTCCGGTGCCTCTTCATAGTGCCCGGCGATGTGTGCGTAGACGACGCGATCTCCGGGCAGGCCGTTGAGAAAATGGCTCGCATCATAGCCGTGGTTGATGCTGTTGACCTGGATGTTGTTGACGTCTAACAGCAGGTCGCAGTCAGCCTCGTGCAGGACCGCGTTGATGAACTCCAGCTCGCTCATCTCCTGGCCAGGCGCGGCGTAGTAGGACACATTCTCGAGTGCGATTCGCCGCTCTAAGCTGTCCTGTACCTGGCGGATGCGCTCGACCACATGGGCAACGGCCTCGCTGGTAAACGGGATCGGCATCAAATCGTAGAGATGGCCTTCGTCCGAGCAAAAACTCAGATGCTCGGTGTAGGCACGAATTTGATGCTGATCGAGAAACCCCTTGATGCGGCGAACCAGGTCCAGATCCAGCGGGGCTGGCGAGCCGATCGAGAGGGAGAGTCCGTGGCAAACGAACGGATAGCGCTCAGTCAGGCTGCGCAGGACCTTGCCCCAGCGGCCGCCGACACCGATCCAATTCTCCGGCGCGATCTCCCAGAAATCGACTTCGGCTGGGGGCTGCTCGGCTGCGACTGCCGCAAAGGCGCGCCGCAGGCCGAGGCCCGCGCCATGAACAGGGAAAGTCTGTGCGCTCATGGCGAGACCCTCAGATCGCGTGAGTGGGATCAGCTGGTGCCGCCGCACTTGCCCTCGCCGCATTTACCCTCGCCATCGTCCTTGTTGCCGCACTTACCTTCACCACACTTGCCTTCGCCGTCACTCTTGCCACCGCACTTGCCTTCGCCGCAGCTGCCTTCAGCGAGCATCAGGTAGCCGCCGTCGAGCTGCTCGGCAGCGAAAGGATTCTCTGCTGAATGGGCCAAATTGGCCATCGAGAGGCTGCCCACGAGGGCAGCGCCGATCACCGCAGCAGCTGGGGTCATGGTGTTCTTAGACATTGGGGTCCACTCCGAAAATGATAGGGTTATCATTGTTCATGTATCTGCGCATGGAATTTGCGCATGGTATTCGCGCATGGTGTCTGCTCACGACCGAAACGGGGTCTCGGCTGTGACGACAGCAGGCTATTCATATCACAGTGTTTTGCTCGGGTAAAACCGGCGGCTCGTCTAGAGACTCGCTGCCATCGCCCTTAGAGACCCAGCAAACGGGTCAAATGTTTCATCGCTGAGGCTCTGAAATTCGATCTGGATCGGGATCGGGATCGGAATCTTGGCAAGCTCAATCGCGAGCGCGGCCCCCGGCTCCGCGTCGCTTGATGCATTTTAGGTAGGACTTGGGTCGAAACTCGCGCCCATGGCGCTGGATCTTCCAGATCTCTTCGGCCAGGCATTCAAGGATGCGATGCTCGGCCTCGTGCACGTCGCCGAGGCAGTGCCTGATCATGCCCTGATAGAGGCGTTGAATGCCGGCTGGGCGGTCGGTACTGACCTGCTCCTGCAGCGCGATGTGCAGGGCCATGTGCAAAAATGGGTTGCTTTCGCCACCCTCTGGCAGCCATTCGCGGCCGATGGCCGCCTCGCCCTGCTCGAGCAGGGCGTGATATTCGGGGTGCTGGCCGGCAACCTCGACGATCTGCCGCTCGACTGGCTTTAGCGGCTCGTCGGCCTGCGCTTTGCGCCAGGCGGTGAGATAGGCCTGGCGGAGCTGATCGCGATCTTGACTGAACATGGGCGTTTGCTTGGACTTTCAGGAAGACTTGTCGGGATCGACCGAGGCGATCGATCAACCTAATAAACCGCAGAGGGCGCAGATGTGCGCAGATTAAATATTAAAAAACAAGGCTCTAGCAGGTTTAGTGAGGCCACCCAACAGGCGAAGCAGTGATGAGTAACGGGGTCTTGAACTCTCTGCGTTTATCTGCGTAATCTGCGGTTCAAATGCGCTTTTTAGGATCAACTCTGATCCAGAGCGCGACGGCTATTCTGAGTCTATCGCTCTATCGCTCTATCGCTCTATCGCTCTATCGCTCAGCTCAGGGACCGGCTGTGACATCGGCTCAGCAGGTGTTGTCTTCAGGTCAGCCGGTGTCTTCTGTCTGTACTCGCAGAGATCGGAGATCGGGCAGTTCGGGCAGTTCGGCTTGCGTGCCTTACAGCAATACCGACCGTGGAGGATGAGCCAGTGATGGGCGTCATGCAGGAATGGCGTTGGCACCAAGCGTAGGAGGCGCTGCTCGACCGCCAATGGGGTTTTCCCTGACGCGAGGCCCGTGCGATTCGCGACCCGGAAGATATGGGTATCGACGGCGATGGTCGGTTCACCAAAGGCTGTATTCAAGACCACGTTTGCGGTCTTCCGGCCAACACCCGGTAACGCTTCGAGTGCAGCGCGCTCGCGAGGGACCTCGCCGCCATGCTCATCGACCAGCTTGCGGCAGGTCGCAATGATGTTCTTGGCCTTGGCATTGAACAGCCCGATGGTGCGGATCTGTGCCTTAAGGCCATCCTCGCCCAATGCTAGGATCGCGGCCGGCGTGTTAGCCACCGCGAACAGACGCTCGGTCGCCTTGTTGACGCCCTTGTCGGTCGCCTGGGCCGAGAGGATCACCGCAATCAGCAGCTCAAAGGCCGAGTTGTACCGGAGCTCGGTCGTTGGGGCGGGATTGGACTGGCGCAGCCGTTCGAAGATCGCCGTGCGTTTGGTCTTGTTCAACGATGGCCTCTGTCGGAATGGCCTTTGTCGGCATGGCTTCTATCGGGAGAGCTTCTATCGGCTCGCCGCTCTCGACTCGCCTCGATCAGGTGGCCTTGATGTGAGAGCTTAAGGCGAGGGCTTAAGGCGAGGGGCTGCAGGTCGATGCCTAGACGATTGCTCGCTCGCGCAGCACCTTGACCTGGAACAGGGTGTTCCGCTCTTCTTCCTCCAGCGCCGACTGGATGAAATGGATGCTGCGCTGGTATAGCGGGATGATGTTGTACTTGAGCGCATTCACCCGTTTTTGTGCCTTACGCTGCTCTTCCATCAACCGATAAAGCGCAATCTCGACCTCGCCAAGTCGCGCCAAGAGCACGGCGGCCTCAGCGAGGTGTTCGCGGGTGTTGTCGAAACTGGCGTCGGTCCCGAGCAGCCCAGCCGGTTTGATGGGTAAGCGCTCGGCGGATACCGAGGGGTACTCAACACCCAGCGAGCGCCGCGGTAGGATATCGATCCGCAGTCCTGGTGCGGCACCCAGCGCCGCCTGATTCAGCCCGCGGCTGCCCATGCGCAGATGGGTGATGCCGAGGCAACGATAGGCCTCGGAGAGGCCGCGCTCGGCATCCTCTCGCAGGCGCCGATATTCGCCGATGCGCTCGTACACCAAGCGCGTCAGGAGTTCCCGCTTGCGCTCGAGCAGGTCGTGTCCCTCCTCAAGGAATTTTGCCTGCTTCTTCAGTGAAAGCAGGGTGTTTTTGGTCGGCGGGACCTTGAGTACTTGCTGGGCCATGGCGTTGACAACTCCGCGGGACGGGTCAGGACCGGTGTCGGGCCCTAGAGATTACCGGTAACGGTCCATTGTGCCAAAGATGCGGTGAGTGGATGCTGGCGTTGGTCAAGCGTCCAGGCGTCCAGGCGTCCAGGCGTCCAGGCGTCCAGGCCGTCAAGCGGCTAGTCGTCCTGGCGGCCAGGCGGCCAAGCCAGTCAGTCAGTCAGCCAGCCAGCCAGCCAGGCGTCCTGACAGTTCGCCGTTCTCGTCTTGTCCGAAGGCTGCGCCCCAGTCGCCGCGCGCGAGCAGCGCTGCACCGTAAGCAGCCTCTTTCTGCCGCGTGCATTCCACCGGCAAGCCGAGGACGCGACTGCGGATGGCGCTCCAGACCGGGTTCTGGGCGCCACCGCCGCAGCTCAGGATGCGCGTTGGTGCCGGAGCGCCGAGCTCACGCAGTCGCTGATAGCCTGCGCGTTCGATCTGGGCGATGCCTTCGAAGAGCCCGGCCAGGAACAGGCTGTCCTCGGCAGGTCGTGGTGTGATCCTCGGCGCGAGACTGGGGTCGGCGATCGGAAAGCGCTCGCCGCGATGCGGCAGCGGATAGTAATCGAGCCCGGTCGCTCGCGTTGGGTCGATACGCTCGCTCAGCCGCCGAAGCTGGGCATCGTCGAAAGACTGTCTCAGCACAGCGCCACCGCTGTTTGAGGCGCCGCCAACGAGCCAGAGGTGGCCAATCCGATGGCTATACACCCCACAGGCGGCGTCTGCGACGGCACGCTTTGAGACCAGCTTCAGCACCAGCGTCGAGCCGAGACTGGTCACCGCATCGCCCGGTGCTCGAGCTCCGGCCGCCAGTGTCGCCGCGGTACTGTCGGTGGTTCCGGCAGCGATACGCAGCGTCGGCGCTAGCCCCGTGGCCGCCGCGACCTCCGCGCTCGCCGGACCAAGATCGGCTCCAGGCGGATGGCAGCGCGGCAGCTCGACGGGGTTTAGGTCCAACGCCAGGAGCCAGGGTGGGTAGGCCAGTCGGTGTGGGTCGAAGCCAAGCTTGAGGGCGTTGTTCCAATCGCTGTCGCCGAAGCGGCCGCGCAGGCGTCCGCTGATCCAGTCTGCCTGGTGCAGCGCGAGCGCGGGCTGGTTTGGACCGAGCTGTCGTCGCAGAGACAGCAGCTTGGCGAGTGATGCGCTTGGTCCTCGAGCGGGCGAATCCTCGGGCGCGTACTCGGCGATGATCTGCGCCTCGTCGACGGCTCGCGCGTCGTTGTACATCAGCGCTGGGGTCAGTGGCTCGCCCTGGGGCGTGCAGAGCAGCAGGGTCGCCGATGTGCCGTCGACGCAGAGCCTTTGCGGGCGATAGCGCCCGAGATCGCAGCTCAGCTGGCTCAGCACCTCAATAACGGCACGCCACCAGTGCTCCGGGTCCTGTTCGATGGCGCCGCTAACCGGGCCGCGGCTGTTCGTCTGGTTGCCGCGACCGTTCGCCTGGCTTGCCTGGTCCGCCTGGTTTGCCTGGTTTGCCCGGTTCGCGTGGATTGCAGGAAGCTCTGCCTTGGCGAGGGCGATCGGCTCGCCGGCGCGGTCGATGGCCATCGCGCGACAGCCGGAGGTGCCGAGATCAAGCCCGATCCAACAGGGACTGTCAGCCATCGCTGTCAAGGCAGTGCGACGGCCGCCGGTGCCTGCCAGTGGGGCGCGCGATGTTCGGCGACGACCGTCGTGTAGATGCCGCCGCGGACATTGAACTCGGCGGTCAGCCGCATGAAGCGCGGCTCGGTGGCCTGCACCAGGTCAGTCAGGATGCGGTTGGTGACGGCTTCATGGAAACCACCCTCGTCACGATAGGACCAGACGTAGAGCTTCAATGATTTCAGCTCGACGCAGGTCGCCTCTGGCACGTATTCCAGGGTGAGCTCGGCAAAATCTGGTTGGCCGGTTTTTGGGCACAGGCAGGTGAACTCGGGAACACGGATGCGGATCGTGTAGTCGCGCTCGGGCTGTGGGTTGGGGAAGGTCTCCAGTGCTTGGCTGGGGCTGGTCGCCATTGTGATCAGTCTCTTCGATTGTGGTTAGCCTAGGGTGGCCGAGTATAGGGCGAATTCTGGTTGTGATCAGTGTGCAGGCGCTTCTGTGCGAGACTATGGCCTCTCGCCAGCGGTCAAGACGTCGAACCAAGCAGTGCGCACTCCGACCACGGACAACATTGCCCTTTCTTCCTTTGCGCCGCTGCGTCTCTGCGCGAGCCTCTTCTTGCCAAGTCACAACACACGCGACCTCATGTCGAGGCCGCACACCCAACACTCGGCCCGACGTTGTATCGATATCGATTCCTTAGTGCCTCTGCGAGACAGTCATGAATCTGAACAAAGCCTCCCGTTTGCTGCGCTTGCGCATCGCCGCTGTCTTGATCTCCACGCTGTTCGCCAGCAGTCTGTTGGCCGAGGAGCGACGCGATGAGGTGCTCTATCAGGTCTCGACCATCGACGCCCTGCTCGCCGGTGTCTACGACAGCGCTGCTACCGTTGGCGACCTGCTCAAGCACGGCGGCTTCGGTCTTGGCACCTTTGCTGCCCTCGATGGCGAGTTGATCGCGCTTGATGGCGTGGTCTACCAGGCCGCGAGCGATGGGCAAGTCAGGACGATGCCGCCCGAGACCGGAACGCCGTTCATGGCCGTGACTGAATTTGCGCCAGATCAGGCGTTCGTGTTGAGCGAGCCGCTCGATCTCAAGGCCTTCGAAGCTCAGCTCGAGCAGCGCTTTCCGAGCCGGAACATGATCTACGCGATCAAGGCTGTGGGGCGCTTTGCCCAGATTCGGTATCGCAGTGTGCCGCGCCAGCAAAGGCCCTATGCCCCGCTCGCGGAAGTGGCGCGCGAGCAAGTGCTGTTCGACCAGCAAGATATTGATGGCACCCTCATCGGCTTCTGGTGCCCCAGCTTCTGCGCTGGCATCAATGTGCCGGGCTTTCACCTGCATTTTCTTTCGGCTGATCGCGCTCATGGCGGCCACGTTCTCGGCTTCAGCTTGCAACATGCCGAGGTCGAGCTGGATCACACCCGCGGCTGGGAAATCGCATTGCCCGCGATCGCTGATTATCTGGACGCCAATCTCGACAGCGACCGCAGCGCGGAGCTCTACAGTGTGGAGCAGGACAGAGCCAGTCGCGAACACTGATCAGTCGCTAGCTGCAACGTATAGGCTGACTGTTGCAAGATTCCCTAGCCGCTAGGAGTCCAGGCATAGAGGCTGCGCTTGGCGTAGACACGGAAACCCGTTTCTTCGTAGATTCTGCACGCCGGCTGGTTACGGACATCCACGGACAAGAGCACGAGTTCAGCGCTGTTCTTGCCGGCGCGGCTCATTGCCTCTGCAACCAGCAGTCGGCCTAATCCATGGCCGCGCCATGCAGGGACGATGCCCATGTAGATCAGCTCCCAGCAGGGCGTCTGCGGATGCGGTGCCAAGAGCAACAGGCCTGCGTCTTCTCCCTTGAAGCGCAGGATACACCAATGCTCAGGTGTGAATTGTCCCTGCCGCTGAAAGCCCTCGATAGCCTGCAGGGGGGAGAGGACGCCATGCAGGCCTGGGCAATCGAGAGAGCCGCCTTCGATGCGCGTCATGAGCGACAGCAGCCGCGCTGAGGGCAGCTGACCGATGGATTCGATCGTGGCCTCTGGTCTTGTGCTTGGTGTCCTTGTGCTTGGTGTCCTTGTGCTTGGTGTCGGGTCGCCCTGGCTGCTGTGTCGTCTTGTCTGGGCCTGCATGTAAAGCAGGTCGACTAAGAGCGGGAAGCCGTTCTCTCGCAGTAATACTGCTGCGTCTTCATCAGCGCTGTCGACCACCGCTTGGACGATGGTGAGACCCTGGCTGTCAGCCCATTGCTGGGCGCCACGCAACAGGATCGCAGCCCACTGGGAGCGGTCGGCAGGCAGCCAGAGCCGAGCGGTGTTGCCTGGCTGCGGCTGAACCCAGACCGCCGCAGCCGGGCCATCGCTTGCAGGGATGATCAGCAGGCTGCTCCAGTCTGCCTCTGGCTGCTGCGCGACCGTATCGATGGCCTCTGCCAGTTCCGCGAGGCTGCTCGGTTCATCCGCCGCGGCGAGTAGCCTGAGTGCATTGACCCGCCAGGGCGCAGGACATCGGATCAATGTTGCGCCATCTCGTGCTTGGCCGGAGAGCGCGGGCCGCCTAATGGACATAATGTGTCGCCACCCCGAACGATGAAGCGCCTGTTTTAGGGTAAACCGCAAAGTACGTCGATATCCTGAACGGTAAAGCGCCTGTTTTGCGATAAAATAGCAACTGTGTCGCTACCGCGAACGATGAAGTACTTGCCCGCCCCTAGCCAGAATGGATGGTCAATCACCCATGCAAGCTTAAATGCCGGTTTCGCGGTATAACCTTGATGGAAGAAGGGGCGTGTTTCTGCGACACTACCTCAGCCGTCGAGGAACAGCCGATGAATAACTCTAGCCTTGCCATTTTGCTGGCTGCTGCAGCCTTAATTCTAGGGTTGGGTGCACTGGCGATCTTCTACCTTTCAATCCTCAGACAAAAAGACGAAAGCGATGCGACGGAGACGGATGCGCCGCCTGAGCGGGCGGCTTCGGCCGAATCCGATCCGGCCCAATCCCGTGAGCGGGGCAAAAAGAAGCTAGCAGACAAGACTCAGCGCTATCTTTTCGTCGTGTTCGATGAACCGGGGCCTGAGACGAACCGAGCGCTTGGTCAGCTGCTCAAGGAGACCAAGGCCTTCTACGAGGCAGCACTCGGTATCTACCATATTCCCCCGGGACCTGAGGGCTATCCGCTGACCGTTGCAAACGCCTCATCCCCTGGAACCTTGCCGCCATTGCACCTCGATGACGGTGAGCACCCGCCGGTGCAGGGCGTTTCTATCTTGATCAAGTTTATCAATTCGCGCAGCCTGTCGCGCAGCCCCGACACGATGATCGCCTTCACGCGGCGGGCTGCAGATATTGGTGGGCGCATCTTGGATGTCGAGCGCAATCCAGTGACGGAGGAGACCCTGGCGGGACTCCACCCCGATGCCGATTGATCTGCGGAAGGCTCTGCTCAGGCGTCTGGGGACTCGGCCCGGGCGTCTATGGATGCGGCGAGATCAGTCTTCCTCAGGCGACGCTGCGTAAGCTCGCCTGCGCAGTCTCGGCGCTGGTGCCAGTGGTTGCCGCTATGCGGCTGTATTCCTCGACCCGTCGATCTCGGCCCAGTTGGGCATCGGTGGTCTCGTCATCGTTGGCGGCAGCATCCTCAGCGATGAAATTGGTGGCGCCCGTTTGCGTTTGCTGTTGGCTGAGTTCGAGCTGGGCCATCAGCAGGTATTGTCGCGCGCGAGCAGCGACCTTGTAATCGGTCGGTGAAGGCTCTGCGGGCGCGAGCGCGGCGCTGATCACGACATTCATCTTCTCGATGGTGGCCCGAGGGTCACCGGTGACGGGCCCGTAGTCGACCGATACTTCGCCGGCCACGGCATAGCGTTGGCCATCAGGGCCGATCTCATACTGGAACTGGGCGCTCCCGGTATAAGCACCGCCCGCAACTTGATGGGCGAGTTCGTGCTGCCGGACTTCGCGATCGGTCTGCTTGAGCTGGTCGAGGATGCGCAGTTCTTGCGGCGTAAGCTCCTCGGCGAGGGCGTTGTTTTGCGCATTTCTGCTGGCGTCGCCTTCAGAGACCCGGGCGCGCGTACCTTCTCCTGCGCTCCGTTCGGGCTGACCTGGCCCAGCCTCCGTTTTGGCGGCCTCGACGCTTGGGCGCCATGCGGCCGGCGAACTGGCAGCGCCGCCATTAGCCGCTTTACCTACATAGGCAATCGAGGTGAGGGGGCTGGCAGCGGTCGTGGTGATCACGGTTTGATCCTCAATGCAGATTGAGAACCTGAGGGTGGGTCAGGTTACATCAAAAGCTTTCCCAGTCATCTTCGCTGTGGGTGACGGGCTCAGGCTGCTTCTTGGGGGCAGGCTGAGCCTTAGGCGGAGGCGCGAGCGCTGCGGGCTTGGCTGGTTCTCGTTTCGGGACGGATTTGGTCGCCGCGGGAAGGGCTATGTTTGGCGATGCCGCCGCCGTCTTGCCAACGTCGAAGAAGGATACCGCATCCGCAAGCTCACGGGACTGTTCTTCGAGTGACGATGAGGCGGTTGCCGTCTGCTCGACCAAGGCGGCGTTCTGTTGGGTCACCTCGTCCATTTGGCTGATCGCGACGCTGACCTGGTCGATTGCCATCGTTTGCTCATTGGAGGCCCGGTTGACCTCGTCCATCAGTTCCGAGACCTTCGCGCTATGGGTGACGATCTCATTCATCGACTCGCCAACCGCCTCGACCAGCACGCGACCCTGCTCAACGACCTCGCCATTGAGCTCGATCAATTCTTGAATCTGCTTGGCGGCATCGGCTGAGCGCTGAGCAAGATTGCGCACCTCTTGGGCAACCACGGCAAAGCCACGGCCTTGCTCACCGGCCCGAGCTGCCTCCACCGAGGCGTTCAGTGCCAGGATGTTGGTCTGGAACGCGATGCCGTCAATCAGCGAAATAATGCCGCTGATCTTTTCCGAACTCTCTGACAGTTCGTGCATCTTGCCAACGGCCTGCTTGGCCTTTTCGCCGCCGCTGCCCGCCGAGGTGCTCGCCTGGCTCGCAAGCTGGTTTGCTTGCGCCGTATTGTCCGTATTGTGCTTCACCGTTGACGCCACTTCCTCCATGCTGCTCGCGGTTTCCTGCAGGCTAGAGGCCTGCTCCTCGGTGCGCTGTGAGAGGTCGGTGTTGCCGGTCGAGATTTGGGTGGCGGCGGTTGAGATCGACTCGACCGAGCCCTGAATGTTGATGATGAGATCGCGCAGCTTATCTTGGGTATCCGCGAGCGCTAACATCATCTGGCCGACTTCATCGTTACCTCGGGCTTCGATGCGGTTGGTCAGGTTGCCACGGGACATCTCGTTGAATACCTGGCGCGCGTTCGCGAGCGGCCGCGTGATGCGCAAGACGATCTGCCAGCCGAGTAGGGCGCCTAGGAGTATCGCGACGACCACAGTGCCGATCATGAGATTGCGCATGAACAGCGCATTGGCCTCGGCACTCTGAAACGCGGCCTGGGCTGTCTGGTGCTCAAGCTCAACCATCTCCTTGAGGGTCGCGCTCACCTGTTCATAGACAGGTAACCCTTCGATGAAGACGACAAAATCTGCCCCCGGGTACTCACCGACGAGATAGAGCTCTACGGCTGGGTCTACGGCGTTATAGATAAGCTTTTGGTAGAGGGTGTCGAACTGTTCGGCGAGGCCTTCGCCTTCTGGGCTGTTGACGGCCTCTTGGTAGCTGTTCCAGATGCCGGTGAGCTCGGTCTGATTGTCATTGATGAGATCAGAGTGCATCGAAACGGGATGGTCGTGGAGCGCGCTGACAGCGATGGTGGGGGCATGCTGAGAGGCCAGGAAGAGCTGCATCATGATGTTTCGGACCAGCGCGTCGATGCGGGCCAGATCCTGTGAGCGCTTGAGGTTCTGCTCGTACACGCCTTCAAGGGCGCGGTTAGACGATTGCATGCCGTTGAAGCCGAGGCCGCCGACGACCAGTAGCAACGCAAGGAGGATGGTGATCAGCAAGGCCAAGCGGCTCTTGATCGTCAGTTTCATAGCGCTCTTTACTCCCGGACAACGCAGCTGGCATGCGACCTCCTGAAGACGGAGATCGTTCCTACAATCATCGTTCAAATGGGGGCGGGCTTGAATACGGCTGCCTGATGTAGATCAAGCAGCCGATGTATTTCGCGCCGGCCGCTCAGGCAGTCTATTATTTCTGCGTTGTTGAGCGAGCTTTCTAAGGTACAAACGTACAACGAACATGCCAAGCGTCGATGTCGTCATCGAGCTTTCCGCCGAGGCATGCCTGAGCCACTATGAGGGCCGGGCCGAGCAGGTCTATACCTGGAGCCTCGACGGTCGGCGCGTCGTGTTTCCGGCGACGGCGCTGCGACAGGTCGTTACACGTGATGGCGTTCACGGTATCTTCCGATTGCGCTTTTCGCCGACGGGACAATTCGAGACGATACAGCGCTTAAGCTGAATTGACGCGCGTGCTACACGTCTGTAGCAAGCTGGGGGATTGGATGAAAGAACCGCAGGATGGCTACACGCGTGTACAGAAGCCGGTAGTGTTATAGATATGTACCTGCTGCCTACTGAATTATTAGCCCAAACTCGTAGCGATTGATGAATAGGCCGATGACAATGTCATGCATCTTTTCAAGTTTAGAGAAACAGATTGTCTTTCTTGC
>NZ_NRRY01000031.1 GCF_016583905.1 Lamprobacter modestohalophilus | reverse complement strand
CGTGATGGCCCGGTCTTTGTGAGTCTCTGTCATTGGTCTGCTCCGCTACCTTGGTTGACGATGGGTTCTCATCATCGCTTATTGTGCCCGCTCGGGGTGTGTTGGAGGAGCGGGGCGGACCATTCCATTACTGTTTTTGCTCTGCCCAGTATCCGGGAACTGCCTCCTGCTGCCGATAAGCTAAGTAACAGTTAGAGGAGCACGGCAATGTACAGCGACCAGATCCAGACTCAACTTCAAATCCAGACTCAAGTCATCCACTCGGAACCGCAGAGTCGCGAGCACGCACAGCGGATGCACGGCGCCCTCACTGAGCTGGCGTTGCGTCATGAGAATGATCTCTATGCAAGAACGCGCGGCATCAGCCAAGCGAATCGTGCGTTTGGATGGCGGCCTGGCTACCTCAACCGTGCCACAGGCGAGATCGAGCTGTCACGGTTTGGTGACGGCAGGCCGGCGCCGATCCACGTCCTCGATGGACTTCCGGAATCATGGGTGCAGAGCCGAGACGCCGAAGGCCATGTGATCGCGACCGAGCCTGAGATCATCTCTGGCTTCATACGAGACGGCCGATTCTTTACCCGTGAGCAGGCTGCACGCGCAGCAGCCCACTGATCGACGCCGTTTCGTGAGATCATGGCGGGATGATCTGCCTCGTCTTGCCATTCTCCTGAACCGGTGGTCCGATGGCGCCGCGGCCATGGTCTTGGCGGAGCGGTAGGGTCCGGCTCGATCCGTCTGTCTTCACAGGGTATCGATCGCTTCGCGCAGGCTCAGTACAGGGCGGATCTCCAGGCCGTCGATACCCCCTTTCGGCACATTGGCTTTGGGCACGACGGCTTGCTTGAATCCATGTTTGGCGGCCTCGCGTAGTCGGTCCGGGCCGTTCGGCACCGGCCGGATCTCGCCGGATAGACCAACCTCACCAAAGACCGCAAGATCCACTGGTAACGCCTTGTCGCGAAAGCTCGAGAGCACGGCGAAGAGCACCGCGAGATCAGCGGCGGTCTCGGTCACGCGGACCCCGCCGACGACGTTGGTGAAGACATCCTGGTCGAACATCGCGATGCCGCCGTGGCGGTGCAGCACGGCCAGTAGCATCGCCAGTCGATTCTGCTCCAAGCCCACCGCCAGCCGGCGCGGATTGGCCAGCGGGCTTTGATCCACGAGTGCCTGGACCTCGACCAGCATCGGCCGTGTGCCCTCGCGCGTGACCAGCACCACCGAGCCCGGTGCTGGCTCGGAGTGGCGCGACAGGAAGATCGCCGAGGGGTTCAAGACCTGGCGCAGGCCGCGATCGGTCATCGCAAAGACGCCTAGCTCGTTGACGGCGCCAAAGCGATTCTTGACCGCCCGCACCAGCCGATGGGCATTGCCGGATTCGCCCTCGAAATAGAGCACGGTATCGACCATGTGCTCGAGCACGCGTGGCCCTGCCAGCGCGCCCTCCTTGGTGACATGGCCGACCAGAAATACCGTGGTGTCGGTGAGCTTGGCATAGCGCACCAACTGAGCGGCGGTCTCGCGCACCTGCGAGACCGAGCCGGGCGCAGAGGTCAGAGCCTCGGTAAACAAGGTCTGGATCGAGTCGATCACCAGCACGCGTGGCGCTTCGGCGGCGGCGGTCGCCAAGATCTGCTCGATGCAGGTCTCGGCGAGCAGATTGAGCCCGCCCGGCTCGAGCCCAAGCCGCTGAGCACGGAGGCTGACCTGCTGCGGTGATTCCTCGCCGGTGACGTAGAGCACCGAGCCCTTGCTGGAGGCGAAGGCCGGATTGGCATCGATCGCGGCGCTGGCCTGCAACAGCAAGGTCGATTTGCCAATACCCGGATCACCGCCGATCAGGACCACCGAGCCTTGCACCAGCCCGCCGCCGAGCACCCGGTCGAGCTCAGCGATGCCGCTCGGGGTGCGCACCTCCTGTTCGGGCGCGATCTCGGCGAGGCGATGGATCGCACTGAGATCAGCGCGCGCCGCATTACCGGCCGCGCCGGCGTATCCGCCGCCGCCCGGACGAGTTTGGGTTTTCGGCGGCAATACCCCCTGCTCGATGCTGTTCCAGGCACCGCAGTCAGTACAGCGTCCGCTCCATTTCGGTGACTGAGCGCCGCAGCTGTTGCAGACATAGACGCTGCGCGACTTTTTGGTGGTCGCGTTCAAGGCCCCTGCTCCGGTCCTTGCTGCCCGAGCGGCTCCTGCTTTTGCGTCGGCGCGAGCGCCGATTCGAGTTCTGATGCTTGCTCAGCCGCCTGGCCTTGCCCCGGCTGCCTAACCAGGGCCGGCGTCGTCTCTCGTGCCGATGCGGCGGACTTCGAAGATGGCCCCTGCTCGTGAACGACTCTGACTCGTGGCGAGAGTCTGCACAGCAGTTCATAGTTGATCGTGCCGACCTGCTCAGCCACTTGCTCAACCGGCAAGCCCTGACCCCACAAGGTGACGCTATCCCCCACCTCGGCCCCCGGTATCGGCCGAAGATCGATGCTGATCATGTCCATAGAGACGCGCCCAAGCAACTCTGCACGCTGGCCGCGGACCAGCACCGGCGTACCCGTCGGTGCATGGCGGGGGTAGCCATCGCCATAGCCAATCGCCACCACGCCAACGCGCATCGCTTCTGGGCAGCGATAGGTGCTGCCGTAGCCGATCGGCGTGCCGGCCTTGAACTCGCGCACGGCGATCAACGGGCTCGACAGGGTCATCACCGGCCGCAGATCGAGCGCTACCGCTGACCGGTTCAGTAAGGGCGAGCCACCGTAGAGCATGATCCCCGGCCGCACCCAATCACTGCGTGCCGCAGGATGGGCCAGAATGCCGGCCGAGTTACCAATGGATAACGGCAGATCAAAGCGTTCGGCGAGCGCCCTCGCCTGCTCGCATTGCCTGTCGGTCATGGCATGCGATGGATCATCGGCATTGGCCAGATGCGTCATGATCCCAGCGAGCTCCAACGCCTCAGCCAGTCTCGATGGCAGCGCGCGCAGGCGCTCGATCAGCGCCACCGCCTCTTGAGGCTGCAGGCCGAGCCGTCCCATCCCGGTGTCGAGCTTGAGCCAGATGCGTTGGGGTCTCGACTGCGGGTTTGTCTCGAGCTCGTTGAGGATCAGATCCAGATGCCGAGTTGCATGAACCACCAGCTCGACCTGCATGGGGAGCACCGCACTGGCCTCGGCCTCGTTGGCGATGCCCTCCATCACCAGCAGCGGCTTGCTGACACCGGTCGCCCGCAGCAACAGTGCCTCCTCCACCCGCGCCAGCGCAAACCCATCTGCTGCGTCGAGTGCAGCGGCGCACTGCCCCACGCCGTGACCATAGGCATTGGCCTTGATCACCGCCCAAACGCGGCTAGTCGGTGCCACGGCTCGGCAAATTGCAAGGTTATGCCGGAGTGCCTCGAGATCGATCTGTGCGACGGGTCCGACGATCATTGGTACCCCAGATCGCCGTACAGGTCTTCGGCTAGGTTCTCGAACTTGGTGAACTGCCCGAGGAACGCCAGCTTCACGACACCGATCGGCCCGTTACGCTGTTTGGCGATGATGATTTCAGCGACACCTTTATCCGGGCTGTCCTCATTGTAGACCTCGTCGCGATAGATGAAGGCGATGACGTCTGCATCCTGTTCAATCGCCCCACTTTCCCTCAGATCGGACATCTGAGGGCGTTTGTTGGGACGCTGTTCGAGGCTTCGATTGAGCTGCGACAAGGCCACAACTGGCACATGGAGCTCCTTTGCCAGCGCCTTGAGTGAGCGTGATATTGTCGAAATCTCGGTCGCGCGATTCTCCCCTTCGCTCGAGGCCTGCATCAGCTGCAGGTAATCGATGACGATCATGCCCAACTCTTTCTCTTCGCGCTTGAGATCACGCTGCAGCCGGCGCACCCGCGCACGGAGATCGGTTGGTGACAGCGCCGGGGTGTCATCAATATACATCGGCGCTTGTGAGAGCATGGTCACCGCCGAGGTCAGCCGCGGCCAGTCTTCTTCGGTCAGCTTGCCGGTCCGCACCCGATGCTGGTCGATCTGTCCTAACGACGACATCATGCGCATCGCCAGCGCATCGCCTGGCATCTCCATACTGAATACGGCAACGCCCTTACCCGTCTTGATCGCAACGTTCTCGGCGATGTTCATCGCGAAACTGGTGTTGTGCACGCAGATGTCGTTAGCGACAAAGTTGTGCGTCTCCGGGATGGTCAGGTCGTAAACCTGCCGCAAGCCGATGGGCTCAATGGATACGATCTGGTCCCAAAAGAGTTCGCTGTTGGCA
Organism: Lamprobacter modestohalophilus; assembly: GCF_016583905.1. Classification (GTDB taxonomy): domain Bacteria; phylum Pseudomonadota; class Gammaproteobacteria; order Chromatiales; family Chromatiaceae; genus Lamprobacter; species Lamprobacter modestohalophilus. The sequence goes on along the minus strand of NZ_NRRY01000031.1, from coordinate 51,408 downwards.
AGATCGCTCAGCGTAGGTTCGTTAAGCGCTTCAGCGAGCTGTCCCAAGCGCTGCCGAGACAGCGCGCGTTTTCCGGCATGGATATTGGAAACCCCGGTAAGCCCAGCCCGCAGAGCTAACCTTGACCAGGATTCATCACCCTTCGCGGCCTGCAGCTGCTCCCAAACAGCGGCCGGAATCAGATCTACATTCGTCTGTCGGCGTTTCTGATCAAGGGCTTCCAAGACGCGTCCGAGAGCGGCCTCCTTCGAGTAGATTCCGATCTCGGTCGCGAAGGTGCGGATTGAGTCTGCGTCAGTCAAATCGAGTTGCCAGGCGCTGAACTCGGTCTGCGCTGCCGGCTGCTCGCCCAACTGCTCGCCTAGCTGTGCGCCTAGCTGTGCGCCTAACTGCTTGCGGCGAATACGGCGGTAGCGAAGCTTGGCGATGACGCCAAAGCGCAGCAGGAGATGCTGAACCTGCCGCGCCAAACGTTCACTGGCTGAGGCATAGCCAATCTGGCACTGACCGCTCGCAAGCAGCGTCGCCCAACCATCGGTTGCGAAGAGTCGATTCAGAAACAAGGCAAGTTGTGCCTTAGGCAGTTCGAAGACCGGCGCTGGAATGCACTTATCATGCGCATCGCGTTCCCAGAGCTCGAGCTCTATCAGCCAGCGAGTCAGTGCATTGGGGCCGTTCTTTACCCCGCGCTCGCGGGCGCTCGGCGCCCAAGCGACTCTGGCATTGGCAAAGAATCGTTCGATCCCATCAAACAACGCCGCACCTGGCATGTTTCGCCCTTGGAGCCAATAGCAGACGGTTGCCGGACTCGCTCCAGTGGCGAGTGCAAGCTGGCGCTGAGAGCGGCCAGACAGCGCGAGAGCATCGCGCAATGCTGTGCTGAACGCACTACTGCGCTGAGTCTCCGTTGCGTCGTGATCCGCGACCACGCAGACCTCAGACGTACGGTTTGGGCGTCGCTTCAGCAGAGCACGCACACCGCCGAAGGCATTGGCTGCGTCGATGAAGTCGCTCTGGAGCTGAGGGCTGTCGTTGATGAACGTCGGCGTTGCGCCTCTGAGGCATCCGTCACCGATCAAGCAGCCGAGCAGCCTGACCTCACAGTCGCGCATCGACTTGTTGCCGAAGACCGGCAGGCGTCGCGGCACAGCGATGCAGTCACCGACGTCGAGTTCGCTGAGCGCCTGCCAGCCATCCATGGTCAGAAACGGATGAGTGACTGTCGTATCGACGACGCGCCCGAGTCTGGTGGTGACCCGAAACACCGGTTTATGCCCGTCATCAACAAAGGCACTTGGCTGCGTCGTTCTGAAGTGCAGGCGCTGATCCAACGTCAGCAACGCTGCTTGGCGTTCCTGAACGATCGCTTCGATGGTTGTGACCCGGCCATCCGCGAGCAGGATCTCACTGCTGGCCTCTAGGCACTTGCCCATCGACGGCCTCCCAGCGCAGATGATCAGATCGGCGGGCTGCAGGCCGGAGGTCTTCATGTCGAAGTCGATGAATCCCGTCGGCAGGCCGGTGATCGGTTCATTACGGTGATAAAGCTCATCGATCTTGTTGACCGCAATAGTCAGCAGGTCTTCGATCGACTTGAAACCGCCGCCGCGGGTGAGTTGTTCGGCGATCTCGAACACCTTGGCCTCAGCGGCGTCGAGGATCTCGGCCTCGCTGCGGCCCTTGGTGTCGAACGCCAGATCGGCGATGCCGGTGCCAGCGCGTATCAGCTGCCGTAGCACTGAGTTGAAACGGACGATGCGCGCATAATGCGCGGCATTGGCGGCCGAGCCAGTGTTGCGATCGATCTCGGCCAGATACTGCATTCCGCCCATGTCGTCGAGCAGCTTGCGCTTCTCCAGCGCCTCCGCCAACGTGATGACGTCGAACGGCTGATCCTGCTCGGCCAGGATGTGGATCGCGCGGAAGATCAGCTGGTGTTCTTGGCGGTAGAAATCGGTCTCGCGCACCTTGTCCGCGACCTGCTCCCAAACGCTGTTCTCAAGCATCAGGGCGCCGAGCAGCGACTGTTCAGCCTGCAGGTTATGCGGCGGCACCCGCATCCCTGGCATGGCCTCGGCCAGCTCTGACAGCGAATCGGTCGGTGTGCTGGCCGGGGTCAGCCCAAAATCCTCAGGCAACAGCGGCGGCGGGCCTTCGGCTGTGTCCTGATCCGGATCATCAGGATGGTAGGGAGTGCTGGGCAATGCGGTCGACCTCTTCACGCTGACGGCTGTGCCGTCGATCTGGTCGCCATTCTCAGGTGTTCTGCCCGATCGAGCAATCCTAGAACCTGCTTTCAGCGCGTTACTTTAGGTTGGGTCTTACAGTATTCTCAGAGCAATTTTTCGATTGCCGCTATGAACTTCTTGCTATCAGGTGATGTGATACTTGAGAAGTAGTCGACGACCTTTCCGTCGCGATCGATCAGGTACTTGTAGAAGTTCCATTTCGGGTAGGCTCCAGTTTGGGCGGCAAGGTACTGATAAAGCGGATCAGCCACGCCCTTCTTGACGTGGATCTTCTCGAACATCGGGAACTCGACCGAGTAGGTCAGGCGGCAGAATTGCTGAATCTGCTCCTCGCTGCCCGGCTCTTGGTTGCCGAAGTCGTTGGAGGGGAAGCCCAGCACCACCAGTCCGCGCTCCTTGTACTTGTCGTAGAGTGCCTCAAGACCCTCGTACTGACCGGTGAACCCACACTTGCTGGCGGTATTGACCATCAGCACCACCTTGCCTTGGTAGGCATCGCAGAGCCTCACGGATTCATCACCCGCGAGACGTCGCAGTTCGAAATCGAGTGCTGGGCCGCAGTTAGCGGTTGCGTTCGTCGTCATGGTTAAGCCTCCTAGAACGGCGATTAGAGCCAGAAGTCGCATGGATTGGCCTCTTATATGGTTGTGCAAAGTCTTGACAACCCTGAAATGGGATGTCGATCCGCGAACACAACCGGTCGAGCGCTGGCGTTCAAACACCTGACCCTGATAGGGTTTAGCAGAAAATCAACACTGAAGGCTCGGTTTGCGAGGTCTTTGAGCCAGCGATCCGTCACTGAACATTCGCTGTACAAGGTTTGAAAAGGTCGTTCCGGAGCCACCTAGGCAAACTAAACACGTTATTGAGGTAAAGATCGATGGTTGATTGGATCGAAGGGAGAATCTCGGGGAAGCGGCATTGGTCGCAGGCACTCTACAGCCTGCAGATCGACGCACCGCTCACAGACTTCCAGGCCGGGCAGTACATCAAGGTCGCGCTAGATGTCGATGGTGAGCGTGTCGGGCGGCCCTACTCGCTGGTCAACGCACCGCAAGAACAACCGTTGGAAATCTATTTCAATGAGGTGCCGGAGGGGCCGCTCACACCCAAGCTGTCCGACCTCGAGATCGGCGATCGGATCTGGATCTCAGCGAAGGCCAGCGGTGTGTTTACGATGGACAACGTGGTCTCGCGTCGAGACCTGTGGATGTTGGCGACGGGGACCGCACTAGGCGTCTTTCTCTCGATCCTGAAGACCGCCGAGCCCTGGGAGCGCTTCGAGCGGATCATTCTGGTGCACGGGGCGCGCAACACTGGCGAGTTGGCCTACGGCGAGACCATCGCTGAACTGCAAGCCAAACACGAGGGTGCCTTCACCTTCATCTCCGCACTCACCCGCGATTCAAGCGAGACCGCCCTCCAAGGCAGGATCACGAATCTGCTCGAAAATGGCGTGCTCGAGGATGCAGCAGGCGCCAAGATCACCACCAACGATAGCCATCTGATGCTCTGTGGTAATTCAGAGATGATCAAGGACGTCCGCGCTTGGCTCGAAGCGCATGGACTACATCGACATAAGCGCACCGAGCCCGGCCACTACACCACTGAGCAGTATCACTGATACCACCTGGTACACAGCACTGACGTCGAGTCCGCGCGTCGCACAGCCATCGTCCGCGTCAGGTGCATGCCAAGCATGCTAAGGCCAAGCATCTATTGGAGAATCACTTGAACGCGGATGTCATCATTATCGGCGCAGGATTAAGCGGCTTGGCCTGTGCGCGCGCACTGCATGAGTCCAGGATCAGCTACCGCCTCCTAGAGGCCAGCGACCGCATCGGCGGCCGCATCGCGACCGACCAGGTCGAGGGTTTCAGACTCGACCGCGGCTTTCAGGTCTTGCAGACCTGGTATCCGGAAGCGCAACGGCAGCTCGATTATGCTGCGCTCGACCTGCGCCCGTTCTATCCCGGCGCCCAGGTGCGCATCGGCAATCGCTTCCATCGCGTCAGCGATATTTGGCGGCATCCAGAGCGCTTGCCAGAGATGGTGCTGTCCCCAGTCGGTAGCCTTGCGGACAAGCTGCGCTTGCTGCGCCTGCGCCAACGAGCCATCCGGGGCGATCTCGATGCCCTTTACGGCCGACCCGAAACCTCAGCGCTCACGCTGCTGCGCGAGCTTGGGTTCTCAGAGCGCATCATTCAGCGCTTTTTTAAGCCATTTTTCGCTGGGGTCTTCTTTGAGCCCGAGCTGGACGTCTCAAGCCGAGCCTTCGAGTTCGTGTTTCGCGCCTTTGCGCTCGGCGACACTGCGCTACCGGCTGAGGGGATGGCGCAGATACCGCTGCAGCTTGCGCAGCGGCTTCCCCCAGAGACTATCGAGCTAGGGCGCAAGGTCGAGCGCCTGATCGTGTCCGATCGGGCTTCAGGGGGTGGAGCTGGGGTTGTCCTCAGCGATGGTTCGGTCTGCACTGCCAAGGCCGTCATCGTTGCAACCCCAGGGCGCGAGTCCGCACGCCTGTTGGACCAACCGGCACCGGCGACGCGCGGCACAACCTGCTTCTACTTTGCGGCGCCGGTCGCGCCCATTGATGGCCCTTATCTGGTTCTCGACGGCAACGGCCAAGGTCCCATCAACAGCCTGCTCTGCCCGAGCAACCTCGCGCCAGCCTATGCACCACCCGGACAGGCCTTGGTGACCGTCAACTGCTTTGGGCATGAGCGCGCTCCTGAGCAGCTGGCGCCATTGGTCCAGCAGCAGTTGCGCTCCTGGTTCGGCAATGCGGTCGATGCCTGGCGCCGACTCGCGGTTTATCGCATCGACGACGCGCTGCCGGTGCAGGCTCCGCCAGTCACTGCAGCAAGCGCGTCTGACACCTTGCAGCCGGTTGCTGAGCGGGTTTGGGTCTGCGGTGAGCTTGCTGCGCCGCCATCGATCCATTGGGCGCTGAGCAGTGGTCGGCGCGTCGGCGAGGCTGTCGCGCGCCAGTTACATGCCGATCGCTCTTGAGCGAGATCGATCACTCAGCGCCGATCAGCACCATCGGTATCGACGGCTGCCGGGGCGGTTGGATCTGGATAGGTGATATCAGCGCAGACTGAGCCGTTTATCCACTATTTATTTCATGGTTATGAACGCGGTTGCAGCCCCCCGGGCAATCGCCTATGTTAGTGGCGCCGAAAACAACGATGAAGGCTCGACCTATTCACGCTTGAGACCTTCTCAAGCTTCGCGCAAGCGAAGCCCTACCAAAGAGAGAACGGAGCAAGTTTCGATGTCGCTGACGCGTTCGCTTCTCGCCGCGCTGGTTGCGGTTCCACTGGCCTTGATGGCAATGACCTTGCCCGTGCAGGCCGCTGACGATAACGAGGCCCGCAACGAGGCCCTAGACGACTACGAGCCAGACCTCGGAGCTGGCGAGGTGATGTTTCGCCAGTGTGCGCTCTGTCACGGTCAACGCGGCCAGGGCATCCTGGGCGGCAAATACCCTCGGCTTGCTGGGCTCCCCGAGTACTACCTGGTGAATGCGCTGCGCGACTACCAGACCGGTGCGCGCGGCTACGACGCCATGCTCGTGGTTGGTGGTCTGAAGACAGCCAATGACCAAGATCTGATGGATCTGGCTGGTTATATCTCCGATATCGATATCGAGCTCGATGTGCCGGGGCCAGAAGAAGGCAGCGCTCGCTCAGGTCGGAAGCTCTACAAGTATGATTGCAAGAGCTGTCATGGACGCAAAGCCGAGGGCAAATCACGCAAGGATTCGCCGCCGCTGCGAGGTCAGTACTACGAATATCTCGAGCGCCAGATTGCCCTGTTCAAGAGCGGCGAGCGCATCCACGCCGACGACCCTGAGGATGAGACCTTCGCTGCCTACGAGGAAGACGAACTGCTCGACATCCTCGCCTTCGTCGCATCGCTCGACGATGATCTCGGCGGCGACGATGATGACAACGAAGACAACGATAACGACGATTAACGTGAGTTGCTTCAGCGCTCGCGGATGAACACCCAAGGAGTTCTGCCCATGCTCAAACGCACCCTTGCTTCGGCCGCATTGCTGTGTCTGTTACCGCTCTCACTGCCGAACGCCTTGGCCTCTGGGGTCGCTAATGCGCCTGAGGTCAACATGTACGAGATTGGCCAAACCGTGCTAAAGATCGGTCTTGCGGATGGAGTGAATCCAGACGACGCCATCGACGCGATGAATTCAAAGGCGGTCGAGCTGAATATGAAACTGGTCGGCCATCAAAACGTCGGTGCCGAGCTGGAAGCGCGCGGCCTCGAGTCACCGAGGCTGGAGATCTTCCAGTTTTGTCGGCCCGAAGACGCCATCAAAATGGTGCGCTTCAACACCATCTACGCCGCCTACATGCCTTGCTCCATTGCGCTTATCGAAGATAACGATGGCCGCTATTGGCTCGAGATGCTCAATCTCGACATGATCATTAATGCCTATGAACTCCCGGCAGAGCTGCAGGCGATTGCGATCACGATCAATGGCGAGATGCTCTCGATTATCACCGCCGGGGCAACCGGTAATTTCTGAACGGTTGAGCACCGAGCAGCGGATTGGCACTCACAACCCGCATTGCCGCTTGCGCGACTGTGGGCCGACCGGTTGGTCGGCCCAGCGCAGTTGGCTACATCGCCATTTCAAGATCATCCTGAACCGCATCCACACCGGCCTGTGCGCATTCCTCGTCAGTCTCACCGGCAGGTGCGCCACTGACACCGACGCCGCCGACCAAGGCACCGCTGACCTGGATTGGCAGCCCCCCGGCCGACATGACCAAGAAGTCTTGGCGCCCAACAGCGGTGTCTGCGCGTGGCTCAAGTGCCGAGGTCGCGGCATTGAAGGCTGCCGCGGTATAGGCCTTCTTGTAGCTGATCGGAACGGTGATCGGTGAGGCGATGGTATCGCGCAGTTGGGCCTGGACGACGCCGTCGCGGTCGACGACGGTGACGCCGACCTGAATCCCCTTCTCGCGGCAGGCGTCGATGGTCGCCTGAGCGATCTGCTGTGCCGTCGCCAGAGACAGGCGTTTCACCGACACCATCATCGGATCATCGGCCGCAAACGCAACGCTCGTCGATAAACTCCCAGCCAGTGCGATGGCAAGGGTTGAGGCGGCCAGTACCGTTTTTTTCATTAATCGTCTCTCCGCAGTTAACGTCTTGGTGGTCGTGCGTGATGGATTCGTGCGCCATGGGCATGCGCCATGGATAACGGGCCGGGAGCAGCTTAGCCGACGAGATTATCGAGCCCCGAAACGCTCGCTGATGTACTCGTTCACCATCGCCTTGAACTGTTCACTAATGTTCGGTCCCTTGAGCGTTGTGGCCTTTTCACCATCGATATAGACCGGCGCCGAGGGCTGTTCACCCGTACCCGGCAGGCTGATGCCGATGTTGGCATGCTTGCTTTCGCCGGGGCCATTGACCACGCAGCCCATCACGGCCACCTGCAAGGTCTCGACCCCGGGATAGGTCTCGCGCCAGATCGGCATCTGATCACGCAGATAGTCCTGAATGTCTTCGGCCAGCTCCTGAAACACGGTGCTCGTGGTCCGACCGCATCCCGGGCACGCGGTAACCATGGGGGCAAACGAGCGCATTCCCATGGTCTGCAGGATCTCCTGTGCCACCACCACCTCGCGGGTGCGAGATTCGCCTGGGGCTGGGGTCAAGGAGACGCGGATGGTATCGCCTATCCCTTCTTGCAGGATCACCGACAGCGCCGCCGTTGAGGCGACGATGCCTTTCGATCCCATGCCGGCCTCGGTCAAACCGAGATGCAGTGCGTGGTCGCTCCGCGCGGCGAGCATCCGGTAGACCGCGATCAGATCCTGCACGCCACTCATCTTGCACGAGAGGATGATGTGGTCGCGGCCAAGCCCGAGTTCTTCGGCGCGCAGCGCACTGCCCACCGCGGATTCAACCATCGCCTCGCGCATCACCTCCTCAGCGGGACTGGGATTCTCGGAGCGCGCATTCGCATCCATCATCCGCGCGATCAGCTCCGGGTCGAGGCTGCCCCAGTTGACGCCGATGCGCACGGGCCGATCGTAGCGGCAAGCGATCTCGATCATGGTCGCGAACTGGGTATCGCGCTTCTCGCCACGGCCGACATTGCCGGGGTTGATCCGATACTTGGCGAGCGCCTCGGCACAGGCCGGATAGTCGGTCAGCAAGCGGTGGCCATTGAAGTGAAAATCACCAATCAATGGTACCGGCGAGCCCATCGCCTCAAGGCGATCGCGGATGCGTGGCACGGCCGCCGCGGCGGTCTCGTTGTTGACCGTGATCCGGACGAACTCAGAGCCGGCGCGGGCCAGCTCGGCGCATTGGGTCACGGTGGAATCGATGTCGGCGGTATCGGTGTTGGTCATCGACTGCACGCGCACCGGCGCGTCGCCGCCGACCGCCAGCCCGCCGATCATGACCTGAACCGATTGCCGACGCGGAATGCCAAACTGAATGCTCATAGTGCCCTCAAGACTCAAGAGTGTTGCCGGAGATGAAGTGATGAGCAGGAGATCCTGCCGCAATCAGGCCAGCGAGCGCAGCCGTTGGACGATCTCCAGATAATCGGGATGTTCGGGTGTTAGCACGCCATGGCGCACGAGGAAATCGATAATGACCAGATTGCAGTTGAGCTTGAACGCGTCGGTGTCGCGGACGATCTCAGCCACCTGTTCGATCGGCAGCAGCTCGAAGCCGGCCACCTCGCCATCTTGGCAGCATGGCTCAAAATCTACGGGCAGCTCCAGATCGTAGCAATACATCACGTCTGGCTTGAGGCCGCGCTTGGAGGCCCGACAATACGTAATGGCTCCAACCGCGATGGCGCGATTGGCAAGCTCTGCTGGCATCCCCGCCTCTTCTGCGCACTCTTTGCGCAGGTTTTCACGCAGCGCGATGCCCCAAGGCAAGCCGCCAGCCACCATATTATCGAGGTGGTTTGGGTAGACGCGGCGGTCCGCTGAGCGCCGGGCAATCCACATCATGATCCCCCCTGGGCGACGGACAAAGCCATTGATGTGCTGCCCGAAGGCGCGCACGCCGAAATAAGGGGCGCACGCGCGATCGATCAGGAACCTCGCATCCTCACGACGACCGGCCGTAACCGGGTACTGCTCGCCATGTTGATGACTAATAAGCCCGCGCGCGATCAGCTCGCTGCAAAGTCGATGCATTGCGTCGGTCCGCGCATCAAACCCGTTCGGCGCGCCCGCCCAGCGCAGCCCAGCGCTCTCTAGGACGAACGCCTGATCGTCAAGCTCGCAAAGGGCTCTGGCAAACTCAATGCGCGCCATGCCGAGCCGTTCGCCGTCGACGACGAAGGCTGTGAAATCGCCAGGCGCCCAGCGATTGCACTCGTCGATGCGCGCGAGGAAGCTCATCGGAAGATCACCTCATCACCCTCTTATTCGTCTCCAAGGCAACCAGCGCAGACGGATTTGAGACGAGTCTGAGACGAGTCTGGGCTGAGCGCGGCAATGCCCTGAAGTTCAATGTTGTTCGTTCTTGATGATCTCCCACAGCCGGTCCATCTCGGCACGTTGAGAGTGCGCTGGCACCCGCCCAGCGGCGCGAAGGCAGACTTCGATACGCTGAAAGCGCCGTTCGAAACGATGGTTGGCCGCACGCAGCGCCTGCTCGGCATCGACGCCCAGATGCCGAGCGAGATTAACGCAGGAGAACAGCAGGTCACCGACCTCGTGCACGCGCTCGGTCGGATCAGCGTGCTCGGCGAAGGTCTCCTCGCATTCCTCGAGCTCTTCCCGGATCTTCTCGACCACATGATCGAGGTCGTCGAGATCGAATCCGACGTTTGCAGCGCGCTTCTGCAGCTTCTCGGCGCGCACCAAGGCCGGCAGTGCTTGCGCGACGCCATCCAGCACGCTGATGTGAGGACGCTCGTGTTTAGCCTCGCGCTCGTCCGCCTTCATGCGTTCCCAGTTCGCTCGCACCTCGGCCTCAGAGTGCACGCGCACATCGCCAAACACATGCGGATGGCGACGGATCATCTTGTCGCAGATCGCCTCGATGACATCCTCGAAGCTGAAGACGTCCCGTTCCTCGGCCATCCGCGAATAGATCGCGACCTGGAACAGCAAGTCACCGAGCTCCTCGCGCAGCTCCGGCATATCGTCGTTCTCAATCGCCTCGGCGACCTCGTAGGCCTCCTCGAGCGTGAACGGCAGGATGCTGCGCATGGTCTGTTTGAGGTCCCAAGGGCAGCCGTGCTCCGGGTCTCGCAAGCGCGCGACGATTTGCAGCAGCGCATCAATCCTGCGGATGTCCTGGGGTGGCTGATTGTTCGGGGGATTGCTCATAAGACTGTCTTAAAACTCAATGGTCGCGCGCGGCGATCGGCTTTGGCGTTGCCTGCTCAAGGGCGGACGAGGACATCGAACAGGATGCCCAACAGCACCGCGGCGAGCCCACCCCACTTCCAGTAGCCAAGCGGGATACCGACAACCTCACCTGGCTTGATCCGACTCGGCTCCTTCAAGATGCCCCAGAGGTGCGGCCCAGCCAAGAACCAAGGAATAAAGCCAAAGAAGACCGGGACAGAGACCCACAAGGGCACCGGCTGATTGATATACATCAGCACCAACAGCGCCGGCCAGCCCACCAAATAGGCAGCGCTCAGCTTCGCATCGGTCGGCCGATCGCGCGTCTGCAAAAAGGCAACAAGTGCTCCCACAGCCCATAGGCCCGCAAGTGCGATCAACACCAGACGCATCAGAACCCTCCGAGCCGTTATCTAAGTCGCTTTCAAGCGAGCGCCTTCAAGCACCGCTCCTGTAAAGCTGGTAAAGGATACAGGATGCAAGGCCAAACTGTGGCCTGAGCGACAATCTGAACTGCGCTGATCGACCTAGCAACAAATGCTTGACATCACCACGCGCAGAAAACATAATTTGCTGCTCGCCGCGCCCGTAGCTCAGCTGGATAGAGTACCTGGCTACGAACCAGGTGGTCGGGAGTTCGAATCTCTCCGGGCGCGCCATAAAAATCAAAGGCTTAGCATCCACCAGATACTGGGCCTTTTTCATTTTGCACCGGAAAGCCAAAATCTGGGAGTGGGAGTAGCATCCGTCTATCTCCTGTCGACTGGAGGCTCCCCGCATGCCTGTTGTCGAAGCCGAGCCAACCGCACCGGCGGCTGGATAGGATCGCTGGCAGAACGCCAGGAAGGGCGCCTGCTGGACCTCGGCAGGCCAAACGCCAGTTTCGGCGGTGACTGGCCCGATGGCCAGCTCATAGCGGGCCAGAAGGTCAATGTAGTCCTTGCGGTCGCGCAACTCGATCACCACCGGGAGGTAGCTGGACCGCAACACCAGGATGTTGCGCGGATTTGGTTCAGCAGCGATTGTTGCAGGTCGTGGTCGAGTCCTTGGAGTGCTTTAGCTTGGATATCGTCATCGCTTTAGGTATCGGGCTGCGTTGGATTGCTTCGGCGATGACGACAGATGCACCGTTCCTGGCGGCAATTTCGAACGTGGCTGCGCGATCGGCACCGGATGCCGAAGTCCACCTCACCACCGGAGTACAACCTCTTGCTTACCCCACTCCCGTGCACGCTCGAGGTCATTGCCCATATAGATATCGATCCGTCGTTTCCAGCGCTTGTTCATCTTGTCACGGACGGTATAGATACCGGGCAAGCCTTCGATCTTGACCTCAACGCCGTTGGTCAGGCCACGTTTAAGGAGATCACGTGAGACGGCGATCGACTTCTCGCCGGGGGTGAGCTTGTTGTTCCAGGCGGCCGTGTACGGATCACCACTGGTTTCCGAGACGCGTGACGTGTAAGCCGTCGCCGTCACCTCGAGGCTCTTGCTTGGTGCGAACAGCAGATAACTGATGATGGCGAAGCTCAGCACCAACAGCGCAACCGAGCCGGCGAGCCAAAGCCGGCGGTTGGAGACTTTCGCTCGCTCTTCTCCAGCTGTTGTTGCCATCAAATCTTCAGTACCACGCCGTTGAACGAAAGGGCCACCGATCAGGCGACCGACCTCAGCAGCCCTAATGCTCCGAGCGGGCAGCGAGACATTCAGCGCCGCCCATCGCGACATCGCGACAGAGCTGAGGCCGCATGCTGTAGATCGAGCACCGCAAGCGTTGGCGGTCGAGCGCGATACACCAACCGTCGTCAAGGCGCTCCATCACCTCCGCGCCCCAAGCGTCAACGACCACGAAATGACTGGGGACTCTCGCATCGCCGAGCAATAACACCTCCTTGCTACAACAGCAAGCGAGGCAGTCCTCGCAATGAACCGTCGGATCGATGACTTCACTCGACTCAAACATGGCTTGGGTGAACACGGCTTGGATGGCGTCGACAACGCTCGCTACAGTATTTCACTTAATTCCAACAGGCCGCCCATTTGCGACGCCAGCTGAACGGTGGCGACGCGCTATGTACGCTAGTATAACGCCCTCGACACAAGTCACGGTTGCGCAGGGTTGCAGTTGACGTCATCGACCGGAGAAGCCCTCGCGACTTGGAGCCACGACTGGGCTTCTAGACCCTGCTTGTTGGCCCAACTTAACGTGAATTGCGCGCGATTCATCTGCCGGGGTGGCGCGGGCGCCATGAGAGTGAGTTGAACCAGATTACAACGCTGAGGAGAACATATCGTGGATACAGGCTCTTTAAAAGCCCTCGAGCTACTGGTCATCGTCGGGGTTGTCGGCTACTTCTACATTAACCAGCGCAACAACCTGCGGCGCCTCAAGGAGGAGCGTGAGGCGAAGCAGGCAACAGAGGCAACAGAGGCGAACGAGTCCAACGCGAGCAACGCGAGCAACGCCGACAAGGCTCCGCCAGCTAACGACTGATGACGATGTCCGCCACCGCCACCGCAGAGACCCTCTACCAACGCCACCGCCTCAGCGTCGATGACTACGAGCGCATGGGCCAGGCCGACATCCTCGGCGAAGACGACCGCGTCGAGCTGATCGACGGGGAGATTATTGATATGCCGCCCATCGGCAGCCCACATGGCGGTGCCGTCAAGCGCATCGCCAATCGTCTCGCGCGCGCTTTCAGTGAGACCGACGCCATCTTGGCCGTGCAAGATCCTTTCCGACTCAGCGATTTCTCCGAGCCCGAGCCCGATATCGCCCTGCTCCGTCCGCGCGATGACTTCTATGCCAAGAGCCATCCAAGGCCCGCGGATGTGCTGTTGCTGATCGAGGTCGCCGAAACCTCGCTGCGCTACGATCGCGACAAGAAACTGCCGCTCTACGCGCGCGCGAGCATCCCCGAATGCTGGCTGGTCGACCTCGCCGGCCAAGCCCTTTGGATCTATCGCGACCCCCGCTCACAGGGCTACGCTCAGGTCAGCCAGGCTGCGGATCTTTCCGCGCTGCGCCCTCTCTGCCTGCCACAAGCTGTGATCGATCTAACCGGCCTGTTTTAGCGAGAGGCCGCTGCCATGGCTCAGATTTAGCGCCCCCCGTGTCCAACGCCCACGACTGCATCCGCCTGCGCGGCGTCCGTCAGAACAACCTCAAGGACCTTGATCTCGACCTGCCGCTCGGCGAGCTGATCGTCGTTACGGGCGTCTCGGGCTCGGGCAAATCCTCGCTCGCCTTCGACACCGTTTACGCCGAAGGCCAGCGTCGCTATGTCGAGACCTTCTCGCCCTACGCCCGCCAGTTCCTCGACCGAATGGACCGGCCCCAGGCCGACCGCATCGAGGGTATCCCGCCGGCGATCGCGATCGACCAGACCAACCCGGTCCGGACTTCCCGCTCCACGGTCGGCACCATGACCGAGCTGACCGATCACCTGAAGCTGCTGTTCGCCCGCGCCGCGCAGCTGTTTTGCCACGGCTGCGGCCGTGAGGTGCGGCGCGACAGCGCTGAAGCGATCTGGGCGACGCTCCAGCGTCGCTTCCATGCGGCAGAACGGCCGGCCGAGCAGAGGCCTCATCGTCAGCCTGTTCAAGATTGCTCGGATGAGGTGGCAGCAGACAGCGCGCCCAATGAGACGCTCGAGACAAGCGAGCGCAACGAAGCGCCACCCCGTGCGCTCATCTGTTTCGAGCTCGCGATACCAGACGGCCTGAGCCCCGAACAGCTCAAGGAACTGCTCGCGCAGCAGGGCTACATCCGCTTCCTGCATGAGGACGACAAACGGCTCGAGGTCATCCAAGACCGGCTGCGGCTCGATGAGGATAACCGCAGCCGCGCCCTGGAAGCACTCGAGGCGGCGCTCGCGCACGGTGGCGGCCGGGTGCGGATCTATCCGCTCGATGCCGAACGCAATCCTGGCCAGCCCTGGCACTTCTCGCGCGACCTGCACTGCCCCGACTGCGACATCGATTACCGCGACCCGATCCCGAGCCTGTTCTCATTCAACTCGCCGGTCGGCGCTTGCGAGACCTGTCGCGGCTTTGGTCGCGTGATCGGTATCGATTGGGATCTGGTGGTTCCGGACGCGCGCAAGTCGCTGCTCGACGGCGCCATCAAGCCGATCCAGTCCGATGGCTATTCGGAGGTCCAAGAAGACCTCATCGCCTTCGCCCATCGGCGCGGCATCCCGACCGACGTCCCCTGGGCCGAGCTGACCGAGGCGGATCGACAGTGGATTCTAGACGGCGAAGGCGACTGGGACGACGACCCGCACAAGCGCGTCTGGTATGGCATCCGCGGCTTCTTCGCCTGGCTCGAAGGGCGTAGCTATAAGATGCATGTGCGGGTGCTGCTCTCGCGCTATCGCAGCTACGACCCCTGCCCCGACTGCGGCGGCGCGCGACTCAAGGACAGCGCCCTAGACTTCCGCATCGGCGATCATGCGCTGGCCGATGCGACGATGGATCGACGTCAACGCTTCCGCCATGCGCGCAGCCGCCTGCCGGAGCAGGCCTGGCTCGGGCTCCCCGGCCTGAACATCCAGGATCTGATGGTGTTGCCAATTGCTGACTTGGCGCGGTTCTTCGGCGGGCTCGCACTGCCCGGCAGCCTGGATCAGGCGATGGAGCTGCTGCTCACGAACATCCGCAGCCGACTGCACTATCTGACCGAGGTCGGACTCGGTTATCTCACCCTCGAGCGCCAATCGCGCACGCTCTCGGGTGGCGAGGTGCAACGCATCAATCTGACCACCGCACTCGGCACCGCCCTGGTCAACACACTCTTCGTGCTCGACGAGCCCAGTATCGGCCTGCATCCGCGCGACATGGATCGGGTCGTGCGCATCCTCGAGCGGCTGCGCGATACCGGCAATACACTGCTGGTCGTCGAGCATGACCCGCAGGTGATGCGAGCCGCCAACCGCATCCTCGACATCGGCCCAGGTCCCGGTGAGCGAGGCGGTCAACTGGTGTTTCAGGGCACGCCAGCAGCCTTGATGCGGGAGCCCGCATCGCTGACCGGCGACTTCCTCGCCGGACTGCGTCAGGTTGCCGAGCCGCGCGATCCACAACCACCGAGCCCAGATGAGCCCAAGCTGCGGATTCGTGGCGCGCGTGAGCACAACCTCAAGGACGTCGACCTGGAACTGCCGCTGCAACGGTTGGTGGTGGTCACCGGCGTCTCCGGCTCGGGCAAGTCGACGCTGGTGCAGCAGGTGCTGTTCCATCATCTGGCCAAGCAGAAGGGCCATCCGGAGGGACCGCTCGGCGACTGCAGCGCGGTCGAGGGCGAAGCCTTGATCAAAGACGTGGTCATGGTCGATCAATCCCCGATCGGCCGCAGCTCGCGCTCAAATCCCGCCAGCTACGTCGGCGCGCTGGACGCACTCCGCAAGCTGTTCGCGGCTGCACCGCTGGCGCGCGAGCGAGGCTTCAAGGCCGGCCACTTCAGCTTCAACGCCGGCCCCGGCCGCTGCCCGACCTGCTCCGGCTCCGGTTTCGAGCACGTCGAGATGCAGTTCCTCTCCGACGTCTACCTGCGCTGCCCAGACTGCAACGGCCGCCGCTACCGGCCTGAAATCTTGGAGGTGCGGTTGCCGCTGCTCGCCTCGCAGCCTGCCGAGGCAGAAACGCGCAAGCCGGCAATCAAGAGCCAGACCGGTTCTGCAACAGCCGACGCCGGTGCCAGCGGCGATGGCAGTCCTATCGGTCCAGCGAAAGGCCCCAACATCGCCGATGTGTTGGAGATGACGGTCGCAGAGGCGCTCATGGCATTCCCCGATCAGCGTGAGCTGCAGCGATCCTTGCAGCCACTCGTCGATGTCGGCCTAGACTATCTGCGCCTTGGCCAGCCGGTGCCGACCCTCTCAGGTGGCGAGGCGCAGCGCCTGAAACTGGCCGGTCATCTGGCGAAGACCGCGGGCCGCAAACCAAAGCGAAACACCAAGGACCAGGGAAAGCGCAAGGGCAAGGATAAGAGCGAGCAGGACAGCAATGCTTCGAGCAAGCTTCAGCCCGGCCTGCTGTTCTTGTTCGACGAGCCGACCACCGGCCTGCATTTCGCCGACATCGCCACCTTGCTTGGTGCCTTTCGGCGCCTTATCGACGCCGGCCACTCGCTGGTCGTGATCGAGCACAACGTCGATCTGATGCGCGCTGCCGACTGGATCATTGATCTCGGCCCGGAGGGCGGTGATGGCGGCGGCGAGATCGTTGCCTGCGGCACACCAAGCATGATTGCCGCCGATCTCAGCAGCCATACCGGAAGTGCGCTGCGCGAAGCGACTGCGCCGCATCACGCGCCCGAGCGGGCGCCGGCCGTCGCCGAGGCACCAGTCGGCTATTCGACCCCGCTCGCCGATAGTCAGCAGGCCCCGGCCGAGGCATCGAGTCAGCAGACCCGAGCCGAGGCATCGAGTCAGCAGGCCCCGGCCGAGGCATCGATCCTGATCCGCCATGCCCGCGAGCATAACCTAAAGGATCTGACCCTCTCGATCCCTCGCGGCCAGTTCATCGTCATCACCGGGGTCTCGGGCAGCGGCAAGAGCACCCTCGCCTTCGACATCCTGTTCGCCGAGGGCCAACGCCGCTACCTGGAGTCGTTGAACGCCTATGCCCGACAGTTCGTGCAACCGGCGGCGCGCGCCGATGTGGATGCCATCTTTGGCATCCCGCCCACGGTCGCGATCGAGCAGCGCAGCAGCCGCGGCGGACCCAAGAGCACGGTCGGGACCAGCACCGAGATCCATCATTTCCTGCGCCTGCTCTACGTGAAGCTCGGCATCCAGCACTGTCCCGAATGCCAGGTGCCGATCCAGCCCCAGAGCCGCGCCGAGATCCTGAACCACATCAGCGATGATTTCCGCGGCCGGCGTTTACGCTTGCTGGCGCCGTTGGTGAGTGCGCGCAAGGGCACCTACGCCGAGCTCGCCGACTGGGCCAAACGGCGCGGTGCCGAGCAGCTCTATGTCGATGGCGCGCTGCAACCGGTCGACCCCTGGCCCAAGCTCGACCGCTTTCGCGATCACTGGATCGATCTACCCTTTGTGCCGCTCGAGATCGATGGCTCGCATCAAGGCCTGCTCGCCGAGCAGCTCGATCAGGCCCTCGCCCTCGGCAAAGGGCTAGTGCGTGCCGTACTTGCCGAGCGGCTCGAGCCCAATCCCAGCGGAACTCCTCGCCCCGCGGGCGATCAACCGCTCACTGGCGCCACCGGACAGGTGATCAGCAGCGACAGCCGGCCGATGCTCAACGGCACCAGCAGCCAGGCGCTCAGCGAGCCGGCGACCAAAGCGAGCGATGAAGCCGACAGTCAAGCGAGCAGCCAAAGGAACGACCAAACGGTGCCGCGCACCTATTCGACGCAACGTACCTGCCCCAGCTGTGGCACCGGCTTCGATGAACCTGATCCGCGTCTGTTCTCCTACAACTCAAAGCATGGCTGGTGCCCGGCCTGTTTCGGCACCGGGCTAAAGCTAAGCGGCTTCGATGCCGAGCAGAGCGGCGAGGAAGGGCAATGGCTCGCCAGCGACGGTGGCAGCCAAGCGCCCTGCCCCAGCTGCCAGGGTCAGCGACTCCGACCGGAAGCCCTGGCGGTGACCTTCCGCGAGCGTTCGATCGCCGAGCTGTCAGCGCTCAGTGTGACCGACGCCGGCAAGCACTTCGCAACCCTAACGCTGAGCGAGCGCGAGGCCGCCATCGGCCGAGACCTGCTGGCCGAGCTGCGCGCCCGCCTCGGCTTTCTAGACCGCCTCGGTCTTGGCTATCTGAGTCTGGACCGGGCCGCTCCCACCCTCTCCGGCGGCGAGGCACAGCGCATCCGGCTCGCGGCGCAGCTCGGCTCCAACCTGCGTGGTGTCTGCTACGTGCTCGACGAGCCCAGCATCGGCCTGCATGCGCGCGATAACGAGCGACTGCTCGAGACCCTTGGCGAGCTGAAAGACAAGGGCAACAGCCTGATCGTGGTCGAGCACGACGCCGCCACCATGCGCCGCGCCGACGAGATCATCGACCTTGGCCCCGGGGCCGGCATCCATGGCGGCAAGATCGTCGCCCGCGGCAACGCCCAAGTGCTCGCCACCAACCCGGCCTCCCTGACCGGTCGTTACCTCGAGTCGCAGCGCAGCCTGGATACAAGCAGCCTGAATACAGAGGCCACCGACTGGCTTCACATCGAAGCGGCCTCGCTGCACAACCTGCAACAGCTCGATGTCGAGATCCCGCTCGCCCGCCTGGTTTGTGTGACTGGTGTCTCCGGCTCCGGCAAGTCGAGCCTCGTGCGCGATGTGCTCGGCGCCTCGCTCAAGACCTTGCTCAGCCAACTATCCGGCAGCACCAGCAGCAATCGCAGCAAGGGCACCAACAGCAGCAGCGGCAGCCGCGCCCCCAAGGCAGCGATCAGCCAACTCATCGGCTGCAATGGCTTACGCGGCTGGCAGGCCCTGAGCCGCGTGCTCGAGGTCGATCAAACGCCGATCGGCAAGACCCCGCGCTCCTGCCCAGCCACCTACATCGGCATCTGGGATCGCATCCGCCGCCTGTTCGCCGCCGCACCGGAGGCGCGCATGCTCGGCTGGGGACCAGGCCGGTTCTCGTTCAATACCGGCGGCGGTCGCTGCCCGGCCTGCGAAGGCCAAGGCGTGCAACGCATCGAGATGAGCTTCCTGCCGGATGTCAAACTGCCCTGTGAGGTCTGCGACGGCACCCGCTTCAATGCCGAGACCCGGCGTATCCAATACCTGGCGAAGGACATCGGCGAGATCCTGGCCATGAGCGTCGATGAGGCCGTCGAGCTCTTTCACGCGCATCCAGGCATTCGTCATCCGCTCGAACTGCTGCAGGCGGTCGGGCTCGGCTATCTGGCGCTCGGCCAAGCCAGCCCGACCCTCTCAGGCGGCGAGGCGCAGCGTCTGAAACTGGTCACCGAGCTGGCCAAGGCACGCCCCACGGCCGATGGCAGCAGCAGTCGTCCGACCCTCTATCTGCTCGATGAACCGACGGTTGGCCTGCACATGGCCGATACCGAGCGCCTCATCGGCGTGTTGCGACGCCTGGCTGAGGCCGGCCATTCAGTCCTGGTGATCGAGCACGATCTGGACCTGATCGCCGCCGCTGACTGGGTGATCGACCTCGGCCCTGAGGCTGGGGTCGAGGGCGGACGACTGGTTGCCGAAGGTCATCCCGCCGAGCTGATCGCCCGAGGGGTCGGCTACACCGCCGAGGCGTTGCGCCAGCATGCGACGGCCGAGACCTT
Source organism: Lamprobacter modestohalophilus (assembly GCF_016583905.1). GTDB lineage: Bacteria > Pseudomonadota > Gammaproteobacteria > Chromatiales > Chromatiaceae > Lamprobacter > Lamprobacter modestohalophilus. Next base: position 31,525 of record NZ_NRRY01000031.1, on the reverse strand, counting down.
CGTACCATCCAAACCCTGCGGACAATAGCGCACCGGAGCTAAGCCGCAGCTGGCCTGCAAATCGCCAAGACCGAGGCGATCGAGAAAGCCGGGGCAAGCGCCGGTCAGGCCGGGTGCAGCGCGGTCCAGGCTCAGTCAGAGATCAATGCTCAGATTCTGCTCGCTGACCTTACGCTTTAGCGCCTGGCGCCGTGACTGCAGCCAAGGCGTTGGCTCGACGAGCCCCTGCCAACCCCAACGCAGCCAGTCCAGCAAGCGCCAGGCGAGCCAGAGTGCCCAGGCCAGCATCAGCAGTCGATAGATCCAGATCGGCGCCGAGATCACGCTGACCGGTGCCGTCTGCTCGCCGTTGCGATCGAGGTACCAATTCAGCTCGGTTGCACTCGAGCCATTTCCAGCGACCTGCATCGACGGACTCCCCAGCAGCCCCTGTTGCACGGCGACTAAGAGCGCAGCGAGCGCGATGATGGTCAGCCCCACCAGCGCGACCTGGGTGAGATTGAACCGCCACGGCGCGATCGCTGTTCCAAGCCGCCGGCGCGCGCCGAGCGCAAACAGCCAGAGCACGACGAGCGCGCCCACCCAGACCGAGACCTGACTAAGGCCAACGCCAAGCAAGAGCCAATCGGCAAAGCCCAGCGGTGTCAGACGCGCGCGAGCGAGCAAAAAGGCGATGATGGCAATCACCACCAGGAGGCCCCAGAACTGCACCGCCGGTCCGATGCCAGGTCCAGCGGTCCACAACAGCCAGCGATCGGCGCCGAGCCGCACCTGGGTCTCGGCATTAACACCCGCAACGCCGAGACCGACCGGGCTCGGTCGATAAACCAGGCCAAGCCCTTCGGACGCCACCCAATCGAGCGCGATCTCCTGGGTTCCCGGCGTCAATGCCAGGTCCACCGCGTTGCCCTGGGTGATCAATGGCCATTGCTGCCCATCAACGCTGAGTCGAGTCGGCTCGGCCCCCTGCGGGAGCCGCAACAGATGCCGACCGCCCTGACTGCTGCGTAGACTCAGCTCGAGCCGGGCCTCGGTCGAGTGCGAGCTCGGCCGCACCTGATAGCGGCTACGATCCAAGGTCAGCGTGGGTCCAGCGACGGCCAGCGGCCGTGACAGACTCAGGCGCAGCACCTCGCCTGGCCAGGGCCGATAGGTCGGCAGCCAAGCAGCGTCACCCGCGGGCGGCTGCACGGCCGGCACACCCTCGGCGCTCAGGTGCCAGATCGGACTGACCTGGAGACGCCATGCTTCGGTCAGCCGCGGGTCCGTCGACGCGCTGAGCGCCAGACGATCAACCGGACGCAATGCGGAGTTCCAGCGCATGCGCGCACGCCCCGGGGGCAGTGAGACCAGAACCCCGGCCTCGTTGACCTGGGCCCCAGCCGTCGTCACCGACTCGCCTGGAATCAGGGCCACTCGCACCGTGACCGACTGGTCGAGCGGCGAGAGCCGCTCGACCTCAGTCGTCAGGCCCCAGTCGATGCCGAAGCGCAGCGTCCGCGTGATCTTGAGCAGTGGCGGTAACGCGGTCTCTGCGTCCGACGCATCCGGTACACCTGATACGCCTGATACACCTGATACATCCGACGATAGGCCCGAATCGAGGCCGTTGCTCGGCACGGCCGGCACACCGCCATTGCTCGGCACGCCGCCTTGACGGCTAAGCCGCAGCTGATCGCCAGGCGCACCATCCGCCCCAACGCCTTCCAGCTGCCAGCTTGCATCAAGACTCGCCTCGACCAGGCGTGGGCGCAGCGGCAACGGGATCTCGATCTGCTCGGCGCTGCCCAGCGGCCCGGACAACAGCAGCAGATGGCGACCTTGCGGCACCGGTACCGCAAGGTCGCCATTGGGCAGCCGCAGCAAACGCCCCAAGGCCTCGCCGTCCAGCTGCACCAAGGCCGGTGACCAGCCACTGCGGGCGCCTGGGACCGGTAAGGCCACGGCCTCAGCAGCATCTATGGCCAGCAGCAGGCGTAGCTCGGTCGCCGATGCATCCAGCACCAGCTGTGCGATCTCGGCGCAGTGCGGAACGCAATCCGGTGGCTCCAGCAGCCGCTCTCGAAGCTGCTCGAGCAGCGCTGCCGGAGGGAATGCGGCATTTACCAGCGGAAGCGAAGGCGTCGGCTCCGGGTTGGAAGCCGGCTTTGGCGTGACGCTGGCCAAGAGCTTCGGCGTGACAGCGGTAGCCAAAGGCCTCGAGGTAACGGTGACCAACGGCTGGGCATCTGAGCCAAGCGACGGCACTGCTCGAGGCGCTAGGTGTCGATCGGGCGCGGACTCAAGACCCGCAGTAGACCAAGAAGCAGCGAGAGCAGGGCTTGGCGCGAGCCAGATGCCGGCGATCAGGCCAATCCCGAACAGGGACAGGACCCCGCGTTGATCAGCCTTCATCCGCATCGGCAGCCGATCAGCGAGCCGCAGCCCCAGCAGCGGCACAAGCAGCAGCGTCACGATCGCTAGCCCCAGCGCCGCCGAGGCTGGCATCAACCAGAGCCGCAATCGATGCTCGGGCGGCATCGGCCCGCTCCAGCTCAGCTCAAAGCGGCTCCAGGTCCAGTCTGGCACCCCAGCGCCGGTCTGCAGCTGAGCCTCTGGATCAAGGGTTGGCAGCGGCCTTGGGCTCGCATCCGGAACAGCCTCAGACAGCGCCCCGGAGCGCTTGCTCAGTATCGCGCCGACTGCCGCTGGCGCCGGTGCGGTCTGCGGCATACGGCTAGCCTCGAGGTCAGCGACACGCACAGCAGCGCCATCACCAAACGCACCCAGGCTAACCAGACCGCCACCCTGGCGTTCCAGCTGCGGAAAGAGTCCATCGCGCATCTCACTGACCAGAAACGGGATCGCAATCAGTGCCAGGGTCAGCAGCGCGAGCTGATAATAGAGTCGCACCAGACCACCCAGCCAGCTCGGGCCGCGCTGGGCGGCCACCGTTTGCTCGTCGGCAGCACCCGCACTCGCGCCCGGCGACGAGCTCGGCGGCATATTGGGCGACATATTGGGCGTCATGCTAGGCGCCGAGCCAGGCGTCAGGCTAGGCATCTTATCGGGCGTCGAGTCGGAGCCAGAACGCTGCGGCAGCAGGCTGACCAGTGCCGCCGCGGCGATCAGGTTCAGCCAGGCCCAACGCGGCGCGCCTGGCTCCTGCCAGGTCAACACCAGTGTCAGCAGCGCGAGCAGCCCCCAAGGCCAGCCCCAGACGCGCGCGACCGCCAATGCCGCGATCAGCACCAGAAAGATGTCCAGCAGCGTCCAGCGCGCGAGCCAGCTATCGGGCAGATTATCGACACCGTCGACGGCCAGCAGATCCCAACCGGGCGGCAGATCGAGCCAAGTCCTGGCGCTGCTCAACGGCAGGCTCCAACCCGAGCCGGGAACATCCAGCTGCCAACCAACCGGACCGCTATTGATACGCGCATCCGCCGTGAGCTCGAGCCGACCACCGCGCAGCTCAACACCTTCGCGCTCATCCTGCCCAGCGAGACGGGTGATCAGCCGCGGCTCGCCGTCGACGCGCACCTGCCCGAGCACCAGCGGCGGCTCCGCATCGATCCGCCAGCGCTCCTGCACCACTCCGCTGAGCCGATCGCGCAGACTCAGCCCAGCGCCATCGAAGTCCAGCCGCAGGGAGCGCTCGAGCCGCACCTGATCCACCCCCGAGGCGCCACGGCTCAGCGGTTCGAGCTTTAGGGCCTGCCCGGCGCGGAGCAGATAGGCCGGCAGCTGCTGCCACGCCGATGGCAGACGAGTCTGGCGCGGGTCGATCGGGTCCGCACCGCTGATCTCGACTTGGCGCAGAGCCGGCTGGGCTGCGAAGACCCAAACCTCCTGCACGGGCCAATCCGAGGCCCCGGTCTCCGACCGCTGCGGTAGGCTAAGCGCAGCCACTGGACCAGGATGATGGCTCTCCAACGTCAGCTCCCAACGGCCGGGTCGCAGCTGCAGCTGCAACAGGGACGCGGCTTGATCGGACTGCTGATCCGGCTCGGCATCAGGCCTCGCACCAGACGCTTGGATTTCGGGCTGGCGCACCTCGACCAAGCGCGCCGGCAACGGACTCTCGAGACGCAAAGGTATGCCGCCCGGCAGGACGACCGGCCCCAGCAGCAGCTCGCGCGGCTGACCCGAGACCTCGAGCAACAGACGCGTCTGCACCCTCAGCGGCACCGAATCCTCGATGCGGCGCATCACCTCGAGCGAGAGGGTATCCGGCTCCTGCCGCGGCAACGGCCCCCGCTTTGCGCCCAGCCAAACCCCGCCCTTGGTATCCAAGCGCGGCTGATCGATCGTTCTCCCGTTCAGACTCAGGCTGAGCAGCCCGATCTCGGCCGGCACCCGCAGCACATCAGGCCGCCTCGGCCAAGCAAAACGCCCGCGAACCACAACCTCACCCGCGCCGAGCTGAATCATCGGCCGCCCATCGCGCTCGACCACCGCGATCGGCAGATCATTCGCACTCACCTGCTGCGGCCATTGTCCGCGCCCACCGGGCAGCGGCAGCCAGCTCTCCGCGGCCAGCGTCCAGGCCTGCTCGAAACGGCCGCCGTTGTCGTCGAGTTCAAGCCGCAGCAGACCCGGCCAGGTGCAGACGCGATCAGCCGCGCCGACCGCGCCGAGCGAACAGGCGCGTTGATCCTCGCCATCCAACACCCAATCGACCCAAGGCGCGAGTGGAGCCGGTATCGTTGGCCCTCCATCGGCGGAGGCTGCACTCAGCACCGCGAACAGGCCGAGCTGCAGCAAGACCAGAGGTAGGAGCAGCAACTGCCGTCGCGGTTGCGGTTGCCGCAAGCCCCGCTGCGGTGCAAGCAATGGCAACAGATAAGCGAGCCGGATCGGTGAGCCATCGCGCAGGCTTCGTTGCTGAGCAGTCGGCAAACTCTGAGAAAACAGCATAGCCTGGTGACCCCCGAGAGCTGTCAAGGAACGTCCGAAAGCCGCCTGGCATCGGTCTAAAGAACATAGCGCATCGCCAGTTAAGACGATGGAGCGCTTGTTCGCCCCTAGCTGCGCAGGTGATAAGCGATCAGAGCAAGTGCCTCATCGCCGCCAATAATCGCCGATTATCGGCCTCGATGCGCACTGCGATACGCAGATAGCGCGCATCGAGTCCCGCGTAATTGTCACAGACACGCACGGCGATACCCTCCGAACACAGCAATCGCGCAGCGAGGTCGGTCGCTGTCGGCGCCTGCTCAGGCAGTCGTAACAACAGATAATTGGCCGCGCTATCGATGACCTCCAGACCAAGCCGGCGCAACGCCTCGGTCAGCCGGCGACGCTCGGTGCCGATCAACGCGCGCGTGCGCTGTGAGAACTCAGGCAACGCCGGGTCGTTGAGGATCGCCGTGCCCGCCGCAGCGGCCAGGCTGTTGACCGACCACTCCGGGAGTAACCGCGTGAACGCGGCAGCGCGCGCCGGCGCCAAGACCGCATAGCCGAGCCGCAAACCAGCGAGCGCATAGAATTTGGTCATCGAGCGGATGACGATGAGATTCGGAAGCTCCCAGCGGACCGCGGATTCCGTCCCGCTGACGAAATCGATGAAGGCCTCGTCGATAGCCCAATCGACCTGCGGATGGTCGATCACAGCCCGGCGCAGCGCCTCGGGATCGACCAGGCGACCGGTCGGGTTGTTGGGCTGACCGATCCAGACCAGATCACCCGCGCGAAGCTGCGTCGAGAGATGTCCAAGATCGAGTTCGAAACCATCCTCCGGCAGGAGCGGAATCGACACCAGCGGTCGCTGCCAGACCTCAGCGGCGCGCCCATAATCGAGGTAGGCTGGCGCGGTGACCAGCACCCGCCTGGCATCGACCAGCCGCGGCAGCCACCAGATCAGCTGCTCGGCGCCATTCCCGACCAGGATCTGATCAGGCGCAACGCCTAGATGTTGGCCGATCGCGGCCCGTAACGCCGTGCAGGCCGGATCGGGATAATGACCAAGGGCATCGATGCCGGCGATCAAGGCCGCGCGCGCAGCCGCGGGCATGCCGAGCGGGTTGATATTGGCGCTGAAATCAAGCAGCGAGTCGGCTACGCGGCCGCTGCGGCGCGCCAGCACCTCAAGGTTACCGCCGTGGCGAAGGCTATCCTGGCCATCCTGCTTAGTCTGCTTATTCTGCTTAGCCCGAAACAAGCGGCTCATCATCCAAGTTGGTGGCGATGCGCTGCGTTCATGATCCCCACCGGATCAGCAGCCATGAGCGATCAGGCTTGGCAGGCCGCCCTCGGCGGGCAGCCGTACACGCGAGCGACAGGCGGTTGGTACCTCGAGCAGGATTAGCCGCTCGGCGGGGATGCCGAGCAGCTCGCCCAAGATGACTCGGATGACGCCTCCATGCGTGATCAGCAACAGGTGATCTCCGCTCCCGGCCAGGAGCCGACACCAGGCATCGATCACACGCTGGCGAAAGACCGCAAAGGGCTCCGAACTCGGCGGATCGTAGCCGCTCGGGTCGGCCCAAAAACGAGCCAGGTCATCGAGCGGAATCTGATCCGCGCGCAGCCCTTCCCAGGCGCCGAAATCGCGCTCGCGCAAGGCCTCGACCTGCTCGACCTGCAGCCCGAGCCGTTCTCCAAGCCAGTCAGCAAAGGCCGCGCAGCGCGAAGCCGGCGAGCAGAGGATGCGATCCCAGCGGCTGAGTCCTCCGGCTGTTTGATCGGCCGTCGCAGCCTCAAGCTGCGACCATCCCATCGCGCTGAGCGGATCATCGCGCCGGCCGCGAAAGCAGGCGCCGCCGGCGACCTCACCGTGACGGATCAGATCGACCAGGCGAGACATTAGCTGGCCTGAGCGGCGACGCCCGCCTCAGCAAAGGTCGCCATCTGCGCGTGCAGCGCACAGGCCAGACGCAACAGCGGTACCGCCGCTGCGGCGCCGCTGCCCTCGCCCAAGCGCATGCCGAGATCCAGCAACGGCCGCAGCCCGATTGCCTCGACCATCGCCCGATGCCCGGGCTCAGCGGAGGCGTGCGCAAGCAACATCCAATCAACCGCACCCGGGCAGAGCCGGCTCGCGACCAAGGCTGCCGCCGTGCTGATGAAGCCGTCGACGAGCATCGGCAGCCCTTGCTGAGCACAGGCAACATAGGCGCCCGCCATCGCGGCGATCTCGAAGCCGCCAAGCCGCGCTAGCGCACTGAGCGGATCGGCGAGTGGATCGCCAAGCTGGTTGCCAGGCAGACCGCCAGGTAGATTGCCAGGTAGATTGCCAGGCTGATCGCCAAGCTGGTCACGATGCAGCGTCAGTGCTCGCTCGATCAGCGCGCGCTTGCGCTCGATGCCGCTGCGATCAAGCCCGGTGCCAGGGCCGACCAGCTCCACGACCGGCAGCGCCAGCAGTGCGCAGGCGAGCGCCGTTGCCGGGGTCGTGTTACCGATCCCCATCTCTCCCGCAATGAAGAGCTCGGCGCCAGCCGCACGCGCCCGCTGCACCGCCGCTTTACCCTCAGCCAGCGCCAGCGCGAGCTGCTCAGCCGACATCGCCGGACCTTCGGCAAGGTTGGCGCTGCCGGCGTCTATCACCGCATCCCGGATCAGCGGATGCGCCGGCACGGGCGCCACGGTGCCAAGATTGATCAGCTCGATCCCGGCGCCGATCTCCCGTGCCAGCACACTGATGGCGGCGCCACCGGAGGCCATGTTGGCGACCATCTGCGCCGTGACCGCCTGCGGGAAGGCCGAAACCCCCGACGCGGCAACCCCATGGTCGGCGGCAAACACGGCAATCTGTACCTGCCCCAACGCTGGCTGCTCACGCCCTTGCAGGGCGGCGAGTTGAATCGCGATGTCTTCCAGCCGGCCGAGTGAGCCTAGCGGCTTGGTCAGCTCGCCCTGGCGGCTGATGGCGGCTTCGCGAGCATCCAAGTCGACCGCTGCGGCGGGGGCATGAAGCCATTCGAGATCAAGATTCACGAGATCAGGATTTACGAGATCAGGATTCAACGGGTATTCCTCGGGCGTGGTGGGTCGCCGTTCTTGAGGCGCACCTAAGGCGCACCTAAGGCGCCTCTAAGGCGCATAGCGCAGCGCGACAAAGAACGTGCGGCCGGGCTGGTTGAAAAACGCCGCGGTCTCATACTGCTCGTCGAATAGATTCTCGACTCGACCCTCGATCCGCAGGGCGTCAGTGAAGGCGTAATCAGCACGCAGATCGAACAGCTTGTAGCCATCCAGTCGCACCGTGTTAGCGTCGTTATCGAAGCGTCGGCCAGCCGCGAACAGAGTGCCACCAATGCCAATCCGGCCGAACTGCCGGTCGGCGTCGAGCCTCAAGGTCTGCTCGGCACGGCGTGGTAGCAGGTTGCCGTCGTTGGGCCCTTCGCTCTCGTTGCGTGGATCGAGCAAGGTCAGGTTGGCATCGAGCAGCCAGCCCGCCAACTCAGCCGTGCCCCAAAGCTCGACGCCACGGATGCGTGCCCGATCAATATTCATCGGCGAGTAGGTCGCGGCATCGAACGCGATCAGATCATCGATATCGGTCTGGTAGGCATTCAGCGCCCAATCACCCCAACCATGGCGGCCCGAGACGCCAAGCTCTAGGCTGCGCGAGCTCTCCGGCTCGAGGTCGGGATTGCCGTAACCGGGATAATAGAGGTCGTTGAAGGTCGGCGCCTTGAAAGCGGTACCGTAGGCGGCGGTCAGGCGTAGCCCATGAGTGAGCTCATAGCCCCAGAGCGCGTTGCCGGTGGTTTGGCCGCCGTACTGGTCGTTGTCGTCATGGCGCAGGCTGAGCTGAAGATCCTGGCCCAGCAGGCGACCAAGGTACTGGCCGAAGGCGCCCGTCGTCTCGCGCGAGGTCTCGTTATAGGCGGTCGGGGTGCTGAGCTCATCGCGCAGGTAGTCGATGCCAATGGTTGCCAGTTGCTGTGGCGCGAAGGCGATATCGTTCTGCCAGCTGAGCTGATCGCGTCGGGTATCGAGCCGGTTGATGAACACACCATCAGCGAACACCTCGCTATCGTCCCAGCTACGACCAGCGCGCAAGGTCAGCGTCCAGGGGTCGAGTGGCTTGGCGACCAGGCTCGCGCCCGCCACCTGCAGCACCTGGCGCTGTTCGTTGCCATAGAACAGGCTACCGTCGTAGTCGAGATCGCCAACCGAGCGCAGGAAATTGACATCCAGCTCGAGCCGATCAGAGAAGGCCCAGCCAGCACGCAGGGAGCCATTGCCGTTGCTGTAGCCGTCATCATCGAATTCGTAGACGCCGCAGCCGCCACCTCCGACACTCCGCGGTTGGCCGTCGCAGACGTTAAAGCCTTGGGTCTGCTCGAAGCCAAGTCCGGCATCGAACCAGCCCGTCCCATAGGCGGTCTCGGTGCCGGCGGACAGACCAAACTGCGCGTTCGCGGTGTTGTAGGTGCCGGCGCCGAGCAGCAGCCTTGGTGTCAGCGGACCACCCTGGCCTCGGCGCGTGAAGACCTGGACCACGCCACCAATGGCCTCCGAGCCATAGAGACTGGAGCTGGGACCGCGCACCACCTCGACCCGCTCGACCTGCCCCAGCGGAATCGAGGCCCAAGGCAGGAAGCCACTGCTCGCCGAGCCGATGCGCACCCCATCGATCAGCAGCAAGCTGTGGTCGGGCCGGGTGCCGCGCAGATAGACCGAGCTGTTGTGCCCAAGCCCACCATTGGTCACAACCTCGACGCCAGGCAGCCCGCGCAAGACGTCCGTCATGCTGCGCGACTGACGCCGTTCGATCTCGGCACGATCGATCACCGTGACCGAGGCCAGCGTCTCGTCGTCGGTCTGTGCCGTGCGCGTGGCGGTCACCACGATCGGGTCAAGCTCACCGACGGCTTCGACCTGAGCAAAGACCGACTGGGTAGCCATCGCCAAAACGATCGCGAGCCCCGGAATCGAGACAGACAGCTTCATTCAACATCCTACAGGCGGCGCGACCTAGGAGTCGGGCCGCAAAAAAGCCGTCTAGTATAGGCAGAGACGCGCTCGCGCCGCTTGACGCTCGTCAGCAGGCATCGCAGCGAAATCGGGAGCTGTTAACGCCCTGCTGTCCAGGCCCTGCTGTTAAGATCTGTGCCAAGCACGCAACAAGCACGCAAAGCGGCTACGCATGATGACTTGTGATTTCGGATCACATGGGCTATCAATACTTAGGATTATCTGTCTTCTTCGTCGGCAGAGCCTATCCTTTTGCGATGGTCCCACATGCGCTTTGCGAATGGTTGGTGCGGCACTCGTGACCCCTATGATGAGAATATGCACCTTTTTGGATCTTACCCGCGACTGTCTGGTCGTCGTCAGATGGCCCGGTTTGCAAGAGCGGTCACAGCGCTGTGCTTCATCCTCTTACCCTCGGCTGGATCGTCGGCGACCGAGTCGACGGCCGAGCCGGCATTGGTCTACGCGCCCCTGCCGCTGGAAAACCCCTCGCTGACCCAAGCGCGCAATCAGCCACTGGCCGATCTACTGGCGCAGTTACTGCAGCGCCCCCTCGAGATGCGTCTGTACCCCGACCATGCCGCCCTACTCGATGCCATCACAGGCGGCGCCGTCGACCTCACCGAACTTGGCCCACTGCCGTTCCTGTTGGCGCGCGAGTCGATGCCTCACCTGCAGGCGCTGGCGACCTTCCGTGAAGCGGACGGGCGAACCGATTATCGCTGTGTTCTCGTGGCTCCGGTCGATGGCCTGAGGGCGCTCTTCCAGGTCGCCGGCCGCGAGCAGCCGCTAACGCTGGCACTGACGCGCCGGGAATCGACTTGCGGACCGACCGCCAGCTTCTGGCTGCTGGCCGAGCACGGCATCATTCCGGCCGCTGTTCAAGCGACGTACCAGGGTGGTCATGACGAGGTGGCGCTGGCCGTGCTGCGGGAGTCCTTTATGCTCGGCGGGGCCAAGGAAACCCTGGCGCTGAACTTTCACGGGCTGGGCTTGCGGGTGCTCGCGGCGTCGGAGCCGGTCCCCGGCTTCGTCCTGGCCGCCAACACCGAGCGCCTGGGCGTCGAGACGTTCAACCTGTTGCAGGCGGCGCTGCTTGCCCTGCCCGAAGATCAGCTTGCCCTCCTGCAGAATGGCCGTCATGGCTTCGCGGCCTTCGAACGCCGACTCTTCGAGCGTATTGAAGCCATGCGCGCATTTGCTGCCGACTGGCTCGATCAGGTCGCGCCCTAGTGCCTCTGCCTGTTAGAGGAATCGGAGCGAACGGGGGCAGCGGCAGCAAGGTCTTCCACAGGATGACCAAAGCCCCAGCAGTCCTGCGGCGACGCCGCTGGGGGTGGGCGCTGGCCTTGGCCTGGCTGCTCGCCGCCCTCATGGCGCTGGGCCTGTTCTGGGTCGAGCATGCCAAGTCGGTGCAGGCGCTGCTGGAGCGCAATCTGTCGACGCTGGCGATCAGCTGGCAAGCGATACAGGCCCTGCAGCGCAATACGGTGGTGACCTATTTCGAGGAATATGTCGAGCAGCCGCGCACCATGGCCTTGCTACAGGCCGCGCAAGATCCCGCTCAGATCGACGCGGCGCGCCTGCAGTTGTTCCGGCATCTGAGCCCGGCCTATGCGCGCATGGTCGAGCGCGGTCTGCGCCAGTTCCACTTCCACCGCCCCAATGGCGACAGTTTTCTACGCTTTCATCATCCGGCGCGTTTCGGCGACAACCTACTGGCCGTGCGCGCATCGATTCGCATCGCCAATACCGAGCTCGAGCCGGTGTTTGGGTTTGAGGTCGGGCGCGTGGTGTCCGGCTACCGTAGCCTGTTTCCGATCATCGATGAACAGGGCCGGCATTTGGGCAGCGTGGAGTTCAGTCTGCCGTTCAAGGCCCTGCTCGAAGAGCTACAGGCGCTGATGCCGCGGCATGCGTTCCAGTTGCTGCTGCATCAGCAACGCCAGCGCGACATCCTCTTCGATGAGCAGCAGGGCCTGTACGCCGCCTGGCCGGCGTCGGCGGCCTTCCTGATCGAAGACCCACACCGCCTGCGGGCGGATTCACCACCACCGCTGCCGGCGGCGATCGAGCCACTGATCGCGCGCCTCGGCGAGCGCCCGGCGCTTATCGAGCGGCTGCGGCAAGGCCAGCCACAGGCGTTTCGACTGCGCGCGGATCATCGCCACCATTACGCGGTGCTCGCGATACCAGTGCGCGACCCCGGTGAGGCCGAGGTCGGCATGCTCGTCGCGTATGTGGTTGAGCCGGGCTTATCCGCGCTGGATCAGGCGTTGCTGGTGCGTGTCATCGGCACCTGGTTGGCGTTGCTGGTCGTGGCCCTGGTGCTGTTTTTTCTGCTGCGCGCGCTGGACGAAAAGCTCAGCGAGCGGCATCGCCTCAAGGTGATTGCCGACACCCTGGGCCAGGGGCTCTACCTAACCGATGCCGAGCACCGGATTGTCACCGCCAATCCCTATGCCCAGGATCTGCTCGGCTACAGCGACAGGGATCTCGTGGGCCAGTCACCGCATGAACTGTTTCACCACCATGAGAATAAGGAGAGCGCTGGCATGGCTGTCGGGGGGGCAGAGCCACCCTGCCCGATCATCCAGAAGTTGCGCGCCGGTCAGGAGTATCGCAAAGAAACCGCATTCCGGCGCGCTGATGGAGACTGCTTCGAGGTCTTGGTGGTCGCCCGACCCCTGATGCAAAACGGCAGCTTCGCGGGTGCCGTCACCCTGTTTGAGAATATCCATGAGCGCAAACAGGCCGAAGCCCGGCTACAACTCGCCGCCAGTGTCTTCGAGCACACCCATGAAGGCATCGTCATCACCGACGCCCAGGCCAAGATCATCGATGTGAATGCGGCCTTTACCCGCATCACCGGCTACCCGCGCGAGGACGTCCTTGGGCGCAATCCGCACCTGCTGAATTCCGGTCGACACCCTAAGGCCTTCTACCAGCAGATGTGGCAGATCCTGCAGACGCAGGGACGCTGGAGCGGCGAGATCTGGAACCGACGCCAAAATGGCGCCGAGTATGCCGAGCTGCTAACCATCAGTACGGTGTACGATGCAGCGGGTCAGATACAACGCTACATCGCGGTGTTCTTGGACATCTCGGCACAGAAAAAGCACCGTCAGGCGATCGATGCCATCTCCCAGACCATCGCCGCCGAGTACAGCGTAGAATCGATCCTCGCCACCACCTGCAAACACCTTGGCGAGGCCTTGGGGGCGGACCGAGCGCTGGTCTACGACATCGATTTCAAGCAGCAACTGATCATCGGTCTGCATGAATGGCTCAATCCCGCACATCCCAACATGCCCTCCTCCATCGGTCGCTATCCGCTGGCCACATTCAGGAGCGGGGTCACCTACATACGCCAACAGCGCACCTGGCTGGTCAGCCACGCCGATGCCATCCACCCGGCGTTGAGTGCGGATGGTTCGGCGGCCATCCTGCATGAACGGATGCACATTGGCAGCCTGTTTTGGTATCCCTTCAGCCTGCGCGAGGACGGTTACCATCTGCTGGTGTTCAACTGGTTAAATCCCCAGCCGGTGCCGGATGAACACCAACTCGGGTTCATCACCTCCGCCGCCGGACTCGCGGAACTGGCCCTCAACAAGATCCGCATGCTGGAGCAACACCAGCAGCAGTTGCAACAGATTGCCCACTTCGACACCCTCACCGGCCTGCCCAACCGCGTGTTGTTGATCGACCGGTTACGGCAAGCGATGGCGCAGACCAGCCGTCGGGGCGAGCGCATGGCCGTGGTCTATCTGGATCTGGATGGCTTCAAGGCCGTCAATGACACCCATGGCCATGAGGTCGGTGATCGCTTGCTGGTCGGCGTCGCGAAGAGATTGACAGGGGTGCTGCGCGAGGGCGACCTCCTGGCGCGCCTAGGCGGCGATGAATTTGCCGTGGTGTTCATGGATGTTCCGCCTCTCGAGGCCAGCTTGCCCTTACTACAACAGTTGCTGCTGGCCGCCGCCGAGCCACACCATGAACAGGGGCTTCAGTTACAGGTCTCGGCCAGTCTTGGGGCCTGTCTGTATCCGCAAACCGAGCCGGTCGATGCCGATCAATTGCTGCGCCAGGCCGATCAGGCCATGTATCAGGCCAAGCTCACCGGCAAGAATCGTTATCATCTCTTTGACGACGCCTATGACCGTCAATTGCGCGAGCGTCATGAAGGCCGCGAATGCATTCGCCACGCGCTCGCGCGGCAAGAATTCGTCCTCTACTACCAGCCCAAGGTGGATATGCGTGACGGCAGGGTGATCGGCGCCGAGGCGCTGATCCGCTGGCAACACCCCGAACGCGGCGTCTTACCCCCAGGCGTGTTCTTGCCGCTCATCGCCAATGATCCGCTGATCGTGGCGCTGGGCGATTGGGTGATCGAGGCGGCGCTAGCGCAAGTCAGCGCCTGGCGCGCCACCGGTCTGGTGCTGCCGGTCAGCGTCAATGTCGATGCCCTGCAACTGGCCCAGGCCGATTTCATCGCCAAACTGAGCGCGGCCTTGGCGCGTTATCCGCAGGCGCACCCCAGCGATCTGGAATTGGAGGTGCTGGAAACCAGCGCCCTGGAGGATATCGTCGCGGTGACCAAAACCCTGCGCGCCGTCCAAGCGCTGGGCCTGTCCTTGGCGCTGGATGACTTTGGCACCGGCTACTCCTCGCTGAGCTACCTGAAACGCCTGCCGGTGGAAACCATCAAGATCGACCAGAGCTTCGTGCGCGATATGCTGGATGACCCCGATGATCTGGCGATTCTCGAGGGCATCATCAGTCTGGCCGCCGCGTTCCGGCGTCAGGTGCTGGCCGAAGGCGTGGAGACCGCCGCCCACAGCGAACGCTTGCTGCAGCTCGGCTGCACCCTCGGCCAAGGCTATGCGATCGCCCGCCCGATGCCCGCCGATGACATCTCTAGCTGGTGCGCGACCCGGAGGGTCGGCACCGCTTGATGAGGCTCCGGCTCTGACCCGATCGGCATCCTGTGCTGCGCTGGCCAGAGGTCAGTCCCGCTCATTGAGCCTCCGGCGCCATGCGCTCATGCAAGCCCCGGATGAGATACCCTAACGCTCACAGCGCGGCGCCACCCCGGACAATGAATCGCGTCAGATTCACCTTAACGCGCACCTCCAACAACGACAGCAGATCGCCGTCTACGCGGCGCAAAACCATGCCGAATGATACGCGCCAACACTGCTCGCCAAGCGCGCTCGACGCCTTAGCCATTGACGCCTTAGCACTGGATGCTTTAGCACTGGACGCCTTGGCGCTCGACATCAAGGCCTGGGGACAGGCACTCGGGTTCCAGCAGGTTGGCATTGCCGACTGCGACCTTGCGCAGGCCGAGACCCGGTTACAACACTGGTTAGACGCATCGATGCACGGCGACATGGAGTACATGGCCCGGCATGGTCACAAGCGCACACGGCCCGCGCAGCTGATGCCTGGAACCCTGTCCGTGATCTCCGCGCGGATGGACTATCTTCCAGAACATCAGCAGGCCATCGACGCGGCACTTGCCGACCCAGCCCGCGCCTTCGTCTCGCGCTATGCGCTCGGTCGCGATTATCACAAGGTGCTGCGCGCACGCCTGAAACGCCTGGCGCAACAGCTCGAAGACCGCATCGGCGCTTACGGCTGGCGGGTCTTCGTCGACTCGGCGCCGGTCATGGAAAAGCCCCTGGCGGAGAAGGCCGGGCTCGGTTGGATCGGCAAGCACACCAACCTGATCAATCCTGATGCCGGCTCTTGGTTCTTCCTCGGCGAGATCTACTGCGACCTCCCGCTGCCGCCGGATCAGCCCGCAAGCGAGCATTGCGGGCGCTGCCAGGCCTGCATCGATATCTGCCCAACCAAGGCCATCATTGCGCCGTTTCAGCTCGACGCACGGCGCTGCATCTCTTACCTGACCATCGAACACTTCGGGCCAATCCCGGAGGCATTGCGCCTGCAGATGGGCAATCACATCTACGGCTGCGATGATTGCCAGCTCTGCTGCCCCTGGAATCGCTTCGCACGGCTGACCAACGAGACCGACTTTTTTGCTCGCAATGGGCTCGATGCCACCACCCTGGTTGAGCTGTTCAGTTGGGATGAGGCCGCGTTCCTGTCGCGCACCGAAGGCAGCGCGATCCGCCGCCTCGGCCATGAACGCTGGCTGCGCAACATCGCCGTCGCCTTGGGCAATGCACCGAGTTCTGAGGCGGTTCGCCAAGCCTTGCAGGCGCGCCTCAAGCATCCAAGTGCCCTGGTCCGCGAACACGTCAGCTGGGCTCTGGCCCAGCATCGTCTGTAACGACCCGTGCCTTTTCAATCGATACCATCCCATCGAGGTCGCCATCGCCGCAGCCTCCTTCCGCTGCTTGTGCGCGGCGCGCTCGCGAGTGTGCTCATCACACTCATCACGCTCATCACAGTCATGCTCAGCCAGCCGCTGATGGCCACAGAGAATCACTCCCAGAGCGCCTCGGCACCTTTGCCCTCGGTGGTCAGCACCAACCTCTGCGCCGACCTGCTCCTGTTGCGTCTAGCGGCACCTGAGCAGATCTTGTCGGTCTCGTATCAGGCACAAGACCCTGCACAATCGCCGATGGCGCGCTTGGCGAGCGACTATCCAGCGAATCGCGGAGCGGTCGAGGAGCTGCTCTACTTCGAGCCCCAGATCGCGCTGACCTATCTGGGATGGTCTGGGCGCCCACATACCCAGCTGTTGGCGCAACAAGGGATCGCGCTGGTGTCACTCCCCTACCCCCGCGAGATCGAGGATGCCTTCTCAATGACCCTAACGATTGCGCATGAGATCGGCCGCGACAGCGCTGGACAGCAGCAGGTGTCGCAGGCCAGGGCTCGGGTCAACAGCCTTGCTGAGCGCGCGGCATCTTATCGGGCGTCGAAGACGAGTCCGGCGCCCCGCGCGCTCTATCTGCGCCCCAATGGCGGCACCGCTGGCAGCGAAACCTATGTCGACGCGATGCTCCAGCTGATCGGCCTGCGCAACCTGGCCGCGGAAAACGGCATCCGCGGCTGGGGTAGCCTCCCACTCGAGCAGCTCGTCGCCGATCCGCCCGATCTGTTCCTGCTCGGCTACTTCGATCAGTCACAACCGCAATCGAAGTCTCGCTACGGACGCCACCCGTTGTTACGGCGTCTGCTCGAGCAGGTGCCAAGCATCCAGATGCCGAGCAGTAGCGCCTGGGGCTGTGGGGGACTTGAGCTGATCGATGCCGCCGAGCTCATCGCCGATCGCCTCGCGACGATCGAGCGCGAGCTGGCGCCTGTACCAGAGAGGGTTGAGCTTCAGCTAGAGATGAATGCGCCTGCACCTGAGGTGGCGCGGTGAACAGGAAAACACCACAGGTGACCAGGTGAGCGCGCGCCGACAGACAACACCGCTGAGCGCTGGAACGGCGGCGCTCAATCTCGGGCTGCTGCTGCTCCTGCTCGGGCTGAGCCTGATGTCGCTGCGCTTCGGTGCGGCGCCACTGTCCCTCAGCGAAGTGGTTGCCGGGCTGTTCGGCAACGGCCCGGACACGCATCAGCTCATCGTGCAGCAGATTCGCTTACCCCGGGTCTTGCTCGCCTGGCTGGTCGGGCTCGCGCTGGGCGTCTCAGGTGCCGCTCTGCAGGGTCTGCTGCGCAATCCGCTGGCGGAGCCCGGCCTGCTCGGCATCTCCTCGAGCGCTGGCCTGGGTGCGGTCCTCACCCTGTACTTTGGTCTCAGCGCGCTCAACGCCTGGGCGCTGCCGGCGGCGGCGATGCTGTTCGCATTGATCGCAACCCTATTTCTCTACGCACTGGCCCGCGCGGGCTCCTCGAACCTGACGCTGATCCTGGCCGGCGTCGCCGTCTCGGCGCTGGCCTCCGCGCTGACCTCCTTGGCCTTGAACCTGGCGCCGAATCCCTACGATGTGCAAGACATCGTGCTCTGGCTGCTCGGCTCGATCAGCGATCGCAGCTTTGCCGATGTGCAACTGATCCTGCCCTTCGTGCTGATCGGCGTGCTGCTGCTCCTCGCCTCCGCGCCAGCGCTGGAGGTGCTTGCCCTCGGTGAGGCGGAGGCCACCAGCCTCGGCGTCAATCTGCCGCGGCTGCGGGTCTTGATCATCCTCGGCACGGCGCTCAGCGTCGGTGCCTGTGTCGCGGTCACCGGCGCCATCGGCTTCGTCGGGCTGGTGGTCCCGCACATGCTGCGCCGCTTCGTCCGCTATCGACCGGGCCAGCTGCTGCTGCCGAGCGCCTTAGGCGGGGCCATCTTGGTGCTCGTCGCGGATATCGCCCTGCGGCTGATCGGTACGCCAAAGGAGCTCCAGCTCGGGGTGGTCACGGCGCTGGTCGGCGCACCCTTCTTCCTGGCCCTGGTGCTGCGCTCGCGGAGGGATATGCTATGAGCCTGTTGAAGGTAGAGGCCTTATCGGTCGACATCGGTGGCAAGCGACTGCTCGAGAACCTCGATCTCGAGATCATGGCCGGCGAACTCTTCGGGCTCATCGGGCCGAATGGGGCCGGCAAGAGCACCCTGGTCAAGGCCATCATGCAGCTGTTGCCCTACAGCGGAACAGTCAGCCTCGATGGTCAGCCGCTGGCGCAACTGTCAGCGCGAGCGCGCGCGCAGCGGTTGGCCTATCTGAGCCAGGACGACCGCTTGCAATGGCCGATCAGCGTGCAGAATCTGGTCGCGCTTGGCCGGCACCCCTACCGCGGGAGTTGGTGGCGCGGCGCCGGGTTAGGCAGCGCTGGGCTCGGCGGCCGCAAAGGCGGCAATGCCCAGGCCCAGGCCGACGAGCGCGCGATCGAGCAGGCAATGCAGGCGACTGATATCTGGTCACTGCGCGAGCGCCGTGCCGATGAGCTCTCTGGCGGTGAGCGCGCCCGCGCCCGTCTGGCCCGCGTGCTCGCAGTGGAGGCCGATGTCCTGCTCGCCGACGAGCCAGTCGCCGCGCTCGACCCGATGCATCAGCTCCGCGTCATGGAGCTACTGCGCGCCCGCTGTCAGGCCGGACAAACCGTCGTCGTCGTCCTGCATGACCTGACGCTAGCAAGCCGCTTCTGCGATCGCCTGCTGCTGCTCGACCAAGGCGTCGCGGTCGCAAGCGGCCCGGTCGAGACCGTGCTCAGTCCCTCGCATCTCGCCAGCGTCTATAGCGTGCAAGCGATCATCGGCGAGCATCAGGACGGCGACCAGGTGCACCGTTACATCGTGCCCTGGACTTGCGATCGTCCCGGGGGAACGTCAACGTAACGACATTGTCGTTACAGATGCGCTATGAGTTGCGCTATGATCTTAAAAAGACGGGCAAAGACAAGAGGCCGACATGACAACACCGATCATGGCAACACCGATCACGGAAACACAAGTCAAGCGCGAAAGCCTGAATCTGCGGGTGCCGCCCGAGGCGCGTGATCTGATCGACCAAGCGGCGCGCGTGCTGGGTAAGAACCGTACCGAGTTCATCCTGGAGGCGAGCTGCCGTGCCGCGGAAGATGCACTGCTGGATCGGGCGTTGCTGCGGGTGGATGATGATGCGTTCGCCGCGTTTCAGGCGCGGCTAGACCAGCCGGCAGCGCCGAACGATCGGTTGCGCAAAACCATGCAAGCTGCGGCTCCATGGGCGCTCGAGTGACGCTGCGCGCCCCTGTCGCGCTGACAGAGGCGCACGACTGCTCGACCTTCGACTGTGGCCGCCCGACCCTGAATCAATGGCTGAGCCAACGTGCGCTGCGTAACCAGATCGCCGGTGCGTCCCGCACCTATGTCACCTGCGACTCGGAGCGCGTCGTCGCCTACTACGCATTGGCGTCCGGAGCAGTCGCGGCCAAGGCGGCTACAGGCCGGTTTCGGCGCAACATGCCCGATCCGATCCCGGTCGTTCTGCTTGCGCGCCTGGCCGTGGATCGGCGTGATCAGGGTCGCGGCCTCAGCCGTGCCCTGCTGCAGGATGCCGGACGCCGGCTCGTCTCCGCAGCAGACACCATCGGCATCCGCGGGCTCTTAGTCCAAGCTCTAGACGACACCGCGCGCCGATTCTACGAGCACATTGGTTTCGATCCGTCTCCGCTGGACCCGATGACCCTGATGATCACAGTCTCTGATCTGCGTGGCTTAGTGGACGGCTGACTGGACAGCTGACTGGACGCCGGACTGGGGCATGACAGAACTGCTTGATTCAGGGCAACTCAGCTGCGGCACAACCAGGCCAGCGAGCCCCGCTGCATGATAATCTCCGAGTGTCATGCTGGCACGACGGCAAAGACTGTCAGGTTGTTGCAACGGTATCGGAGCGGTACCCTCGGCAATCGATTCGCTCAGCAACACCAATACGAGCCGAAGAAACCACCACTCTGAGCCACGAAGACGCTGAGCCACGACAACCGAATCCGGGCTGATGCAGCCATTGCCCAGGCTGCGATCGACGTGGGCCCAGTGCCCCTTTACTGCTGGTCCGCGCTCACGTGCGACGGCAAGATCCATCGGAGCTGACAATGCGAATCCTTTTTGTCCACCCCAACTATAGCGCTGGCGCGGCCGATATTGCCGGCAACTGGTCCCCAGCCTGGGTTACCTATCTCGCCGGCTATCTGAAGCAGGGCGGCTACACCGATTACCACTTCGTCGATGGCTTGGTGGACAACCTCGACGAAGAACAGCTGCGGGTCGCCATCCGTGACGCCAAGGCGGACATCGTCGCCACCACGGCGATGACGCCGATGATCTACACCGCGCAGCGGCTGTTGCAGATCGCCAAGGAAGAATGTCCCAACGCCATCACGGTGCTCGGCGGCATCCATCCCACCTTCATGTACCAGCAGGTGTTCGGCGAGGCACCCTGGATCGATGTCATCGTGCGTGGTGAGGGTGAAGCGGTCACGCTGAACCTGGTGCGCGCCATCGACGAGGGCCGCTGGCCGGCAGAGCGCGAGAAGATCAAGGGCATCGCCTATCTGAACGAGGAGCAGCAGGTCGTCGCTACCCCGGTCGAGCCCTCGATCAAGGATGTGGATTCGATCTGGCCCGACTGGAGCATCCTCGATTGGAAGAAGTACATCTACATCCCGCTCGGTGTCCCTGTCGCGACGCCCAACATGGCGCGCGGCTGCCCCTTCACCTGTAGCTTCTGCTCGCAGTGGAAGTTCTGGCGCGATTACCGCGTGCGCGATCCGAAGAAGATGGTCGACGAGATCGAGGAGCTGGTGAAGGTCCATGGTGTCGGCTTCTTCATCCTCGCCGACGAAGAGCCGCAGATCAACAAGGCCAAGTTCGTCGAGTTCTGCCAAGAACTCATTGATCGCGATCTCGGTATCCATTGGGGCATCAACACCCGCGTCACCGATGTCATGCGCGACGAGGATCTGCTGCCCTTCTACCGCAAGGCTGGCCTGGTCCACGTCTCGCTCGGCACCGAGGCGGCGGCACAGCTCAATCTCGATCGCTTCGTCAAAGAGACCACGATCGAGCAGAACAAGCGCGCGGTGCAGCTGCTGCAAGAGAACGGCATCGTCACCGAGGCCCAGTTCATCGTTGGCCTCGAGAACGAGACCCGCGAGACCCTGGAAGAGACCTATCAGATGGTCATGGACTGGGGCGCGGACATGGCCAACTGGTCGATGTACACCCCCTGGCCGTTCTCCGACATGTTCACCGAGATGGGCGATCGGGTCGAGGTGTTCGACTACTCCAAGTACAACTTCGTCCAGCCGATCATGAAGCCGGACAGCATCGACCGCGCCGAGCTGCTCGATGGCGTCATGGCCAACTATCGGCGCTTCTATATGAAGCGGATGCTGTTCCAGTACCCTTGGGTCAAGGACCCCTTCCGTCGCAAGTACCTGATCGGCTGCATCAAGGCCTTCTTCAAGAGTGCCTATGAGCGCAAGTTCTACCAGCTTGGCAAGCAGAACTACTGGGGGCCGATGTTCAAGAAACTGATCAAGTTCGACTACGACAAGAGCAAGTCGAAGATCGTCGAGCCGGATCACAATGCCTGGAAGCAGGCGCCGGCTGCCAAGCGCCCGGCGCTCGGCACCAGCCAAGCCGTGCCCATGGCCTGCGGCGGTGGCAATCAGCAGATGGACGACTTCGAGATCGGCGGCGAGGCCTCGCCGAAGTGTCAGCCGGGCGGTTGCGGCGGCGGCATCAAGCCGGCGTCGTCCTCCGCCACTGTTGCGATGCCTGAACTGCAGACGAGCAAGCAGCGCGAGGCGGTGGCTGAAGAGGCCTAGTCGTCACGTCCATCTTAGCCTCGCCACAAGCAAGTGGGGCGAGGCTAAGGTGCAGCCAAATCTCACCTCCGAGTGGCGATCACATCGCCTTCATCCTGATATTTGATCGTGCCTGCCGTGATCACCACGGTAAGGCGCGACCTTGTATCATTGGGGAGCCGCTTTTTGAGAGGATTCGCCATGACTGAACTCGCTTCTCTCTATCAGACCGACTACTCCCAATGGACGCAACGCAACGCCGAATTATTACGCGCCGGTCGCTTCGAGGAACTGGATATCGAACACTTATTGGAAGAGTTGAGCGACATGAGTAAAAGCGATCGGCGCGAATTGCATAGCCGTTTTTTAATCCTGATCGCACATCTCCTCAAGTGGCAATTCCAATACCAAACGCTTAGCGAACGCTGGCGCGAATTCAAGGGCGATAGCTGGCGTTCAACGATCATCGAACAGCGCCAGCAGATCAGTGTCCTGCTGCGCAAGTCGCCCGACCTAAAGTCGGTCTTAGAAGAAACCAGCATTGATGCCTATGCCGATGCTGTTGAACTTGCGCATAAAGAAACCCGCCTAGCGCGGACAACCTTCCCGAACGCTTGCCCCTATTCCATCAAGCAACTGCTGGATGATGGCTTTTATCCCGATCGGTGATAGGGGTGAGTAGGCGACCATTAATGCCAGACACCGCACCGACGATCGACCTTCAGCTACCCCCGCTGCTCGACCATGGCCCACGCCGCGCGCGTACCCTGATGATCCAGGGCACGGCCTCCGACGTCGGTAAGAGCCTGCTGGTGGCTGGACTCTGTCGCGCCTACAGCCGGCGCGGGCTCGCCGTGCGTCCATTCAAGGCGCAGAACATGAGCAACAATGCGGCGGTGACCGCCGATAGCGACGCGCCCATCGGCGCCGATGGCGAGCAACCGCGCGGCGAGATCGGGCGGGCGCAAGCGCTGCAAGCACGCGCCTGCGGCGTCGCCCCTTCGATCCACATGAACCCGGTCTTGCTCAAGCCACAGACCAACGTCGGCTCGCAGGTGGTGCTGCGGGGGCGCTCGCTCGGCAACTGCCCGGCGAGGGTCTACCACCAGATGCGCCAAGGCATGATGCCGGCCATCCTCGACAGCTTCGAGCGCACCTGTGCCGAGGCCGATCTGGTGCTGGTCGAGGGCGCCGGCAGCGGCGCCGAGATCTATCTGCGCGACTGCGACATCACCAACATGTACTTCGCCGAGCAGGCGCGGGTGCCGGTGATCGTGCTCGGTGATCTCGACAAGGGCGGCACCATGGCCTCACTGGTCGGCACCTGGCTGCTGCTCGATCAGGCCGACCGAGACCGCGTGGTCGGCTATCTGGTGAACAAGTTTCGCGGCGACTTCTCACTCTTCGAGCCCGCCTGCGACACCATCACCGAGATCACCGGCTGGCCCTTCCTCGGCGTGCTGCGCTGGTTCGAGGGCGCTGCGCGCCTGCCCGCCGAGGACTCACTCGCACTCGAGCGCCCAGCCGAGGGCGATTGGGCCAACGGCGGCGGCAGCATCAACATTGCCGTGCCGCGCCTATCGCGGGTCGCCAACTTCGACGATCTCGACCCGCTGGCCGCCGAGCCGGCGGTGAACCTGCGCTGGATTCAGCCCGGCGAGCCGATCCCGGCCGAGACCGACGTCATCATCCTGCCCGGCTCCAAGGCGACTCGTGTCGATCTGGAAACGCTGCGCCGCGAGGGCTGGGACATCGACATCCTTGCCCATGTGCGTCGCGGCGGCCGCCTGCTCGGCCTCTGCGCCGGCTTCCAGATGCTCGGTCAGGTGGTGCGCGATCCCGAGGGCATCGAAGGCGAGCCTGGCGAAACCCCCGGCCTCGGGCTGCTCGAGATCGAGACCACCATCGGCGGCGACAAGCGCCTACTCGATCTGGACCTGAACGACCAACGCAGCGGCTGCCGCGTCACCGGCTACGAGATGCACATGGGGCGAACCCGCGGCGCCGGGCTCGAGCGCCCCTGGTTGCTGCTCGATGATGGTCAGGGCGGCGTCCGGGCGGAAGGTGCGATCTCCGCGGCTGGCCGCGTGATGGGCGGCTATGTGCATGGCATTTTCGCTAGCGATGGCTTCCGCGCCCACTGGCTGGAGCAGGTTGGCGCGCGCGCCGCGGCCCTCGATTTCGAGCAACGCATCGAAGCCGCGCTCGACGCCCTTGCCGATCATTGCGAGGCCAATCTCGATCTCGACGCCCTCCTCGCCCTCGCCCGCTAGGCTGCTCCTCGGCTCACAGGCGTAGCCATTACGGGCCGCACCAAGGCGGCGGGCCGCTCTCTACGTGTGTGGCGGCCGCCGACCAACTGGATCACGAAAGTTGACGGTGCCGAACAGTTGCCGCACCCCGTCAAGATCCCTTGCCACGGAACTCTGCATCGCAGCAACCCGACGACTGACATCTCTTATCGAAGCGAGACACACCGGCACATCGACCTTCTGCCCACTGCGAGTTTGCTTAACGCCACTGACCATAATGAGACCCCTATCACGATGCTAGCGATCGACTTTTCCATTATGAGTTTTACAGCTCGAGGCGTGATAAGCAAGGTCTCTTAATCCTTCTTCATATAAAGGGATAGGCGCACCTCATTCTCATGGCGCGGCACCATCACCCTGAAGCGTGAATCGCGTGAGATTCACGTGAACAGCGCCTGGCACCAAAACTTTACAAAGCTTCATTTTCCAGCACTTGTCAAACGACAGCGCTCAGTGTTTACTTAGAGGTAATATGGTCTAACCTTCCCGAACTCGATCATCCGCATGAAGATGGAGGATAATAGTCATGAATTTGCAGGGGTTCTTCGAAACAGAAGCGAGGCGCATGGATGCGCACCGTGACAATCACCAAGATCACCATCTGGAGATACTCGGTAGTGATTACGAACAGTCGGCTTACTATCAATCTCTGATTGAAATCTCAGTCTCTCGCATCACCAGATACACCTCAGCCATCATCAGGCCTCATCCACATTTAGATTTCGGGTGTTCGCCAATGGCATTAACAACCTTGCTTGGTGAGCCCGAGCTCAATATCTACACCCTTAACGAACATCTCTTGTTTTATCGAAGTGAAACAGCAGGCTACAAGCAGCGGCTTGAGTTTCATTTTCACAAATCGCGCCTCTTTTACGTTAAGCGTACTTTCAGCAAACTCAGTTTTACCGATGCAAACGAGGTATTTTGCGCCTTAAGAGCGAAATATCTCGATGATAGACTTTTTGATCCTGAGCACGAGAAGATCCTTGACCCCCAAGGCAACGAGATCTTTGCTCGTGACAACGATGAACTGCAACTCGAATACCTGCAAGCACATCACCTTACCTTTGGCAAACTTTGAATCATAACAGCGACCACTTAACAATCAAAATGCCAGCTTTGCCAGTCTCGGCGAATAGCAGCTAAGCCCACATCAAAAATAGCTGCGCCGCTCGTCCCCCCCATTCAGCGAGCGGTATATGCGGGACAGCCCCCACTCTTGCAGCCTTGCCCGTTGATACACCACTGATGCAAGAGCCCGTGCAGCGCAAGGGGGCCCTTATTGACTCTCGTCGAGTTCCGGGTGAACTATCTGGGATGGGATTGTAGAAAATGGAAAGGATCAACAAGCCGGAGTCTGAAGCCGAGATCATCGTTGTTGAAGACGACCCAAGAATGGCATGCATGATGGAACGCAACCTTCATGCTGCAGGATATCGCGTAAGGCGAGCGGAAACCGGCCGTGAGCTGCGCATCGCCTATCAGTACAACGCACCAGATGTTGTCCTGCTCGACCTCAACCTGCAAGCCGAGGATGGTATTGATCTCGCCGTTGAATTGGTTACAGCCACCTCCGCGGCGGTCATCATCGTCACTGCACGGGACAGTCTGGAAGACCGAATTCTAGGTCTGGATGTCGGTGCCGATGATTACATCATCAAGCCATTCGAGATCAAGGAGCTACTTGCCCGCATTCGTGCCGCGCTCCGTAAGCGATCGCTCGCGCCATCGCTGAGTCGCGAGATTAATCTTGGGCCCTACCATCTCAACAGAATAGCTCAAACGCTTTCTCACGATGGCTATCCACCAACCAAGATCAGCCTTACCAACACCGAGGTACGTATACTCACGGTACTCCTGCTCAATCACAGTCGCGTGGTCTGCCGTGAACAATTAACGTCGCATGAAATTAAAGAATCCGTAGACCGTAGTATCGACGTCCATATCGGTAATATTAGGCGCAAGCTGCGCAAAGCCGAAATGCATGATCTTGTTATTTGTCCAGTCCGAGGTCTAGGCTACCGCTTACGGCACGGTGCTTGATAGTAAAAAAATCGGCAATTCTGTCATCAGACGCAATATGCCTGCACACTTCTTCACAAATCAACACTACTCATTCCTTAACATTTTTTCATTGTCCGCCTATCCCGTGGCTCGGTTTTCTTCATCATAATTCATATTCTTAACAGGTCTTCATTTTCGATTCATAAAACTTCACTGAAAGCTTCTTGATCATTGCCGCAAGATCGCCTTTGCTACCAGTCTGACAGCCGCTGGAACCGAACGGCTTGATCCTTCAGACAGGGAGCTATCTCATGTTAGCCAAGCTAGGCAAATTGTTCGAAAACGATTCGCACTCTGGAGCACAAATACAGCAGCCAGATGAACAGCCGCTACGCAGTGCCGACAATGACTCGAATACCTATCAGGCACTGAGCGAAGCCTCAGTGATGCGGGCACCCAAAAAGACATTCATCATCATCAACCCCTACCCGGGGATTCAATTCGACTGCACCCCCGCTGACCTACAGAAAGTGCTAGGCGAGCCCGAGCTCAATATCTACACCCACCAAGAACATTTGCTCTTCTATCGGCTCAAGCGCGCCGGCTATAAATTACGCACCGAATTCCATTTCTACCAATCTCGCCTATTTTATGCAAGACGCACATTTGAACAGATCAACCTTGTCGGCAAGGACGAGGTTATTTCTGCGTTACGTGCGAAGTACTTGAAAGATGGTATCTTCGATCCGGAACAAGAAAAGATCGTCGATCCGCTCGGCAATGAAATCCTTGTGCGCTCGAGCAGCGGCCTACAGCTCGATTATCTCCGCTCCTGAGCATATCGACGAATTCATGAAATCAAATCTTCTGCACTTTGACTCCTCAAGATGACAGTGACGGCGCACGTACCGGCAGCGTCCAGGATAAGCTTCGACCAGCGTTCTGGCCACTTTGCTGCCGGGTACGCCGACATCAGTCGGCACCTGGGGCGGCGGACTTCGGTCCGCCGCCGCGCAACCATCCGTCGTCCCGGCTCATGCCTACGTCGTCCCGGCCGGGAAGCCGGGACCTAGGCCAGTGAGGGTGAGCGGGCAGCAACCTGCCGAGCTTCGGTGTTTGCTGCAAGGTTGCTTTCCCTGCACGGGATTCCGGCTTCCCGGCTGCAATGATGGAGAGCATCCTCCCCAATGATGCCGCTTTTACAACGGTGCCTTCTCGATCACCAATAGGCCTTCTTGAGCAGACCTTGCAAAGGCTCGGATCTCAGGGGCATGCGAGCGCAGCAGCGCAGCGATGGCGGAGGTGCCGGCATTGCCAATCGACAACCAAATCACTTTCGGCGGAGGACCCTCTACAAACACGCGTTGGCGGAAGTCGTTGTCCTTGGACACAATGGCAAATCCATGCTCGCGGGCGTAATCCCAGATCGTCTGATCGGATGCTCCTCGCAGACCAAGCTGCCGGGGATGTGCGCTGTCTGGAAACTCGGCGGCAAGCAGGCCGACTAGGCGATGGCTGAGATTCTCGTCTAACAGCAGCTTCATGCTCATGCCGCAGACGAGATCACCAGTCGACGCTCGCGTGCTGCCGCGAAGGCCAGCACGGCCTGAATATCTTCTCGACTGAGATCAGGAAAATCCTCAAGCAGCTCCGCTTCCGACAGACCGCCCGCTAGATACTCAAGAACATCGTAGACGGTCATGCGGGTGCCCCTGATACAGGGCTTTCCGCTTCGGATGGCCGGGTCAATCATAATGCGGTCGTCGAGGTTCATCGGCTTGCCATTGCATCGTGTCAGCGCATCTTTCAGTCTAAGGCCTCGCCGCTGACGAGCGCCAGGCCCTTGTGCAGCCCATGAACCGCGAAATCCTGGCCTGATCCCTAGAGCGAGCCCGAGCGCGACTTCAACTGACCGGCCGCAATGACGGAACTCTTGCTCCTCCACCTGCGACGCACAACCCGCGTGATACAGCCGCGCGGCCTCCCAGACTCGATCCGAGCCCCGATGCAGTCGCGGCCGCAGATCCCCAATCAACAGCGGCTGTACGGCACCACCCAGCACTATGATGGCATCAGCCGGCTCACAATCCGCTGCGACCTGCGGCGGATAATCCCCCTCGAGCTGACTCATCAACGCCGTCGCCACCACCGGCAATGAGCAGGCCCCGATCAGCCCCAAACCCAACCCAGCAACGAAGACGCCGAGCCACCGCACCCGCCACACCAAGAGGAGACCAGCCAACCCGAGCAGCAACCCCAGCGACAGCGGCATGACCAAGGCCGTCGCGAAGCGTTGCATGTCGAGCCAATCGATCAAACCAAACATCTAGGGTCTCACCACCTTAATCGCCAACAGGCGACCGGCCAGCGCCGCCTGGGCGCCGGTGTCGGCGAGCAGATCGGGCAGCCGTCCGACGTGGTCGATGTGGACTGAATGACCAGGGCTTGGATGGAGGCGATCGGGAAGCCGATCTCCAGCTGCTGGGCACCAGCGCCGTCGGGGCCGGCCTCGGCGCCTTGGAAGAGGTTGCCGCGCCATGGCTTCTAATGGTCCCTGCGCTGCTTGGCTAACCAGGCTTCGATGGTGGCAGGATCAAGCCCCTTGAGGCGCTCTTCAGGTTCGAGCCCCTTGAGGCGTTCCTCGGGATCATAGCGCTGAAGTATTTCGTCCGGATCAAGCCCCTTGAGACGCTCTTCAGGATCAAGCCCCTTGAGGCGCTCTTCTGGAGTCATGTTGGCGAGGACCAGCTCATGGGTCTCGCGGAGAAAGTCTTCCATCGTGTAGGCCATCTCAAGATTCTCCCGTTGATAGATGAGGTGCATGCGCTCGAGCAGTTCCCAGTGCCCACCCCGGCTTGGATGCGGATGGCGAGGCTAGCGCGCTGCTAGCGCAATGCAGTAGCACAAGCGGCAGGAGCGCAATCTGCAGTGGGCTCGCATTGGATGCTCACAGCCAGATGCCGGCCGGAGACAGAAGACGTCGTCCCGGCCGGAATGACCAAACAGCTGAAGCGGGAGCAAAAAACAGGTACGGGATAACACCGAAACGATCGATCAAAGCAGATCGCCTGAGCAGCAGGGATCAAACCGGGTCCTTGCTGGACTGACAACGCCAGGATCCTGGATCGATTGCCATCTTCGTGCTACAAATACGGTTAATATGTAGTGCGAAGGTGACAGATGCCAACTCCTCACAACCCTCCCGCTGCCGTGCGCCGAGCGCTGCGCAAGCTCGGGGCGGACATCCGTGATGCCCGCCGGCGTCGGCGGCTGCCAATGGCAATCGTAGCCGAGCGCGCCTTCACATCGCGCTCGACGCTGCAGAAAATCGAGGCCGGCGATACCAGCGTCAGTGTCGGCATTTATGCCAGCGTCCTTCAGGCACTCGGCCTACTCGACGGCCTGAGCCAGATCGCCGACATCGGCAACGACCCCGTCGGACAGGCGCTGGCCAGCGCCGAGTTGCCCAAGCACGTGCACCTCAAGCGGACCTCCGGAGCGTCCCGCGATGAGTGACTTTGAAGTGCACATCGACCTTGCAGGTCGCACGCGCCCTGTGGGGCTGGCGCGCAGTAATCGCGCCCGAGGTACGGCCACCATTGTCTTCGAGTATGACCGCCCCTGGCTCGGCGATCCCGCCCGGTTCTCGCTGGAGCCCGCCCTCGCCCTGACCCGCGGCACCTTCGCGCCTCCGGCCGGACTTGCGACTTTCGGCTCCATCGGTGACTCCGCGCCGGACACTTGGGGCCGCCGCCTGATGCAGCGTGCCGAACGCCGCCGCGCCGAGCGCGAAGGCCGCGCAGTTCGCACCCTCGCGGAAAGCGATTACCTGCTCGGTGTCGCGGACGAGACCCGGCTGGGTGCTCTCCGTTTTCGCCGGGTCGGAGAAGACATCTTCCAGGCGCCTACTCGCACCGGCGTTCCCGCCCTGATCGAGTTAGGCCGACTGCTCCAGATCACCGGGCGGATCCTTCGGGACGAGGAAACCGACGAAGACCTGCAACTCATCTTCGCGCCCGGTTCGTCTCTCGGCGGCGCAAGGCCGAAGGCATCGGTGATCGACCAGCATGGGCACCTTTCCATCGCCAAGTTCCCGAAGGAGACCGACGAGTACAGCTTGGAAACCTGGGAGGAGATCGCGCTGCGGCTAGCCGATCAGTGCGGCATCGCCACCCCGCAACATGCGCTGATCGAAGTGGCCGGCAAGGCCGTCCTGTTGTCGCGACGCTTCGACCGCGCCGGTGACATCCGTCTCCCCTTCCTGTCGGCAATGGCGATGCTGGGCGCCAGAGACGGGGAGCACGGCAGCTATCCGGAGATCGTCGACGCGCTCTCGCAACATGGCGCGCGGGGGAAGAGCGACGCCCAGGCACTCTATCGGCGTGTCGTCTTCAATGTGCTGATCTCCAACGTCGACGATCACTTGCGCAACCACGGCTTTCTGTGGGACGGCAACGCAGGATGGTCTTTGTCTCCGGCCTACGACCTCAATCCGGTGCCGACGGATCTCAAGGCACGCGTACTGACGACACACATCGATCTCGACGAAGGGACCTGTTCGCTCGACCTGCTCGAGGCCGCATCGGCGTTCTTCGGGCTCAGGCTGGCACAGGCCCGCGCGATCATCAAAGACGTCGCGACGGTGACCGCGACCTGGCGAGAGACCGCCCGGGCAGTCGGCGCCCGTCCGATGGAGATCAACCGGATGGCCAGCGCCTTCGAACACAAAGATCTCAAGCAAGCGTTGGGCCTTTGACGCGGGTCCGCGCCCCGGGGTGCCGGCGGCTTGGTAGCCGGCGGCGAGCAGATAGGGTAGGCGCCCGACGTGGTCGATGTGCACATGCGTGATGACCAAGGCTTGGAGGAGGCGATCGGGAAGCCCCTCGCCCGACCCGTGCGGCCGCGTCAGTCCGTTTTTTCAAGACCTGACCGTATGCCGTAACAGGCTGATTAACTTGCGGGTTGAAGTCCCGCCGATGGAGTTGCTCGTACACCACTGTAGTGCCCCGGAGCGGCGTTTGGGTAACCAAGGGTCGTGAGTTTCGTGGGTGCAAAACCGCAGGCCGCAGCGCAAGCGAACCTAGAGGTAGCCTCGTCACTTA
>NZ_NRRY01000030.1 GCF_016583905.1 Lamprobacter modestohalophilus | reverse complement strand
CGCGCGGATTCCATCAGGGCGCGAGGAGCGATCACGCCACCTCATCACGACGCCGGATATATGGCCGCAACGTTTCCTTCTGCTGAACAGTCAAGTGGCTCTTGCATCGCGGGGCGGACCATATATGAGGATGTCCCGGCTCCAACCTTGCTCCAGTGCCTGGTGGGCATACCAGAGGCGGGTGGGGAGATGCTTGATCTTCTGGATGAGGATGACGTTGTGAGCCCAACTCAGTTGCACGACGGCCCGCTGTAACATTGCGGCGGCAGAGATCTGCTCGGATTCAGGCACGCTCGGCACTCCTGTTTGGGCAACGGCTGGTTGCCCAATTTCCGTCGATAACGACGGCCCCATCAATTGGGCAACGGCCCGTTGCCCAATTGCGAGGCGCTCGGGATATGCGCGGTAGAACTGAACCATCAGTTTTAAGTTTCTGAGCGAAAATCCCTTCTCGTCAGGGAGCTCGTTCTTGAGATCCACGGCCAGCCTCGGGAGCACCCCGGCGCCCCAGCCTTCCCGCTCTTGCCGCGCGGCAATCATTCGGCCGATGTCCCAATAGAGGTGGATCATCTCCGCATTAGCCGAGAGCGCGGCGCGGTGCTGGGCCTGGCGAACTCGAGTCTTGATGTCGCTGAGCAGGTCGCGGTAAAGGTCGAGTTCCTGGATCTTCATCGCGTCAACGCCTCCATCAGTTGCGCCTTCAACTGCTGCGCGCGAGTACCTAGCCGGCTGAGGTGCCGCGCCTATAATCGGCCTTGTCACTGCGGCTCAGGCAAATCCGCACGAACCTCAACAGGCTTCGCATCAACCTTCCGTGCATCAACCTCCCGTGCATCAACCTCCCGTGCATCAACCCCCTGTGCATCAACCGCGCCGCCTCGACATCAGGATGTAAATCAGCGAGCCAATCAGCATCACCACCATCGAGAAGCCGAACCAGCCCAGAAACAGGTACAGCACCCGCGACCAAACGATACCGCCGGTGGCAGCCTCAGTGAGATCGACCTGTTCCTGATGCAGGAACCCGATCAGGGTCATCACCAGCGCCAGCACGAACGACCAAAACGCCGAAAACAGGAGAAGATTCAGCTTCTTTTTCATCAGTCACCCGGTGGTGGAAGGTGGTCCGCGATCAAGCCGCGGCATCGGCCTGGCCAGGAGCCGCCGCAGCCTTGGCGATCGCCGCGACAGGCTTGGCCTCAGTGCCGGCCTCATCCGCTGCATCAGCGGTGCTGGCAGCATCAGCTGCTGCAGCATCGGCGACTGCCGCGACAAGCGATCCATGAGCTTCAGCATCAGCATCATCAGCAGCATCGGCCAAATCACGCTTGCGCTTCACCGACCAGTGGATCACTAGATTCAGCATGCGCATGGTGGCGCCAATCGCCGCGAAGACCTGATTCGCATGCACACCACGGGTCTTGAACTGGCCGCGCTCGTCTTCCCAGGTGATGGTGCACTCGGTCAGCGCGTCGCTGCGGCCGCCCTTGGGGATGCGCACCTCGTAGTCGACCAGCGCCGGCAGGCTCAAACCTTGCGTCTTCACCACCCGCGCCAGCGCCCGATTGAAGGCATCGAAACCGCCGTTGCCACTGCCGGTGGCGGTCAGATGCTCACCGCGCAGACAGATCTTGATGCTGGCGGTCGATTCCAGCCCATAGCTCGAGGAGATGTTGCAGGCGATCAGCTCGGCATGGCTGTAGTCCTTGCTCTCCAGCACCTCGGCGATGATGAATGGCAGATCATCGGCGGTGATGGTCTTTTTCGAGTCACCCAGCTCAACGATGCGTTTCAGCACCTTGCGCTGGTTCTCCTCGGACAGGCTGATGCCGATGCGCTCCAGGTTCTTCGCCAGTGAGGCCTTGCCGGCCAGCTTGCCGAGCGCGTAGACCCGACGCCGCCCGAAGCGCTCCGGTGACAGGCGCGTCACATAGAGGCTACCCTTGTTGTCACCATCGGCATGGATACCGGCGGTCTGAGTGAAGACGTCATCGCCAACGATCGGCGCGTTATCGCTAATCCGCTTGCCAGAGAAATACTGCACCAGCTCGCTGACATGGCCCAAGTGGCTCTCGTCGATGCCGATCTCCATGCCCAGCTGATCGCGCAGGTTCACCACCACCTCAGCGAGCGAGGCATTGCCCGCACGCTCGCCGAGACAGTTGACGGTGCAAT
The DNA here is from genome assembly GCF_016583905.1 of Lamprobacter modestohalophilus. Lineage (GTDB taxonomy): Bacteria > Pseudomonadota > Gammaproteobacteria > Chromatiales > Chromatiaceae > Lamprobacter > Lamprobacter modestohalophilus. The sequence goes on along the minus strand of NZ_NRRY01000030.1, from coordinate 65,583 downwards.
GCACCCCGGCGGCGCCAGCCTGGGCGGCGGCGAACACATTGGCGGTCGCCAGCCCGTAGTCGTTATGCGGGTGAAAGTCGAACCGCAGGCCAGGAAAACGGCGAATCATGTCCGAGATCGCCGCGAACACCCGCTCCGGGGTCATCACGCCAAGGGTGTCGGGCAGCATGAAATGGCCGATGCCCAGATCCGCCAGCGACTCGGTCAGTGCGAAAACATAGTCGCGGTTGTCGGCGTAGCCGTTCGACCAGTCTTCCAGATACAGATTCACCGACAGCCCCTGCTCGCGCGCCATCAGCACATTGGCGCGCACATCGGCGGCATGCTGCTCTGGGGTCTTGCCGAGCTGGGTGCGGCAATGCTTTTCGCTGCCCTTGGCGAGCAGATTCATCACCTGACCACCGGCGCGGCGAATCCAGTCGATGCTCTTGCCACCATCGACAAAGCCCAGCACCTCGATGCGTTGATCGAGCCCCTTGTCGCGCGCCCAGTCGATGATCCGTGCCACCGCCCCGAGCTCGCCCTCGGAGACCCGCGCCGAGGCCACCTCGATGCGATCGACGCGCAGCATCTCGAGCAACGCCTTGGCGATGTTGAGCTTCTCATCCGGCGAGAACGAGACCCCTTGTGTCTGTTCGCCGTCACGCAGCGTGGTATCGAGGATCAGGATACGAGGGTCGTCTGGGGTCACAGGATCTCGGAGTTCGTAGCTCGTTTGTTCATTGCTTGGTGGCGGTCCATTTTGGACTTGCCGATGATTGTCCAATCATGATTGTCCAACAATGGCCCTCGAATCGGAAAGCCGTTGATGGATCGTTTCCGATTCTTCATAGCTCAGTCTTCGACCGCGCCCAGCGTCTCGCGCATGAACCCGCTGATCGCCTCGGCATCCGCGGCGAGCTCGGCGCAACGGGTCTCGCGCTCTAGCAGCCCTTGTAACGAGCGCGGCGGCGGTGGCTCGATGCCAATGGCCTCAACCACCGCGGCGTCGAACTTGGCCGGGTGCGCCGTCGCCAGCACCACGGCCTCAGCATTATCTGCCGCAGCCCGAGCACCCACCGCCGTATGCGGACAGAGGATATAACCGCTGGTCGCATAGACCTGGCGGATCTCGGCGAGGGTCTCGGCATCGGAGACCGCGCGCGCGTCGAAGTCTTCTGCCACGCGCCGCCGCCGCTCGCCATCGACCTGCAGCTGGCCCGTCTGCTCCAGCTCCGCCAGCAGCGCGCGCACCGCTGCGGGGTCTTCGTCGAGCAGATAGTACAGATAGCGCTCGAAGTTCGAAGCCAGCTGAATATCCATCGCCGGGCTCAGCGTCTGGAAGACCTCGCCGGCCTGATAGACACCCGAGGCGACGAAACGGCTCAGGATGTCGTTGCGATTGGTGGCGATGATCAGGCGATCGATCGGCAGCCCCATGCGCTTCGCGAGCCAGCCGGCGAAGACATCGCCAAAGTTACCCGTAGGCACCGAAAAACTGACGCGATGCTCAGGATTACCACCGCTGATCCGGCCCCAAGCGTAGAAATAGTAGATGGTCTGCGCCAGGATGCGGGCCAGATTGATCGAATTGACCGCGCCCAGCCGATACTGCTGCTTAAACGGCAGATCATTGAACAGCGTCTTGACGATGCGCTGGGCATCATCGAAGGTGCCCAGCACGGCGATATTATGCACATTGGCATCTAGCACCGTGGTCATCTGTCGCTCTTGGATCGGCGAGACGCGGCCTTTCGGGTGCAGGATGAAGATATCGATGCCGGCCTTACCGCGTACCCCATAGATCGCCGCCGAACCGGTGTCGCCCGAGGTGGCGCCGAGGATGCGCAACACGCCGCCCTCGCGCGCGATCAGGTACTCGAACAGGTTGCCGAGCAGTTGCAGCGCAACATCCTTGAACGCGGCCGTGGGGCCATGGAACAGCTCGAGCCACTGCCGCCCGCCATGCTCCGCCAGCGGCGTGACCTCTGGATGCAGGAAGGTCGCGTAGGAGCGCTCAACCAGTTCAACTAGGTCAGCATGCGGGATGCTCTCGCCGACAAAGGGCGACAACACCTCCACCGCCAGCTGTTGGAAGTTGAGCTGGGACCAGTCCTTAAGGCGCTTGGCAGGGATCTTCGGGATCTGCTCCGGCACCAGGAGTCCGCCATCGGTCCCCAGCCCCATCATCACTGCATCCGCAAAGCCGACCGGCTCAACGCCGCCGCGTGTACTCAGATATCGCATTGCATACTTAAGAGTTCTTGTCTAGAAGAGAAGGCGCTGGGGCCCTGTAGCCAGAGATCCGACCGAAAGAGACCAGACCAAGGTAGTGAAAAGGCACGCCAGTCGCAACAAGCAGTCCCAGTGAACTCGGCCGATACCCACAATAATCCTTCCGAAACAGCACGCTGCAAAACCCGCACTAGAGCCATCGTCGTTGCTCTCGGCGACACCGAGCCGATCATCGAAGCCTGATCAAAGATGCCACTCAGAACCACTAAATCGCGTTAGTTTGACACTTTTTCTCAGATATTCAGCCTCTTCAGCCCGGACACCCCGTCGTTGACAGGGGATTGCACCGAGCAACACAATGCGCGACCGCTTGCCAAGCCTCGAGAATGCCGCTCGGCAGCGTTGCAAAACGATCCCAACAACGATGGCGGGGACCTCGGCGGCAACCCGCGTTGCTCCGAGACAGTGCTGGCATGGCCCGGGCGCCAGCCCCCGACCTTTCACCCACTCTGATCTCTTGAGGGAGGGACATCACGGTGACACCCGAAAACCGTTCTGACTACTGGAAGGCGAATATTCGCCTTGTAACCATCCTACTCATCATCTGGTTCATTGCCTCTTATGGGCTCGCCATCCTACTGGTCGAGCCACTGAACCAATTCTACCTAGGCGGCTACCCGCTTGGCTTCTGGTTCGCCCAGCAGGGCTCGATCTACGTCTTTCTCGTGCTGATCTTCGCCTATGCGTTCGGCATGAACCGGCTCGATAAGAAATTCGACGTCGAAGAATAATCAGGAGCCAATACCTAAAATGAGCAATCTGAGCAATCTCGATATCTGGACCTATTCGGTCGTTGGCTTCACCTTCGCCACCTACATCGGCATCGCCATCTGGGCGCGTGCCGGAACCACTGGCGAGTTCTACGTCGCCGGCAAGGGCGTTCACCCCGTGCTCAACGGCATGGCGACTGGCGCTGACTGGATGTCCGCCGCTTCCTTTATCTCCATGGCCGGCCTGATCGCCTTCAACGGCTACGGCGGCTCGGTGTTCCTGATGGGCTGGACCGGCGGCTACGTGCTGCTCGCGCTGCTGCTCGCGCCTTACCTGCGCAAGTTCGGCAAGTTCACGGTGCCGGAGTTCATTGGCGATCGCTATTACTCGCAGACCGCACGCATCGTCGCCGTCATCTGCCTGATCCTCGCCTCGATCACCTACGTCATTGGCCAGATGAAGGGCATCGGTGTCGCGTTCTCGCGCTTCCTCGAGGTCTCCTACGACATGGGCCTGTACATCGGTATGGCCATCGTCGCGGTCTATGCCGTACTCGGCGGCATGAAGGGCATCACCTATACCCAGATCGCCCAGTACGTCGTGCTGATCATGGCCTACACCATCCCGGCCATCTTCATCTCGCTGAACCTCACCGGCAACCCCTTCCCGCAGCTCGGCTTGGGCAGCGAATATGCACCAGACGGCGTCGCCAGTGGTGTCAGCATGCTCGCCAAGCTCGATCAGGTCGTCACCGAGCTCGGCTTCAAGGAGTACACCACGCAGACCATGGGCAGCACGCTGAACATGTTTGCCTACACCCTGTCGCTGATGATCGGCACCGCCGGCCTACCACACGTCATCATCCGCTTCTTCACCGTCCCGACCGTCAAGTCCGCGCGTTTCTCCGCCGGTTGGGCACTGGTCTTCATCGCCATCCTCTACACCACCGCCCCAGCGGTTGGCGCCATGGCGCGGTTGAACTTCATCGATACCCTGATGATCGAGAAGACCGAGACCACGGAGCAGGGCTTAGCGGCCTTCGAGCCATTGCCCGGTGACGATCTGCCTGGCTGGTTCCAGAACTGGTCGCAAACCGGCCTGTTGGTCTGGAAAGACCTAAATGACGATGGTCTGGTCCAGTACTACAACGACAAGAACGATGCAACGATCGCGGAGGCCGATGCACTCGGCTACAAGGGCAGCGAGATCTTCCACGGCACCGGCGACGCGCTGAAGCCGGGTCCCGACCTCGACATCATGGTGTTGGCGAATCCGGAGATTGCCGGTCTGCCGAATTGGGTCATCGCCCTCATCGTTGCCGGTGGTCTGGCAGCCGCGCTCTCGACGGCAGCAGGACTACTGCTGGCCATCTCCTCGGCCATCTCGCATGACCTGCTGAAGAGCGTGTTCATGAAGGACATCTCGGAGAAGGCCGAGCTCAACGCCGGTCGACTGTCGATGATCGGCGCGATCATCGTCGCCGGTTACCTGGGTCTCAACCCACCGGGCTTCGCAGCCGGAACCGTGGCCATCGCCTTTGGTCTGGCCGCCTCGTCGATCTTCCCAGCCTTGATGCTCGGCATCTTCTACAAGCGGATGAATAACGTGGGTGCGGTCGCCGGCATGATCGCCGGTATCACCGTCACCCTGCTCTACGTGTTCCAGCACAAGGGCATCTTCTTCATCCCCGGTACCGAGTTCCTGGCACCGCAGTTGGGCATGGGTGCGGATTGGTTCTTCGGCATCTCGCCGAATGCCTTTGGTGCCGTTGGCGCGGTGGTCAACTTCGCCGTTGCCTTCCTGGTCTCCGCAGTCACCGCACCGCCACCAGAGCACATCCAGCATCTGGTCGAGGATGTGCGTGTGCCACGGGGTGCAGGCGATGCCACTGGCCACTAAACCAGCAGCCAAGCGCTGAGCAGAGCGCGCCACCGGCGCCTCTGCCCACAACCAAGATTGCCCCGCATCTGCGGGGCTTTTTTTTGCGCGGCCATGGTCCTCGGCATCGATCTCAGCACCCAGTCCAAGCAGCGACCGGCCGAGTTACGGCATACTCAGCAAAAAACCAGAACAGACTACGACCAACCTGCCACCTGAGGATGCCCCCGATGGACGTCGAGCTGATCGAAATCCAAGAGTTTCTCGCCAAGCATCCGCCGTTTGAGCAGTTGCCGACCGAGGCGCTCGAACAGCTTCCACGCCAGTTCACGGTGCGCTACCTGAAGCGTGGCTCCGCCTTCCCGCCAGCGGATGATCAGGCGGCACATCTCTACATCCTGCGCCGCGGCGCCATCGAACTGCGCGACGCCGAGGGCGAGCTGGTCGGCAAGCTGGCCGAGGGCGATCTGTTCAGCGATGTATGTCTAAGCGGTGTTGATGGCAGTGACACCGGCGGCGGTGGTTCAGCCGGCAGCGGCGGTAGCGGTAGCGAAAGCAACACGGGCAACAGCAGCGAGAGCAAGGATTCCAGCGATCCAAGCAACAACAACGCTGGCAAGCGCACTGGCAAGCCCAAGCCCAAGCCCAAACTCAGTGGCGAAACGGTCGAAGACAGCCTGCTGTATTCGATGACCTGCGCCCACTTCGAGCAGCTAGGCTCCGCGCATCCCGAGTTCGCCGAGTACTTCGATGGCTCCACCACCACGCGCCTGCGCAAGGCCCTCGACGCCTTCACCGAGCCCACCGCCGCCACTGGCGGGCTGATGACGGTCAGCGCGCGCGATCTGCTGCGCCGCACGCCCATCAAGGCCAGTCCCGACATCAGCATCCGCGAGGCCGCCCGCATCATGTCCGACGAGCGCGTCTCAGCCCTGCTGCTGATGAAAGACGAACGCCTCAGCGGCATCATCACCGATCGCGATCTGCGCAACCGCTGCGTGGCCACCGGCCTGTCCACCGAGCAGCCGGTCCGCGAGATCATGACCGCCACACTCTCCACCATCGATGCCGACGCGCTCGGCTTCGAGGCCCTGCTGCAGATGACCCGGCTCAACGTGCATCACCTGCCGGTCGTTGATGGCAAGCGACTGCTCGGCATGCTTTCCACCAGTGACTTCATGCGCTTCCAGAGCACCAGCGGCGTCTACCTGGTCGGCGATATCCACAAGGCCGAATCGGTCGCCGCGCTCGAGGCGATCAGTGACAAGGTTCCCGAGCTACAGGTGCAGTTGATCAGCAGCGGCGCCACCGGCGGCCATGTCGGCCAGGCCGTGAGCGCCATCACCGACGCCATCACCAAGCGCCTGCTCGAGCTCGCCGAGGCCGAGCTGGGGCCACCACCGGTTCCTTATGCCTGGCTGGTCGGCGGCTCCCAGGCGCGCCGCGAGCAGTCTTCACACTCCGATCAGGACAACGCCCTGCTGATCGCCGACAACATGAGCAAGGACGACGACCACTACTTCCGCCAGCTCGCCGAGCGCGTCAACGACGGCCTGAACGCCTGTGGCTATATCTACTGCCCCGGCGAGGTGATGGCCAAGACCGCCAACTGGCGCCAGCCGCTCGCCACCTGGCAGCAATATTTCGAACACTGGATCAAACGCCCCGATCCCAAGGCGCTGATGCTCGCCAGCGTCTTCTTCGATCTGCGTGCCCTACACGACCCTACTGGGCTGTTCGATGGGCTGCATGAGCTGGTGCTCGAGCTCTCGCGCGACAATCGCATCTTCATCGCTTACATGGCCGCTAACGCCATCAAGCATCGGCCGCCGTTAGGCTTCTTCCGCAACTTCGTGCTCATCCATGGCGGCGACCATAACCAAACCTTTGATATCAAACATCGTGGCACCGTGCCCATCATCGACCTCGCCCGCGTCTATGCGCTGTCCAGCGGGCTGGCGCCGATCAACACCATCGAGCGGCTCGAGGCCGCCTCCGAGACCGCCGCACTCAGCCACGACGGCGGCGCTAATCTGATCGACGCCTTCGAGCTGATCAACACCCTGCGCATCCGCCATCAGGCCAGTCAGCTTCGCAACGGCGAGAAGGCCGATAATTTCCTCGCCCCGGAACAGCTCTCCCCGCTCGAGCGCGGCCATCTGAAGGACGCCTTCTTGCTCATCGATCGCATGCAGGAGACGCTGGGACAACGCTATCAAGCGGGACGTTTCGGATGAGCCCGATCTGGAAGAACCAGGCACCAGAAACGCGCGAAACCCGTCTGTATTCAGCCGAGATCCTGCTGGCGATCGCGTCTTTCACGCCTGATATGCTCTGTTTTTATCGGCGATCGTCATGTTGTTTCTGAGCAGTTCTTAAGGCACCCAACATGCGATCGCCATCGGAGGGACGTCGCCGCCACTGCTTGCGGCAGCTTGATGCCGGCCCCTTGCGTGAGTATTTCGGGCGACCGTTCCCGTCGCCAGCGCTCGACTATCGCTGTGTCGACTATGTCGCCCTCGATCTCGAGACCACCGGCCTCGATCATCGGCAAGACCAGATCCTGAGCGTTGGTTGGGTGGTGATCCGCGGCCAGCGCATCGATCTCGCCAGCGCCCGCCATCGGCTGCTGCGCTGCGAGGGCGACATCCCGGCCGAGACCGCCGTCATCCATCAGATCACCGACGACGAGGCCGCCGCCGGCCTGCGCCAGGGCCGCGTCCTGCGCGAACTGCTCGGCGTGCTCGCCGGGCGTGTGCTGATCGCCCATCACGCCAAGATCGAACTCAGCTTTCTAGACGCCGCCTGTCGCGAACTCTATGGCGGCGGCCTGCTGGTGCGCTGCGTCGATACCGAGGTCTTGGCACGGCGCACCTTCGAGCGCCGCAACATCCCCTTTCGGCCCTCGGAGCTGCGCCTGCACGCCCTCTGCGAGCGCTACAACCTGCCGCGCTACCGCGCCCACAACGCCTTCTACGACGCCTTAGCGGCCGCCGAGCTGTTCCTCGCCCAGGTCGCCTATCGGGACAACGGCAATGGCTTTCGGCTTGGCGATCTGCTCTAACCTGCCTAGGCCGCAGGCGGCGCGTTGACGAAGTACCAACTCCCTTTCTGCTCAACCAGCCGAAACACACCCAGATCGTTCGATAGCACCTCCGTGGTGCCGACCACCAGGAAGCCACCCGGCTTCAGCAGGCGCTTGATGTTCTGCAAGACCTTGGTCCGCGTCGGGATATCGAAATAGATCGAGATATTGCGGTAGAAGACCAGATCCTGCTGACCCAGGAGCGATGGCAGCTGGGCATCCAACACATTGACCACCTGAAACCGCACCGCCTGCTGAATCTGCGGTTGCAGGCAATAGTGGTGCGCATCCTGCACCACGAACCACTGCTGCCGACGCTGCGCAGAGAGCTCGCGCAGCGCATGTGTGTGGTAGCAACCGGCGCGAGCCAGAGCAATCCGCGTCGAATCCAGATCAGCGCCGGTGATCCGCATCAAGGCCGTGGCCTGCCGCCCCCAGCGCTCCTGCACCGTCATGGCCAACGAATAGGGCTCCTCGCCGCTCGAGCAGCCCAGCGACAGGATGCCGATCGGCTCAGCGCCCTTGCGCGCGGCGAGCAGACCCGGCAACAGATGATCGGCAAGCAGCTGCAGATGATGAGGTTCACGATCGAAGAAGGTCTCGTTGATGGTCACCAGACTGGCCAAGGCGTCCATCTCGGGCGCGCTGCGACGGAGCAGCTCAAGATAGGTCGCGGGCGAGGCCGACGTCGTTGCCTGCAGACGCTGCGTCAGCGCTCGCCGCAACTGGCGCTCGCGCAGCCCCTCGAACCGAAGCCCCAGCCGCTCGTGGATCAGACGCTTCGCAATAGCGAGCTGCTCAGTCACCTTGGTTTGCTCGGTGGGCAGGCGACGACACACACCGGAATTGATGCCTTACTTGGTCGATTCGTCATGCGCTTGATCCTTTTGCTCTCGCACTTTTGCTACCGCACTTTTACTGCCGAACTTTTACTGCCGAACTTTTACTGCCGAACTTTTACTGCCAAACTTTTATTGCCGCATTCACTCTTTGCGTGACAGTGCGGCGAAGGCAGCCTCCAAGGACGGCTCCATCGCGACCTTGCCGTTTTGGCTCACAATGACCCGTTTGAGCTGCGGGATCGCGACATTCCCAGCCGACTTTAAGTACACCGGCTGAACATAAGTGATGACGCCGTTGACCATGATCAGAATCAATTTCCCACGGTGGATTTCCGCGCCCCCGCGTCCCCACAGGGTAAACTGTTCCGCAATATCGGAATCCTGATCGATAAGCGCATCAATTTGTGATGGACCGTGAATCAGCGCTCCGGTTGGGAAGCTATAAACCATGATGCGGCCATAATTATCCCCATCCGAGCTGACCAATCCGATGGCACGCATGTTCTCGCGACCCTCTGGATTCATTGGTGCGAGCAATAGATGCTCGAACCGTGCAGGATCAATCAGATTGAGGGTGACATAGTAAGGCAGTAGTGTTTGCACCTGCCCCTCACGCGAGACGCTTGGAAACATCCAGCGGTCCTCTTGGCCGTAAAAAGCACCGGGGTCCGTTTGATGATACTTCGCGTAGACCTGCATCTGAGTGACGAATAAATCCCGTGGATAGCGAATATGCGCCCGCAGCGCGGCGGGAAATGCATCCATCTCTTTGATCAAGCCGGGATACATGCGCTGGTAGGCACGCGCGATGGGATCATTGGGATCAGCCAGATAGTAGGTCATGTCGCCGTTATAAGCGTCAACCACGATCTTCACGGAATTACGTATGTAATTGAATTCTTTATCGATCGGGCTAACCATGGAGCTATCTGGATCAGTCCCCAAGCCACGGTTTACCGGTTCCGCATAAGGGTAGAGATCAGACAGGGTGTAGGCATCGACGATCCAAAACAGCCGTTTCGGCGTGATCACGAGATAAGGATCGCTATCAAGCTCCAAGAACGGCGTGACAACCTCGATCGTACTCGGCACATTGCGCCTAATCAGGATCTTACTCTCGGGAATAATGGCTTGGGTAAAAAACAGCTTGTAATCGCGATAGTAGAGCGCGAAGATCGCGCGTCGAAACCAGTTGTAAATTGGAATGCCTCTTTCACTACTATAATCGTCAAGCACCACCCCATCCTTACCTGGGTAGGAGATTTCCCGCAGCGCATTTGGCGCGATCACATCGTAGAGATCCTGCATGCCAAAGTAGATGGCAGACTGCTCCAGCGTCACGCCAACATCCGACTGTGGTGGAATATCCTTGAGAAACCACTTTTTGGTATCTTCACCAACCTGTGCGGCCGGTGACATCACGGCACCATAGCCATGAGTATACTTGAACCAGCGATTGACCCAATTGCGCGAGTCCGGCGGCAGGCGGTCGAAATCAAGCTCCCGCGCGGCGACAAACACCTGCTGATATTCGCCCGCAATGGTGTAGCGATCACTGTTCACCTGCGGGAAGCGATAATAGGTGCGCAACTCCTGGAGCTCGCGATAGACATCGATCAACATATCCCGGTCCCACACCGGAATATTGCGCAGCTCGAGCTCGCCCGGTTCCGTGTTTGACGGCCCAGCGTCGACTACAGCGACATAGGGACGGGTTTCCACTTCAGTCAGATCGAAGGCATTCAGGGTGGCATCAATGTTGTTGCGGATATAGGGCTCCTGGCGTGCAAGCTCGTCCGGCTCAACCACAAAATCTTGCACCGTCTGCGCTAATTCATCCCATTGGCGCAGGCCGATCGTCGCGACGAAGAACAAAACAGAGATGAGTACAAGGAGACGACCGCTGCGCTGATTGATATAGAAGACCACAGCTGTCCCCAGCATGATCAAAGCCATCACCGATGCCCAGATGAGCGGCAGCACGACCGTCATATCGGTATAGCCCGGACCAAAGAATAACGGCGTGTTACTGTCACGATACAGGAGCAGATAGCGCTGAATCAGCAGCTCGAGAATGGCAACCAAAAAGATGAGCATCATGATCACGCTCAGATGCCGTCTGACACCAGGTGGCAAAAACAGATGGCGCTTGGTCAGGGTCCGCAATTGCAGATAATAGACAACGGAAAGAATGATCAGCAGGATGCCCAGCGCCAACAAGAACTCATAGACGATGGTGCGAAACAATGGCAGGCCAAACAAATAAAGGCTGATATCAAGCCCGTACACGGGATCAGCGATACCCGCAGGCGGCGCGAACAGAAAGAGAAGCGCGCTCTCCCAATGGTGATAAAGCGGATAGGCGACGAACAGCGCCAGTATCAGTGACGCCAGCACAGAGAAGCGACGCGAGCCAATGATCAGCCATCCCCACGACCGCCTGCCTTTACGCGGATCACGCAGCGCGCCCGCCTGGTCGGTGATGACCAAGGCGTTTCTCGGCGCTGCGCGTTTAAACTTGCGTCGCAGGCGCAGGACGAATTTCGTCGATCCTAACGGGCGGACCCTGAGTAGGCGTGAGGCGGTGATGAAATTATAATAGAAGAACGCAAAGAACAGCGCTGTTGCGCTGCCAAATATCAAATAGCTGTAAAGCAGCCGTTGCCAGAAATAAAAGCCGAGCCCGAGAGACTGGTACCACCAAAACTCGACCAGCGTATCCGCATAGAAGGCAGCAAGGGCAGGCACCAACACCAAGAGCACGAGAAGCACACCGAGTCCAAGGAGCCAAAACCGGCGTGCGTGCGTTTTTTTGCCCATCGATCAAAACCTCTGTCGCCGAGCCCTTCGCGCAAGCGCCGCCAAGCGGGACGCAGGCGAGCCTGGCAGCCGAAAACCCAAATCTCAGTATATTTCTTTGCCCCAGACTTTGCCCCATAACAACGCTCACTGCTCGAGCGCGGTCATGTGTAAAGACGAGCGCATCGCAATGTCGATAGACATGGACGCAACGCTCGACCCGGGGTCTCGGAGGCGTCCAGAATCGCCCGCGACCAAAGGCCCAGTCCTCGAGACCTTGAGACCCAGTCCTCGAGACCCAGTCCTCGAGCCCCTGTCACGGAGCGACATCACGACAAGACGCCGATGCAGCATAGCTTGGGCTGTCGCTGTACTATCTCCGGCAGGGCGGCGTTGACCGCCCCGCGATGCGCGCAAGGTACGCTGAGGCTTCACCCCACCTCACCCCCCAGCGCCCGCTCGCTCTGACCAAACAGGCACAGGTTAGGATAAGACCCGGCAATGCATTCCCCAGCGACGATACAGATCCCCCGCTACCTCGAGATCTACATTAGGACGATCAATTCGGAGCTCGATCGGTTCTGGTCGCGGTTTAACCTGTACGCGGCGATCGAGATCCTGGCCGTTGTGGCGCTGATGCTCGCGTTCGACAAGGTTCAGATCCATCCGGATACGGCGCGGGCAGCAAACACGGTCGTCTGCCTTTGGTCGATCACCGGAAGTCTCTTCATTTGGCAGTCGATGGAGATCCAGCGCCGACTGGTCACGGCAATCGTGGCAGCCGAAGCGAACCTGCCAGACGATGTCGGCCTCTTCCGCGAGGCGTTACGGTCGGTCAGCCCGTCACATTTCCTGATGTTCCGCGCCTGTTTTTCTTTTTCGGTCGTCTGCTCGATCTTCTGGGGAGGGATGATCTTTCTCGGTCCTTACGGTTAACCTGGATCTCACAGGATTCATCTGCCGGGGGCCTCCCAGGTCCGCCGACCAAGCAGTGCCGCGACCAGGCTGACAGGGACCGCAAGCGCCGGTAGCGCCCAAAGTGGATCATCGAGCCCCAACAGCAGCAAGCTGACGACCAGACACCAAAGCACAGGAACCGGCATCAATAGCAGCCCGAGGCGTGGACCGAGCATGGCGGCAAGCCCCAGTGTTCCAATCGCAGTGGGGGTCGCCGCGCTGCCGAAGAACGAGAGTCCCTGCCAAGGCTGCCCCACAGCAAGCTCAATCAGCGGCAGTAGCAGGACGGCAAACACCAGCATCCCAGCACCCAACCAGACGCCCAGTCGAGGCTGACCGGCCGGTGACTGTGCTGCCAACCCCCGCACCACCCAGTGTGGCGTCAAGCGAGGCTCCATGTGGTGCTTCAAGCGAGGCTCCCTGTGGTGCGCCAAGCGAGGCGTCGAATAGACTGCGCTGGCAAGCAACAACCCGCTTTGCAGCGCAAAGGCGATCGCGAACAGCTCGCCGGCCCAGAGCAGTGGCGCCAGGGTTTGCAGTTGATAGGCCCAGCTGATCCAGAGCCAGCACAAGCCAAGGCCAGCGAGCACCAAGCGCAGGCGTAGCGGCGTCGGCCGCCAAAGCAGCAACAACGCGAACAGGCCGATCCCGAGGCCAGCGACAACGGCAGCGCTGAAGCGTGCGTTGTAGAGCAGCCCAAGCCGCTGATAGGTCTCGAGCGAGAACGGCAGAAAATCGCTCAGCGCGTAACTCGACCAATCAGCCATCAGCTTTGCTCCTCTCCCCGTCGCGATCGAACCTACGAACACACCGGGCTGCCTCCGCACAGCTCAACGTCAGATACGGCTAAATGGGGTAATTTGCGGCTAATCGGGGTAATGCGGCAGCTCAATACCCTTTTATGCAGTACGCTTACCCCATTCCCACCGTCAACAATGAGCTAATGCATTCACTCTCACCCGGCTACCTTGCCAGATTGCGCTTTGACACGCAGCAACTGGCGACATTGCGCGCCTATGCGCTGGAGATTTAAGCGATGAGTGATGAACGCAAAGTCATCATCATTGCCGGGCCGAACGGTGCAGGGAAAACCACCTTTGCTCGCGAATTTCTGCCCAATGAGGCAAGCTGCCCGGTGTTCGTCAATGCCGATCTGATCGCGGCAGGCTTAGCCCCTTTTGCGCCGGAAACCGCCTCTGTGCAAGCGGGACGGCTCATGCTGGGCGAACTACAACGACACTTCAACAACAGCGAAAGTTTCGCCTTTGAAACCACGCTCGCCGGCAAAGCCTATTTGCGCCACATCAAGGCATGGCAGGTGCACGGCTACCGGGTGGAATTGATCTTCCTGAGCTTGGACAGCGCCGATGAGGCAGTGGCAAGAGTGGCGCAGCGCGTCAAACAGGGTGGCCATGATATTCCCGATGCAGTGATTCGTCGGCGCTTCGCCGCCGGCCTTGACAACTTTACGCGGCACTACGCAGCTGCCGTCGATGCTTGGGCGCTCTACGATAACTCGGCTGAGCTGCCACGGCTGCTAGATTGGAGGGACAACGCATGAAAACGCCAAACCCCATAGAGCAAGCCATCAACCCAGATTTGCGGGGTTCATGGCCAGCCTTACTGCGGGCTGCGCAACGCGCCCGTGCGCTGGCAATCCAAACTGGCACGACCATTGTCGTGTGCCGCAATGGCGTCATCGAGCACATCCGTCCCGAGCCGGAGCCAACAAGCCCGCAAGTGCGGGAACAGCAAGGCTCGCATCCTGAAAAGTCATGACAACCTCCGCGCCAAAAACCCATCGACATCACAGGGCTTCAGAGTGCAGCAAAATCCCGCGCCATCCGCCGCCGCAGCGCCGCATCCGGTAACGGCTCGCTCGCCGCGGCCATGTTCTCCCGCATGTGTGCCACCTGGCTTGTGGCCGGGATGGCGCAGGTGACCGCAGGATGGGCGACGATGAACTTGAGCAAGGCCTGCGCCCAGCTCTCGCAGCCGATCTCAGCCGCCCAGCTCGGTAGCGGATGACCCTCAGCCCGATGGATCAATGCCTTGCCCTGGAACGGTCGATTGGCAATCACCGCGATCCCCCGCTCCTGCGCCAAGGGCAGCAGGCGTTGCTCGGCCTCCCGATCGACGATGTTGTAGGTCAGCTGCACGAAGTCGATCGGCTCATCGCGCATGATCTGCTCCAGCTCGCGATGGCGCCGTCCGTGCGAAGTGGTGATGCCGATGTAACGCACACGCCCCTCGGCCTTCATCTGCTTCAAGGTCTCCAGATGCGCCTGCCAGGCGAGCAGGTTGTGGATCTGCAGCAGATCGAACCGCTCGACGCCCCAGAGCCGGGCCGACTCAGCGATCTCGATCGGCCCCGCTGGTCCGGAGCGGGTCCAGACCTTGGTTGCCGAGAACAGGCCCTGGGTGTCGTCGATCCGCGGTAGCACGCGCCCGAGCACCACCTCTGCGGAGCCATACATCGGCGAGGAGTCGATCATGCCGCCACCCGCGGCAAAGAAGGCACGCAGGATCTCGGTGCGGACCGCCAGCGCAGCAGGGTCATCGCCGACATTGAAGGTGATCCAGGTGCCCATGCCGATCACCGGCAGCGGCTCGCCACTGCTCGGGATCGGCTTCGTCAGCGGCGCCCTTTTCAACGCAGCAGCCAAATGGGGCGAACCGCTCGCAGCTGCCACGGCCAGGGCCAGCTGCAGGAACTGTCGTCGACTGAGTCTGTGCTTGGTCAATGGACCGATCTCCATGCTGATCACTTGCTCACCCAAGTGCGATGCCCTGATCAGCAACGCTTCCAGAGCCACCTGAACGGCCGGATGAGCGAAACCGCTGCATGCCCGGAACCATTGCGCTTGTTGCAGCGACGCCTGCAGCGCTGTGTTGCATCCTTACGCATCTTTACCCCGTGGCATCCTGAGCGCGCCGGCGACGGACCCTGCCCTTCTCAGACTCAACAATGAACAACACCGAGGAGGCAACCAACACGATCAGCAGCCAATGGCCAGCGCTCAGCGCGGCGGTCCCAAACAGCGTCTGCAGCGGACCCCAGTAGGTGAAGGCGAGCTGGAACAGGAGTAGCAAGCCCACCGCGAGCAAGACGTAACCATTGCCGAACAGCCCGCGCAAGTTGAGCACTGGCGCCTCCATATAACGCGAGTTGAACAGGTAAAAGATCTCGAACATCACCAGGGTATTCACCGCCACGGTGCGCGCATGCTCGATGCTCGCGCCTTGCCAGCGATCGAGCAGGAACAGGCCGAAGGTGCCGATCATCAGGATCAGCGAGACATAGCCGATGCGCCCGAGGAAGGTCAAGCTCAGCACCGGCTGTCGCGAGTCACGCGGTGGGCGGCTCATCATGCCCGGCTCCGGCGGCTCAAAGGCCAGCGCCAGCGCCAGGGTCACGGCGGTGATCATGTTCACCCAGAGGATCTGCACCGGCGTCAGCGGGAAGTGCTGAAAGCCGAACAGGATCGCGCCGAGCACCACCAACGCCTCGCCGCCATTGGTCGGCAGGATGAACAGGATCGCCTTGCGCAGGTTGTCGTAGACCGTTCGCCCTTCCTCGACCGCGTTGGCAATCGAAGCAAAGTTGTCATCCGCAAGCACCATCTCGGAGGCCTCCTTGGCCGCCTCGGTGCCATTGATGCCCATGGCCACGCCGACATCAGCGCGCTTGAGCGCCGGCGCATCGTTGACGCCGTCGCCGGTCATCGCGACCACGGTTCCGGTCTGCTGCAGCAGCTTCACCAGCCGCAGCTTGTGCTCCGGCGTCACGCGCGCGTAGACATCCACCTCGATGACGCGACGCTGCAGCTCCGCGTCGTCCATGGTATCCAGCTCGCGCCCGGTCAGCGCGGTCTCGGTGCTGAGCAGGCCGATCTGGCTCGCGATCGCCTTGGCCGTCGTCGCATGATCGCCGGTGATCATCTTCACCCGGATACCGGCTTGCTGACAGACGCGCACCGCCGCGATCGCCTCCTCGCGCGGCGGGTCCATCAGCCCGAACAGGCCGAGCAGCGTCAGCCCCTGCTCGACATCCTTGAAATCCAGGTCGCTTTGATGCGGCTGACCCGGCTTGACCGCCACCGCCAGCACGCGCTGACCCGCCGCGGCCATGGTCTCCATGCGCTGTTGCCAGGCCACCAGGTCCAAGGGCTGATCGCCTTCCGGCGTGCGCTCGCTCGCGCAGCGTTCCAGCACCACCTCAGGCGCGCCTTTGACGAAGATGAATGACTCCGAGGTATGGTTATGATGCAGGGTCGCCATGAACTTATGGCTGGACTCGAACGGGATCAGATCCGTGCGCGGTCGCTCCTTGGCCAGCAGCTCGGTATCCAGCCCGGCCTTGACCGCGGCGACCAGCAGCGCGCCCTCCATGGGACCGCCATGCACCCGCCACTCGCCCTCGTGCAGCTCCATCGAGGCGTCGTTACAGAGCGTCACCCCGCGCAATGCTGCCGTCAGCAGCGGATCGGCCTGTGCATCGATCGGCTCATCCTCAGCCAAGAAGACGCCATGCGGGTCATAGCCGGCGCCGGTCAGGCGCAGCTCGCGCGCTTGGGTGGCGATGGTGCCGACGGTCATCTCGTTGCGGGTGAGGGTGCCGGTCTTGTCCGAGCAGATCACGCCGACCGTGCCCAGTGTCTCGACGGCGGGTAGCCGCCGGATGATGGCGTTGCGCCCGGCCATCCGCTGCACGCCGATCGCCAGGGTGATGGTCATGATCGCCGGCAGACCCTCCGGGATCGCCGCCACCGCCAGCCCGACCGAGGCCAGGAACATCTCGGCGGCACTGTAATCACGCACCAGGTAGCCAAAGGCGAAGCTGGCCGCCGCCAGCACCAGAATCGCCAAGGTTAGCCAGCGGCCGAATTGCGCCATCTGCCGCAGCAGCGGCGTGGTCAGCTGTTGCACCTCGGCGACCATGGCACTGATGCGACCGATCTCGGTACCGGCGCCGGTCGCGACGACGATGCCGGTGCCCTGCCCGTGCGTCACCAAGGTGCCGGAATAGGCCATGCAGCGGCGATCGGCGAGTACCGTATCCACCCCGAGGGATGCAGTCCCCTTCTCGACCGGCACCGACTCGCCGGTCAGCGCCGCCTCTTCGATCTCCACCCCCTTGGCGCGCAGCAGGCGCAGATCAGCCGGCACCTTATCGCCAGACTGCAGCGCGACCAGATCACCTGGCACCACCGCAGTCGCATCGACGGTCAGCAGGCGGCCATCGCGCCAAACCCGCGCATTCGGCGACAGCATGCCGCGGATGGCCTTGAGCGCGTCTTCGGCCTTGCCTTCCTGCACGAAGCCGATGATGGCATTGACCAGCACCACCGCAAAGATGACGCCGGCATCCAACCAATGCTGCAGTAGCGCCGTCACCACCCCAGCGACGATCAAGACATAGATCAGCACGTTATGGAACTGCGCCAGGAAACGTATCAAGGGCGTGCGCGGCTTGGCCTCGGGCAGCTTGTTCGGGCCATGCTCGCTGAGCCGCCGCTCGGCCTCCGCCTGCTGCAACCCATCCTCGCTGACGCTGAGCTGTTGCAACACCGCGCCGGTCTCCAGCGCATGCCAATCCGGCACCTCTTCAGCTTGCGATGTTTCTGCTTGTGGCATGGCCGTATTGCGCCCTCGCCACCACCAGAGCACAGCCCCAGCAGCAAGCGCCAGTATGAGAACAGCCAGGAGGCCGAGCGACAACAGCCAGGGAAAACCAGAAGAGGTTGCAACGGTTGGGTCGGGCATCGATCGTCTCGCAGTTAGCGCCTCTAGCCGGGCTTTGACCGCATCCTAACAAGGCAAGGGCCATTTCCAAAAACGCTTGTACTGCAGGCTGCTGGACTTGACGGATCATCAAACAACAACAGCCTACCTTTAAGAAGAACCACGGATGAACACAGATGCACACAGATCCTCGCTGTTCTCAATCGCACCTCAATCTGAAGCCTGATGCAGGGTGATATGGGTGAAGGGGATCGCCCAGCCATGGCGGTTGCAGGCGTCGACCAAGATGCGCTGGATGCCGGCACGGATCAGCTCGCTGCGCGGGGCAGCTGCACCCGCAAGCTGAACCTCGATGCGGTAATCCAGTGACGATGCGCCGGCACTCTGGAAGATCACGCTGACCGCACGCAACTGACCCTCATCGAGCAACGACGACAGCGCCTCTTCAAGCGCCGCTTGCATCCGATCCGGCACCTCGGTGGTCGCAATGGACAGATGGCGATAATCGATGCCGAAATGCTCGACGATGCGGAAGCGCTCGGCGAGCCGCTGCGGATGCTGCTGCAGAAAGTCCGGGGTCGGAAAAAGGATCTCGGCGCCCCCCAAGTCGGTCAGGCGCACTGCGCTGGGGCTTTGATGACTGATCTGACCGAGCAGCCCATCCTCAAGCAGAACCCAATCGCCCTGACGCGTCGGGAACCAGGCCTCACCCTCGCCCGCCGGGCGCGAGTGATAGCCCACCAGGTCGCGAACCGGCAGCTCCTGTACACCGCCGTCAAGCTCGGGATTGACCAACTTGGCCCGGAAGGCAAGGGATTCGACCCGATACGGCACCGCGTTGAAGAGGATGCGCTCGCCCTCGCGCACGGTACCCAAGTTGAGGATCAGCTTCACCGATTCGATCTGGCTCGGTAGGGTGTGGATGCTGGCCCATCCGATACCGAGCAGGAAGATGATGATGATGCCGAGCATGAACCAGTCGCCGGCGGCGTTGAACACCGCCATCATCGCCAGCAACCCACCAAGCACGCTGAACGCATGCAGCAACAACAACGCCAGGCGGCTACTGAATTGATTCTCGGCCTGTGGCTTGCGTAAGCGCATCAGCTGGGTCGCGAGCCAACGCACGCCGACAAAGACGACGGCGAAGGCCGCCACCGCGAGCAACAGGTTCAGCCCACGGGTTTGGACGAAGTGGCGTGCATAAGAGGTGGTCTCGTCAAGCAACGATTGCCGCTCTTCGAGCTTGTTCTGTAACTGCAAGTCGAGCGCGGTATAGCGATTCTTGGCCTCGCCAGCGAGCCGCTGCCAATGCTCCAAGCGCGCCTCGAGACGCTCCCGAAGCGAACCTGATGGCGCTTGCTGGAGCAGCCATTGCAGCCGATCCACCGCTTGCTGGGCTTGCGTCTTGCGCTCGCCGATGGTGTCGAGCTCAGCACGCAGATCGCCGATGGCACGCGACTCCGCAGTCGCGCTCTTGAGCTCTGCCAGGATCGGCTTGAGCAGGTTGCTCAGCTCCTGCTGCCAATCGAAGGATTCCGCCTCCTCCTCGATGAAAGGGCTCAGATCGATCTCCAGAGCGTAGCGATCGAACTGGCGACGATCCTCGTACAATTCCGCGCGCAGCTCGCGCAGACGATCCGCCAGCTCCTCACGGGTGACCTGGTCCTGGGCGGCCACCAGCTGCTGCTGAACCTCATCGACCTGTTGCTCTTTACTGACCAATGCCTGGTGCAGGGCCTTAAGCGATTCGAGCGCCGTAGGGTCGAGCGGATCACCCTGCTCTGCCTCAAGCTCAGCGGTGAGACCAACCTGCGGGTTGGCGCGCTCGCTGCTTGGCGAGGGCTCGCCGTCAACAAGAGCGGCCGACGCCAGCGCAGCAGACTCCTCAACAGCCGTCTGCGCCTGAGCACCGTCTTCCGGAGCTGACGGCTGGCCCAACAGTGGCCCTGCGGTGCCAGCCCAGACCAGGATCAGCAGGATCGCAAGCGTCATCGATTGGAAAAAACGTCGGGACATCGCAGAACCTCAGCCTCGATTTCAAACAGGCGATCCGGACAGGATCGCGGCTAACGCCACTTCAGCGCTCGAGCCCGCGAAACCGGCCGGGGCGCAGCGCTCGTCGCCGACCTGCAACAACTGGATCAGACGGCAGCGCAGCGGGATGCGGCGCGCACGCAGCGCGATATCGGCGCCAGCAGCTCGACGGGCGCCTGAGAGCGGCACCGACGAAGACTGTCCGGCGCCGCCGGCATGTTATTGATACCTCGCACAGCCGGACTTGTCTTTGATCGCATCTAAGAACATCGCGTCGTACCAGGGCACCTCTAAATCGCAGATGTGGTAGAGGTTGACTGAATTGGAGTGCCCCTTAAAGAAAAAGCCAATTCCGACGATCACGATAGCGAACAAAAACAGCGGGATCAGTGATCTCATCAACGTTTCTCCTCATTTGATGGCCGAGAAGCCAATTGTTAGCTCGATCTCACTGTGAATGGGAAACCGAAGGCGATTGCTGGAAAAGCTCGTACCGAATTGCGCCGGGTTTTCGTCCACCTTCAAGGAACCCCGCCGGGAGCATAGCCGGGCTATGTGGCCGGTGATGCGAGGCGGAAGGTGGGCAAAAAGGCCAGCAAGGCGGTATAAGATTCGACAGAAACCGCCCAAGCACCCCGGCGAGCCTTCAGGGCACTACTCCCTGAGGTTAGCTGTGGCTGCAGGAGGGGTCAACGCTGAATCCATACGATTCCTGACCTTTCGAGCGGCGCCTGAACCCGGTTTGGGCGCTATTCGGCATCATCACTGATGCGGATGAGCGACGACGGGACCGCACCCATTCGTCAAGCCGCCGCTTCAGCGCCGTCAGCACATCACCGAACAGAGTCGCCGCGAGCCCTCAAATGCCAGTCAAGTTGTTTGCCGACAACAAACGTCCGATCCAGGCCTTGCTACTGGATATGGACGGCGTCCTCTATCACGGGAATAGCCTGTTAGCGGGCGCGACGGCACTGCTGCAACGCATCAAGACAACTCGGCATCTGTTCCTGACCAACAACCCGAGACGCACACCCGAGGCGGTCGCGGACCGGCTCGAGGCGATGGGATTGCCTCGCCCTGATCCAACGCAGATCCTGACCTCAGCACTGGCTACAGCCGAGCATTTGGCCAGACTCAAGCCCGGCTTCTCCTGGTACGCGATCGGCGAGGACGGGCTCGAGACAGCACTGCTTGCGGCCGGCGGCAGACTGGATGCACAGCAAGCCGATTTCGTCATCGTCGGCGAAGGACCTGGGATCGACTTCGATTGCCTCACAATCGCCATCAACCTGGTGTTGAAACAGGGCGCTCGGCTGGTAGTGACTAACCCTGATGCCAGTGTCGACGATCAGCATGAGGGCGAGCACCGGGTACTACCCGGCGGTGGTGCGCTCGTCGCCCCCATCGCCATTGCCTGCGAGGTCGAGCCATGGGTAATTGGTAAGCCGCAGCCCGCGCTGTTCGAAATGGCCTGCGCTCGGCTCGACGTTGAGCCGGCTGACTGCCTGATGATCGGGGATCGGCCTGACACCGACATCGCCGGTGCCTTGGCCATTGGCATGCGCGCTGCACTAGTGCGCACCGGCCGCTTCGGGCCTGATGCCAGCTGGCCCGCCGGACTGCCGCGGCCGCACTGGGATGCGCCCGATCTGCCGCACCTGTTGCAGGCCATCGAGCCTTGGCTGCCTTGAGCGAAGGCGCCCAAGGCGGCATCAACAAAGACCTGTCTAGCGCAGAGAGCGCATCGTCACCCAGCCCCTCATTCGGCCCCCTCATCCGGCCGGTGGCCACTGCATGTTGACCGTCTTTAAGCCGCTAGCCGGCACCGTCACTTGCCGGCCGAAAAAGAACGCCAACGGCAGCGCCGGGGAGCTGCCACTGATGATCCATCCACACTGGCGACAGCGGTAGCTGAACGATGACTCAGCCACCGCTATGCTCAAGGCGCACTGTCTGACCGGCCCCAGACGCTGCGCCTAGGCGCACATAAAAATGCGCGGAGAGATCCTGCCGATTGCGACGCATCGGCGTGACCTCAGTCTGCTCGAGCAACTGGCCATCCGCTCCAAGCAATGAGATGCGCACCTTGCCCGGGATCATGCCTCGATGCGGGATCACACGGGCAACCTCGCCGCTGACGCTGATCGACCCTGCCTCCGGCTCGACCCTGACGCGGCTGAAGTGATAGTGGCTCGAGGTTGCGCGCTCAACCACCAATGCGTCTGTACGCTCGCCAAGCGGCTGATTGGCACAGGCTGAGCCTACGACGACGCTGAGCGCGATGAGCAGCGAGATCCGAGCGATGCGCGTTGGGTTGTTGATCATGAGGTCATCTCCAATGGTTAAGCGAAATGATGGACGAAGCGAAACGGCCCGCCACAGCGCGCCGATGGGTGATCAGTCGATGTGGCCAGCCGCGAGCATCGGCAGCAGCCAGTAATGCAGCCCACTGCCGCTGAAATCGGCGCGCACGGCCTCGAGCAACGCACGCGCGGCCGGCTCCGGCAGCTCAAGCAGAAACATCACGCGTCGGCTGCGTCCGGCGACCTGCTCGGCCAGACTCATGGAATGCTCGGAAGAGCCATGACCGGCGATCGGCAGGCTGGTAAAACCGGGCACCTCGGCACGCTCGAGCAACCATTCGGCTAGGCTGTCCTCAAGCTTTGGTGAGCAGATCAGGTGCAGCAGACAATCAGCCATTCGCGCTCTCCAGTCAGGCTTGTGATCAAGTGGGCAATCACGTCGGTCAGCATGTTGGCCGACGGGCTGCCGAGGCTCAGGTCAACAGTCATCGGGTGAGTGGTGGTCGACTCCAGCATCGAGGTCATCCGTGGTCGCGGCCATCAGCATTGGCCCCGCTTAGCCGAAGCGCCGATACAGGATCGGCAGCAGCACCAGCGTCAGCAGCGTCGACGAGACCAGCCCGCCGATGACGACGATCGCCAGCGGGCGCTGGATCTCCGAGCCGGGGCCGGTCGCGAACAGCAGCGGCGCCAAACCAAAGGCGGCCGTGGTGGCCGTCATCAGGACCGGTCGCAGGCGGCGCTTGGCGCCTTCGACGACCACCTCCTGCATCGGCCGCCCAAGCGCACGCAGCTGGTTGAACCAGGTCACCAGCATGACCCCGTTCAGCACCGCGATACCGAGCAGCGCAATGAAGCCGACCGAGGCCGGTACCGACAGGTACTCGCCGGTGACGGCCAAGGCCACCACGCCGCCGATCAGCGCAAAGGGGATATTCGAGAGCACCAGCAACGACTGGCGCAGCGAGCCGAAGGTCGAGAACAGCACCAGGAAGATCAGCACCAGCGCCACCGGCACCACTAGCGCCAGGCGCGCCGCGGCGCGCTGCTGGTTCTCGAACTCGCCGCCCCATTCGATCCAATAGCCGATCGGCAGCTGTACCTGCTCGGCCACAGCCGCGCGTGCCTCCTCGACGAAGCCGACCAGATCACGCCCGCCGCCGACATTGGCGATGGCGACCGACATGCGGTTACCGAGCTCGCGCGAGAGCACCACCGGCCCCTCGACGCGCTCGATGCGAACCAGGTTCTCGACCGGCACCGAGCGCCCGTCCGGTAGCGCCAATTGCAGCCCACGGAAGCGCGCCGGCGAGGCTCGCAGCGCCTCGGAGGCACGGATCACCAGCGGCCGGCGCTTGCCCTCGCGATAGACAGTGCCGACCTCGAGCCCCTCGATCTGCGCGCGCAACATCGCCGCCAGCGCGTCGGCATCGACACCGAGGCGCCCGGCCTCGAGCCGATCGACGACCAGGTTCAGGTACTGCGCACCCTCATTCTTCGGCGTGAACACATCCTCGGCGCCGTCGAGCTGCTCGAGCACCGTGACGATCTCCTCGGTGATCCGATTCAGCTCATCCTGATTGCCGCCGAAGACCTTGACTGCCAGATCGCCACGGACGCCGGTGAGCATCTCCGAGACCCGCATCTCGATCGGCTGGGTAAACGCATAGTCGAGCCCCGGGAAGCCCTCGAGGACACTGCGGATCGCATCGACCAGCCCGTCCTTGGTCGCAAAGCGCCAGTCTTCGCGCGGCGCCAGGATCAGGAAGCTATCGGTCTGATTCAGCCCCATCGGATCCAGACCCAGCTCATCGGAGCCGGTGCGCGCCACGACCCCGCGGACCTCAGGCACCGCTTGCATGATCGCCTGCTGCACGCGCAGGTCGATGTCGAGCGATTGCTCCAGGTTGATCGACGGTAACTTCTCCAACTGCACGATCAGATCGCCCTCGTCCATGGTCGGCATGAAGGTCTTGCCGACGCGCAGATAGAGCGCGCCAGCGCCGACCAGTAGCGCCACCGCGAGCCCGACGATCAGCCATTCGCGCTTCAGCGCCCAGGTCAGCGAGGGGCCATAGACCTTGAGCAGTTGACGCACCACCCAGGGCTCCTCGGCGCCGCCCTTGCCGAGCAGATAGGAGGCCAGCACCGGGATCACCGTCAGCGACAACAGCAGCGCACTCGCCAGCGCAAAGACGATGGTCAGCGCCACCGGCACGAACAGCTTGCCCTCGAGCCCCTGCAACGTCAGCAGCGGCAGGAACACGATGACGATGATCAGGGTGCCAGACGCGACTGGGAGGGCGACCTCGCGCGTCGCCCGATAGATCAGATGCAGCCGCGGCAGCCGGCGTGCGCCGGTGTCACCTCCGCTCCCATTCGTGCCGTGACGAGCAAGCTGAGTGACCACGTTCTCGACCACCACCACAGCCGAATCGACCAGCATGCCGATCGCGATCGCCAAGCCGCCGAGCGACATCAGGTTGGCCGAGAGCCCGAACACACGCATCAGCACGAAGGTGGCCAGCGCCGCCAACGGCAGGATCAGGGCCACCGTCAGCGCGGCACGCAAGTCGCCGAGGAACACCACCAACAGGATCACGACCAGGACCACCGCCTCGACCAAGGCCATGCTCACCGTCGACACTGCCCGGTCCACCAGCACGCCCCGATCGTAGAAGACATCGATCTCAATGCCCTCAGGCAGGCCGGCCGCGAGCTCGTCGAGCTTAGCCTGGACGCCCGCGACCAGCTTGCGCGCGTTGGCGCCGCGCAGTCCAAGCACCAGCCCCTCGACGGTCTCGCCTTCGCCGTTGCGCGTCACCGCCCCATAGCGGGTCAGCGCCGCACGCCGCACCTCGGCGACATCGGCGACGCGCACCGGCTGGCCGGCATCGCCGCCAACGACGATCGCGGCCAGATCGTCCAAGGTCTGGATCGCGCCCTCGCTGCGCACCAGCAGGACCTCCTCGCCGTCATCGAGCCGTCCAGCACCGTCGTTGCGGTTGTTGGCCTCGATCGCCGCACGCAGCTGCCCGAGACTGATGCCGTAGGCGCTCATCCGGGCGTTGTCGGGCTCGACCTCGAAGGTGGTCACGAAGCCGCCCAGGGAGTTGACGTCGGCCACACCGGTCACCGAGCGCAGCGCCGGGCGGATGGTCCAGTCGAGCAGGTCGCGCTTCTCCGCCAGCGTCAGCGCATCGCCCTCGATGCTGAACATGAACATCTCGCCGAGCGGCGTGGTCAGCGGCGCGAGGCCGCCCTCGATACCAACCGGCAAGTCGCCACGGATCGCCGCCAGCCGCTCGGCGACCTGTTGGCGCGCCCAATAGATATCGGTGCCTTCCTCGAAGTCGACGGTGATGTCGGTGAGGCCGTACTTGGCGATCGAGCGCAGCATGACCTGATTCGGGATACCAAGCATCTCGATCTCGATCAGGCTGGTGATCCGGGTCTCGATCTCCTCTGGCGTCATGCCGGGTGCCTTCATCACCACCTTGACCTGCGGCACCGAGACGTCCGGAAAGGCATCGATCGGGGTCTGTTGGAAGGCGCGCCAGCCGGCCCCGACCAGGGCCAGGGCCACCAGCAGCATCAGCAGCCGCTGGGTGAGTGCGAAACCGATCAGGCGAGCAAACATCAGCCGGCGGCTCCTTGCTCGGACTCGGACTTGGTACCGGCTCCCGGAGTAGGCTCGGCATCAGGTTCAGGAGCAACATCAACAGGTTCAGGCGCGGCACCAGCATCGGCCCCGGCGCCGAGCCAGGCCGCCTTGAGCTCGACCACGCCCTTGACCACGACCCGATCTGATGCCACGAGCGAGCCCGTGACCACGGTCTCTCCCTCTTCCTCGGCGATCAGCCGCACCGAGAGCGGCTCGAACCCACCCTCGCGCGCGACGAACAAAATAGCCTCACCGGCATGGCGCACGACCGTCGCAGCCGGCACCCGCCAGCGGCCGCCCGCCTCGGTGGTCGCGGCGAGCTGCACCTCGATGAACTGGCCCGGACGCAGCTGCTCGGCACCATCGGCCACCTCGGCGCGCACCAGCACGCCCTGGTCCTGGCTATGGACCAGACGACCGACGGTGATGATGCGACCCTCGATGCCAAGCGTCGGCAGCAACGCCCGGTCGCCCGGCGCGAGGCCCGCAACCCGGTCGACCGGCACATGCACCTCGATCCACAGGGGCTTGAGGTCGGCGATGCGATACAGCGGCGTGGCCGCGGTCAATGATTCACCGGTGCTGACCATCTGCTCCAGCACCACGCCAGCGATCGGCGCACGCACGGGCAGACTGGTGGTCAGGGCTCGACTGCGAGCGAGGGTATCGATATCGGCCTCGGACATCCCGGCCAGCGCCAGCACCTGACGGCGCTGCTGGACCATGGTCGCGAGCTCGTCGCGACCCGCCTGGCTCTCAATCAGCCGCCGCTCGGCGATCACCCCTTCGCGCTGCAGCATGCGATCGCGCGCCACTTGGCTCTCGGCCAGCGCCAGGCGGGTCAAGGATTCGAGATAGTCGCTCTGCGCCGAGACTAGATCCGGACTCTGCAGACGCGCCATGATCTGCCCTGCGGTTACGCGTTCGCCTTCGGCGACCAGCAGCGTCTCGACCACCCCGGCCTTGCGCGCGGCCACCACCCGCAGTTGCGGATTAGGCACCGCGACGCGTGCCGGATAGCGGCGGGTCAAGGTGGTTTCAGCGGGTTGCGGCGAGGCGAGCTGGATGCCGAAGCGGTCCTGCTCGGCTGGTGTCAGTGGGATCAGATCAGCCGCGGCTGCACTCGTGGCGCTCGTGGCACTCAAGATAAGCAGGGTCGCTCCTAGTGCGAGGCCAAGCCCCGAGTCGAGCCGTGAGCCGAGCGCGCTCACCATGCACTGAATCTGACTCGACCAACGAGCGATGCGCTGATTGATAGGCGATCCTGACCAACAGCGAGCCGGTCCGGGACGCGGGGCTGCCGTCAGCGTCCGGCACTGCTGATGCCTCCCAATCAAACGAGGCGTCCCCGCCTGCACAGATGACACTGATTTGGTAAGCGTTTCCCTAGCGGCATTCAGCCGGCGCAGGCGACCGTTGCGATTGGAGCACATCATTGCGGGATCATCCCTAAGGCTTGATTGACTCGCGCCAGCGCCTGGCCTTGTTCGGCGCGGCGCAGGGCGAGGTCGAGATGGGCTTCGCGGGCGCGTCGCTCGGCAAGCAGCCGCTCGGCGAGATCGGTTTCTCCGAGATCGAAGGCACGCTGGGCGACCGACAGCGTATCGGCGGCCAAGCTTGCGCGCCGTTCGGCGACCTGCAAGGCATCCGCGGCGCCGCGCCGACCGAGTACCGCCGCCACCAGCTCCCGCTCGGCCTCGCGGCGCATCCGGTGCAGCTCAGCGAGACGCTCGGTCACCTGCCGCTCACTGGCGGCGATCTCCGGTGCCGATTGGCTGGCGAGGCCGAACGGGATCGACAGCTCCAGCTGCAGGGCATCGTCGTCAGGAAAGGCACGCGCGTCGCGCGTCCGCCTGCCACCGAGACTCAGAATGGGATTGCCACGGCGATCGCTGACGACCTGCTCACGCTCGGCGCGTGCGCGCGCCAATGCGGCATCGGCCTCGGCGAGGAGCGGATGATCGTTGGGTAGGCCGCCAGCGCCCTGGCCGTCATCGGAAAAAGCCCCAGCGCCCTGGCCGTCATCGGAAAAAGCCCCAGCCCCCTGGCCAGCAGTGATCGGTGGCACGCTGGGCCAGTTCGGTGGCTCCGGCAACTGCAGCCGACCAGTGATCTGCACATAGGCCGCTCTCGCCTGCTCCCAGTCCGCACGCGCCGCAGTCAGTTCGGCCTGGCGAGCGAGTGTCTCCTGCTGCGCCGTCAGCAGGTCAAGCCGCGCCAGCTCGCCGGCGTCGTAGCGCTTGGCCACCACTGACTCGAGCCCTCGTGCGGCCTCATAGGCGGCGTTCGCCTGCTGCAGCTGGACCTCAGCGAGCTTGGCTGCCCAGACCGCACCACGTACCGTACCGGTAACCTCCCAGCGCAATAGCCTCGCTAGGGCCTCGGCCCGCAGGCCGAGCGAACTCGCCAGCTCCAGACGCGCGCGGCGCTGGCCGGGCAGCCAGAGCGGTAGCTCGAGCAAGGCCTCGACCTCGTAGGCACCGTCATCGCCGGTGAAGCGATCGGACACCCCTTTAAGGCGCAGCGCCGGATCAGCAGCGGTCCAGGCACCGGCCTGGCGACGTACCGCGTCAGCCTCGCCGCGCAGCGCATCCGTGCGGATCAGCTGCCCGGCTTGCTCCAATGCGGCAGCGACGGCCTCAGCGAGCGTCATAGGTGATGCCGCATTGGCTCCAACGGCACGAGTCTTATCAGCCGTACCAGCAATAGCAGCAGCACCAGCAGCGTTAGCAGCACTAGCAGCACTAGCAATACCAACAGAACCAGCGATATCAGTAGACGCTAAAGCGCCGGCAGGCGAAGCAGCGTCAACCGTCATGGGTGCTGTCAGAACCAACATCGACAGCAGAAACCAGGCTGCACTAAAGCGCGCACTCAAGCTCTTGCAACGCCATCCAGCTGGCACCTGCACGTGCGCACCCGCTCGCCCAGTCAGGCGCCGAGCACCGGGAGCGACTTGGCGCCAAGAACCAGCACAGGGGACGCGTTGGCACCCAAAAGCGGCCGGCAGATTCATTGGCCGAGCGGTCGTTTGCGACCAGTGACCATGCTGCGTGGCAGGTTCTCGCGCGTGACGATGCTCGCGAAGACGACGCCTACGATGTGCAGCAAGACCAGTATCAGGACCAGATTGGCGAAGACTTCGTGCAGTTCCTCCCAGAGCTCCTCGGCGCCCTCGTGCGCTTCGCGCTGCCCAGACCCGCGCTCGGCATAGCCTTCACCGGCGCGCTCACCGGCTTTACCCCGCTCACCGCGCTCAGCATGTTCTTCGTCGTCATCATCATCAGCCTGAGCCGTCGAGACCAGTGCAAAAGGCGCAGCACCCTGGTTGAACTCATCGGTACTCACGAAACCCGCGAGCGGCCCGGCGTTCTCCTCCAGTGCATACAGCACTAGCCCAGAGCCAACGATGGCGAGCAGGCCAGCCAGCAAAGCCCAGACCATCACCGCACCGGCCGGGCTATGCCCGATGTGTCGGATCGCCTTGAAGCGGACCAGGTCGATCAGATACGCCAGCACCGCCTTGAGCGGGAAAGCGAAATCGGAGAACCGCGCGTGCTGCGGTCCAACGAAGCCCCAGATGATCCGTGCCAGGACCAGAACGCCGATCAGATAACCGGTCCAGACATGCAGCAGCTGCACGTCCTCGCTGAAATAGGCGACGAAGAACCCGACCGCGAGGGTCCAATGGAAGACGCGGACGAAGATGTCCCAGACCTGAATCGAGTCCGGCTGAGGGGTTGTACCGCTTGGATCGGCCATGGCGTTTCTCGCTTGGTCACAGAGCGTCACCCGCCTGCGGTCAACCGGTGAACGGCCGCTCGCGGGGACTCGAGATGGAACTTGATCGCGAGAGCCTAATGGTTGAAGCTGAAACCAAACTGAAAGGCGACCATGGCCGGGTCGCAAATCCCGTCTGGGCCCTGGACTTCAGCGGCTAGCGACCTGTCCCTGCCCCAGTGGCAGCCCCAGTAGCAGCCCAGTAGCAGCCCAGTAGTAGCCCAGTAGTAGCCCAGTAGTAGCCCCACCATTAGTAGTCCTAGCGGCAGCTCGTCGGCCCCCTCTCTCTTGGAGCTTTGAGCCATGTTTCTCGATCCTTTCCACGCCGTCGAAGACGGCGGGCTGCGTATCTCCGGAGCGCAAGGCAGCGCCTTCGCGAAGCAGATCGCGGGTGATTTCAATCCGATCCACGATGCCACGCATCCGCGCTTCTGTGTCCCGGGCGATCTGCTCTTTGCGCTGGTCCTCGCCCGCTGTGGTCTGGCGCGTCGGATGACCTTTCGCTTCACCGGAATGGTCGCAGCAGATGCCGCGTTGACAGTCATTGAGCAAGACGACGGTATCCTGGTCGAGACGGCCGAGGGCAAGCCCTGTCTCGAGGTCGAGCGCTCAGGGCCGGTAACCAAGGATTTGGCCTTGATCGAATCGCTGGTGCGCCGCTACGTCGCCTTTTCGGGGCAGAATTTTCCGCACATCCTGGTGCCGTTGATGGAGCAGCAGGGGGTGATGATCAATCCGGATCGGCCGCTGGTGATCTATGACCGGATGGCGTTCGAGCTGGACCGAGTGGACGACCCGGACGTGGACATTGCGCTGGAATCGACCGAGCTGGAGGTGAAAGGCAAGCGCGGCGAGGCCCGACTCGGATTCCGCCTCACGACGGCCGGAGAGCCGGTCGGACAGGGCGCCAAGACCCTCATCCTGAGCGGGCTGCGGGCCCATGAGCCCGCCGTGTTGCAAGGGTTGGTCGAGCGCTATGCCGAGCGCAAGGCCGCTGGGCTCGCTGGGGCCTGAACGCTTTGTGGATGGTTTTCCAACGTCAGAGAGGTCGTTGGTGTCGAATTCGCCCCAAATGCCGGTCAGACACGACCGGCCGATCGAGCACCATCGCCAACGACCTCGCCGTGGAGCCACAGCACTCGCTGATCGGGTTGCGGCAGCTTGAGTGGCCGTACCCCCAACTGACGGGGTCTGCCCGGCTCAAGGTGAGGGCTTCACAGGCGCTGCCCAGGGGCGGATGACGACCACCGAGAGGCTGTTCTTCGGCGAGCCTTCGATGATGCGGTCGCTAAAGTTCAAGTAGACGAGGGTATTGCGCGGGGCATCATAGAAGCGGACCACCTGCATGCTCTTCGTGAACAACGAGGTGCGCTTCTTGAACACCTCGTCACCGTCACGCTTGCCACTGGCGATCTCGTCGGGGAGACTGATCGGGCCGACTTGGCGGCAGGCCAGCGAGGCGTCCGAGGTGTCCTCAGCGACGCCGACGGCGCCACTGACGCCGCCGGTCTTGGCCCGGCTCAGGTAGCAGGCGACGCCGGGGATATCCGGGTCTTCGAAGACCTCGACGACGATCTTGTCGTTGGGGCCGACCAGCTTGAACTTGGTGCCGACCTCGCCGACCAGTTCGGCATGGGCGGCAAAGGGCAGGACCAGGACAACGAACAGGATTAGGTTCAGGGTGCGAATGATCGGGAGCAAGGGCGTCTCCAGGTTGTGGGTCGTCGGGGGCTTCGCCGGCTTCAGACGGATTATCCCTCAACCGCAGCGGGGCTTCTCAGCCCTTGCGTTAGCGGGAAGCCATGCGACGCTGATAGGCGGACAGAGCGCACCTGTTAAGGATAGCGGTTTGCGGTGCTGCTGCCGAGCCCTATGGGCCCTTTTCCCTGACCCTTTGGCGAGTCGTCGGGCCTCCCTGAACATAAAGCGATTCACAGGTTGATAGAATGCGCCTGATGGACACTCTGATCGACACCGGGGAACACTGTGCTTGCGACCGTTCGTGACGCCTGCCAAATCCATCCGATAGTCCACGACTACCGGATGACCGAGGCCATCGAGAACCTCTCCGACCTCATCACCGACCAGGGCGACGGACGCGCCTTCTTCGACCGTAACTACATCACCCAAGGCATGGCGGACCTGTTCCGCGAGGGCCTGTTGCGCCTGAGCGGAAAGTCGGATCAAGCCACCTTCGAGCTGGCTCAGGCGATGGGCGGCGGTAAGACGCACATGATGACCGCCTTGGGACTGCTGGCGAAGCACCCTCACCTGCGCGCCGAAGTGCTTTCCGCCGAACTGGCAGAGCGCCTCGATATCAGTCCAGCGCGCATCGCGGCGTTCAATGGTCGCAACGACCCGGATCATTACGTGTGGGGCGAGCTGGCTGAGCAGTTAGGGCAGGCGGAGCAGATTCGCCCTCACTGGGTTGATGGTCCACGCGGCGTCGATGAGGCCAAATGGATGGCGATCATCGGCGAGACACCGACCCTGATCCTGCTCGACGAACTGCCGCCCTACCTGCTCAACGCCAGTACCCGCGCCGTCGGCAAGGGCTCGCTCGCTGATGTGGTCACCTACAGCCTGAGCAACCTGCTCACTGCCGCGATCAAACTCCCGCGCTGCTGTGTGGTGATCGCCAACCTCGCCGGCAGCTATGAGGCGCAGACCAAGGACCTGGCGCGGGTCATGTCCAATCTGAAGCAGGAATCCAACCGCCAAGCCCAGTCCATCACGCCGGTACAGCTCGCCGGCAACGAGATCTACGAGATCCTCAAGAAACGCCTGTTCACCGACTTGCCCGATGACCGGACTATCGAGGCCGTGGCCGAGGCCTTCGCCGAGCAGGTCAAAGCGGCTGAGGACGGCGGCTACATCACCGCCCGCTCCATGGAGGAGGTGGCGGGAGAAGTCCGCAAGACCTATCCCTTCCATCCCTCATTCAAGAACCTGGTGGCCTTGTTCAAGGAGAACGAAGGCTTTCGCCAGACCCGCGGACTGATGCAGTTCACCGCCCGCCTGCTGCGCAGTGTCTGGACCCGAGAGGCCAATGATGTCTTCCTGATCGGCACCCAGCATCTCGATCTCAACAGCGTCGAGGTGCGCGATGAGATCCAGCGCATCAACCCCGCGCTGCTGCCGGCGGTGGTCAACGACATCGCCGACCAAGGCAACGCGCGCGCCGAAGAGATCGATGCCGATCTCGGCGGCGATGCCACGGCTCAGGTCGCCAGGCTGGTGCTGTCGGCCTCGCTGTCACGCGCGGCGGAAGGCCGTTTCGGTCTCACCCAGGCCGAGATCCTCGAATACCTGGTCGCCCCCCACCACAAACCCGACGAGTTCCTCACCGGACTCGAACGCCTACGTGATCGTGCCTGGTATCTGCACCGCGAGAACGAACAGTTCTATTTCAAGGAGACCGAGAATCTCGGTCGGCGCATCGAGCGTGATGCCCGCCAAGTCCCGGCACCCAAGCTCGAACAGGCCCTGATCAATCGCCTGACCGGCCTGTTCCAGGCGCAGAGCAAGTCGCGCGCCGCCTACCAGGAGGTGCAGATCATGCCGCGGCTCGACGACGTGAAGCTATCCGGCAGCCGCATCCTGCTGGTGGTGCAGCCCGATGGCCGCACGCCACCCGAGGCGATTCGGGGCTTCTATGAGTTCCAACAGGAAAAGAACAACGTCCTCATCCTGTCCGGCAACGACAGCCATCTGGCCAACGAGGTCGAGGCCCGGCTGCGCGAGCTGTACGCCATCGAGAAGATCCACGCCAACCTCAAGCCCGGCGACAGCCTCTATGACGAGGCCCGCGACAAGCTCGAGGAACTCGAAGAACGCTTCACCAAGGCCGTCTCCGGCGCCTACAACCGGCTGTTCTATCCTGGTCCCAGCGGGGGCGGCGAGGGCGAGCTGGTCATGGCGACCATCGACAATGGTCTGAGTTTCGGCGAAGGCGACTACGCCGCTGAGGCGCAGATCGAGAAACTGCTCGCCAGCGCCCGCTGCGACAACAAGCTTGCGCTCGATATGCAGGACGAGCTGCCGAACTACTGGTCCATGGCCGAGACCTTCCTCTGGCCTGCCTCGGATCGGCGCGTGCCCTGGCGTGATCTGGTGATGCGTGCCAAGACCGATCCCACCTGGCCCTGGCTGCCCGGCGCGCGTGGGCTGGAGCTATTGCGTGATGAGGCACTCAAGCAAGGCCGCTGGCGGCAACACCCGGACGGCCAACTCGAGAAGGGACCCTTTCCAGCCGAGAAGACCTCGGTCAACGTGATCACGCTCAGCACCAACCGCGAGACTGGAGAAACCAGCCTCTCACTCACCCCGCGTAATGCCGGGGAGAGTCCACGCGTCTATGTCCTCAAGACCGCATCCGTTTCTGAACAGGACGAACAGGTCGAGGATCTGGAGGAGTACCGCACCACCGAGGCGGCGCTGTATTTCATCGCTGTCGACAGCAGCGGCAAGTACCAGACCGGCGAGCCAACGCGCTGGACCGCCGAGCTGACCATCCGCCATGAGCTGCACCAGGTCGCGGACGGGCGCAAGCTCGAGCTGCGCTGTACGCCGGCTGCGGAGATGCACTACAGCCTCGACGGCACCAACCCCAAGGAAGGCAGCCTCTACCGCGAGCCCTTTGCGGTTCCAGCCGCGGCCACGACCCTCTTGGTCGCCGCCAAGGCGGGTGAGGTCGAGAAGACCACCCGCATCAGCATCCCAGCCGATGGCGACGACCGGCTGATCATCGACGACGCCAAGCCGGCCCGGATCAGCGACAGTAAACGCATCGCCATCGACAACACCGACAAGGTCTTCGAGCTCATCAATACCTTTCAGGATCGCGCCGACATTCGCCTACGCGGCGTGATCATCGTCATCGGCGAAGGCGAGCATGGCGTGCAGATCCGCTTCAATGAACGGGAACTGACGCCCACCGCCATCGAGACCGCCATTCGCGGCGTGCGCGAGGCGATCGGCGACGAACAGGCGAGCGTGCAGATCACCATCCGCGGTGGTATCGACTTCGGTGACGGCTATGCCCTGAAGCGATTCGCGGAGCTGGTGGGGATTGGGTTGGCGGCTGGCGATGTGGATCAGGAATAGGGATCGCCTGTAGCGGACCATGCAAGCGCTTGCTAGAATCCAGTCTTTGTCTTACTGAGTAAGAAGCGGGAGGGGTCGATGTCAACCGTGACCATATCCGAAAAGGGCCAAGTCGTCATACCCGCTGCCATTCGCCGGCGGCTTGGTCTCGAGCCAGGCAGCAAGCTCGATTTCGAGTTGGAAGGCGATAGCATTCGGGTTCGGCCACTGAGATCGATACCCCGATCGCGGACCGAGGATGGCTACGGACTCCTGCGGTGCGAACGGCCCGGCGAGCGGCGGTTGGCGGATTTCGATGTCGCCAACGCGATGCGCGAACAAGCGCAAAACGCTGCAGAATGATTGCCCTTGATACCAACATCCTGGCGCGCTTTTACGTGGATGATCCTGGCGATCCTGAAGCGGTCAAACAGCGTCCCATCGCCCGGCGCATCCTGATGGACAGTCCGAGTCTGTTCGTCCCGCTCACGGTGACGCTCGAGCTCGAATGGGTCTTGCGGGCCTTCTACCGTTTCGCCCCCGGTCAAATCGTCGCTGTCTTTGAGCATCTGCTCGGACTCGATCAGGTGAATACGGAAGAAGCGGAGCGCATCGCCATCGCCCTACCGCTGACCGAAAACGGCATGGACTTCGCGGATGCGTTGCACTTGGCGGGCAGTGGCCACTGCCAGGCGCTCTACACCTTCGACGACCGAGGTTTTGCGCGCCGGGCTCGGCGGTTGACCGACGCCACCGCGGTCGTGGTGCCAACCCAGCAGCTCGACAACCCGTGACCTCGCGCCATGAGGCCGAAACAGGTCGGCCAGCCCAGCGCGTCGCCCACGCCCACCAGACGCTGGGCTTCGGGGTACCGGCCACCTCCGACCCGCACCACTTCGTCGTCAGCATCCCACGCGGGAATACCACCGCCGTGCTGATCAGCGAGCACTTGGGCATGGGTGCCGGCACGGCCCCAGAGCAGGTGTTGGATCGCGTGATGCTGCAGCGCCTGCGTTGGACCGCCATTCGCGCGGAAGTGCAGCGTGCCTTCAACGCCCGGCTCAAGGCGCACAACCTAGCGTCCAGCACCTGGAAGGTGGGCGACAATCCGGTCGACCGCCTGCTCGGCAAGGAGCTTTGCGTCCTCGCTTGGGCGATTGAGCAGCTCGATCCACAGAAGATCCCGCTCGCCGTGCGCAACTGGCTCGCCCTGCGCCCGGAAGAACGCTGGTGGCTGTTTGGCATGACCGCCGTTGCCAGTGGTGGCCTGCAAGATGGCGAGCACGGCTGGCGGGTTGCCTTGCGTTATGCGCTGGGCGATGTGGCGCAGAATGCTCAACTTCACTCACGGCTCGAGACCCGCAAGCCCGATTCCAAAGGTCCAAATCAGACGTTGGGATTATTCGATTAACTACGTTTCAAGAGGTTCGAGACCAAATGCCACAGGTCATGCTCGATTTTGATCCTGGCGCGCTCTCCGCGCTGCGACAGGGACCAGACGAATTTGCTCGCGAGGTCAAGAGCGCAGCAGTTGTTCAGTGGTATGCAGAGGGACGAATTTCCCAAAGCAAGGCGTCCGAGATTCTCGGGCTCAGCCGATCCGCTTTTCTCAATGAACTTTATCGGCGCCGCGTGCCTGCCGTGCAAACAGACATGGCTGCGTTGCGCAAAGAAATCACATGCCTGACAAGCTGATCGTCAATGCATCACCGTTGATCTTTTTGCATCGTGTCAATGGATGGTCATGGCTATGTGAGTTCAGTGCCTCAGCGGTTTTGGTGTCTGATGCAGTGATGCGAGAGATTCGCGCCGGTTGGGATGGACCCGAGATCGCCGATGCCGTTGCACGCGAGTCTCGACTGGTGTCTGCCGACGACGTTGCGATTCCGCCGCTCGTGGCGGCCTGGGATCTTGGCGCCGGCGAAACGCAGGTTCTGAGTCATTGTCTCCGCTGTTCTACTGCGGTTGCCGTTCTGGATGATGCCGCTGCGCGTCGCTGTGCGCAGAGTTTGGATATTCCTGTTGTTGGCACCCTAGGCATTCTGCTTGCTGCCCGACGCAAGGGGTGGATACCAGCCGCTCAACCGGTCATTGAGCAGTTGATCAGCGAAGGCCTGTACCTCAGCCCTTCGCTGGTGGCTGAGGCTTTAGCGGAGATCGGCGAAGCGCTGCCTCACTGAGCGGATGCTCAGCAGAATCGCGAAGCGGAGAAGGAACAATACCGATGTATCCCAGACATGATCAACCTCAGCTCGAACCGTTTGCCCTCAAGGACGCCCCGGCGTTGATCGAAGCCGTATTTCCGGCGCAGAAGGTGTCGTTCGAGGCGCAACGCGAGCGCAAGGCCGGTGCCGGGCAGACGCTGACCGCCCTGGGTTCCTACTGGAAAGGCCGTAAACCGCTGATCTTGGTGCGCGCGATCCTGCTCGGCAGTCTGCTGCCTCAAACCGATGATCCGGAGAAGGATCTAGAGATTTTTGAACGACTGATGGCGTTCGATAACGGCGGATTGGCACGGCGTGAGCCGAAACTCAAACCTGCCGACATCGCCGAGCGGGTCGCCTTGGTCCATCCCTGGCACGTTTTCAGCTACACCCTCAAGGGCACCTCCCACAGCGTTGAGGAGATCGACCGGCTGCAGCTCCCCATTCAACTTGCGGACTACCCAGGGTTGACCCTGCGCTGGCAGCGCGATCTCCAACCGGACGCCAAGCTGGAGTTGCTGGCTCAAGCACTCGCGACCTTCTCAACCTACGAGGAACGCGCTGCCCTGTGCAAACGTCCAGAGGAGCTGGATCAGGCCGCGCTCTATGCGCCGATCTGGCCGGCGGTGAACGCCCATCTGGGGCGCTTCGGCATTCAGGCCCAATCCCATCAGGAACTGGTCGAACAGCTCGGTATTCTGCGCTTTGGCCATCGACCCAAGGTGGGCGACACCTTCTGTGGCGGCGGCTCCATTCCGTACGAGGCGGCGCGCCTCGGTTGCGATGTCTATGCCTCGGATCTGAACCCCATCGCCTGCATGTTGACCTGGGGGGGGCTGAACATTATCGGTGCAGCTTCAGAGAAGCACGTTGAGATCAAAAAAACACAAAAAAAGCTATCAGATAGAGTAGAAAAAATAATAGAAAAACTAGGGGTTGAGCATAACGAAAGCGGAGATCAAGCTCGCATTTTTATATACTGCAGTGAGGTTCAATGTCCAGAAACAGGCTGGAAGGTTCCTTTGCTTCCGACATTAATAATTTCGACGCGATCAAAATGTTGCGCAACCTTAAATTACAACTATGAAAAAAAATGTTTCGATATTGAAATAATTAATAATGCTTCCTCAGCTGATATGAAACGAGCAGAACTTGGTACAGTCCAAGGCGGTTATCTGGTCTACGAGCTGGACAGCAAGACGTATCGCACCTCAATCAAGACGCTGCGCGGCGATTATCGCGATGCCGAGGGTAATACCGCGAATCGACTGCGACGCTGGGAGAAGCACGACTTCAAGCCGCGCCCGGAGGATGTCTTTCAGGAGCGGTTGTATTGCATTCAGTGGATGACGCGCGACACGTTGGGATCACATCGACCAGAGACCTTTTTTGCGGCGGTGACCGATGAGGATCTGCAACGTGAGCGCCGGGTTGAGGCGATGGTTGCCAAGCACCTGGCCGACTGGCAGGAACAAGGGCTGGTACCGGATATGGCAATTGAGCCGGGCTACAACACGGATCAGCCGATTCGCGAGCGCGGCTGGATGTATTGGCATCAATTGTTTAGCCATCGTCAGCTATTAGTTAACTCTCTAGTTCTGAAGTATAGCAACTTAGAAGAAGGCCGTTTATTATTTCCAAGGGTTCTCGATTTTAATTCTAAACTCACACCGTGGGTTGGTCCTTCAGACAGGGACAAAAACAATAATACTTTCTCCCAGCAAAAACTCAGCACATTATTTAATAGGGGCGAGCGCGGTTGGTATTTTTTACGGGACATTGCTGAATATTCAGGATGCGAACAATACATTGGGACTATGAGTAGTACCGTCGAATGCATAAGCGCTTGTGACACAAAAGAGCTCTCTGATTTGTGGGTTACTGACCCCCCCTACGCCGACGCCGTCCACTACCACGAAATCACCGAATTCTTCATCGCCTGGCTACGCAAGAACCCACCACCTCCCTTCGATCAATGGACCTGGGACTCCCGCCGCGAGCTGGCCATCAAAGGCTCCGGCGACGACTTCCGCCGCGGCATGGTGGATGCCTACAAGTCGATGACCGAGCAGATGCCGGACAACGGCATGCAGTGCGTGATGTTCACCCATCAGGACACCGGCGTCTGGTCCGACATGGTCAGCATCTTCTGGGCCGCCGGCCTGCAAGTGGTCGGCGCCTGGTACATCGCCACCGAGACGACCTCCGAGCTGAAGAAGGGCGGCTATGTGCAGGGCACCGTGATCCTGATGCTGCGCAAGCGCCCGGCCGGTGATCGCCCCGGCTTCAAGCAGCGCATCCTGCCGGCGGTGAAACGCGAGGTCGACGAGCAGATCAAGCAGATGCTGCATCTGAACACCGAGACCGAGGCCAAGATGGGCGCACCGGTGTTCAACGACTCCGACCTGCAGATGGCCGGCTACGCCGCGGCACTCAAGGTGCTGACCGGCTTCACCAGCATCGGCGGCGAGGATGTCACCAGCTTCGCACTGCGCCCGCGCCGCAAAGGCGAGACCACGGTCGTCGATGAGATCGTCGGACAGGCCGCCGAGACCGCCAATAGTCTCCTGGTTCCAGACGGCCTCGACGCCGAGACCTGGGGCGCGATCAATGGCATCCAACGCTTCTATCTGCGCATGCTGGACATGGAGACCACCGGCGCCTCCAAGCTCGACAACTATCAGAACTTCGCCAAGGCGTTTCGCGTTGCCGACTATGCCGCGATCATGGCGAGCATCAAGCCCAACGCCGCCCGCCTGAAGACGGTCACCGAGTTCAAGCCGCGCGACCTGACCGAGCGCACCGAGATCGGTCCAACCCCGCTCGGCGCCCTGATCATCGCCCTCCAGGAGTTCCTCGCCGACAAGGAACCCGAAGTGGTGATGGCCAACCTGCGCGACGCGGTCACGGACTACCTCGGCCTGCGCCCCAAGCTGATCGACATGGCCCAGTTCATCGCCGCCAAGGCGCGCCAAGCCGAGACCCGACGCGCCGCCGAGGCCATCGCTGGTCGGATGCGCAACCAGCGGTTGCAGTAGGGGTCCGGCTAGATCGTCATGATCAAGAGTTTCGCCGATGCC
This sequence comes from Lamprobacter modestohalophilus, assembly GCF_016583905.1. Classification (GTDB taxonomy): domain Bacteria; phylum Pseudomonadota; class Gammaproteobacteria; order Chromatiales; family Chromatiaceae; genus Lamprobacter; species Lamprobacter modestohalophilus. The sequence goes on along the minus strand of NZ_NRRY01000030.1, from coordinate 25,139 downwards.
GAGACGGAGCGGTTTTTCCAAACCGGCAAATCGCGTCGCCTGCCACCGGATATTTTGAAACGTGCCACCATGCGCTTGATCCAAATCCAAGCAGCCACACAAATCGGCGACCTTCGCCTTCCGCCCTCCAACCGGTTGGAAACCTTGGCGCACGACAGAGTGGGACAATGGAGCATTCGCATTAACGATCAATGGCGAATTTGCTTTCGATTCGACAATGGCGACGCCTTTGATGTGGAAATCGTCGACTACCATTGACATTGAGGTTCAACGACATGTTCACGAGTGGTCTTCCTGCAGTTCACCCTGGCGCATTTCTCGACGAACTGCTGCATGAGCTGGATCTCTCTCAGAGTGAGTTTGCTCAGGCCCTGGAGGTCGCACCGAATCGGCTCGAGGCGGTTATCCGGGGCGAGCAACCAGTGACAGCTGACCTGGCCTTGCTGTTTGCTCAAGCGCTGGATCAGTCGCCACATTATTGGCTAAACCTTCAAGCGGAATACGATCTAGCAACGGCATCGCTCAACATGGGCGCTCAGCTCAAGCGCGTGCACAGGATCACCGAGTATGATAATCGTCTATCACGAGAACGATGACATCCTGTTCATCGAGATGTCGAAGGAGCCGATTGTGCGAGATGAATCCCTGAGCTGGAACCTGAACATCGGCTATACCGCCGATGGCATTGGTGAGATCACGATCCTGGATGCCCAAAAAAGCGGTCTCTACCCACTGCAGATCGAGCGGGTTGTCTCCGAGGCGGCTTGATCGAGGAACCGCTGGGCGTCCAGTCGCCTGTTGATCCCATGGCCCTCCAACGCTTCTCCTCCCGCACCCACCGCCTCGACCAGAGCTTTCTCGCCGAGCAGCTGCAAGGTGCGCGTCGCTATTGGCGCATCGCCGGCTATTTCACCAGCTCGCTGTTTGAGATCGCCCACGAGTGGCTGGAGCCGATCCCGGAGGTGCGCATCGTCTGCAACGTGGATCTGTCACCCGAAGACCTGAAGGTCGCCCAGTTGCGCGAGATGCGTCTGCTCGGCCGCTGGAACGAGCGCTCCATCGAGGCCGAATCCCTGCTCAATCGCGAGCGCTATCAACGGCTGGATGCCTTTCTGGCCCAGCGCGGCCAGGTGATCCGGGTCGCACCTGATAGCGTCTGCGGCTTCGTCCACGGCAAGGCCGGTGTGATCGAGCGCGCCGATGGCCGCACACTCGGCTTCATCGGCTCGATGAACGAGACCCGCCACGGCTGGCAGCAGCACTACGAGATCCTCTGGCAGGACGACTCGCCCGAGGGTGTCGCCTGGATCGAGGCCGAGTTCGAGTTCCTCTGGAACGCGGCGCGGCCCTTACCGGAGGCGGTCTGCCATGAGGTGTCCCGCCGCGGCCGGCGTGTCGAGGTGCGGTTGCCCGCGCTGGAGCACGAGGAGACGCTCACCCCCGCCGCGCTGATCGAATCACCGCTCTACCGCGAAGGCATGGCCCTGCAGCCCTGGCAGCAAGGCTTCGTCAGCGAATGCCTGCGCCATTACCAAGAGCACGGCCAGGTGCGCCTGCTGCTGGCCGATGAGGTCGGCCTCGGCAAGACCCTCTCGCTGGGCACTGCGGCACTGACCCTCTGTTTGCTGGATGAGAGGCCGGTCGCCACCGGGGGCAAACGCCGCAAGCCAATCGTCATCTTCGCCCCGGCGACCCTCTGCGAGCAGTGGCAAACCGAGCTGCTCGACAAGCTCGGCATCCCCTGCGCGCGCTGGCATTCGACTCGAAAGGTCTGGCTCGATCCCGAGGAGCGGGCGATCTCCCCGAGCGGACCCGAGCAGATCGCCCGCTGTCCCTTGCGCATCGGCATCGTCTCCACCGGTCTGATGATCCAGCCCTCGCGCGAGAAAGAGGTCCTGCTCGGGATTAGCTACAGGCTGGTGATCCTCGATGAGGCGCACAAGGCGCGCTCACGCCAGGGCATCGGCGCCAAGGCCGGCGAGCCCAATGCCTTGCTGAGCTTCATGCTGTCGGTAGCCAACCGGGCAGAGCATGTCCTGCTCGGCACTGCGACCCCAATCCAAACCCGTGCCGAGGATCTGTGGGATCTGGTGCGGGTGCTGCATCGGGGCAGTACCGGGTTCGTGCTCGGCCATGAGTTCTCGCCCTGGCACAATCCGAGCGATGTCCTGCCTATCCTCTGCGGCGAGACGCAGGTTGAGGGGATCGAGTATGGCTGGCGACTGCTGCGCTCACCGCTCCCCACCATGACCTCCACCAACGAGCCGAATGCGCGTCGCCTGTTCCGCAATCTGCGCGAGGAGCTGGACATGCCGCCCAAGACCCATCTGGCCGGCGCGCTGAGCGAGCTGCCGGCGGACCTGCGCGAGGATCTGGACACCGAGCTGGAGCGCGTCATCGACGGTGCGACCTTCTTCCAGCGCGAGAACCCCTTCGTGCGCCATGTCGTGCTACGCAAGCGCACGACGCTGGAGGAGCGTGGTCTGCTCGAGCGCATCGCCGTGAACGTCCACCCCGATCAGGGGCTGGTCCAGTCGCCGTATCGCTTCTCGGCGCTGTTCCAGGAGGTGGCGCTGCGGACCACGCCGGACTTCGACCGCGCCTATGAGGAAGCGCGCCGCTTCGGGCGCGTTCTGGCCAAGCGCGGCAAGGGCAGTGGCTTCATGCTGACGCTGATGCAGCAGCGGGTCTGCTCCAGTGTCATCGCCGGTCTCAACACGGCGCAGACCCTGTTGGCGGGGCGTGAGGTCTCTGAGGCGACCGAGGAGGGCGACCAGACACTAGCGCTGCAGAGCGATGCCGAGCGCGAGGCCCTGACGCGCTTGATCGCCGTCCTAGAGGCCATGGACGAGGACCCGAAGCTGGCCGCAGTGCGGTTTTATCTGCACGACGAGGGCTGGCTCGACCTGGGCTGCATCATCTTCAGCCAGTATTACGATACCGCACGCTGGATGGCCGACGCCTTGGCGTCCGCGTCTCCAGCGGAGACCATCGGTCTCTACGCCGGCGCCGATCGCAGTCGACTCTATCGCGACGGACAGGCGGTCGGCATCGTCCGCGAGCAGCTCAAGCGCATGGTCGCCGATCGCCAGGTCCGGCTGATGGTGGCCACCGATGCCGCCTGTGAGGGTCTGAACCTGCAGACCCTGGGCACCCTGATCAATGTCGATCTGCCCTGGAATCCCACCCGCCTAGAGCAGCGCATCGGGCGCATCAAGCGCTTCGGTCAGGTCCGCTCAGCGGTGGATATGCTGAATCTGGTCCACCAGGGCACGGTCGATGAGGTGGTCTATGCCCGGCTCTCCGAGCGCATGCGCAACCGCTACGACCTCTTCGGCGGCCTCCCCGACACCATCCGCGACGACTGGATCGACGACCTCGAGACCCTGGGCGAGAAGATGGACCAGTACATCGAGGAGCGCCGCCAAGCCACCGGCTTCGATCTGCGCTACAACGACAGCCTGCAACCCAGTGAAGACGCCTGGCGTGATTGCGCGACGGTGTTGGCGCGTCGGGATGTGGAGAATCTGATGCGCAAAGGTTGGGGTGGGTGACTTGGACGATCACGCCGAGGCGTCAGTGCCGTGATGTCACTACCGCCCTAAATCGTCTTAAAGCATCGGCATAGCCTCTGGTTGATGTTGATGATACAGCCCTTGTTCCGACGGCGAGCCCTGGCTGCGACCATTTTGGCTGCAGCCACCAGATCAAGAGGCCGAACAGCAGCACGCCGAGCAAGGTCAGCAGCAGGAGGGATATCAGCTTAGCGAGCATAAGGCGTAACGATATCAGTGATGCCAAACGCCAGCTTGCAATCGGCACAACCTTGATGCTGAGATCGATTGCTTGACTGTGCGACATCAAAGACACTAGCCCTCATATCGCCGACCACTGACTCAGTCATTAGGACACCATGACCATCAAACAAGTCATCACCGAGGGCGAGAAGCCAGTCAAGATCTGGACCGATGAGCTCGACCCGCGCTCGCGCGAGCAGCTAGTGAACATCTCCAAGCTGCCGTTCATCCATCACCATGTCGCCGCGATGCCGGATGTGCATGCTGGCATCGGCGCCACCATCGGCAGCGTCATCGCCACCGATCGCGCCATCATCCCGGCGGCCGTCGGCGTCGATATCGGCTGCGGCATGGCCGCGGCACGGACCTCGCTCAGCGCCGAGCAGCTCGATGAGAAGCTGCTGAAGAAAATCTTCGACCAGATCAGCCGCGATGTCCCCGTCGGACGCAATCAGCACAAGGACGAGCGCGCCCTTGCCGAGGCGGCCCAACCCTTCGCCGCGCCGCTCGCGATCCTGACCGAGAAACATCCGAAACTGCTCAAAGCCTTCGGGCGCTTCTCCAACTGGGTCAACCAGCTCGGCACCTTGGGCGGTGGTAACCATTTCATCGAGGTCTGCCTGGATGAATCGAACCGGGTCTGGGTCATGTTGCACTCGGGCAGCCGGGGCATCGGCAATGCGATGGGCACCTACTTCATCGAGCTCGCTCGACGCGACATGGAGCGCTGGATGATCCAGCTCCCCGACCGCGACCTGGCCTACCTGCCGGAGGGCACCGAGCATTTCGATGACTATGTGGCGGCAGTCTCTTGGGCGCAGGCCTATGCACGCGAGAATCGTGATCAGATGATGCAGCTGGTGCTGGCCGCCCTCGCCCGCCATCTGCCGGCGTTTACGGTCACCGAGGAGGCGGTCAACTGCCATCACAACTATGTCGAGCGCGAGCATCATTTGGGCGCCAACGTTTGGGTGACCCGCAAGGGCGCGATCCGCGCGCGTGAAGGCGATCTTGGGATCATCCCCGGCAGCATGGGCGCCCGCAGCTATATCGTGCGCGGCAAGGGCAACCCGGAGAGCTTCAATTCTTGCGCCCATGGCGCTGGTCGGCGCATGAGCCGCACCGCCGCCGAGAAGCAGTTCACCCCTGCGGATCTGGCCGAGCAGACCCAAGGCGTGGTCTGCCGCAAGGATAAGGGTGTGCTCGATGAGATCCCGGGTGCCTACAAAGACATTGATCAGGTGATGGCCAACCAGACCGACCTGGTCGAGGTTGTGCACACCCTGAAGCAAGTGGTCTGCGTGAAAGGCTGATCCATGACAGCACCCGGAATGGCCTGGATCGCACTGATCATTGCTGGAATCTTCGAATGGGGCTGGCCGCTCGGGCTGAAGCTTGGCCTCTCCGAGCAGGGTCTGCGCTGGGGCTGGCTCAGTTTCAGTCTGGTCTCGATGCTCGGCAGCGGCACGCTGCTGCTGATCGCCCAGCGCACGATCCCGATGGGTACTGCCTATGCGGTCTGGACCGGCATCGGCGCCGTTGGTGCCTTTGTCATCGGACTCTTGGTGTTCAGCGAGCCGGCAACCCTGGCGCGGTTGTTCTTCGTTGGTCTGATCGTCGTCGGCATCGTCGGCCTGAAGCTGGCGTCGTCCTAATCAATCAACCGTTATCATCCTTTTGCTACAGTTCGCGCTCTGTCAAGCCGTGGCCAGTATGAGTTACTTGCGCAGCGCTCGTAGGAGGATGTGGTATCAGCGTTGTGTCGGCGTCAACTGCTTCGCAGTTAACTGCAGGCCTCAGTCTCTTCCCAACCTGACCATTTGCTGACAGTGACGATCAGCGTTCGGTCAGCGTCACCCCGTTAGTCTGCTCCCAAGGTCACGACCGATCGTGACCGACTGACCAACCGTCAATCAGGGGAGCCAACCAATGACGACGCACGCCGCCATCCCAACTGGGGTCGATTCACTCAACACTGACACAGCCAACCCCAGCGAGAAGGTCCGCGTCTGGGACCCGCTGGTCCGCATCTTCCACTGGTCGCTGGCGGCTGGCTTCGCGACCGCCTTCATCGTCGAGGACGACCTGCTCGGCGTACACGTCTGGGCCGGCTATCTGGTCCTGGCCCTGATCGCCATCCGTCTGGTTTGGGGTGTCATCGGCACCGAACATGCCCGATTCGGCGACTTCGTGCGCGGACCGGGACAGGTTTTGGCCTATGTCAAAGATGCCCTGCGGTTTCGTGCCCCTCGCTATCTCGGTCACAATCCCGCCGGCGGGGCGATGGTGATCGCTTTGCTGCTGTCGGTCGCTGCGACTGGGTTGACCGGTATGGCGCTCTATGGCGCCGAGGAGCTCTCGGGGCCGCTGGCCGGGCTGATGAGCGGGCTGCCGGCCGCCTCGGGTGAGGTGTTGGAAGAGGTCCACGAAGTCCTCGCCAACCTGACGCTCGGCCTGATCCTGCTGCACATTGTGGGCGTGGTCTTCTCCAGCCTGTCGCATGGCGAAAACCTGATCGGCTCGATGATCAGCGGCTTCAAGCGGAGGGAAGGTTGATGAAAGCAGCACGCACCATCGTTCTGATCGTCCTGGGCACGCTCGCGCTCCCCAGCGTCCTGCTCGCCGGCGATCCGGCGGCAGGCAAGGCCGGTTGGACCAAGGAATCCCCGCAGTCAGACGGCTCGGCGGCGCGCAGTTGCGTCAGCTGTCACGGACGTGATCTGACCCAGCCCGGCCGGCAGGTCAACACCGGTAAGGTCATCAAGCCGCTCGCCCCGTCGGTGAATCTAAAGCGGCTCACCGATCCGGCGAAGATCGAGAAGTGGCTGCGGCGCAACTGCCGCTGGACCCTGGGGCGTGAATGTACGGCCACCGAAAAGGCCGATTTCATCGCCTACATCAAGACGCAATAAGCGCAGGTGGGATCGATGACCGCTCACCCAAGCATGCTCATCCTCCTAGGCCTGGCTGCGGTTGGCGTCGCCGTCGGCGATGACGGCAACCAACACCTGAAACGCGGCGGCTGGCTGGCATCCCGCGCCGATGTCGCTCCGGTCGCCAATGCCACCTACAGCGAGGAATGCGGTTCCTGTCACATGGCCTATCAGCCGGGTCTACTGCCGTCCACTGCCTGGAGGGCGATCCTGTCGCCCGATGCACTCATAAATCACTATGGCGACGACGCCTCACTGACGGGCGAACTCCGTAACGAGATCAGCGCCTACCTGACCGCGAATGCTGCCGACCGCTCGGGCGGGAAACGGGCGCAGAAGTTTGCCGAGTCGCGTGCTGGGGCCGATGGTCTGCCGCGCATCAGCGCAAACCCTTATTTCGTGAAAGAGCACGACGAGATCCCGGCGCGATTGGTGAGGGACAATCCCGAGGTGGTCAGCTTCAGCCAGTGCAACAACTGCCATCGCAAAGCGGCGGAGGGCGATTACAGCGAGCGTGAGATCAATATCCCCGGCCACGGCCCTTGGGACGACTGAGCCGCAGCGGGCATCACCTGATTGGTGTTCGTACTGGGTCGTGAAGCCTCGGAGACCTGATCCTCCTCAAGATCATCGTCGACCAGCAGGATGCGCATCAGGCTGGCTCTGGCGGCTTAAACGATCGGGCTGTCATGCACCGGACCTCAATGCGGCCAATGCGGCGAGCGATAGTTGAGGCAAGCATAATGTGTATTATCCTATTCGGTGCACCAGATCCCGAACTCAGAAAGGACGTTTTATGAAGATAGTGAAACCCTGGCAGGCCGTCGCAGTCACTGTGGGCGTGAGCTTCCTGCTGGTGCTCTGGGATGTCCCTGTTGCCACCTGGGCCACCACCGCCACGCTCAGTCTCGCGGCCGGTGTGGCCGCGCTAGCGCTAATGGCGACCTCAGCAATCTTAGCCAGCCGTTGGTCCTGGGTAGAGCGGCTCCTCGGCGGCCTTGATCGCGTCTATTTGGCGCACAAGTGGATGGCGGTATGGGCCTTGGGGCTAGCCTCCTATCACCTCGTCTTCAAGGCGGGTCTAGACACATGGGAGGTTGCGCCAATCCTTGAGGTGACCAAGTTCTGGGGCCGTCTGGTGCGACAGCTCAGCTTTGTCGCGTTGATGTTCATCGTCCTGCTGGCGCTCAATCGCAAGATTCCCTATCACCACTGGCGCGGCTGGCACAAGCTCTCCGGGCTGCTGTTTGTGGTGGTCGTCCTGCATTGGCTGACCATCAAATCGCCGATCGCGCTCAACGATCCGGCAGGGTTGTGGTTGGCAGCACTGTCCGTGCTCGGTCTGAGCGCTGCCGCTTATCGGCTGCTGCTCTACCCATCTCTCGCCCACCATCGAGAGTACGAGGTGGTGGATGTCTCGCGTGTTAGCGGTGCGGTGCGTATGCGACTCGTGCCGGTGAGCGGTGGCTTGGACTTCAAGGCGGGCCAGTTCGGTTTTCTGCGCTTCAAAGAAGAGGGCATGCGCGAGCCGCATCCCTTCACAATCGCATCGGCGAGCCGTGAGGACGGCGCGGTGGAGTTTTTCATCCGCGGCCTCGGCGATTTTACCCGCAAGCTCGTCGCCGAGAGCAGCATTGGTATGCGCGCCGAGATCTATGCACCCCACGGCCACTTCTCGCGCCCCGAGCAAGCCGGCCGAGAGGTGTGGATCGCCGGCGGCGTAGGCATTTCGCCGTTTCTCGCCTGGCTGCAGGACTCGAAAGCCAAAGCCCTGGAACGGGTCACGCTCTTTTATTGCTTCACCCCCGGCCGAGCGTTCCCGAGCGTTGAGGAATTACAGGAGCGGGCGGATCAGCGCGGGGTCGAATTGGTGCCTGTGCCAAACGGCCCAGACAGCGCGGCGTTCCGCGAGCGGCTCGGCGAGATCGCCCGGGAGGTGCCGGCCAAGAGCATAGAGATCCGCTTCTGCGGCCCTGAGGGTCTGCGTGATGCCCTCGGTCGACAGATGCGGGAGTTAGGCATTCCGAGTCGCAACCTTGGCTACGAGCACTTCGAGTTCCGCTAAGAGCACTTGGGGTCTGACCAGCAGGCCATAGTCGACTACGCCAAGTAGCCGGAACAGCCGGAGGTGCATGCAGAAGGTCTGCATCGACAAGACGCAGGCCGCCGCTCTCGTCGAGGTGGTGCACACCCTCAAGCAGGTGTTGTGCATAAAGTGGTGAACAAGCCTTTCGAGCGCGCGCAAAGCGGCTGGCCAGGCATGCGCTGGCGCGAGCTTCTGGGGTTGTCATTCTAAACACTGGATGCTGTCCCCTGTCTGCGGCGCTGGTCGCGCCGCAGACATCGACAGGCTAGTCGTCGCGCTCGACTGCATCATCCTCGCTGTCTTGCTCCCCGCGACTCAGCGTCAAGCCCCGCTCGGGCCGAGAGAAATTGTGACAGGCGGCGCAGTCCTTGCCCTCTTCGCGGACGTGGCGCTCGTGCACCCCATTGAAGTCACGATCCTCGTGCTCGTTGTCGTGGCATTGGGTGCAGATGGCGTCCAGATTGCCGTTCAGGTTGGTCTCGCGCGTCTCGATGACCGCGCTTGGCAGGGTTCTGAGTCCATAGCCAAGGCCGGCCAGATCGAGCTGACGGGGGCCACCGCTCAGTCCGGCGTGACAGGAGCCGCAGCCGCGCGCATCACCGCCGAGGGCATTGTCCTCGGGCTCGACGCCATGATTGATGGTCTGGTAGGTGAAGACTGGCACGATCGAGGTGTTTGGCGGCATTTCCAGGTCGCCCGGAATGCCAGTGCAGACGCTGCTGACCAGGGCGTTGGGCTCGTCCAGGCCGAGGCCGACCGCGACGGCGCGACAGAAGCTGCCGGTGCGGAAGAACTCGAAGGTGGAATGGCCGACCAACCTGTTGTCCAGCTCATTGCGAGCCAGCTTGCTCCAGTGCGGCTTCATCGGATAGAGCTTGGCTGTCGCGCTGGACACATCGCCGTTGGGCTGACCGAGCACGTAGGCGGGATCACCGGGGTTGAAGTTGCCGGCGAAGCTCGCCGCAACGGTCGCATCGAGCGGCACCGTCGGCACGCCATCCAGGGACTCTTCGAGATAGAGCACCTCGCTGGTGCCATCGAACCAGGCATAGGTTGGGACCAGCGACGCGGCGCCGAGGCCGCCCTTGTCCTCGCGCGGCAGCCAGCCGCCACGTCCGTTGCAGGCCGCCGCTGAAGGGTGCGGGTCTTGCCAGTCGCGCGCGACCTCGGTGCCGACATTGGCCTTGGCGTAGGCCGGGATGTGGCAGGTCTGACAGGCGACCCTCATGGCGTGCTTGTCGCGGCTGCCACCATCGGTGCTGCTGAAGTCGTCATGCGGGCGTTCGTCGTGGCAGCCACCGGTCTCACAGGTGAAGCGCTCGGCCACGTCATTGGATCGGAGGTCGAGACCGCGACCGCGCATGCGGTGCCCCTCGCCAAAGGCACCTTCGGCGTTGTGGCAATCCGAGCACGTCATATCCTCACCCTGCGGGCTCATGTGCATGTCGAGCGTGATGCTGGGGTTCGCGTTCTCCTTGGCCATGTCGCCACGCTTGGTGCCGTCACCGCCGCCTGCTCCCGCGTGGCAGCTCAGACAGGACATGCGCGTGGTGGCATGGACGTTCTGGGCCGCTTGCAGGGTGGTGAGGGCCATGGGTGTCATCGGCACCTCGGGCGGAAGGGTGTCGCTGCCGGCCGGCAGGAACTGGAAGTCGCCAGTGGTGAGGTCGACCCTGGGTATGCCGGAGAAGCCGGTGCGCAGGACCGAGTCATAATCGGATCGGACGAGATGCCCATCGGCGTCTTCGGCCATGTTCAGTAGCGAGAAATTCTCGAAGCCCAAGCCATTCGCGGTCCAGTCCGGGAAGCGTTTGTAGACCTCCTGGTGGCAGGTCAGGCAGTCGATGTTGGCCAGTTGAGCATGGGCCTCGGCGGAGGCTGGGTCGAGCAGTTCAAACTGGGACTGGGCCATCGGGAAGCGGCCGTTGCCGACATGACAACCGGCGCAGGTAAAGCGCGGTGAGTTCTCGTGGGTGCCGCAGTAGGTGTTGATCCCGGTGGCGACCAGATCGCCGGCAGCCTTCGCCGGGCGCTCGCCAGCGGCGGCAAAGTAGCCCGGGATATTGGTAACGAAGTCGAAGGCACCGCCCTGCTGATAGTGCACCGAGCCGTGCATATCGCGCGCCTCGCTCTCATGGCAGGCCACGCAGACCTCGGGGCCGGTGTAGGCTGTGATGTTGCAGTGCTCGGAGATGGGCGAGGTGCAGCCGACGACGGGAGTGTCGGAGACGGCCGCCGTTGTGGTCGACGGGCTCGAGGTCATGCCGTCGTTGTCGGTGACAGCCAAGGTCACCTGATAGCTACCGGTTGTCCCATAGGCATGGCTTGGATTGGCGTCGGTGCTGGTGCCGCCATCGCCGAAGGTCCAAGCGTAGCTGGCGATGTTTCCATTCGGATCGCTCGAGCCGGCACTACTAAAGTTGATTGCCGTGCCAGGCAAGCCGCTGTAGGGGCCGTTGGCATTCGCCGTCGGGGCTTGATCGCCGCCGCCTCCGGAGCCGTTGGGCGCGCAATCAGAGGGGGCGCGATAGACATCACGCTCGGCCGTCTGGCCGTCGGATTGGATGGCGCGCACCCGGCAGGGTACCGGGCTGGGGCGCTCCTCCTTAATCGACCAGGAGCCATCGCTGCCCTCGGCCTCATCGCGGTCGAGCCGCTGTTCAGGGTCATAGGCATTGACCAAGGTGACGCGTGATCGGGAAGCAGCGGTCCCCGAGACGCGCAGACGGCGCTCTTCGCGGTCCCAGGAGGCGCGTTCGATGACGATCTGGCCGCTGGAATCGTCGCGATCGTGGTGGTGGTGGTCGTCGTCATCGTCGTCATCGGCATAGACCATAGCCGGCGATAGAAACGCCAGGGTGGCAAGCGCGGCCAAAACTAGCAGTGCCTGCAAGTGCCATCGCTTCTGGCGCCAGGGCAGCGTGCCCGGTACTTGGTGCTCTTCGACAGTTTTCATTAGGCTCACCTCTCGATCGTTAACGCCGCAGCGGCTCTATGCACACCCATCGCAGATGGCTGCTTCCGTGGCTTCCGTGGTCTGCGAGACCCGCGACTGGGCCGGCGTCAGTGATTCAGTGCTGCGGCTGGAGTGCCATTTCAGATTCTTCTCCAAGCTGCACCCTAACCAGGCCCGCCTTAAGAAAACCTTAAGAAAGAAGTGCGTTATTCGAAGAAGCGGCACTGGGCCGAGGAGAGTGCAAGCGACTGTGGGTTCCAAAAGCCGCTATAGCGAGCAATGTTGGCTCAAGATGATCGGCGAAAGCGGAGTTCCACGAGCAGTCCCGAGCTGCTCTCGGCATCAAGAAGCTCGATGTCGGCGTCGTAGAGATCGCAGATACGACGTACGATCGAGAGCCCAAGCCCGGCGCCGGGCTTGCTCTGGCCGACCGGTCGATAGAAGCGATCGAAGACACGAGCGCGGTCCGCGGCGGGGATGCCGGGCCCGGAGTCGATGACATGGAGCAGGAGATGGTCGCGTCTTCCCAAGACGATCACCCGGACCTCGCCGCCCCTCTGGCTGAACTTGATGGCGTTGTCCAACAGGTTGCCGATCAGGATCGAGAGCGGTGACGGTGGGATGTCGATCAGCGCGTCCTCGCCAGGTGGTGTGTTAAGCGTCAAGGCAATCTCCCCGGTTCGCGCAACCATCAACTTCTCCTCAACGACCTGAGCGGCTATTGCGACAAGGGAGCAGCTCGTTGTCTCGCCATCGTTAACCCGATGGTGCAGGCGCGAGAGAATGAGCAGCTGCGAGATCAAATGGCTCGCTCGGTCGATGCCGCGGATCAGCTGCGCTAGAGCCTCATGACGCTCTTGTGCATCTTTGCTGCGCTGGGCGATCTGTGCGTGCGTGCGAATGGCGGCGAATGGGGTACGCAGCTCGTGGGAGGCATCGGCGGCAAAATGACGCTCAGCCGCCAGTGCCCGATCCAGCCGCTTCATGAGTCCGTTGAGCGCTGCGGTCAACGGGCGAATCTCAGTCGGGATGCTGCGCATTTCGATCGGATCGAGCTGGTCGGCCGAGCGATGCGTGATCTGGCTTCTGAGGCGCCGCAGCGGACGCAGCCCGTCGGTTACAGCGAGCCAGATCAAGAGCACGGCCAGCGGCATCGACCAGAGGATCGGACGCAGGGCGTGGAGCGTTAGATACTCGATCAGCTCCTGGCGGATGGCGTAGCTCTGGCCGACGTAGAGGGCCTCGCCCGTCTCTTGATTCGACAGTCCGAACACGCGCCACCGCGCATCGGCGATCACCTTATTGGAGAACCCCGGAGCCTGGCCAAGCGGCTCTTCAGGTGCCGCGCCAAAGCGGCTGATGAGCCTGCCGCCACGCCAGAGCTGGAAACTGATCATCGACTCGTAGGCGTGGCCGACCGGCGATAGCCTCTGCGCTGTGCTGACGACATTGGGCAGGTTGCCAGCATGGGTGATCTGTCTCAGCACATGGGCAGTCTGTGCCAACTGAGCATCCATCAGCTCACCCACCTCGTGATTGGCGCGATCCACCGAAACGACGGCGACCGCGATCCAGATCGTCACCCAGACGACGAACAGGGTCAGCAACAGCCGGCGTCTGATTGAACTCATGTTGAGCTCAGGGCGATGGATCAGAGACGAGGATGTAGCCGACACCACGCACGGTTAGGATGCGCTCTTTACCGAGCTTGGCGCGCAGATGATGGATATGCACCTCAAGTGCGTTGCTCTCGAGCTGGTCATCCCAGCTATAGCCGGCCGCCAACAGACGCACCCGCGGGACCACATGGTCAGCCCTCGCGATCAGCGTTTCGACCAAGGCATACTCCTTTGGCGAAAGCGGCAGGATCTCACCGTCCAAGCTCAGGCAACGTTTTTGCGTATCAAGCTGCAAGGACCCCGCGCGTAGCATCGGGGTCGCATGGCCTGAGCCTCGACGCGTCAAGGCACGGATGCGGGCGGTCAACTCGTCCAGGTCGAAGGGTTTGGCCAGGTAGTCGTCGGCACCTGCATCCAGGCCGGCCACCTTATCCGCCACGGTGTCGCGGGCGGTGAGAATCAGGACCGGGAGCGTCAGGCCGCTTGTGCGAAGATCGCGCAACAGCGACAGACCGTCACGACCAGGAAGCCCCAAGTCAAGCACCGCGACATCAAAATGCTCAACCCGCAGCGCATGCGCCGCCAGCGCGGCATTCTGGACCCAATCCGCAGCGTAACCATCTTGAGCGAGACCGGTCTTGAGCCCCGGCCCCAGCAAGGGGTCGTCTTCGACAATCAGAATGCGCATGAACGCCTTATCTTCATGGTCTGGCCGCGGCATCGACGCAAGGGATAACTGTAACAACCGAAGCTGAAACCAAGCTGAAACCAAGCTGAAAGCAGGCTCAACTGAGGAGTAGCTCATGGCCATCAAACAAGTCATCACCGAAGGCGAGAAGCCGGTCAAGATCTGGACCGATGAGCTCGACCCGCGCTCGCGCGAGCAGCTGGTTAACATCTCCAAGCTGCCGTTCATCCATCACCATGTCGCCGCAATGCCCGATGTGCATGCCGGCATCGGCGCCACCATCGGCAGCGTCATCTCGACGAACAAAGCCATCATCCCGGCCGCGGTCGGCGTCGATATTGGCTGCGGCATGGCCGCGGCGCGCACCTCGCTTAGCGCCGAGCAGCTCGATGAAAAGCTGCTGAAGAAGATCTTCGACCAAATCAGCCGCGATGTCACCGTCGGACGCAATCAGCACAAGGACGAGCGCGCCCTTGCCGAGGCAGCCCAACCCTTCGCCGCGCCGCTCGCGATCCTGACCGAGAAACACCCCAAACTGCTCAAGGCCTTCGGGCGCTTCTCCAACTGGATCAATCAGCTCGGTACCTTAGGCGGTGGTAACCATTTCATCGAGGTCTGCCTGGATGAATCGAACCGGGTCTGGGTCATGTTGCCCCTCAAGCAGGTCGTCTGCGTTAAGGGATGAGTGAGTCATGCCCTATCGCAGCATCCAGGCTGATTGTCGAAATAGCCGAACAAGGATTGTCGAAACCGCCCGGCGTCTAGGGCATCCAGAGCATCTAGGGATTACCAACTCTAGATGTCAGAGCGAATCGCGCGCTATGGCCGCAGGCGCCTCGCGGCTCTGGCCACATCGGGGCTCGCAATGCTGGCGGCTGTTGCCGATGCTCTCTCTGGGGCTGCTGCTTGGCACCCTGGGACAATCGCTATCAGGTGAGCCACTCAACCCGTTAGACGCCCCTGACCCAGCCACGGCCGAAGCATCAGCCTCGGCTTCAGCTTCAGCCGAGAACCAAGTACTCGGCATCGATCTGTCAGCACTCGATGCTGATGGCCTCATTGGACCGCCCGATGGCAAGCGCGCCCTCAGCTACGAATTCTGTATCCCTACCGGCGAGCTTCAGACCAAAGAAATCAAGGACATCGACCCGAGCGCCCAGTTCTTCACTGCCTCGCGCGGACGCATCGGCTGTGCTCCCGATCAAACGCTGGTCATCGGCCATACCCATCAGCTCGACTTTGCGAGCATCTTGCAACAGCTTGCCAGCTTGCCTTATGTCGAGCGAATCATCGAGAGCCACTTTGAGTGATGGTGCTCGCTTGCAGACACTGCTCCAGTTAGCTACGTCCTAACAGACATCGCGCGTCGCCGCTCAAGAGACTGAACAATCTCAAGCCGACGCGACATCGGCGCCCAGCACGCCAGGCCATTCGACGCTTGCGCGGAAACTGCCTAGACTCGGTAACCGCCCGAGCTTAAGCCGCCAATGCACCTTGCTGTTCGCCCATTTGCAGGCGTTGTTGTTGAGCAGGTTGCCAAGCAGCTCGATCAGCACCGGCAGATCGGCGGTGATATCGAAGCCTTCGAGCGCGCGCGCAAAGCGGCTGACTCGTCAACTTCCGAGGTAAGCTCGTCAACTACCTGTTCGAACGAGATGGCAGCTCCTTTATCCGCACCAAGTTGCAGAAAAGGGAGAAAGCTGGGGGAAGCCATTACTGAGTCCGCTGACCTCCTGAAGCCGGTACCGCGGGTAGCAGGAAGCTGACCCTAAACCGCCCCGGTACCGGCTCATCAAGCCTGAGCTCGCCCTCGTGCGCGTTCAAGATGCGGCGCACAATGGCAAGCCCTAGGCCGGTGCCATTGGCTTTGGTTGTATACCAGGGTTCGATTAGGCGCTCCAGCGGTTGCGTTTGGGGTAGCAGGCCGTCGTTAGTAAGACTGAGACACCAGATGTTTTCATCGCGGGTCAAGGTCAGTTCTAACCGACCTGCAAGCGGTAACGCCTCCCGGGCATTGGCGAGCAGATTGTCTAGCGCCCGCCGCAGCTGCTCCGGGTCCCCGATGACCCAGGCCTCGGAAGGGAGCTCCAGAGCGATTTGGGCGCCTTGTTGCGTTAAGAGACGCTCGTACAGAGGCCATGCCTCGTTGACCAGGCGTGCGAGGTCGACCGGCTCGCGCCGCTGCTGCCCTGGCCGGGCATAGGCGAGTAAGCCGCTGATGGTGCCGTTGGTGTGCTGCACGGCCTGCATCACACGGTCGATCAGGTCGCGGTGCGGAGCTGTCAACTCGGCCGCCTCCAACTGCAGACGTTGGAGCCCGAGGCCGATCGCATTCAGCGGATTGCGCATCTCATGTGCGATGGTGCTGGCTGCCCGCCCGAGGCTTGCCTCTTCACGTTGGACCGAGAGGCGCCGCTCGTAGGCACGCAACTCGCGCTCATGGGCGTCTTGAACCTTCACCAACAGCCAGGTGCCGAGCGCCCCAGTCACCAAGAGGGTCAGCAGGAAGGCCGCGAAGGCCAGCCAGAGCTCGCTGCGCCGCTGCTGGAGCTCGATACCATCGAGCAGCAGAACGAGCTCGGCCCCGGCGACCGGCGTGCGAACCTCGGCAAAGATCCCACCATCGGTGGAATCGACAAGCCGGACTTGGGGAGGGGCGATCAGTGCGTTGTCCTGCTGGCCGTGGATTGGCCGTGGCATGCCTTCGAGCCGAACGGCGCGCACCCGCGCGAGCTGCCTGACCGATTCAAGGGCTTGCTGAACACTGATCGCGGCGCGCAGCGCCTCCACGGCCGAACTCTCCAAGACCACCATGGCGCACCCCGGGCGTCCTTCTGGCCGTGGCACACTGAATAGAACCCCCCCACCCTTCGAGAGTCGCCGGAGCTGCTCTAGCGGCAGGCACGACAGAGCGAGGTCTTGGTATCGATCTGGTGGACCCTGAACCCAAGGCCTAGCCCCATTAAGCCCCTTTCTAAGCATTGTCACGCTGTCATCGTCATCGAGCCTCTGACCGGAGGATGCGCTAAGCGGTCCATTAGGACGGCGTGCCTCGATCTCTTCAGACGCACTGCGCAGGATGCGAATCATCGCAAGCCCAGATTCATCGGCAAATGCGGTCAATTCCTCAGCGGTGAACGGCTCGATGTCGTCCAGATAGACCACAAAGCGCGCACTGTTGCCTAATAAGGTGGTCAAGATCTGGTCGGTCGCCTCGCCCGCAAGGACCGCCCCCCGCGCATAGAGCCGCACCGCATCGGCGAGCAGGCGGGTATGCTCGGCCGCTGCGAGAACAAAGCGCTGCTCAGCGGCGCGCGTCTGTAGAAAAAAAGCCATGATCGTCAGCGCGATCAAGAAGCCGAAGACGAGCAGGTTGCCCAGCCAAGGTGATGGTGGTCGAAAAACGAACCGAGGGGCCAGTGGCGGCGGTTTGCGCAACTCAGCGCCCTCCTCGTCCGCTGTGGCCGCTGCCGGACGCGCCCCGACCGCCCCGCTGGCTGCCTTTGCTCAGGCGGCGACGAACCCCGGTACGATCAAAGCCGCTGACTGCGCCGATTGACTGAATCCGCGGACCAGCGCGAGATGAGGCTCCAGGCCAAATACGCACTGGCATTCCAGGCTGCCAGCTTGTCTGACCGGATTGACCGGTGAGTGGGATGCGCTCAGGACCAACTCCAGAGCCATCGTCAGGCTCATCGTCGAACTCGACCAGCAATGCCCCTGGCTGCACCTCCACTACAATGCCGAGCCGCGGCCCTTCATCTGCTGAAGGGCCGTGCAAACTGAGCAGACCGAGCAGCAAGATGAGCGCACACTTCGATTGCAGCCCTGAACGGCACCGACTGGCTCGCTGCGCGCAAATCCCGGGCTCCTCCATGCGCATTGGGTTCGCGCACAGCACGCTGGACAGCTTATTGCCGAGCAAGAGGCAAGCGTCACCTCCCCATCGGTCGCTAGAAACGACGCTGCCAGCCACATTCTGTGCTCCACTGCCTGAACGCCTCAACCTCGATCGTCGAACGGCTGTCGAGCAGATCAAGGCCGCAATACAGAGCACCGTCGGCGAGCCACCGGTGCAGCGCGATCCCGAGCCAACGCTGGTGGTCGACGCGCTCAATCGTCCGCGGGGCTTGCCAGTAGTCACGTCGAGACAGGCCGGTGTCAGCGATTAAACTCCAGTTTGGACTGGGGTCAAAGGTCAAGGCCAGCCGGACCGCCTGCTGGCGATAGCTGTCGAGCGCAAGCGAACTCTCGCGCCAGCCACTGTCCAGGCCGAGCATCAAGCTGAGCTTCGCCGCTGGGAACCAGGTGGTTTCGAGCGCAAGCAGGTCGAATCGGTCCTTGCGCTGCTGAGGACTGATGCGCTGCGGGCAGTCGTCTTGCATCGGGCTGCTCCGACTCGCCGGACCTCGGCCGCATCCCATACCGGTGAGCACACCTCCATGCTGGTCGCGGACTGGGATCACCGGGCTTTGCCCCCGAATACTCAGGCCGATGCCACCCGGCCGCCCCGCCCAAGGGAGGACTAAATTGCGATAGTCGAGCCAGCGCCGCTCAGCGAAGAGCCTGAGGTCGAGCCTGGCGCTGAGCGGCCTGCGAGCCAGGACGCCTAATGCGTTCTCGTTGCGCTCGTCGGCGGTGACGAGTTGGTCCCGATACCAGCCAGCCTCGGCCCAAAGGTCGATCTGAGTGATGCCGAGCATCTGCGATGACACCAGACCGATGTCCAGGCGACCGCTGTCGTTCGGCCCCGCATAGTCGCGCAGCCAGGCATCGCCCTCCAGGCGCACGCCTCGGAGAAAGGGCAAGGGTTGCTCCACGCCCAGCGCAAGCGCAGCAAAGCCGAGGGCAGGTCCGTCACGACTCTGCGCTGGGTTGCTGTCGAACCCCATGCTGAGCATGGCCTCTAACTGTGGGCTAGTGATGGCATCAGCGCCGACGGCTGGCAGCGCAACGGCGCAAAATAGCCAGGCGGCGCAGTTACCGAGGACCGGTGCAATCAGCGAGGCCCTGACCTTGGCCACCAGCCTGGCCTTGCCCCTGGCCGCCGCCTTGTCCGCCACGCCAGGCCGGTTGATTGGTGATCGGATCGCGCAGCTCGACATAGGTGCCGTCCATCAAGGTAACCGCCATTGCAATGGCCTTGGTGGTCTCGTCAGAGAAACTGAGCCAGCAGATATCAGCGGTGATGGATTCGCCAACCTGCGGCGGCACCAGCTCGAGACTCGCCCAATAGCCGATCGGACCCAAGCCAGAGACGGTGACCGTTTCAGTGCCAGTGTCGATCACATAGCCTTCGCCTGCAACAGCGGCACTGGCGACGGTACCTGTGATGATTTCACAGCTGGCCGTGCTGAGGTCATGGATTGGGCCAGTCCCATTGCCGGGGCCTGCGCCTTGTCCAGCCAGAGCCAGCGTCGTGGTGCCGAGCGTGAGCGCGACGGCAGTGGCCATGATTGCATGATGATGCATAGGTGATCTCCTCAAGGGTTGATTCAGGTGCGGCGTGGGGCCTCAGGCTTGATGCGCGATGATGGCTTCGCCGCCCAGGTGCGCTCCGTTGCGCATGGCCAATACTAAGCAGAGTCCATGCCAAACTCTTATTGTTCTAAGATACAAGGAGATAGCGTTATTAGCGCCAAACTTTGGTCGACGTGGAGCGTCAGCCTCGACAATTTTGTCGAATCGATCAGCAGCCGTTATCGCATCGGCCGCTGGAGCCCGAGTTTATTCATCTTGTAACGCAGCACCCGCTCGCTGACCCCGAGCTCATTTGCCGCTTGTGTCTGAACCCAATCGGCGCGCTCAAGCGCGGCACGCAGCAGCTCGCGCTCCATTGCGTCGAGTCGCTCCTGCAGCGGGCCAGTCGCGCGCTTGCTGGGCTCGCGCACCTCTGGTGGCAAGTCCATTGGTCGCAGCACCGGCCCACGCGCGAGGGTCAGCATGCGCTGCAACAGATGCTCGAGCTCGCGGATGTTGCCGGGATAATCGTACTTGATCAGCCGATCGAGTGTTTCAGGCGCCAGGCGCGCCGAACGGCCGCCGTGACGCGCGATGAAGTGCTCGATCAGCGCTGGAATGTCTTCACGCCGCCGCCGCAACGGGGGCAGCTCGAGCTCGAGCACATTGAGTCGGAAATACAGGTCTTCGCGAAAATGGCCGGCCTCGACCTCTGCACGCAGGTCGCGGTTGGTAGCGGCGATGACGCGCCCGTCGACCGCGATGTCCTGCTCACTGCCGACCCGGCTGATTCGCTTCTCCTGGAGGGCGCGCAGCAGCTTGGCCTGTAGCGGCAAGACCAGCTCCCCCACCTCATCGAGGAACAGCACGCCACGGGCGGCCAGCTCGAACCGACCTCGATGCTGTTTTGCAGCACCCGTAAAGGCCCCTTTCTCATGCCCGAAGAGCTCGCTCTCGAACAGGTTCTCCGGGATCGCGGCGCAATT
The DNA here is from genome assembly GCF_016583905.1 of Lamprobacter modestohalophilus. Taxonomy (GTDB): domain Bacteria; phylum Pseudomonadota; class Gammaproteobacteria; order Chromatiales; family Chromatiaceae; genus Lamprobacter; species Lamprobacter modestohalophilus. The sequence goes on along the minus strand of NZ_NRRY01000030.1, from coordinate 4,614 downwards.
CAGCTCCACGAAAGGCGCCTCAGCCCGCGGGCTCAGTGCATGGATCAAGCGAGCGATCACCTCCTTGCCGGTGCCGGTCTCGCCGTGGATCAGCACATTGAGCTCGCTGCTGGCGATGCGTCGCGCTAGCGACAGGACATCGCGCATCGCTGGACTCTCGGCGATCAGATCAATCGGCAGCGGTGGCGCTGCAGAGCGACCGTCAGGGGGCTGAAAGACCGCCTCGACATCCTGCTCGATGGCAAGATCCTGCTCGATGCGCTGCAGCCGATCAAGCAGCGCGCTGAGATCGATGGGCTTCTCTAGGAAATCGTCAGCGCCCAGTTTGAGGACCGAGACCGCCGTCTCCACAGAGCCAAAAGCGGTAATCATGATCGCGCGCAGACGCGGATTACGCGCCTTCATCCGGGCCAGCACCTCCTCGCCGGAGAGGCCGGGCATACGCTGGTCCAGCAGCACGATAGAGATGGCCTCCTGCTCGAACAATGCCAGCGCCTGTTCGCCGTGCTCAGCCTGCAGCGTTTGATAGCCCTGGTTACTGAGGAATCCGGCTAGCAGCTCACGCTGCATCGGCTCGTCATCAACGAGCAGGATCTTCATCGTCGGGCCCCTGCCGGCTCAGACGCGGCTCGCGAAAACGTGCCTGGCAGCCTGAGCCGAACTTCGAGCCCACCAATCGCTGCACGACCAAAGGTTACACCGCCGCCATAGGCATCGATCACATCGCGCACGATCGCGAGCCCCAGTCCGCTGCCCTGGGTGCCCTGATCCAGCCGCAGACCGCGCTCACCAAGACGGGGCCATTCAGCAGCAGGGACACCAGGGCCGTCATCACTGATGCGGATCTGGATCGGATCGCCGCTCTGGACCTGGATCTCGACGCACTGCTTCGCCCAGTGCGCGGCGTTTTCGAGCAGGTTACCGAGCAGCTCCAGCAGATCTCCGGGCATCAGCGCCGCCAGCGCTGGCTGAGGGACATCCACTGACCAGTCGATGCATTCACCAAAGGGGGTGCGACGCAGGGTGCGCAACAGCCGCTCGATGGCATCCCCAACCTCGGCCTGCGCCTGATGCGTGGCGGCGCCTGAGCGCAACCGGGCGCGGATCAGCTCGCGATCGACACGACGGCGCATCGCCTCGGCGAGCTGATCCAGATCGTGGGCAAGCGCGCGGTTGCCCTCAGTGCGCAGGCGCTCGGCATCGGCACTCAAGGCGGTGAGTGGAGTCTTGAGACCGTGCGCCAGGTCTGCCGTCCAAGCGCGAGCGCGTTCGACCGCCTGCTCGCGCGCGGCGAGCAGAGCGTTGACCTCATTCACCAGGGGCATGACCTCATCCGGGTAGTTTGCAGCCAGCTGCTGCTCGCGGCCGGAGCGTACCGCGCCGACGCCACGGCGCAGAGCCTCGAGTGGTGCCAGGCCGGCACGGATCTGGGCCAGGGTGGCAAGACCGAGCAACACTGCCAATAGCGCCAGATAGGGCAGGATATCGGCGGCGAAGGCATTGCGCGCCTGGGTCAGCTCGTTGGCATCAATGGCGGTGATCAGTCGCAGCCGGCGCTGACCACTGTCGTGCTCGAGCAGAATCAGGCGCTCGCGCACCAGCACAGATTGGCCATTTGGGCCGCTATTGGGACCAGCAAGGCGATGGGCATGGACGGTGCCAGGCTCGAGCTCATCCGACGGCAGGCGCAGCAGACTGTCCCAGAGCGAGCGCGAGCGGGCGATGCCGAGCTGCTGTTTGGGTTCTGTTTCATCGTCGATCTGCCAGTAGAGGCCACCGAGTGGATGCTCAAGACGCGGGTCGACTGGGGTTGGAACAACCTCGAGTTGTCCCTCGGCGCCGATCTGCACACTGGCCGCAAGCTGGTCGAGCTGGGCCTTGAGCTCGGCACCGATTCGCCGCTCGACGTGAAGCTCGAACAGCATGATCAAGCCACCGGCGGCCACCAGCAAGGCGAGGCTGATCGAGATCGCAGCCGCGACCCCGAGTCGAACGCGCAGGGAGCGGCAGGTCATTGCTCGACCACATAACCAAACCCGCGTCGGGTCTGGATCAGCTCGCCGCCGAGCTTGCGCCGCACTCGACCGACCAGCACTTCCACGGCGTTGGACTCGCGCTCAAAGTCCTGCGCATACAGCTGCTCAGTCAGCTCCAACTGCGAGACCACGCGCCCGGCGTGATGCATCAGATAGGCAACAAGCCGATACTCCTGCGGTGAGAGATGGACCGGCACGCCGTCGCGACTGACCTGCATCCGGCGGGTGTCCAGACGCAGGCCGCCGATCTCGAGCAACGCCGAGGACTGGCCGGCAGAACGCCGCACCAGGGCGCGCAGCCGTGCCAGCAGTTCTTCCATCTGGAATGGCTTTGGCAGGTAGTCATCAGCGCCGGCGTCGATGCCTTCGACGCGCTCTTGCCAGTCGCCGCGTGCCGTCAGAATCAGCACCGGAAAGCGCTGCCCGGCAGCGCGCCAGCGACGCAGCACCGAGAGCCCATCCATACGCGGTAGCCCGAGATCGAGAATCACCGCCGCGTAGTGCTCAGTGTCGCCGCGAAACCAGGCCTCCTCGCCATCGCTGACGCGCTCGCTGACGAAACCGGCAGTCTCGAGCGCTGTGCAGACACCGGCCGCGAGCCGATCATCGTCCTCGACAAGCAGGACACGCATCGGTCGGCCTAGTCTCTGCGATACTCTTGCTCGACCTCGATCAGACTCGCATCGCTCGCGTCCATCTCGACCTCGAGCAGGCGGCCATCGGGAGCGATGATCTTCAACTCATAGATCCAGCGACCGCGCTCCTGCTCAAGCTCCACCTCGACCACATCGCCGGGAACCTCGGCGCTGGCCTTGGTCAGGATTTCGCTGATGGGTCGGATCTGACCAGCCTCGAGGGCGGCTCTGGCTTGATCCTGGTCTTTGGGACTGGCCTGAGCGCTAGCGCCGAACAACAGCACGCTTCCCAGCAGGAAGGTGCCGGTAAGGAGGGTGGCGGTTGCTGTCCGCATGGTGGGGACTGTCGTGTTGGGGCTGATACTGGCGCTTGCCCGGGTACCGGCACCACCAGTGCCGGTGACAGTGTTGGCGCTGCTGTGGCCAATACGGCGAATGAGTTGTCGAGACATGCCTAATGCTCCTAGTCGGGCTGAAGGGACTCTGGTTGATTGGGTCGGTGATGACGGGACCGGAGTCTGCACCAACCGAGCTGACCAAAGGCTGACAAGGGTGGCTGGAAAAGCGTCAGCCATGCATCGTTGGTGAGACCAAGCGGATGTAATTGAGCGTTTCAACAGCCTTGTACACCAGTTTTATCTGTTTCAGCAGTAGCGGGACGGCGGCCGTCGTTACCCACTGGCACCGGCAGCTCGATGCTAGCGCGAAAACCACCGAGACTCGGTGACCGCCCGAGCTCAAGCTGGCCTCGGTAGAGGTCGAGGATCTCTTGCACGATCGAGAGGCCAAGGCCATGGCCGTCGACACGCTCATCGACACGCACCCCGCGTGCGCCAATCGCGGCGAGTTCGGCCTCACTGCAGCCCGGGCCATCGTCGTCAACCCAGAGACGCAGGCCCGCCGCGTGGGGCTCAAACCGGCAATGCACCTCGCTGTTCGCCCATTTGCAGGCGTTGTCGAGCAGGTTGCCCAGCAGTTCGAGCATGTCTTCGCGGTCGACCGTCAATGGCGCTGAAAGCACGTTGTCATAGCCGATGGTCAAACCCTTGTGTGCATACATGCGCTCCAGCAGCTCGATCAGCACCGGCAGATCGGCGCTGATATCGAAGGTCGAGCCGGTCCGCAAACCGCCAGCGATGCGCGCGCGTTTCAGTTCGCGCTCCACCAAGGTCTGCACCCGCTGCACCTGCTCGACACAGCGCTGGCGTTGCTGTCCGATACAGCGCTGATGCTGCGGCCCGATGCAGCGTTGCGCGGCGTCGGGCGGATCATCCAAGCGCTCGAGCTGCTGCAGCAGCAGGTTGAGCGGCGTCTTGAGCGCATGCGCGAGATTTCCGGCGGCGTTGCGAGAACGCTGCAGGCGCTGTCCATAGACGACCAGCAGTGCGTTGAACTTTCGCACCAGCGGCAGGATCTCGATCGGGACGGCTTCCGTGATGGCGTCTGTGGTGCCGCGCTCCAGCGCATCGATGTCTCTGTAGATCGGCTGCAATTGGCGCAATGCCCGCCGCACAATCAACCGTTGCACGAACAGCATGAGCAAGAGCCCGCCGATGGCGAGCCCCGCAAACAGCTGCTCGAATACCTGCAGCTCTTCCAACAGTGGATTCAGATTTTCAGCAACGGCAATCGTCACCGTCGCATCGCCGATCCGATAGCCGGCACTGCGCACTAAGAGCCGCTGACCAAGCGGACCCTGGGTCTCCCAATCGATAATCTGGCCAGCCGGCAACGACTCGGCCGCAAGCTGTTGGTCCCAGAGCGAGCGTGACAGGCTCCGCGAGCCATCGGCCTCAATGACCTCGTAGTAATGACCGGAGAATGGCTGCTGATAGATCGGGCCGAGAATGCCCGACTGGGGTTGTTGGGGCCTGAGCTGCTGCTTGGTCTGGTGGTTCGGTTGGAGTTGAGGGCTGATCTGAGGCTGGGGCTGGGGCTGGGGC
>NZ_NRRY01000029.1 GCF_016583905.1 Lamprobacter modestohalophilus | reverse complement strand
CGTGATGGCCCGGTCTTTGTGAGTCTCTGTCATTGGTCTGCTCCGCTACCTTGGTTGACGATGGGTTCTCATCATCGCTTATTGTGCCCGCTCGGGGTGTGTTGGAGGAGCGGGGCGGACCATTCCATTACCACTGGTGGACATCAAAGCCACCGCGCGCGAGGCCCTGAAGCGATCGGACGCGGTTATCCGCCGATGGCTGCCCAGCGGCGAGCGGCAAGGCGCCGAATGGCTGGCGCGAAACCCAACCCGAACCGACGACAACCCTGGTTCGTTTTCCGTCAATGTCGAAACCGGCGCTTGGTCGGACTTTGCCACTGACGACAAAGGCGGCGACCTGGTTAGCCTGGTTCGCTACCTGGAAGGACTCGACACCCAAGGCGCGGCGGCGCGGCGGTTGGCTGACGTTCTCGGAATCACCGACACCTTAACCACTGGCGCGCGCGTCAACGGCCACCAGCGGCCCAAGGCGGCGCCCGAGCCCGAAGCTAAGGCAATCACCGGCCCGATACCGGAAAGCGCCCTAGCAAGCCGGCCCAAGTCGCACCCGAAGCACGGCAAGCCGACTGCTGAATGGTGTTATCGCGACCGCGAAGGCCGACCGCTGTTGTTCGTCTGCCGGTTCGACCCGCGCGGTTCCCGCAAGCAATTTTCCCCCCTGACGTGGGATGGTTCCCGATGGCAACGCAAAGCACCGCCGGAACCGCGACCGCTGTACGGACTCGACCGCCTGGCAGCCAGACCCGAGGCCCCTGTTCTACTGTGCGAAGGCGAGAAAGCGGCGGACGCGGCGGCGGCGCTGGTGCCCGATGCAATCGCCATTGCCAGCATGAACGGCGCCCAATCACCCAAGAAAAGCGACTGGCGACCACTGGCCGGACGGCGCCTGATGGTCTGGCCGGACCACGACCAGCCCGGCGCCCAATATGCCCGCACCGCTGCAACCCTGGCCTATGGCGCTGGCGCGGTGTCGGTTGCCATCCTCGACCTGAAGGCATTGGCCCCCGATCTGCCGGACGGTTGGGATGCTGCCGACGCGGCGGCCGATGGCTGGACCGCTGAGCGGTTCGCGGACGCGGCCCAATGGCTGGATTTTCCCTCACCCTTTGAAAAAACCGAGGGAACCGAGGGAACCAAGGGAACCGCCAGCAATGGCGCGGCTTCCAGCGGTTCCCCCACGAAAAAAGCAAAGGGAACCGAGGGAACCGCCAGACCCAAGCCCGAGGTAGACCGGCCCGGTTTCGCGGTGCACGACCAGCGCACTGGTTACGGCCCGGCTGGCCTGTGGTGGCACGGCATCAAGGACGAAGAGGAAATTGACCAATGGATATGCTCGCCATTGCACGCGGACGCGATGACCTGCAGCGAAACGGACACCGAGCACGGTCTGCTGTTGCGGTTCCGAAACGCGGCCGGACGCTGGCGCGAATGGTCTATGCCGATGGCGCTACTGAAGGGAAGCGGCGAAGAATTGCGCGGCGAGCTGCTGGCGCTTGGCGTGCGAATCGACCCGGCAAGCCATCGCCTGTTGAACGCTTACTTAATGAGCCGCTATCCCGAGCGGCGCGTGCTGGCGGCCACCGCGACCGGCTGGCACGCGTCCGGCGCGGTGTTCGTTCTCCCGCATCGCATCATCGGAACCGGCGACGTTCGCTTTCAAAGCGAGCACGCCCAGCACGACGAATTTACCACCGCCGGAACCCTGGACGGCTGGCGCGCGGAGATTGCGGCGCGCTGTATCGGCAACCCTATGCTGACCCTTGCGGTTAGCGCGGCACTAGCCGGCCCGCTACTGGCCAAGGTGCACCGCACCAGCGGCGGCTTTCACCTGGTTGGCGATTCCAGTACCGGCAAAAGCACGGCGCTCGCGGCTGGCGCGTCGGTCTGGGGAGGCGGCGGCTTCGTCCGCACCTGGCGCGCGACAAGCAACGGACTCGAAGGTATCGCGGCGGCGCTGAATGATACGGCCCTGATTCTCGATGAAATCAGCGAGGCGGACCCGCGCGAGCTCGGCGCGGTTATCTATGCCATCGGCAACGGCACCGGCAAGAGCCGCGCCAGTCGAAGCGGCGGCGCCCGATCGGTGCGGCGCTGGCGCGTCATGCTGCTATCAAGCGGCGAGCGCACTATCGGCGCAACCATGATTGAAGGCGGCAAGCGCGCTAAGGCCGGACAAGAGGCCCGCCTGTTGGATATTCCTTGTTCACGGCGCTATGGCCTGTTCGATGACTTGCGCGGCATGGCAAACGGTCGCGCGCTATCGGACGCTATCCGCACGGCGGCGGCCGTCAACTATGGCCATTCCGGCCCGGCATTCGTGGAGCGACTGATTACCGACGATAGCGGCGACCTTAGCGAACTGCTGGCGGCCATCCAAAGCCGCGACGCGTTCGCGTCCGGTTCCAGTCTCGAAGGTCGCGCGGCTGGCGCCTTTGCCCTAGCGGCACTGGCCGGCGAGCTGGCCACCAGCTACGGCATCACCGGCTGGCCCGAGGATGAGGCCATCAAGGCGGCGGAACTGGCCTATCAGGCATGGCGAGAGCATCGCGGCAAGGGACACACCGAAACCCGGCAAATCCTCGAAGCGGTCGAAGACTTCATTGCCAAGCACGGCGACGCGCGGTTTTCGCATGTGCTGGCCGGCGAGAGCGGCCCGATGATTCGTGATCGAGCCGGTTGGTATCGCGACGAAGGCGAAGCCGAGAGCAGCAATCGCGTCTATCTATTCACCCCTGGAGGTCTGCGCGAAGCCGCAACCGGCTTTGACTTCAAGCGCGTTCTCGGCGCCCTGGACGCGTCCGGCTGGATTGCCGAGCGCGACGAAAGCCGGCGCTCGAAGAAAACCAAGATACAAGGACGCTCGCAAAACCTGTATGCCATCGCACCGAGGGATGAATGATGAGCATCGCGGCGCTGGCGCAACGGCTGAAGAGCCGCCCGGTTCCCCCGGTTCCCTCAAGGGAACCACTAGAGGGAACCGGAAAACCCCTTGCAAATCATAACGGTTCCCTAGGTTCCCCCGGTTCCCCTAAAAATATCAACAAGACGGAGGGAACCGAGAGAGAAGAGACACCAATAACCCAGCAAACTATAGGGAATAAGCCCCAACGGCGGACTATTCAAATCGCAGATTTAGAGGGAACCCGGGAACCCATAAACACCCTGTCGGATACCCACAAAGCGGCTGTTTGCGCCTGGTTGGATGCCATCATCGAAACCGACCCGACCGCGCGCGCCGAATACCTGAAGGTCTGCGCCAGCAATCCAAGCGCCCTGGCCTGGACCCTTGCCGAGCTGGCCAAGCTGCCGGCACAGAGCCCGCAAGCCGGCAACCGATCGCACCACCAGACACCAACGCCCAAGGTCTGCTGTCGCGACTGCCGGCACTTCGTCGCAAGCAGCACAAGCCCAGCGGCTGGACTTGGACGCTGCTCCATCAACGCCCCCGCAAGCAACCGCGCGCCAGCCCTTTGGCCTGCGGCGCTCCATCACTGCCGCGACTGGCGGCCTATCACTGAAGGTGACACACCATGACTCAAGCACTCAGCACCCTCGACAACACCCTACCGGCCGAGGTCACTATCGACCCCGACCGACTCGACCGACTGCGCAAGAAAGCCGAGCTAACCCGAACCATTACCGTCTGGAAGCCCGAGCCCGGCGACACACTCGAAGGCGCTATTGTCGGAAGCCGCAAGGAATCCGGACCGTTCGGCCCGCAGCATCAAGCGCTGATTCAAACGCCTGACGGTTCCGTGGTCGCGGTCTGGTTGACCGCCTGGCTGTTGGAGCGGTTGCGCGCGGAGGATGCCGAGATAGGTTCGCTGGTGGCCCTGACCTTTCACGGACAGGAAACCACGAAGACCGGCAAGCGCTACAACCGAATGACCGTGGTGGTCGCATAGGAGCCAAGCGATGAAAGCCGCTACAAAGCAACAGACCGCCGAGCGCCAAGCGCGCATCAACAAGGCAATGGCTGATATGGATCGACTCGCCGCAGCTCGCAGAGCGCGCACTGGCCGCACTCCGCCGAGGTGGCAGGTTCGAGAGCCGCAGCGTCCGGCGATGGGTTGGCGGCTGGCCGCTTGAAACACCAAAAACAATCAAGTATTTGGTTGAACAATAGCCGTTGCCCGCGCTGCAAAAAATGACCCAAGGTATTCGACCCCGGAAGAACCTAAGTATTTGATTCTAAAGACTTTACTGGTCCTTGCTGGCACCCCTCAAGACCCGACGGTTTGGAGTTCGGTCCCCCAGCAATAAATCCCGCCTATGGGTTCCACCACCACTGATAGGTTTTATCTATGCAAGCCCAACTGTGGACAATCTCAGGGCTCAGCGCAGAGCTGGGCATCGACCGCCGCACCCTGGCAAAGCGCCTGGCTGATCTCGAGCCGGCTGATCTCGACAAGCGCACCAACGGCGCAAAAATCCGGCGCTACAAGCTGGCCGATGTTTTCCATCACATGCTCGCCGCAGCAAGACCCAAGGCAACGCCCCTCGACCCCTCCGCACCTGGTGGCATTGATCCTGAGACCCTGCCCCCGCGCGACCGCCTAGCCTGGCACCAAGGCGAAGCCCAGCGCCGCAAGAACGACCTCGAAGCCGGACAGCTCTACGAGCGCGCGCCAACGCTGGAGCTTTTCGCTACAGCCGTGGCTACGTTCGCAGAGCAGACGCGGGCCATCCCCGACATCCTAGAGCGCCGCGCTGGTCTGACCCCGCGCCAAGCAGAGCAAGCCGCAGACGAGATCGACACCCAGCTCGAGCAGCTCAAGGCCCGTCTACTCGATCAGTTCGCGCATCCCGCATCCTGAAAAAAAGCCTTTTCGCATTGTGAAAAAGTGTAATAGTATAGCGTTACATGAACACTCAGCCTGAAACCCGCGCTCGCGCGAATCTGCCGATCGACCGCGAGCTGCATCGCAGATTCAAGGCCGCTTGCGCTATGCGTGGATTGCCCATGAGCGCGGTCGCCGCTGCGGCCATTGAGCAGGAATTGACGCGCCTGGATCGTTTGATTCCGCGCCGCCGCGACAGCGAGAGCGCCTGATATGCCGTTGACCATCACCCAACCGGATCACGGCAGCGACCTCGAGCAGCAAGCCGCGGGGCTGTATCGGCAGCAATTCGACAAGATCACCGACCGCGCCGAGCAGATTCGCCGCGAGCGCAGCAAGACCACCGAGGCCCCCATGCCAAGCCAGAACCCCCAATCAGCCGAGATTCGCGCGGCCGTGCTCGCAGAGCGCAAGCGGCTGTCTGATGAGCATCGCAAGAACGCCAAAGACCCCTGGCAAGCCATCATCGCTAAGAACAATGCGCGCCAGACCGGCCCTGGAGTCACTAATGCCTGAATACACGATCGACCAAAACCGGCTGTATGACGTTCTCGATTCAGCACAAACAGCATCCTCGACCATGAGCGGCATCCGATCCGAGATCGAAGCGCTGCGCGGCGAGATCAACCAACTGTCCGTCGGCATCGAAGCCAGCCGGACCGGCACCCTAGGGCAAGAGGCTAATCCGCAGTCGCTCCGCGTTCTGCAAGGGCGCAAAGAGCAGTTGCGGCGCCTTCAGTCTCGGCAGTCTGAGGGTCATCAAGCGCTGATGCCGCGCATTGAGCTCGGCCGCAGAGCAGTGGAGTACGCCCGGAAAAAGGGCATGGCCGCGGAGGTGGCCGGCTATGTCTACTAAATCAGCCGTCGCAAAGCTCGACAAGACCCGATCAGCAATCCTTGCAGCGCAAGAAGCGCTCGCCAGCCTGCCAGACAGGCCGCTGCCGCATGACGAAGCGATTGCGCGGGCACATGATCTGGTCGACAGCCAAGCCCGCGACTTTCAAGGCGCCTATCGAGCGAGCGCCTTCGTGCAACCGCGCATCACCGAGGCCGCGCGCAATTTTCTCAACGTCGCCACCGTCACCAGTCAAGGCCCACAAGGGGCAGCGCTCACCGCTGGCTTGCTGGCCTGGCTGCACGGTGATGCGATCAAGGCCAAGCTGAAAGCCGAGATCGAAGCTATGGAGCTGGCCGACGCCCTACCGCTGACCCAACGCGAGCCAGAGCGTCAACGCCTGCAAGCGCAGATCGAAGCGCTCGAGATCGAAGAAGAACGACTGCTCCGCGAGCTCGAAGCCGCCGGCGAGCAGGTAGAGCGCAGAGCAGATGCCTCGATCGAGATCATCCTTGCGCCTGATGCTGAACTGTCCGGCGAGCCGATGGAGAAAGCCGCGTGATTCTCGCAATGCACCGACCGAACGCATCACGGCTGGCTGTTCCCGCTGGGCAGCCATTCACCCGTTACGGCGTAACGATCACCGCGCCCGAGGTGGACCTGCACCGCACCCGAGCACGATCACAGGCCGAGCTGATTGCGATCCTCGAAGCCGTGGCGAGAGTCCGGCGCTCGGTGTCGGCTGCGACAGCCTGAAGATTTCGCTCGCAGTGGCTTTGCCGCTGACTGCGAGCGATAGGGAGGGATCAGTAGCAGCACTCCAACTGCTGCTGATTTCGGCTTACCGACGCTGGCCGGTTCCCAAAGCCAGCACCCTTTTAGCGCCGTCGCCTCGCTCAAAAGGTGGCAAGGGACTGGGGAGCAGCGTCCATCGGAAGCTCCGCTTTGTCACTGTCTGCCGGCGCAGTGTCCCGCCGCCGGCATCCCCTTCACCCCGAGGGCACCATGCACCCATGCCAGCATCCGAGGCCCTCGATCCGATCCATGATGCCGCCCTGGCAATGATCGCCGCCGGCGCTGATGAGGCCCTGGTGCGTAGAGCTCTAAAGCCGGTTCGCGCTCGCTGGCAGGGTGCCTGCTATATCCGTTCCAGCGATCCGGCGACCGATAGCGAGATTATTCAACGCCTCGAGCAAGGGCAGCACCCGCGGGAGATCGCGCGCGCGCTCGGCAAGCATCGATCAACGGTCAGTCGCCGCCGCAGTCGCTGGCTGAATGAGCGCGGCCCTCGCTAAGTATCCCCATGGCGGACATTAAGCACTGTAGCCATTGACTACAGTCAACAGAATCAGCGACTTGTAAAAGGTAGTCCGGAGCTACCTTTAGCGGTCTGGACAACGCCAGACGGCCCCAGCGATGCAGGAAACCCTGCAACGGCCAGTCAACGGCTTAGCAAGCGTCGAAAGTCGCGCGAAACTCTGCCGCGTGGTGACTTTATGGTGACTCAAAAGGCAGCGGCCTAACCCAGATTGAGGCTAAGCCGCTGTTTTTATTGGTGCGCCCTGCAGGGTTCGAACCTGCGACCACCTGATTAAAAGACAGGCGCGCTCAGGCCTTGACTCACCTCCATCAACACCCGCTGCGGCTCGCGCTGGGCATTGACGAACTCGGCGACGAAAGGCTCGGCTGGCGATTGCAGCAAGGCTTGAGCCGAACCCTGCTGGACGATGCGCCCAGCGCGCAATAACACCAGCTGATCGCCGAAGAATACCGCTTCGGCCAGATCATGAGTCACCATCAGCACGGTCTTGTGCAGGCGCTGGAAGATCGCTGCCAGCTCGCGCTGCAGCTCGACCCGGATCATTGGGTCCAGGGCGCCGAGCGGCTCGTCGAGCAGGATCAGATCCGGGTCCAGCATCAGCGCGCGCATCAGCGCTGCACGCTGACGCTGACCACCGGAGAGTTCGAGCGGAAAGCGGTCCAACAGCGTAGCTGGCAGCTGCACCAGCTCGGCCAGCTCCGCAAGCCGCTCGCGCCGCTTGGATGTCGGCCAGCCAAGCTCGCGCGCCATCAGCTCAACATTTGCACGAACGCTCAAATGCGGAAACAGCCCACCTTCCTGGATCATGTAGCCCATGCGCAGGCGCGCCGCGCGCAGGTTCTCGGCGCCGAGCGGGGCGCCCTCGAACCAGACCTCGCCGGCATCGGCGCGGATCAGTCCGGCCGCAAGCCGCAGCAGGGTCGACTTGCCGCAGCCGCTAGGGCCAATCAAGACGGTGGTGGCAGCTTCAGCGCAGTCGAGATCGATGCCGTCGAGCGCGAGCTGGCCGCCATAGCCTTTGGAGACGCCGATATAGCTCAGCATTTAACGTTGCTCAGCATTCAGCCCTGGCCCTTAAAAACCACCACCAGTGCGGAAGCCACCGCCACCAAAGCCGCCACCGGTGCCAAATCCGCCACCACCGAAGCCGCCTTGACTGGATGCGCCTCGCGAGCGACCAGACGAGCGCCCGATTGATCCCGGATGAGGACGTCCGCCCCATGGCGAGCCGCGGCGATAACCGCCAGAGCCGAAATCAGGATCAGTGCGCGGCGGCCGATAGCGATACTGTTCCTCGAGCCCGCGCAACAGCCCCTTCTGGTCCAGCAGGCCCTTGGCGAAGTTGGCCAGCATCATCGCTACCAGCGCCTTGTCCTCGAATTGCGAGCCTGGGCGGTCCATCCGGCGCTTGCGCATCGCTTGCTGGACCTGCATCAACTCCCGCAGCCGCCCTTGCTGCTTGCTGCGCGCGGCCTCGGTCTGCTCGCGCATGAACGCCAGCCGGCGCTCCTCGCGCTCAAGCTCGATCAAGGTCGCGACCAACTGGTCGTCCTCGCGCATCGGCGTGACACGCGCGGCACGCTCGAGCTCGACCAACTCGCTGGCGCCCAAGGCCTCCGCCAAGCGCTCGACCGCCGCCCGGCTCTGCCCATCCTGGCCGGTGGCAAAGAGCGCCCGCTGCTCGATCAGCTCGTCCAAACGCAATTCCTCCTGATCGATACGCTGGTCGATCGCATCAACCGCCTCCTGCTCGCGATCCCGCGCCTCCTCTAGGGCCGGGATGCCGTCAGCCGCGCGGGCGGCCTCGTCCAGGGCAGACAGGGCATCGATCTCGGCCTCGGCACGCTCCTGCATCTGCTCGGCATGGGTGCGCAAGCGTGGGGCAATCTCCAGCAGACGCTGGTAGGACAGGCGCGCATCGGTATAACCGACCAGCCGCGCAACCTTGCCATCGAGCCGGGCCGTCAAGCCCCGCCCGCGATAGGTCTCACCGCCATAGTCGCGTTGCCAGAGATACATGAACAGCGGATCGGCCTGATAGGCGCTGGTCTTGCTCGCCTGCTCCTGCTCGCGCTCGCTGGCCTTCTCGGCCGCGTACAGGGCGATGCGCTCGGCCTCTTGCGTCTGCTCCAACTGCGCCTGATAGTCAGCGTCGGCGGCGAGGCGCGTCTGGGTCTCCGCTTCGGCGCGATCCAAGGCATCGGCCGCCGACTGCAATCGCTCCAATTGCGCACTGCGGGCCTGCTCCAGGGCGTCGAGCCCGGCCTGCACATCGATGATCTCCTGCTCCAGTGCCGCGGACGCGGCGTCTCGCTCCTCGAGCAGCCGCGCCGCCTCCACTTCCGCAGCGTCTAAAGCGCCGCTGGCATCGCTTCCGAGGAGCTCGACGCGTATCCGCGCTAACGCCTTCAGCTGCTCGGCGCGCTCGTGCAGCAAGGCCTGCTCCTGACTGCGCAGCTCGGCAAGACGCGCGTCCAGCGCATCGAGCGCCTGCTGCTGGCCCTGAGCGGCCTGACTGACCTCAGCAATCGCATGTTGGCCGCTGATCATCGATCTCCCCACTGCAGCTGTTCAAGGAAGGGTGGACCGGTGTCGATCTGCTTTCGATGCTGACCTGGCGCTGGATGCATGCTGCTACCACTCCGTGATCGCCGCACCGCTGGCCGGTACGCGGTAGTCCGGCTCCAGCGCGCCTGGCGCCTTGCTGCCAAGGAGATCGTCCTGGATGATGCCATCGTCTTGTTTATCCGCCGCCACACGCTCGAAGGTCTTTTGATCGACCCGCAGCCCCCAGCGCTCGACCCGCTCGATCTTGCCGGTCTCTTCATTGCGCACCGGCACCGGAATCGGTCGCCCGCCGGCCCCGATCGCCTCGACGATCAGATAATAGTTGCGCGTATCAGGATTGGCCTCCGGGATGCGCCAGACACCGCTGCGCACACCGGGCTGATTCACCACCCGAAGCTGATAGCCCACCGCCAGCTGATCGCGCAGTTGTTCGAGCTGGATGAGCTGATCGCGGGCGCGCCCTGTCTCGCCCTCTCTGAGCGCTTGCTGGGCCGCAGCCAGAAGCTGATCGGCCTGCGCATCCACCGTCTGCGATCGCGCCAGCTCGCGCACCTGAGCATGGCGTTCCTCAAGATCGCCAGGCAAGGCCTGGCGCGGCATGACGACCAACAGGTACCAAGCCACAAACAGGAGCAACAGCAGTGCTAACCCACCCAGCAGCCACTTGCCCCAGGTGCTGCGGCTGACATAGATCCGCGCCAAGGTAACGGCAAAGGACGGCGCCGGCGGCTGATAGACGAAGCGATCCTCGCGCAGCGCCCGCACGCCTTCAGCAAGCACGGCCTCGCTGACCTCGATACCTTGCGCCTGATACACCCGCTTCAGCCGCGCCTTTAAGGCCGCCTCGCGCTGGCCGCTGTCGAGTTCCTGCTCGACCAAACGCTGCTGGCGGCGAAGCGTGTCGACAACGTCCATCGCCAGCATCATGTCATCGAGCGGAGCCGTCACGGCTGCCGCTCCCATCCCGCTGTGCTCGGGGCTCTGACTCTGTTTATCGCTCTGCTTTGGCATCCCAAGTGCGTCCTGCTCCAATCAGGAGCTATGCCACCAAGCCATGCCCCTGCTCGGCCAGCCGCGCCATGCGCCGCTTGCCATCCTCGACCGCGTCGCGGATCTCCTCGGCGTTGCGGGTCGCGGCGATGCGCATCTCCTCGATGATCTCGCGCGAATGGGTCTGGTAGTTGACCACTGAGTCGACCAGCTTCTTCACCGATTCAGCCCGGATCGTCGGCCCATAGCCGGCCTTGATCGCCTCCTCTTGAACCTTACCGCCGATATCCGCCAGCACTTCAAGAGACTGGCTGATCCCGTCTTTCATCGCATTGACCGTCTCAGTGGTCTCGGCGAGGCCGAACATGCCCGTGAACGAGGCACTGAGGGCGGTCAGCACGGTCTCGTTGGTGGTGAAGAAGCTGATCGCCTGCTGATAGAGCCGCTCCTTGGCATTGGTGGTCTGCAGCAACCGCGCCATCACCACCTCGGAGGTGTTGTAGGAGACGGTCAGGTTGTCAGAGAGATCCTTGGCAATCTGATACCGCTTGTCGACATTCTGCAGCGCCCGCACCTGCTCATCGCGGGCCATCTCCAGCCGGGCGCGTGCCGCCGCATCCTCGCCAGTGAAGGCCTCGATCTGCTGCATTGCCTGGTCGACCTCAGCACGCGCCGCCTCCAGCGCTGCTTCTGCCTTCTTCAGCACCTCCAGTGCGAGGACCTCGGATGATTTGAGCGCGCCGCGGAAATCCTGATAGGCCTCCAGGATGCGCTGCTCGCGCTGGATCTGTTCGTTGGTGCTTTCCGTGACCTCCAGGTAGCTGGCCTTGATCTTATCGAAACGCTTCGGGATGTCTCCACGCGTCACCCGCATCCACACATTGGCCGCGCGCTCAAAGGTATCGAGCTGACCATCCTCGAGCTGATCGACCATCATCTTGGCATCGTGACGGATGCTGTTGAAGGCGTTGGTGATCTCCTCGAAGCGGTTGCCAACCTCCATCGCCTGCACCTGCTGACGGACCACGGTGTTGAAGGTCGAGGCCTGGCCCAACGTGCGGGCAATGGCGGTCACCCGCTCCTCATCGAGCACGGCGATGGCCTCCAGTAACGGGATCATCGGATCATCAGCGCTGCGCTGCTTGCTGGGCAGTAGGCCCATCTCATGCAGGGTATTCATCGCTTTATCCAGGTGCTGCATCGGGGCTGCGGTGGTGCTCATGGCGGGTCCTCTTAACGCGCGTGCTACCGAATAAGGGTGTCGTAGGCAATCAACAGGGAATCATCAGGGAGTCATCAGGAGGGGGCTCAGTCGCCCCAGACAAACAAGCCGCAAGGTCTACCGGTCAGCTTACCACCTGTTCGCTTGCACCAATCAGCTTGCTACCCGTTAGCCGGTGACAGTAACCCCAAGCTCGGACGTCTACAAGCAATGGTCGACGATCAAGGTCGACGATCAAGGCCGACGACCAAAGAGTTGCGCAAGCGCCCTTCAGCCAACACCGATAACCTGGCAAACTTGCCGACGCCGCAAGCACTGGCCAGCGATCGCCAGTATCGATGGCGGCGAACGTGCCATAGCACCAATAGCCATTCACCCTGACTGCCGGCCGACTGCCGGATTTGACGAACAGATAGCGCTAGCGTTCTAGCGTTCTGGCCTGCCTCGGCCGGCGATCAGGTAGAACGGCCACAAAATACGACTGGGGAAACTGAGAAACGATCATGTCCGACAGCGTCAAGTACCTGCTCGACGAAGAGCACCTGCCCAAGTTCTGGTACAACATCAACGCCGACCTACCCGAGCCGATGGCGCCCGTGCTCCACCCCGGC
This sequence comes from Lamprobacter modestohalophilus, assembly GCF_016583905.1. Classification (GTDB taxonomy): domain Bacteria; phylum Pseudomonadota; class Gammaproteobacteria; order Chromatiales; family Chromatiaceae; genus Lamprobacter; species Lamprobacter modestohalophilus. The sequence continues at coordinate 56,829 of NZ_NRRY01000029.1, read as the reverse complement.
ACCAAAACGCCCATCACGCCCGATGACCTCGCCCCGATCTTCCCGCGCGCCGTGATCGAGCAGGAGATGAGCACCGAGCGTGAGGTTGAGATCCCCAAGCCGGTCCGTGACGTCTACCGGCAATGGCGCCCATCACCGATGTTCCGGGCCCGCAGACTCGAGCAAGCGCTCGATACCCCAGCTCGCATCTATTACAAATATGAGGGCGTCAGCCCAGCCGGCTCGCACAAGCCGAACACCGCGATTCCACAAGCCTTCTACAACAAGATCGAAGGTGTGAAGCGAATCACCACCGAGACCGGCGCCGGTCAATGGGGCTCGTCACTGGCGCTGGCCGGCACCTTCTTCGATCTCGAGATCGTCGTCTTCATGGTCAAGGTCAGCTTCAACCATAAGCCTTACCGCCGCGCCTACATGGAGACCCTCGGCGCCGAGTGCATCGCCAGCCCAAGTGACCGCACCCAGTCCGGGCGTGCCATCCTCGCCGAGCATCCAGACAGTACCGGCAGTCTCGGTATCGCCATCAGTGAGGCCGTCGAGCTGGCGGTACAACGCGATGACACGCGCTATGCGCTGGGCAGCGTGCTCAACCATGTGCTGCTGCATCAAACCGTCACCGGACTTGAGTCGATCGAGCAGATGCAGATGGCCGACGACTACCCGGACATGGTCATCGGCTGCACCGGCGGCGGCAGCAACTTCGCCGGCATCGCCTTCCCCTTCCTGCACCAGGCCATGCGCGACGACCTGAAGACCGAGTTCATCGCCGTCGAGCCCTCAGCCTGCCCGACCCTGACCAAGGGCGCCTTCGCCTACGACTTCGGCGACACCGCGCATCTAACCCCGCTGGTGAAGATGTACACGCTCGGCTCAACCTTCGTGCCACCCGGCTTCCATGCCGGCGGGCTGCGTTATCACGGCATGGCGCCACAGATCAGCCATCTGGCCAAGCTGGGCTTGATCAAGCCACGCTCCTACAATCAGCTCGAGTGTTTCGACGCTGGCATCCGTTTCGCCAAGGCCGAGGGTATCTTGCCGGCCCCGGAGGCCAACCACGCCGTGCGCGCCGCCATCCACGAGGCCGAGAAATGCCGTGAGTCCGGAGAGTCGAAGGCGATCCTGTTCAACCTCTGCGGACACGGACACTTCGACATGCAGGCCTATATGGACTACAAAGACGGTAAGCTCGACGACCTGAGCTATGACGAAGGCGAGATGGCGATGGCCCTGGCGGGATTACCCGGCGGCTGTTAGTGGCGTCGATCCGCCGCGCCCCGACTCCATTCATGGCGCAGGCTCATGGCGCAGGCGGGCCCTGACCGCAATCTGCCGGTTGAAACCTTCCTCTTCAGGGGCATAATGCCGCACGGGAGAGGTCTAACCTCTTTCGTGCCATGTCGCCCGACTTGGTCGGGCCTGGATTCAAGCCGCCGCGGAGATTGCGATGCCGACCCCCTCTGCAAACCAGCTATCGAGTCAACAATGGTTAGCGCGGCAGCACCGCGCTAGCCGCTGGTTGGCGCTGAGCGCAAGCGGACTCCTGCTCGGCGCGGCCATTGTGCTGGCGGACGACGAGGCCAGACCAACTACCTCCCCTGCGGACACAGCGCCGCAAGCAAGCCCCGAAGACGCTGGGCAGCAGGCTTGGAACGAGCGCCCCGGCCCGCAACGACAACCCATCAGCCCGTCCGAGCAAGCTCGGCCCAAGGCTAAGCTCGAACGGGTGCAGGAGGCCTCCCAGCAAACCCAAGCGCAGGTCGCAACACTGCAGTCGCAGCTCACGGCCGTCGAAGCCGAAAAGGCGCGGCTGAGCCTGCAGCTCGACCTACTGAACCGCAAACAGGCAGACCTTGAAGCCCAAGCCCGCGAGCTAGAACGCGTTCAGCAGCAGCTTCGCCACAGCCAGACCGCCGCCGAGCGCGCCGAGATCGAAGCCGCAGCGCTCCGAACCGAGATTCAACAGCTCAGGCAACAGCGTGAGCTCGCAACGCAGAAGCACACAGCACAGCTCACCGCGGCGGAGCTACGACTGCGAGAGCATAAGGACCGGCTCGGAGGCGTAGACGCCCGCATTCAGAGTCTCGAGCAACAGCTCGCTCAACGCGAAGCGCAAATCGCACGCTTAGAGGCCGCGGATACTCGACGCGCTGAAGCAAAGCAGCAGCTCGAAGACCGTATCGCCGAGCTACGCGCGCGTCTGCCTGCGCCGGAAGGCGGCACGCTGACGGCCGCCCAGGCCCAGACGCAAGCGAGGCGAGACGCCGAAGTTCTCGCGCGCCTCATCCGCGAAGGCCAAGGGGTGCAAAACCCGCAGCTTTGGCAGCAGATTCAAGAAACGGAAAACGCCCTGCATCGCAGCCAATACCTCCTCGCCCGTGCCCAAGGTGACCGCACCGTCTATCGGGTGCGTCCAGGCGACTCGCTCGCACGCATCAGCGCCATGTTCTACGGCGACGAGGAGACCTGGACGCGTCTCTTCGAGGCCAATCGTCACCTGCTCGATGATCCGGCTCCGATCCCACCGGGTCTGACCTTGGTGATTCCCTGAACCCATAGGATAGACAGACTGTTCCTCAGCCATTCGCCCTCGATCGGCATCCTCTTAGCCATGAGTGCCGATGTAGCCGCTGCCCGCAACCGCTGCAAAGCGAGGAACTAGTGAAGCCTGAGCAGCGCTTCACGCCGCTCTGCGACTTGGATAGATCATCTCCGACAGGGACCACATGAGCATCGATCCCAGTGCCTTCTATGGCGCCCTCGCCCACCCGACTCGGCTACGCACCCTGATGCTGCTCGGACGCTATTCCGAGCTCTGTGTCTGTGAGCTGACCTATGCCATCGGGGTGAGTCAACCTCACATCTCCCGCCACCTTGCGCAGCTTCGCGAGCAGGGGCTGGTGACCGATCGACGCGCCAGCACCTGGATCTACTACCGGATCAATCCTGCCCTTCCCGACTGGGCCAAGACCGTGCTACACGAGACGCAAACCGGCCTCCAATCCAGTCAACCCTTCATCGACGACACCACCGCATTAAGCACAATGCCAAATCGCCCAGACGCACCCCGCTGCGCCTAAACTCACCACTCACCACTCACCACTCACCAAGCGACCTGTCATCATTCCGTAAACATTTGGTCATCCATATATTCGAGTAACGCTATAGACTAGGCCGACCGCTGAGATCCACCTGCACCCCGGAGACCAGAATGCGCCTGCCTGTTCCATTCGCGATCACTGCCTCGGTATCTGTTCTTTGCGTCTCCCTGCTCGGCGGCTGCCAGCCGCAACAGGGTGATGACACCGCCGACCAGCCTTTAACGACGACCAGCGCTGACGCGATCACCGCCGCCGGCTCCTCATTCGCGGCCCCGATGTTCAACCAATGGCTCCAGGTCTACGGCACTGAGCATTCAGACCTGAGCCTAAGCTACGACTCGATCGGCAGCGGCGCCGGCATCGAGCGCTTCCTCGCCGGCAGCGTCGATATTGGCGCCACCGATGCGCCCTTGCGCGGCGATGAGGACAAGCAGTTTGAAGGCCACTTCGCGCAACTACCCATCACCGGCGGCATGATCGCCATCGCCTACAACCTGCCGGGCGTGCAGGGGCCGATCAATCTGCCGCGCGATGTCTACGCCGACATCTTCCTCGGCAAGGCCTTCCGCTGGGATGATCCACGCCTGATCGCCGCCAACCCTGGAATCAACCTGCCGCCGAAGCTGATCCAGGTCGTCGGCCGCCGCGATTCGAGCGGCACCACCTTTGCCTTCACGAACCATCTCGCCGCGATTAACAAGGACTGGGCCGCCGGCCCTGGTGTGAGCAAACAGATCGACTGGCCGGGCGGCGCCATGGAAGCGCGTGGCAACGAAGGCGTCGCACAGCGAATCAAGGTCACCGAGGGCTCCATCGGCTACGTCGAGGCCGGTTTCGCGCAGCGCCTCGGCCTCTCACTCGCCTGGCTGGAGAACCAAGCCGGTGGTTACGTACAGCCCAACGTCGAAACCGGGCGCCGCGGCCTCGCCGATGGCTCTGACAGCCCCCCAAGCGCTCTGACCCGCACCATCCCTGACCCGCAGGGCGCTCGATCCTACCCGATCGTCACCTACACCTGGGCGTTGGTCCGCGATGCCTACGAGCCCGCCGACAAGACCGCGAAGGTGCACGACCTGATCCGTTGGACGCTGACCGAAGGCCAGCAATACGCCGAGTCATTACGCTACGTGCCGCTGCCAGAGAATCTCGTTCAAGCAGCCCTTGCCGAGCTGGATAGCCTCTAGCAAACGCCTCACGAGACGACTCACCTAACACTCATGGCGCGGCGCCACTCCGGAAAATGAATCGCTTGAGATTCACGTTAACGCTCATGGCGCGGCGCCACCCCGAAAAATGAATCGCATGAGATTCACCTTATCTCCCGGAGGATGACTCTTGATCACCCGCATCGGCATCAACGGCTTCGGCCGTATGGGTAGGCTGGCACTGCGCGCAGCCATCGACCGCAAGGCAAAGGCAGCCACCAAGCACCAGCACCCAGGCCACAACCTGGAATTCATCCGCATCAACGAGATTGCTTGCGACGCTGCCGGCTCAGCCCATCTGTTGCAATTCGACTCGGTCCATGGCCGCTGGAGCCAGGATTGCCGCAGCAGCCAAACCGGCAACGCCGAACAGATCAGCATCGACGGGCAAACGCTCGCCTACAGCCAGCACAAAACCATCGCCGAGGGCGACTGGTCGGACTGCGACATCGTCATCGAGGCCACCGGCAAACACCACAAACAGCCCGAGCTGCTGCAGGGTTACCTCGATCAAGGCGTCAAGAAGGTCCTCGTCGCCGCACCGACCAAGGGCGCACTCGACATCGTCTACGGCGTTAACCACGATCGCTACGACCCCGCCGCGCACCCGATCGTCACCGCCGCCTCCTGCACCACCAACTGCCTCGCGCCCGTGGTCAAGGTCATGCACGAGCAGGTCGGCATCCGCCACGGCTGCATGACCACCATCCACAACATCACCAACACCCAGCGCATCGTCGATCTCGGCCACAAAGACCCGCGCCGCGCCCGCGCCTGCGGCCAATCGCTGATCCCGACCACCACCGGCAGCGCCAAGGCCATCACCAAGATCTTCCCGGAGCTTGAAGGCAAGCTCAACGGCCACGCCGTGCGCGTCCCGCTGCTCAACGCCTCGCTCACCGACTTCGTCTTCGAGGCCGCGCGCAAGGTCACCGCCGAAGAGATCAACAGCCTGCTCAAGAGCGCCGCCGAGGGTCCGCTCACCGGCATCCTCGGCTACGAAGAGCGCCCGCTGGTCTCGGTCGATTATCTGAATGATCCGCGCTCCTCGATCATCGACGCCCTCTCCACCATGGTCATCAACGACACCCAGGTGAAGATTTACGCCTGGTACGACAATGAGTGGGGCTACGTGAATCGAATGATTGACATCGCCGAGATGCTCGCCGAGTCCCTCTAGCGGCAGGGTGCGCATGGACAAGAACACCCGCAACTACCTCACGGTCACCGCCGGCTACTGGGCCTTCACCATCACCGACGGCGCCATCCGCATGCTGGTGGTGCTCTACTTCCACCAGCTCGGCTACTCGCCGTTCGAGGTGGCGATGCTATTCCTCTTCTACGAGGTCTTCGGCATCATCACCAACCTGGTCGGCGGCTGGCTCGGATCGCGCATCGGGCTCAATCTCACCATGCACATAGGCATGGGCCTGCAGGTCATCGCGCTAATGATGCTCACGGTGCCCGATGCCTGGCTCGGCGTCGTCTACGTGATGGCCGCTCAAGCGCTGTCCGGCATCGCCAAGGATCTGAACAAGATGTCGGCCAAGGCCACGGTCAAGACCCTGACTGGCGACGGTCCAGCAGGCGAGTCCAAGCTGTTCAAGTATGTCGCTGTCCTGACCGGCTCCAAGAATGCACTCAAGGGCGCGGGCTTCTTCGTCGGTGCCGCACTGCTGCAAGGGTTTGGTTTTCGCAACGCGTTGTTCATCCTCGCTGGCGGGCTGTTCCTAGTGATGGTCATCACCATCGCACTGCTGCCCTCGGGTGTCGGCAAGCTGAAGGAAAAGGCCAAATTCACCCAGGTCTTCTCCAACACGCCGGCGATCAACTGGCTCTCAGCGGCGCGCTTCTTCCTGTTCGGCGCCCGCGATGTCTGGTTCGTCGTCGCGCTGCCGGTCTACCTGTATTCGGTGCTGAACTGGGAATACACCGCGGTTGGCGCCTTTCTTGCGCTCTGGGTGATCGGCTACGGCTTCGTCCAGGCCGGCGCCCCAGCGCTGATTCGGCCGAACAAGCAGGGGCACGGACCAAGCGGACGAACCGCGCTCCTCGGCGCCTTGCTGCTGGCAGTAGTCCCGGCTGGCATCGCCCTCGCGTTGAGCGAGGGACCAGCACTGGCCTGGGAGCCGGCACCAATCCTGATCGTCGGGCTGATCCTCTTCGGCATCGTCTTTGCCATCAACTCCGCCGTCCACTCTTACCTGATCCTGGCCTATGCCGATGCCGACAAGGTCGCCCTCAATGTCGGCTTCTACTACATGGCCAATGCCGGCGGCCGACTCGCCGGCACCGTGCTCTCGGGTCTGATCTATCAGATTCAGGGGCTTGAAGGCTGCCTCTGGTGGTCAACGGGCTTTGTGCTCGCTGCCGCACTGCTCTCGCTCTGGCTGCCGCGCACGCCCCAAGCCACGCTACTCAAGGCCGTCGCTCAACAGCCTGGACAGATCCAGGTCAACGGAGTCGTCGAGCCGACCCGGCGCGCCGAGCTCTACGCACCGATGGCCGGGCGGCTCCAAGCCTGCTCGGTGCGCGAGGGTGATCCGGTCCATGCAGGTCAACGGCTGCTCAGCATCGTCCCGACCGCCGATGAGCTGGCCGAGCACCCGATCGAAGCCCCCTGGGACGGTCGTATCGCGCGTTTGCATGCGCGTGTCGAAGGGCGGGAGATCGCGGCGCAGACGCTGCTGGTCGAGCTCTTCGATCCAGACAGCCTGGTGCTGCGCTTTGCCGTTGATGGACAGCAGGCGATCGGCCTTGGCGTCGGCCAATCGGTGCAAGTACAGTTCAGCGCTGCCCCGGACAGCCTCATCGCGCTCAGGATCACGCGGACATGGCCGGCCCTCGAGCCGGAGACCGACCTGCGTGTGTTCGAGGCCTGGATTCCCCCGCAAGCCGATCTCGCCATTGGCATGAGGGCGCAAGTCCGGGCCAATCCCGCCATCAGCTTGCAACTGCCAGCGAACAGCCTCGATGGTTTAGCGAGCCCCTCCGGCATCCTGGCTGCCCATGGATCAGGCCCCCAAGCCCAAGCCTAACGCGCATGGCGGCGGGCCAGAGCCACCCTGGCAGATGCATCGCATGAGATTCAGGTTCACCTGCCTGGGGCCGCATCACTCCGGCAGATGAAGCGCGAGAAGTTCAGGTTAACGAGCTTTAGCCGCACCAGGTGACACCTCGACTACATGCGGTTAATCATATATATGAAATCACAGATCTGCTAGGCTTGCTGATTCTTGGCCGAATCCGAGTGAGCTGCCGGCCACAGCAACCCAGTCTGGAGCCTCCGCATGCCCGACCCCTTCGCCTGGCTTGGCAATGTCATTGCCTATTCACTGTTCGGCCTGAGCCCAGACAGCGCGGCCGGCTCGGCCATGCAGTTCTTCGTTATGGATGTGGTCAAGCTCTTCGCACTCTTGGTCATCATCATCTATCTGATGGGCCTACTGCGGGCGCTGGTCTCGCCCGAGCGCGTGCGTGAGTTCGTGCGCGGCCGACCGGACTGGCAGGCGCGTGGCCTGGCCGTGGGACTGGGTGCGGTGACGCCCTTCTGCTCCTGCTCCTCGGTGCCGCTGTTCATCGGCTTCGTCGAGGCCGGCATTCCGCTCGGAGTGACCTTCTCGTTCCTGATCGCCTCGCCGATGATCAACGAGGTCGCTGCAGTGCTGCTGATCGGCATCCTCGGCTGGAAGCTGGCGCTGCTCTATATCGGCGCCGGGCTCATCGTCGCCTGGTTTGGTGGCATCATCATGCAGCGCTTCAAGCCAGAGCGCTGGGTTGAGGACTACGTCTGGAAGATCCAGATGGGCGAGACCGCCATCCAGCGCCCGGATACCAGCCTGCGCGGTCGGCACCGCTTCGCCGTCGCCGAGGTCAAGGAGATCCTGCGTCGGATCTGGAAGTGGGTCTTTATCGGCATCGGCGTCGGTGCGCTCTTCCATGGCTTCGTGCCGGAGCAATGGGTGGTCGAGCACCTTGGCGATGGTCAATGGTTGGCGGTTCCCGCTGCGGTGCTGGTTGGCATCCCGTTGTATTCCAATGCCACTGGCGTCATACCAGTGGCCGAGGCGATGCTTGGCAAGGGCGTCGCGATCGGCACCGTGCTGGCATTGATGATGAGCATCGCCGCGCTCTCGGTGCCGGAAATGCTGATTCTGCGCAAGGTCATTCGCTGGCAGGCGTTGGCACTGTTCGCCAGCGTACTCGCAATCTCCTTCATCATCGTTGGCTGGACCTTCAATCTGATCACCTGAGTCCCTATAGGATGTCCCTCACACTCGACTCCAGCATTCACTGCCCAGACTGCGGTTTCAGTCGCATCGAGCAGATGCCCACAGACGCAGAGCGATAGCCGCAGGAGTTGCTGCCATCCATGAACATCACTTCCACCCGCAGCCTTTGGCTGCTGATCGTCGCCGCGAGTGCTGCCCTCGCGCTGGCAAGCATCCTGCTGACCGAATGGCTGGCGCTACAACCCTGCCATCTTTGTATCTTTCAACGGCTGCTCTACATGCTCATGGCGCCCTTGGCGCTGTTCGCAGCACTCACCCCGGGCCTCGCACGGCGCATCAGCGGCGCCCTGACCGCCCTAGCAGCAGCGGGCGGTGCTGCGACAGCAACCTATCAGACCTGGCTGCAGGCGCAGCCGGCGGGCAGCGTCTCCTGCATTGGCCCTGACATGGGCCCAATCGAGCGGCTGGTGGAATGGCTCGGCATGCAACTGCCATCGCTGTTCATGGCCACCGGTTTCTGCGAAGACCAGGCTTTGGTAATCCTCGGCCTGTCGTTGGCGCAATGGGCGCTGGTCTGCTTCCTTCTGGCGCTACTTCTGAGTCTTTGGCTGCTCGTGCGATCGCGCGGGGAGCCGCGTTGAGGAGACCAATCTCAACACCAGAACCAGGCCCTAGAGTCCTTAGGATCAATGGTCGATGAACGGCTGCGGGAGCGACTGCTAACCTGATAACGAGGTCAAACCATCATGAAACAGATCAAGGTTCTCGGCTCTGGCTGCCGAAACTGCGAGATCACCGCCAAGGTCATCAGCCAGGCCGCGGCCGAGGCGGGCATCGAGATCGAGTTGGAAAAGGTGACCGATATCGCCGCGATCATGGGCTATGGTGTGATGTCCACACCTGGCGTCGTCGTCGATGGCGTTGTGGTCCACTCCGGTGGCGTGCCAGGACCGGAACAGGCGCGCGGCTGGGTCTGCGGTAGCGCCGACAGCAACAGAGGAATCACCCTCGAACCGCCGCTCTTGCCGGGCAGGCCGGTGTCATAGAGCCAGTCACCTGAGTGCTCGTAGAGGCCCGCCGTCACCATCACCGCCAGGACATGCTGACAGTGGATCGCCTCGATCACGGGCTCGCGGGTGACCGGATTGACCCCTCCATTGGCAAGCGTTGCCGCCATCACGGACAGATCACGCACGGTCACCCGCAGGGCGCATTGCCGCGTGTAGACATCGGTCGCCTGCAAGGGATCGAAATAGATCCGATCATAGCTCTGCAGCAAGCTGGCAATGCCGGTGTTGCGCTGATTGGCGGCAGACTCGGACTTGAAGCGGGTGTCCCGCGGCCAGCGCGACCCATCTATAGTACAGTGAGTCATCACTAAAAGATCTCAGCGGAAGCAACCGCATGGCAACCGTTCTGAAAGATCGCTTCGTCGCCCTTAAGGACTATTTCGCCTTGGATTCCGAGACTGCGGGCGAGCGTTGGGAGTGGCGCAATGGCGACGTCTACTGCATGACCGGCGCCCAGCCAGAACACAATCTCTGTTGCGTCAATCTCGTCGGCGAACTGCGCGCTGGGCTGCGTGGCTCCAGTTGTCGAACCTTCCCGAGCGATCAACGCGTCAAGGTCCACGCGGGTAGTCCTTACCTATACCCAGATGTCTCAGTCGCCTGCGATCCGCGCTACACGACCATCAACGGCCTACGCACACTGCTGAACCCGACGCTCATCGTCGAGATCCTCTCGCCCAGCACGGCTCAGGACGACAAGGGCACCAAGTTCATGCAGTACCAAACGATTGAGTCGCTCACCGATTATCTGCTGGTCGACTCCAGCGAGGTCGCTGTGCTGCATTACCGCAAGGAGAGCGAAGTTTGGACACCGCGACTTTTCGATCAGGCAAGCGACAGGGTCGAGCTTTCGCGATTGAACATCGTGTTACCCATCACCGAGATCTATCTCGATACGGGACTGCTGACCAGCTGAAATTGCTCGCCGTCAGAGGACAAGGCTGCTGAACTAAGCAAGGTGTCAGTCCATCGCCGGGCTCGGCGTCGTTCGATAGGAATTGAATCCCTGACGTGCCGCCGCCCGGTTGCCGAGCCGGTATTCAGGACGCTCGCTGTTGGGAGTGCCAGAGGTGGCTGTCCCAACCAAAATGCATCAAAACGTTCTACCAGATAATCCCGGTCGCCCTGCCGGGCGGCACCTACATCCTGCGCCGTCGCGCCACCGCCGTTGCAGAGTGCTCATGCGGCTCATGACAACGCCTCCCAGCTCGGATAGCTGAGTCCTGGAATGCGCGGGGTGCGCACGGGCAGTCCGTGGTGGCGGGCATAGGCCTCCCAGAGCTGGATCTTGTGCGCCAACCCCTCGGGCATGCCGGCGTCCATCCAGCGCAGCCGGTCCGCCCAGGTGCGCTCGCTGCGGATCAGTGGCCAGCCGTGCGTCGCCAGCCAGAGCGCCAGCGTCGGCTCCCAACGCTGCAAGTTGGCGCGGTCCTCACGCTCTGCTTCTGTGTGATGGTCGTGCCAGCGCAGCTGCTCACCGTCACGCGCCGCGCTGAAAATCGGCGTTTGGTCGGACTCGCGCAGCAGTTCGATGCGCGCCTGCTGGACCCGCACCCGCGGTGTCGGCAGCTCGCGCCAGCGCACCAGGCTCAGCACATGCTTCCAGTTGGCCACCGCGAACCCACAGTCGAGATAAAGCCGCACCGCCGGTTGCCAAAGCCAGTCCGTCTCCAACCGCAGCGCGGACAGCCCCACCTGCTCCATGGCGGCAAAGAGCCTGGTCAGCAACCGCTTCGCATGCCCCCGTCGGCGGCGTTCCGGAAAGACGTACAAGCTTGCAAAACCGAGGTGTGGGCCAGCCCAGCCCCAATCCCAGACCTGCAACGCAATCGTGCCGATCCGCTCGCCATCGACCAAGATCCAATAGGACCGGTACCAGTCAGACTCACGCGGGTCGCTGATCCGTTCCCCGGGTAGCAGCAGGCGCGAAGACCAAGCGTCGATGTCGCCAGCGGTCATCGCGCGCGGGTCCAAAGGCATTGCGGGGTTGTCGATACGGTGATCGAGAAAACTGCACAGCTCACAGGCGCGCCAAAGGGTGCGTGCGCCGGCATCGTCGAGGTCGAGCGGCACGACCGCAGGCGTGCCTGCCCGCAGTGGCTCGGCCACCTGCCGATGCAAGTCTTTCAGCTCGTCTTCACTCAGCATCTCCAGCTCCAGTTCCAGTTCCAGTTCCAGTTCCCGCTCCACAGTTAGCCATTCAGGATGCTACGCGAAACCGATCGGTATCGAATTCAGCCAGGAGCAGCGAGAGATGGCGAAGGAGATGTGCAGCGAGGTCTCAGATGCCAGCCCGATCCGTTCGGGGCATGGTAAGTTGCCCACTGGCTTTAACCCGGATTATCGCCTCGTCTCAATGCCGCAGGTACCCGCATGCGCTTCTTCAACACTGAAGGCCCGATCCGCCCCGAAGACCATTACAGCCTGCCACCTCTTTCACGCTGGGATCTCGAGCAGATCCTCAGCCTGATCGAGCAGAAGAAATATTTCCTGCTCCACGCCCCACGCCAGACGGGCAAGACCTCGTGTCTGCTGGCGCTGATGGAGCATCTGAATCGGTATGGGCACTATCGGGCGGTCTATGCCAACCTGGAAGGCGCTCAGGCCTGGCGCGAGCAACTTGCCGACGCCATGGCGACCATCGTCACCGATATCGCCACCTCGGCCCAGGTCTGGCTCGGCGACGAGGAGCGGCCAGGTCACGCCCGGGAGGTGCTCGCCAGCACCGCGCCCGGTTCGGCATTGAGCGTGTTTCTGAGTCAGTGGTGTCAACGCAGCGCCCAGCCCCTGGTACTGTTGCTGGACGAGGTCGACGCCCTGATCGGCGACACCCTAGTCTCCCTGCTGCGCCAACTGCGCGCCGGCTACCCGCAACGCCCGACGGCCTTCCCGCAGACGGTCGTGCTCTGCGGTGTGCGCGATCTGCGCGACTACCGCATCCACGCCAGTTCCGAGCGCGCGGTCATCACCGGCGGCAGCGCCTTCAACATCAAGGCCAAGTCCCTGCGCTTGGGCGACTTCAGCGCCGAGGAGACGCGCACCCTGCTGCTGGAGCACACGCAAGAGACCGGGCAGCTGTTCACCCCCGAGGCGCTAGAGCAAGTCTGGACGCTGACCCTAGGCCAACCTTGGCTGGTCAATGCGCTGGCCTATCGCGCCTGTTTCGAGCTGCCCGCGGGACGCGACCGGACCCAGCCGATCACGCGGGAACTGATCGATCAGGCCAAGGAGCAGATGATCATCGAGCGCGTGACGCATCTCGATCAGCTCGCCCATAAGCTGCAAGAGCCGCGGGTGCGCCGCGTGATCGAGCCGATGCTCGCCGGGATGCTAATTGAGGATGCGAGCGAGGATGAACGCGACTATTTAGTCGATCTCGGGCTGCTGAAGCGCGACGGCGCCGGCGGACTGATCGTTGCCAATCCAATCTATCGCGAGGTACTCCCCCGCGCCCTGGCCAGCGTTACGCAGGACTCGTTGCCCCGGATCACTCCAATCTGGCTCAAGGCCGATGGCCGCCTTGATCCCGAGCAGCTCCTCGACGCCTTTCTCGCCTTCTGGCGTCAGCACGGCGAGCCGTTGCTCAAAAGCGCCCCCTACCACGAGATCGCCCCGCATCTGGTGCTGATGGCCTTTCTGCATCGGGTCATCAACGGTGGCGGCACGTTGGAGCGCGAATACGCCATCGGCTCCGGGCGCATGGATCTGTGCCTGCGCTATGGCGCGGTGACGCTGGGGATAGAGCTGAAGGTCTGGCGCGATGGTCGCCCTGATCCGCTCGCCGAGGGGTTGAAGCAGCTCGATGCCTATCTGGCGGGATTGGGGCTTGACGGAGGCTGGCTGGTGATCTTCGATCGCCGCACTGGGCAGCCACCAATCGAGGCGCGCACCGCCAGTGAGGCGATGATCAGCCCCGGAGGGCGGGAGGTCGTCTTGGTGCGCGCCTAAGTTTCAACCTGGGACCAGCGGACCCTAGGGCCTAGGTCTCGGCTAGAAGCCATGTTCACCTGGCTGGTCATCTCGAGTAGTCGGCATGCTGATGACGAAGTTCCCCCGCATAGCCGCCTCGCCGCGCCGAAGTGGGGCAACGCTGGTGACGCCAACCAATCCTATCCACTTCAAAAAGGAGCACCAAATGGCACTGATCACGCATCGCCGGTTGTGGCTACTCATCGCCGGCACCAGCGCGGCACTCGCGCTGGCAAGCATCCCGGCGCGCGGCGGCGCTGAGCGCGATCGACCGCGCGATCGGAATTGATGGAGTAGCGCTAGGCTCGAGCTGCCCGGGGAAGACTTCCGGGCGGTTGCCCGTCATCCGGTGTCCGTCTCCGTCATCCGGTGCCCGTCATCCAAGACCGCTGAACAGGAGGCTTAGGTCGATCTCGATCGCTTCGAACGGCGGGATGCGCACCTTGGCCGTGGTCTCGTCCGGGCCTTCGGCCGTGAACAGGGCACGGTAGCCACCGTCATCCAGGGCATAGGCGATCAGCGCTCGGTCCTCGGGTGAGACAATCCAATAGAACGGAACGCCGGCACGTTGCAGACGCAGGAAGTGCGTGACCGTGTCCTTGCGCTCGTGGCCCGGGGAGAGGATCTCGCAGACCCAATCCGGCAACAGGGTCATGACGCCGGCAGGTCGCTCCGGCAGCCGCTCCTTGCGCCAACCGGCCAGGTCGTGGCTAGGGCAGCGATCATCTGGCATCGGTCGAGGCCTTTTAGTTGGGCAGTTCGATCGCTTTCATCGCCGTTTAGCGCGCTTGATCGAGGCAATGACCGGTAGAGAATGTCTGGAGCAATCTCTCGCGCGGCGAGCCGCACTTCAGCCTCGCCTAGGTCGCCTTGAACGACCTGATCATGGTATTCGCATTCGGCCCGATCTGCGCAGCACTCAAGTGGTCATGGCGCTGCACCTGCTTGGTCATCAAACTCGAGACAACAGGCTCTAGCGGAAAGCGATTGCCCCGCCGCCTTCAGCGAACCACTGCTATCCTGACCATCAGGAATCCCGCCCATCAGGAATCCCGCACTGGAGCCGATCACATAATGGCGGCCCTGAACAATCCGCCTCGTAAGCCCTTAGGCCGGTGCCTATCGGCGCTACGAGACCTTTGTCTATCCGTGCTACTCACGACGCAGGAGATCGATGCCACGCCGATCGATCTGCTCGAGCACCTTGCCTCCGCCACGCGCCACGCAGGTGAGCGGATCTTCCGCAACCACCACGGGCAGACAGGTCTCCTCGGCAATCAGACGATCGATATCGCGCAGGAGCGCGCCGCCACCCGTGATGACAATGCCGCGCCCGGCAACATCCGCCCCCAGCTCCGGCGGGGTCTGTTCGAGCGCCTGCTTAACCACCATCACAATCCCCATCAGCAGCTCCTGCAAAGCCTCTAGGACTTGTTGGCTATTGAGCGTGAAGCTGCGCGGCATGCCCTCGGTGAGATTGCGGCCCTTGACCTCAAGCTCATTGACCTCGCTGCTCGGAAAGGCCGACCCAATACTGTGCTTGATGTGCTCGGCCACCGCCTGGCCGATGACGCTACCGAAATGGCGACGCACATAACTGATGATGACGTCATTAAAGTTGTCACCACCAATCCGAACTGACTGGGAAAACACAATCCCATTCAATGAAATGACCGCAACCTCCGAGGTTCCACCGCCAATGTCCAACACCATCGAGCCGCGCGGCTCATGCACGGGCAGCTCGGCGCCAACCGCTGCCGCCATCAGCTCGTCAATCAGATAGACCTCACGTGCACCCGCCCCGATCGCCAGCTCTTTGATCGCGCGCCGCTCCACCTGGGTCGAGCCGCAGGGCACGGAGATCAGCACACGCGGGCTGGGACGAATCACCGACGACTGGTGCACCTTCTGCAGAAAATACTGCAGCATCTTTTCGGTGATCGTGAAGTCAGCGATCACGCCGTCCTTCATCGGCCGGATCGCGGTCAGATTCTGCGGTGTTCGCCCGAGCATCCGCTTCGCTTCGGCACCGACTGCGACCAGCGACTTGCGCCCGGTCGCGCTATCCTGACGAATCGCAACCACCGAGGGCTCGTTCAGCACAATCCCTTGCCCGCGGGTATAGATCACCGTATTCGCCGTTCCCAGATCGATCGCCAAATCGTTGGAAAAGAGTCCTCGAAAGCGCCTCAACAACATCAAACGTTTCCTCAACAGCAGGGAACACTACCCTAGCGCCCCAAGAATCATCGCCAGACAAGCATCATCGCCCAGAGAAGCATCATCGCCCTAACACCGCGGCACCCTATAGCGACGATGCGCAAGCTCTCCACCGCAAGGCTGACCTTGCACCTCGACCAGCACGCGGCCGGAATCATCGCTCAAGCGCCAATCAGCGATACCGATCTCTTCGCTGATGAAGAAGTGCCGCACCGCAAGCCGCTGCCGGCGCAGCAATGGCATCCGATGCAACACGCGGTTGTCGAGGCTCAGCCGCAGGCCGCCAGCCGCAGCCTCGATCCGCCGCCGCAATGGCCGTTGCACGCCGAGCACTGGGTCGTACACCCGCTCGGACCAGTCTAGCCGAAGACTCTCCGCCGGAAAACGCCACTGTCGAAGCGCTCCATCCTGCAGCCAACAGACCTCGACATAGCGCAGCGCTTGGCTGCCGCGATAGGTCTGCAGGACCAGCGCCTCGCTCGTCTCCGGCTTGGGCACAAACAAAAAGTCCCAGCCCTGCAACGGCAACGGCCGAATCCCGAAGCTATGCTCGGCGTAGGCGCTCGCAGCCTGCCAAGTCAACACCTGCTCGCCAGAGGCAACACGCGCCCGCAATGCAGCCGATGCATAGCAGGGATTGATGCCGCCTGACGCCTCGGCACATCCGTCTAAAAGGCCGGGCTCAAGCATCAGCTCGCCATCGGACCAGGCCATCGGCGATGGGCATTGCACCTGCCAATGCGCCCCCAAGGCCCGGCCGAGCCAGCCATCAAGACGCGTATCGAGCGCATTGGGCAAGGCCGCGCCTGGCACACCGGCATGCGCAAGGCGCAGCTTGAGCCCCTGCCCCGATTCGACGACAAGCGATGCCTCGGCAGCACTGGCTTGGCGGAGCTCGAGACAACAGTCGGCATCGCCAGCGCGCAGGCTAACCCGAGGCGAGTCTGGGCCGGACGGATCGAATGCGCAGGCCTCAGGCGCGAACAGATGCATCCAGCACAGCTCCGCCGTCTCGCCGCCAAGCAACGGGCCGCTCTCGTTAGCCGCGGCAACCGAGATCGGCAGTCGCGGACGATCCACGACGCCAGCGATAATCAACAGCAGACCGCCCTCAGCGATGCGCTGAAAGCGATGATCCGGATTCACCAGCGCCAAGCCGACGATGCCGTGAAACGCCGGCGATAGCACCGCGAAGTAGCGCCATTCGACGAAAGACGCCCGCGCGAGCCCATGCAGCGGCGGCGGCGCGATCGGGATGGAGTTCGCTAGATCAGTCGCCACTGTGGCGTCGAGCCCCAAGTGACCGCGATCGCGCGCAAGCACGCGCGCAGATAAATGCGCTCGATACCGCGGCCACTGCCACTGCATCGCCTGCAGCGCATCAGGGCTCACTCGACTGGCTCCTGGCGCCGTTCACACTGAGCGGAAACGAGCGAGCGTCGAACCATTGCATCCGATCGAAATCATTGCACCCAAGACAATCCCCTCTATCTAACACTGCCCTCTACCTCACACTTCTATGCGAAAATCTCAGCTCGGCAAGGCGTCAGCGCCCACAGACCCCAAGCCCCACACCATATCCCGACATCAGAGGCTAGAATCGATGCAGACGCACGACGATCATCATCATATCGTAAGCGCCTACGACCTTGAGCTTGCCCATTTCCGAAGCCTGGTCGTCGACATGGTCTCTGCCGTGGCTCGGCAGACGAGGGATGCAGTCGAGGCACTTGCGACCAACAGCAGCGCGCTCGCCCGCGAGGTCGTCGACCGCGACCCCGATGTCGACGCACTCAGCCTGGCCGCCGATGAAGAGGTGTTTCGCGTCATCGCCAAGCGGCAGCCAACCGCGATCGACCTTCGCCTCGTCTTGGCGACGGCGCGCATCGTGGGCGAGCTGGAACGGGCCGGCGACAAGGCCAAGCGCATTGCAAAGCATTGCCTGAAGCTGATCGATACCGAGACCCGCCCACTCTTACCGGAATTGGCCATCGAGCCGATGCAACGGTTGATGGACATCGACTGTGAGCTGCTGCAGGATGCTGTCTCTGGCCTCGTCGAGGCCGATCTGCAGAAGGCCGTTGCCGTTTTCCAGGCGGACTCGCGACTCAGTGGCGCAAGTGGTCAAGTGCGCAGCAGCCTGTTCGACCCGGCCACGGGACTGAGCGGCGATCACTTCGCCAGCCTGCTCACCGTGGCTCATGCATTGGAGCGCACCGGCAACCACGCCAACAACATCGCCGAGCAGGTCGTCTATGTGATTACCGGTGAGGATGTGCGCTTCCGCAACCGTGAGTTGCTGATTGACCGTCTTCGCAGCGAACGCCCCGCCTCATCCAACCGCTAAAGGCGCAGGCTGGCCCCGTCGTGCCAGCCCGGCCGGCGTTACCGTTCAAGCGGCTGGAGTGGCTTGAGCCGACCTAGCCGAAACGGCCAGTGATGTAGTCCTCGGTCAGCTTGTGCTTGGGCTGATTGAAGATGTCATCGGTGGTGCCGACCTCGACCAGATCGCCGAGATGGAAGTAGGCGGTGCGCTGTGACACGCGCGCGGCCTGTTGCATCGAGTGGGTGACGATGGCGATGGTGTACTGCTGGCGCAGTTCATCGATCAGCTCTTCGATGATCGCGGTCGCGATCGGGTCCAAGGCCGAGCAGGGCTCGTCCATCAGGATCACTTCAGGTGAGACCGAGAGGGTGCGGGCGATACAGAGACGTTGCTGTTGGCCGCCCGAGAGGCCGGTGCCGGGCGCGTCGAGCCGATCCTTGACCTCTTTCCACAGGCCCGCGCGCTGCAGGCTGGTCTCGACCAGCTCATCGAGCTCGGCGCGGCTGTTGGTCAGTCCATGGATACGGGGGCCGTAAGCGATGTTCTCGTAGATCGACTTTGGGAACGGGTTCGGCTTCTGAAACACCATGCCGACTCGGGCCCGCAGCGGCACCACATCGATGCTCTTGTCCTGGATCTCTTGGCCATCGAGCTGGATCGAGCCTTCCACCCGCGCTGCCGGAATCGTGTCGTTCATTCGATTCAGGCAGCGCAGGAAGGTCGACTTACCGCAGCCCGAGGGACCGATCATCGCGATCACCTCATTTTGGCCGATATCGAGACTCACGTTCTTGATCGCCTGGTTGGCGTTGTACCAAACGTTGACGTCTCGACACTCCATGCGTGGATTCGGCGAGCTGATCTCACCGACCGTGATGGTCGTGGATTGATCTTGCGCTAAGTGATCGGCCGTCAGGTTAATCGGTTTCACTGCAATAGCTTCAGCGGTCATATTCATTAGGGGATCTCATTACCAGCGCCGCTCGAAGCGTCTGCGTAGCAGCACAGCGGTTAGGTTCATTAGGATGAGGAAGGCCAATAGCACCATGATCGCGGCCGAGGTGCGCTCGACAAAGCCACGCTCGGGGCTATCCGCCCACAGGAAGATCTGCACGGGCAGCACCGTGGCCGCGTCCGTGAACCCCTGCGGTATGTCAACAATGAAGGCAATCATGCCAATCATCAGCAGCGGCGCACTCTCGCCCAGTGCCTGGGCCATGCCGATGATGGTGCCGGTCATCATCCCCGGCAGCGCCAATGGCAGAACATGATGGAGCCGGGTCTGCAGCGGCGAGGCACCAACCCCCAACGCGGCTTCGCGGATTGAAGGCGGCACCGATTTCAGCGCCGCCCGACTGGCGATGATGATCGTCGGCAGCGTCATTAGGGTCAACACCATCGCCGCCACCAGGGGTGTCGAGCGTGGCACGCCAAAGAAATTGATGAACACCGCAAGTCCCAGCAGACCGAAAACGATCGACGGCACCGCGGCCAGGTTGTTGATATTCACCTCGATCAGATCGGTAATGCGATTCTTCGGCGCAAACTCCTCCAGATATAAGGCCGCTCCGACGGCAATCGGGAACGAGAACAGCAGCGTCAACACCAAGGTATAGAATGACCCCAGCACCGCACCGGCAATACCGGCCAGCTCCGGCTCGCGCGAGGTGCCATTGGTGAAGAAGGGAACATTGAAGCGCTTGCTCAGCAGCCCCTCATGCTGCAACTGCAGCACCCAGGCGAGTTGCTGATCCGTGAGTCGGCGCGCATCCTGGGGCGTCGTCAGCTCGAGCGTCTCCCAGGTGCCAGCCTCGGCTGGCGCGGCCGAGGCCGGTGGCACCAATAGCTCACCGCGTGCGCTGTTCGGCTCCAACGCCACCAGCTTGATCAGCCCATCGTTGATACGCAGCAGGAAACTCGGTGCCTCCGCGCTGAGCACCAACTCATCGCTCCCTTCGGCCTCTGCGCGTAAGGCCTGGATCTTGGTCTCCAGCTGTGCCATATCGCGCTCATTGCGAGCCGCTTCACGCTCAGCTTCGCCCGCTTGGTCATCGCTCAGTCCACCTTGCTCGAGCAGCGCGGTCTGAGCATCCCGCGAGCGCTGCAGACGCGCCTGCTGGCGCGCTAGTCGGTCGGCGTTGTCGACGAGGCGAGCCCGAGCCCGCTCGAGGAGTGGCAACAAGCCGTCATCCGTGACCCGGACAACAACCGCTTTGCCGATCTTGTCCAGATCACCTTCGACGGAGGCAACACCAGTGCCATCGAGACGCGAGATCGGCGTCGACCGTCCCTTCATGAACATGTCGACGTCATCATCGACCAGCAGCCGGACCGAACGCTCGCTACCAATCACCGCCGGGTCGCTGGTCACCATCTGCCGCAGCTGCAAGGGTGCCCCTGGGCTGAGCAACGCGTCCAGACTGCGCCGCTGGGTCCGGCCCGTGACCTCTGGAAACTCGGCGCGTAGGGCGTCACGAGCAAGCTTCAAGAAGTTCACAGACCGCAGTTGCCGCGCAATCTCGATCTCATCCAGGCCACCCTCGGCCAGCTTCCCGCTCGGATCGATCAGCTCGGCATTAAAGGCCACCGGCAGCTCAACATAGGACTGGAAAAAGGCCGTGTAACCTTTGCTGACGATGCTGACAAAGAGGATCAGCACGAAGCTGAGCCCAAGCACCACGGCGCTGGCGCCGAACAGCCGGAACCGGCGCTCGGTCGCATAGCGGCGCTTGAGGCTCGCCTCGACGATCTCTCTCGGGCTGCGGCGCGTGCCGCTTGCAGTTGATCTGTTACTCATACTGTTCACGGTATTTGCGCACGATGTGCAGCGCGATGACATTGAGAATCAGCGTGACGACGAAAAGCGTGAGTCCAAGCGCGAAAGCGGCCAGGGTCTTGGCACTATCGAACTCCTGGTCACCGGTGAGCAGGGTGACAATCTGCACCGTCACCGTGGTCACGCTCTCGAACGGATTCGCGGTCAGGTTCGCGGCCAAGCCGGCGGCCATCACCACGATCATGGTCTCGCCGATCGCGCGCGAGACCGCCAGTAGTACACCGCCGACAATCCCCGGCAGCGCAGCCGGGAAGATCACTCGGCGGATGGTCTCGGATTGGGTCGCGCCCAGCGCATAGGAGCCGTCGCGCAACGATTGCGGCACGGCGTTGATGACATCCTCTGAGAGCGAGGAAACAAAGGGGATGATCATAATGCCCATCACCAAGCCAGCCGCGAGCGCACTCTCGGAGGCAATGTCGAGGCCGACACTCTCGCCTAGCCCGCGCATGAAGGGAGCGACCGTGAGAGCGGCGAAGAAGCCATAGACCACGGTCGGAATACCGGCCAAGATCTCCAGCACCGGCTTGGCCCAGGCGCGCACCTGGCGTGGTGCGTACTCAGCCAGATAGACCGCCGACAGCAGCCCCACCGGCACCGCCAGCAACATGGCAATAAACGAGATCAGCAAGGTGCCAGTGAACAGCGGGATGGCGCCAAAGGCCCCTGAAGCCCCCACCTGCTCCGCACGCAGTGCGATCTGCGGGCTCCATTTGGTACCGAACAGAAACTCGGTCCAAGGCACCTGTTGAAAAAAGCGAATCGATTCGAACAGCACCGAGAGCACGATGCCAAGTGTGGTCAGGATTGCGATTGAGGAGAACAGGATCAGCACGATCATCGCAATCGACTCGACCCGATTGCGGGCCCGGAAGCTCGGCGTGGTGTGCTGCCAGGCCCAAGCCATACCGGCCAGCACCATGGCACCGACTAGTGCCCAGAGCGTTGCCGTGGCGATGCCCTGCAGCCGCTGATAATGGGCAGCGGCCGCCTCAACCTCCGCGCTTGGCTCACGGCCCATCAGGTTGCCGTCGGCCAGGTTACGGATATCGCTCACCAATAGACTCAGCTGGCCCTCAGAGAGGTTGGCGGTGGTCTCCAGCGGCAGCTCGGCAAGGGTCAGCGCGGTCAGGATCTGGCCCTGTAAACCGGCCCAGAACAGTAGCAACAGCAAGGACGGGAGGCCGACCCAGAGCGCGGCGTAGTAACCGTAATAGGCCGGCAATGAGTGCAGGCGGTTGATCTGAGTGATGCCGCCAGCCACGCCAATGGCACGCTTACGCCCCAGGTGATAGGCCAACGCCATAGCGGCCAGGATGATAAACAACAACAGCGAAGGGCTCATAAGGGCTCGCGGTCTTGATGAGTGTCTGAACAGCTAAAACGCAACACGCCAGCAGCCCTCACAGGCCGCTGGCGATTGCGAGCCACGATGCCGCGCAACGGCCACATCGCGGATCGAGCCAGCTTTTATTCCGGGCTGGACATCGGCTCCAACGCCTGCGATGACTTGGCGACCTTCGCACGCATGTCGTCCGGCAGCGGGATCAGCCCCTTGCTCGGCAGATAGCCATCCGGGCCCCAGGCATTCTCGCTGGTGAAAGCGGTGACGTACTCCTGGATGCCAGGAATGGTGCCAACATGGGCGTTCTTGACATAGAAGTACAGCGAGCGCGAGACCGGATAGTCACCGCTGGCGATGTTGTCGAAGGTCGGCTCAACGCCGTCGATGATGGTGCCCTGCAGCTTGTCAGCGTTCTGATCCAAGAAGCTGAAGCCGAAGACGCCGAGCGCATCCGCGTTCGAGTCGAGCTTTTGCACGATCAGGTTGTCGTTCTCACCAGCCTCGACGTAGGCACCGTCCTCACGCACCGAGCGGCAGACGGCCTTGTACTGGTTCTTGTCTTCCTTCTTCATCGCGGCGATCCAATCGAAGGTCTTGCAGCCTCCTTCCATTGCGATCTCGGCGAAGGCATCACGGGTACCTGAGGTCGGCGGTGGGCCGAGCACCTCGATGGCGACGTCGGGCAGGTCTGGGTTGACGTCCTTCCAGGTCTTGTAGGGGTTAGCCACCAGCTCTTCGCCGCCCTCTGGGTTTGGCACATCCTTCGCCAGTGCCAGCCACAGGTCGCGCAGCGACAGCTCAAGCTGCGGCGCCTTCTTCGAGTTGGCGACAGCGATGCCGTCATAACCGATGACGACCTCGGTGATCTCCTTCACGCCGTTGTCCTGGCACTGCTCGAACTCAGAGACCTTCATCCGCCGAGAGGCGTTGGTCACGTCCGGATGCTCGACACCAACACCAGCGCAGAACAGCTTCATGCCGCCGCCCGAGCCGGTCGACTCGATCTTCGGCGTGTTGAACTCAGTCGCGTTACCGAAGTTCTCAGCAACCGTGGTCGCGAACGGGAACACCGTTGAGGAACCGACGATATTGATGGTATCGCGCGCCATCGCCTGCGACGACAGGGAGAGCGTGCCAAGGACGGCAATGGCAATTACAGATTTCTTCATGGAGAGACTCCATCAGGGGGGTGAATCGAGTCACCTATTGTGTCCCTTAACTATTGATATGATATGACTATAAGATTGCAGTTTGATGACAACGCCTCAGCCGCCGTCGGCGACTCACTGGATATTCACCGCAGACATCCACCGCAGACATCCACCGCAACCATCCACCGCAACCGAGGCGCTACGAGCAGTTGCTTAACGCTGACCGATGATGCGCCGCATGGCGCGCTGGACGCGGTTGCTCGGCACCGAGAAGCCGATACCGACGTTGCCGCCGGAGGGTCCGATGAGGGCCGTGTTAATACCGACAACCTCGCCAGCCAGGTTCACCAGCGGGCCGCCGGAGTTACCTGGATTGATCGAGGCATCGGTTTGGATGAGGCCACCGAGGGTGTCACCGGCGATACCGCCGCGCCCGACGGCACTGACGATGCCGGAGGTGACGGTCTGGCCGATGCCGAACGGATTACCGATCGCGACCACGAAGTCGCCAACCTCCAGTGCGGAAGAGTCGCCAAAACGCAGAGCCGGTACGCGCACTGGTGGAATTCGCAGCACGGCGGTATCGGCGCTGGCATCACTGCCGATCAAGGTCGCCCGAAAGCTGCGCCGGTCTTTGAGGGTGACGGTGATCTCGGTTGCGTCGCGAATCACATGCGCATTCGTCAGCACATAGCCGCGCTTGGCGTCGATAATCACGCCCGAGCCGGCGCTCTGGGTACGCTGACGTTGCACCGATTCGGGTAACGGCAGATCAAAACGCTCCAGGAAACGCCGGAACGCCGGGTCGCGCAGGAATGGATGCTCCTCGAGCCGGGTCTCGGAATCGACCGAGATGTTGACGACCGCCGGTGTGATCGGACGCAGCAAGGGTGCGAGCGAGGGATAGCCTTTGCCGCCAATGCCTTTGAGATAGACCGGCAGCGCGGAGCCCCGATCGGCTGACATTGAATCCGACCGTGCCCCTGTATCGAGGGACGGCGCGAGCGCTGTGCCCGCACAACCGCTGGCGAGCCCAAGGATGAGCGCGAACGCGATCAACGCTCGCGCACAGCGTGCTGTCATCGAGATCAGGCTCGAGCTGAACCGGGGCCTTGGGCGCAGAGAGTGGGCTTCGCACGCCGCCCGCAATCGCGGTCTACGCCAGTGTGCAATGCCTAGCCAGTCCATGCGCAGCATCAGTTCCCGCGCAACGCCGAGTGCTGGGTCAAGGCGCTCGCCACCTCGAGACGGAAGCCATAGGCCACCGGCTGATTGATCATCAGGCTAAACGGCAGCCAGTCGCGCCCGCGGCGCACAAAACCAGCATAGGTGCTGACCCCGCGCAGGGTGCCGGTCTTCGCACGCACGTCCGCAGCATTATCTTGCGCCGACAGCAGATCGAGATGCGGCCGCAGCCGCTCGAGAACATCTAACATCTGCCGACCGCTGAGGCGATTCCCACGCGAGAGGCCGGCGCCGTCTTCGATGCTGAAATCCCGCCAGCCAAAGGTCTGCCGCGCCCAGCGCTCCATGGTCTGCTGCGCGCTGGCCATGCTCGCGCGGCCGTTCTGCTCGCCGAGCAATAGGAACAGATCGTTGGCAACGAAGTTGGTCGAATATTCGAGCATGTTCTTGACTACCTGGCCGAGCGTTTGGCTGCTGCGATGGGTGTAGACCAGCTTCGCCGACGGCGGGACTGCGCCCCTCTCAACCTGCTCCCCAACCTGAAGACCGCCCTGCTGCAGCTTGGCCTTCAAGACCTCGCCAAAATGGCCCAGTGCGGTCTCACCATCAACAAGATTGATGCGGTGCTTGCCATCCCCGAGGCCGCGGCCGAGCCGCTGCGCTGTCGGCGTGATCGGGGTTTGCATCTCGGCGCTGGTGACACGCCCGGCCGACACCAGCAGGCTTGCGGTGTTGAAGTTGACCGCGAGCGCAGTCACAGGCGCGTCGTAGGGATTATTGCTCGATGAGCGACCGGGGATGACAACCTGCGTTCCAAACAATTGGGCATCGAGTCCAAGCCCAGATACTGTTCGCACGCCAACAGCCTTCAGTGCACTCACCACCCGATCCAGCTCCTCTGAGACCAGGTAGGGATCGCCGCCACCTTTCACCCAGAGACGGCCATCGCGGCCCAGATAGAAGCGCGTTTCGAAGCGGTGCTTCAACCCCCAACGCTCAATCGCAGCCAAGGCGGTGATCAGCTTCATGGTCGAAGCCGGAACCAACAGCCGATCTGGCTCATCGGCGATCAGCAGGCGGCGGCCATCGCTGACCACCAGACTGGCATCCTGCAGCGCCAGGGCCTGCTCGACCGGTCCAGCGACGGCAACGCCTGCCAGCATGGGCGAGACCAACAGGCCAAGCAATAGGCCGAGCAATGAGCCAGCAACCGCCCGCGAAGGGAACAGAACGCACATGAACGACACCCTAAAAGACCGCATGAAAAGACCGCATGAAAAGACCACTTTGAGAAACGCTCGCGAGCATAGCACGCAGCCGTCATCCTTCTGTGGCGCAGGCAGCCTTTAACGCTCATCTGGCGCGGTGCCACCTCGGAGCATGCTTCGCGAGCGTGTCGCGAGCGTGTCGCGAGAGCGTCAGGGTAACGTCGATCAGGCGTCGCCACACCCCGCACCATGAAGCGCTTGTTCCAGGGTAACGACGACAGGATCGGGACGACTGCGGCCTCAGGCCTTAGGCCTTAGGCCTTAGGCCTTAGGCTCCAGCTCCAAAGACACCGAGTTGATGCAGTAGCGCAGGCCCGTCGGCCTCGGCCCATCCGGAAACACATGCCCGAGATGGGAATGACATCGTGCGCAATGCACTTCGGTTCGACGCATGCCATAACTCGTGTCGGTGTCAGTCTCGACCGCCGACTCGTTCAGCGGCGCGAAGAAGCTCGGCCAGCCGGTGCCGGAGTCGAACTTGTGCTCGGCGTCGAATAATTCCGCTCCGCAAGCTGCACAGCGGTAACGACCGGGCGCTTTGGTGTCGAAGTAAGCACCGCTGAAGGCCGGCTCAGTCCCATGCTCACGCAGCACCCGGTATTGCTCGGCGCTCAACTGAGCGCGCCATTCGGCCTCGGTCTTCTCGATCTTCTCGCTCATGCGCTTGACCTCGTCAACTTGGTGGCATCGTCATCATGGTGGAATTCAGGGTTATGATGAGCGCGCCCAGCCCGGAGTCGGCTGCGGCTGCGGCTGGTTGAGGCAACAGTGCGAGCGTCGCTATACTCACGAGGCTCCAAGCCGCTCTTCGCTCCTTTACACATCTGCTCCTTTTCACCTCTGGTCTCAGCGACACCTCTGGTCTCAGCGATGCACCCCACTGCGCTCCAAACCCTGATGTCATCTGTGATGGGGCCTGGCCTGGCCAATGTCCACCCTGCTCGCTCGTCTCAGGCCTGAGCATGCAGCGCTCCTCTCGCCCCTTCATTGCCCGCTTGATCATGGCGGTCGCCGCCGTCGGTCTGTTTATCGTCGGCTACCAGTGGGGCAACCAGTTTCAAACCGCCCAGCAGCCCCCACTGCGTATCGATGGCGTCTTACTGCGCCCGCCCGTCGAACTGCCCGAGCTTGATCTGCATGGACCTCAAGGCCCGTTCAGCCGCGCCGACCTCGACGCACAGTGGTCGCTAATCGCCTTCGGCTCGCCAGGGAGCGCGGCCGGCCATCGTGGCGTCTCGCGCCTGATCGAGATCGCAAACCGAGTCGCTGATCAGCCCGATCTGCGAAAGCGCCTGCAGCTCCTGCAGATCAGCGCCGATGATGCACCAACGCTCGCGCGCGACTTCGAGCAGCTCACACCAAGCTTGCGCGTATTGAGTACCCCCGAACAGCGCTTGGCCGAGTTGAAGACAGCGGTTGGCGCTGGGCAGAACGAGCCAGCAGAGGCTGCTGACGGACCGCCACCGTTGTTCCTGGTTGATCCAAGGGCGCGCTTGGTTGCCCTCTTCGCCGGCGGTCAACCGGCTGCCAAGGTCGCGGATGATCTGAAAATGCTTTCAGAACGGCCAGAGGCATTGGTGGCTGTGCCGGAATCGGCTGATACCGCTGCGACGAATCACCCAGACCAGTAAGACCGGCACCACGCATCCCCGCGGTTCATCCTCGACCTAATCCGTCTAGCGAATCCCTCTACCGAATCCACCCAACTCACCCGACCAGCTCACCCGACTAGCTCACCCGGCTAGCGAACCAGAGTAGCGATCCCTATCAGTGACCCATCCCGCCACCAGATCCAGCCCAGGCCGCACAGCACGCGGCTTTAGCGCCCGCCTGTTCGTTGGACTGCAGTACCTGCTGCCGCAGCACGCCCTGTCCAACGCGATGTTCTGGCTGACCCGCCGCCATTGGCTGGCGCTCACAGCCTGGATCATTCGGCTCTATGTCCGCATCTTCCGCGTCGATCTGACGGAGGCCGCCGAGCCCAATCCAGGCGCCTATCCAAGCTTCAACGCCTTCTTCACGCGCAGGCTGCGGGCCGATGCCCGACCGCTGCCGAGCCTTCCGGATGCCATCGCCTGCCCGGTCGATGGCCGCGTCAGCCAGGCCGGAAGGATTCATCATGGCAAGCTGATCCAAGCCAAGGGCCAGCACTACTCGCTGGAGGGCCTGCTGGGCGGCGATCCGTCGCTCGCAGCCTCATTCCAGAACGGCCTCTTTGCGACCCTTTACCTCTCGCCAAGGGATTATCACCGCATCCATATGCCGATTGCGGGTCGCCTGCGACAGACCATCCTGGTCCCGGGTCGGCTGTTCAGTGTCAACCCGACCACGGTGGCTGGCGTGCCAGATCTCTTCGCGCGCAACGAGCGCGCCATCTGCCTGTTCGACACCAACGCCGGACCAATGGCCGTGATCCTGGTCGGCGCCATCTTTGTCGGCAGCATCGAAACCGTCTGGTCTGGACGCCTGACCCCACCCCGGACGCAAGCGATCCACGTCGACGATGCGGGAGACGGGGGAGCCAGCCTGAGCCGCGGCGATGAGCTCGGTCGCTTCAATATGGGCTCGACCGTGATCCTGCTGTTTCCCGCGCACAGCGCGCACTGGGAGCCGCACCTGCAACCGGGCACAGCTGTGCACTGTGGCCAGCAGATCGGTCAGCTGGACCACGACTGATAGTCAGCTGGGGCGAAGCCTTAGGCGATTGCCGAATAAGCCCGTACCGCATTGCGCCGGAGAATTGCGCCGGATTTTCGTCTGCCTCAATGCAGATCGTCTGGAGCATCGCCGGGCTGTGTGTCCTGCTATGTGCCCGGCTTTGCGACGCGGAAGGCAGGCGAAAAGACCAACAAGGCGATACGAGATTTGGCAGCAATCGCCTCAGGCGCGCTCGACCGGAAACGCCAGCACCGCGTCGATCTGCTCCGCGCCGAGCACACACATCAGCAGCCGATCGAGTCCCAATGCAATCCCCGCGCTGGCTGGCATGCCCACCTCAAGTGCAGCCAAGAAGGCCTCATCGATCGGCGGCACCGGCTGTCCCGCAGCCCGGCGTACGCGCTGATCGGCTTCGAATCGCGCACGCTGCTCTTGGGCGTCGGTCAGCTCATCGAAGCCATTCGCCAGCTCCATGCCCTCCAGATACAACTCGACGCGCTCGGCGACGCTCGGATCACCCTCGCGCAACCGCGCAAGCGCCGCTTGGCTGGGCGGATAATCGCGGACGAAGGTCATGCAGCCACGGCCTAGGCCAGGCTCGAGGCACTGGCTCATCAGCAGGTCCAGCCAGCCATCGCGGTCCAGTTCGAGGTGATCGCAGCCTTCAAGGCCGCTCGCCCTCGCCACGGCCTTGAGCGCTGCAGGAGTTGCTCCCCAGGGATCGACATCCAGCCGATCCCTAAATAACTGCCGATAGCTCAGCACCTCGCGCTCAAGCCCCGGCCGATCGAGGATGACCCGCAGCAGGTCGGCGACCTCATCGATCAATGCACTCAGAGACCAGCCGGGCCGGTACCACTCCAGCAGACTGAATTCGAGATGATGCCGACGTCCACGCTCGCCATCGCGAAAGACCTTGCAGACCTGATAGATCGGACCACTGCCCGCAGCCAGCAACCGCTTCATCGGCAGTTCGGGTGAGCTGTGCAGGTAGAGCCCCTGGCCCGACGGCGCGTCCGTGCCAGACCCAGACCAGCGGGTGCGCAGCGATTCAATGGCCGGATCGGTCGTCGCGCTTGCCGAGAGCAGTGGCGTCTCGACCTCTAAAACCTCGCGCTCGGCGAAGAAATCTCGCAACCGCTGTAACATGCGCGCACGCGCGTGCAGGACATCGATCGAGGCGCTTGGCTGCCAGCAAGCCTGCCCGGCATCAGCGCGACCTCGCAACGTGTCTCGCGCGATCGTTGTCCGACTCACCGTTGCGCCATCGCGATCAGGCTGCCGGCAATTGCCTGACAATTGCCTAATAATCGCCTAACAATCGTCTAAGCACCCGAATCATTCCTCTTTGGCGCGCGAGACATACGAGCCGGTGCGCGTGTCGACCTTGATCATCTCACCGGTCTGCACGAACAGCGGCACATTCACCACCGCCCCGGTCTCGAGCGTCGCCGGCTTACCGCCACCGCCGGAGGTATCGCCCTTCAGCCCAGGATCGGTCTCGGTGATCTCGAGGACCACGAAGCTCGGCGGGTCAACACTGATCGGCTGGCCGTTATAGAGCGTGACGCTGCAGAGATCCTGTTCCTTGATCCACTTCGACGCCTCGCCGATCACGGCCTCATCAGCAGTGAGCTGCTCGAAGCTGCTCGGGTCCATGAAGTGCCAAACCTCACCATCGTAGTAGAGATACTGGAGATCGGTCTCGAGCACATCCGCCGCTTCGACCGAGTCGCCAGACTTGAAGGTCCGCTCGACAACACGGCCGGTCTTCAGGTTGCGGACCTTGACGCGGTTGAAGGCTTGCCCCTTGCCGGGCTTGACGAACTCGTTCTCGACGATCGTATACGGATCGCCATCGAGCATAATCTTCAGCCCGCCTTTGAATTCATTGGTCTTGTAACTTGCCATCAGATCCTCTTGCAGTGCATCGTGCGTTCAATGCGATGGTCTGCCCGGTAGCGTTATGACTTGGGCCGTCATGACTCGGGGCACCAATACCGGACAGAAACCAAACCGACTATGGTAGCGCGAACCCAACAACGATGGCAGACCCCGAGCTGGAAACAGGCGTTGGCGGCGGCCTTTACCGACCCGATCGCGCTGCTGCAAGCGCTCGAGCTCAGTCCGACCAAGCTATCCGCACCGATTCAGCCCTCGCCCCGCTTTCCGCTCTTGGTCCCCCGAGGGTTCGCGGCACTGATGCGCCGCGGCGACCCCAACGACCCGCTCTTGCGCCAGGTCTTGCCGCTCGCCGCAGAGGCACGCCCCGCGACCGGATTCGTACTCGACCCTGTTGGTGATGCCAACGCCCGGCTTGCGCCCGGGCTGCTCCAGAAATACCAGGGCCGCGCACTGCTGATCGCGACCGGCGCCTGCGCGCTACACTGCCGCTACTGTTTCCGCCGCCACTTCCCCTATGCCGACGCCGGCGCTCGGAGCGATCGGTTCAACGCTGCCATCGCTGCGCTCGAGCAAGCCCCGGATATCGAGGAGGTCATCCTCAGCGGCGGTGATCCGCTGATGCTCGATGACACTGCGCTAGCGGCACTCATCACCCGTCTCGATGATCTCCCGCAGCTCAAGCGGCTGCGACTGCACACGCGCCTGCCAAGCATCTTGCCGAGCCGGATCACCGACAGGCTCTGCGCGATCCTCTCCGGCAGCCGACTTCAGGTCGTCATCGTGGTCCATATCAATCATCCGGCCGAGCTTGGACGGGACGCCTGCCTGGCGCTGCTCAGCCTGGCCGAGCTCGGCGCGCCGCTGCTCAACCAAAGCGTGTTACTCCGTGGCGTCAATGACGAGGTTGCAACGCTGGCCCAGCTGTCAGATGCGCTGATCGCGACGCGGGTACTGCCCTACTACCTGCATCTGCTCGACCCGGTCAGCGGCGCCGCGCATTTTGACGTCCCCGAGGTCGAAGCCCGCGCCCTCGTCACCCAACTCCGGCAGCGGCTGCCTGGCTATCTGGTCCCACGGCTGGTGCGTGAGCAGCCCGGCGAACCCTCGAAGACCGTCTTGCTGTGACCGGTCTTGCTCTGACCAAAGCGGCGGTGCGTCGAGGTCAGGCGTCTCGCAGGTTCGCAATCCCGTGCGGCACATGGCCGGTGGTCACATGGCCCTGGGTATCGCGGCAATGGTGCTCTTGATCGTCGAAAAAGATATCGGCATCGAAGGCAGCCAAGAAGGGCCCCTTGGACAGGCCATCGAGGAACAGTGATTCATCGATACGGATGTTCCAGGCGCGCAAGGTGCGCACCACCCGCTCATGGGTTGGAGCGCCGCGGGCGGTGATGAGCGCCGTTCGCAAAGGCGCCTCATCGATCGGGAACAGGGCCTGAATGCGCCGCAGCGCGACAAGGAAGCCCTTGAACGGTCCATCGGATAACGGCTTTTGCGCGGCTGCAACCTCATTGGCGGTGAATGCGGCTAAGCCTTCGGCGCGAAAGATCCGCTCCGACTCATCGGAAAACAGGACTGCGTCGCCATCGAAGGCGATACGCAGCTCCTCCTCATCATCGTCGACCGCAGGCCGGGCCGGAGCGGGCAAGATGGTCGCCGCGGCGCAGCCCGCTTCGAGCGCCTGGCGCACATCATCACGGTCCGCCGACAAGAAGAGATGGGCGCCGAATGCGGAGACGTATCGGTAGGGACTCGCACCACTGGTAAAGGCCGCGCAATGGATCGCGAGCCCATGATGGCGAATCGCGTTGAAGACCCGCAGCCCCGTGTCACTGCTGTTGCGCGAGAGCAGGATGACCTCGACCCGGCCACGATCGCCAAGCCGTTCATTCAGGGCAAGCAGCTTTTTCACCAGAGAGAAGGCCACGCCAGGCGCCAAGACCTCACCCTCATGCGCTACCTGGTAGGCATGATAGGCCTCGACCCCGTGCTCTTCGAAGACGCGATGAGACTCCGAGAGGTCGAACAGGGCGCGCGAGGAGATCGCAACGACGAGACGAATCTGGGGGGCCGCCGTCCCCGCGGTCTCGCTCGCCACGCGGCCAGGGGATTGGTCTGGGGCAAGCCCTGAGTTGGCCGTGCTCACCAGCGCCAGAGCGGGCTCGCCCGATCCCAGCCGGCTTACCAAGGCATGAACGAATTCATAAAGTGCATCGGGCGACCGATACTGCGATTCATCGAGCCAAGATCTTCGCGCATTGTTGCGGTGGTGAAGGTCATCGACTGCATCGATTGGGTCATGGTCTCGATCGAGCTCAACATCGGCTCTAGGGTAGCGACATCCCGCGCCATCGAATCGACACCCACCGTCATGGTGCGGACGTTCGAGCTCATCTGGCCCATGTTGTCGGAGATCGACTGCATGTTGCTCGCGAGCACCGTCATATTCGAGTCGACACTGATGGCCAGATAGTGGACGTCCTTGGCCAAGCTGAACACGAGATAAAAGCCATAGGCAGCGAGGATGATGAAGGCGAACAGCGTCGGATAAACGATCAGCTCCCAGCGTCGAGCGCTGGTCTCAAACGCCTGCGAGAGCCGATCCATCGCGAATTGGCTCGCTGCAGGATCGCCTTCCGGCGATTCGAGTCCGGTTGTGCCCGTCTTGTTAAAAGCCTCTCGCTCGAGCGGGTTCTTGCCTGTCATAAGAAATCACCACCTCTCAGGTACCGCCGCGGCCCTCCCAAGGCCAGACCATTGGGTCGGCGCCGGGTGGTATGCATCGGCCGAGCGCCGCGCTGAAACTGACGCCAGCGTCGGCAAGCCTGCCGATAAGTTAGTCTACGAAGCGTAACACGAACGCAGGCTTATACAAGCAATCCGCGCCCAAGACGAGACGCCCAAGGCCTCCAAGCTTTGGTGCCGATGGTTAGCTCAACACCTGAGGAAACAAGCTTGCAGCGAGCGCGTAAAACTCTTTCGCCCCCTTGCCGCGGGGCTCGAGCTCGAACACGGCCAAGCCTTCGCTGAACGAGCGTCGGAACACCGTGCGTTGCGACAACCGCGACTTCACGAACCGGATATCAGGCAATGACACCAAGGCGGCGGCCGCTTCGTTGGTCTCCCGCACCGCATGATGGGTATCGCCCCGATTGATAAATCCGAGAATCTCCGGGGGATGAGCGCGCTCGACCGACTTCACCAACTGGATGAAGCGTTGCGTTGACCAAATATCGGCTTGCGAGGGAGGCACCGGCACGATCACGCGGTCGCAATGCTGTATCGCCTCGCGCAAGGCCTCCATATCAGAGGTTCCGACATCGATCAGGGTCTCGTCGTGCTCACGGAGCTTGTCGGTACCGAGCGAGGCCCAGTCCAATACGGGAAGCACGGGCTGAAAGCCCTCTTCATGCCGCACCGCAGTGACGTCGGTCAAGGTACCCTGTGGGTCGGCGTCTACCAGTTGTACGTCGACCTCGGCCATCGACAACCAGACGCCCATGTTAAAGGTGAGGGTGCTCTTACCGGAGCCGCCCTTCAAGGAGCCGA
Organism: Lamprobacter modestohalophilus; assembly: GCF_016583905.1. Taxonomy (GTDB): domain Bacteria; phylum Pseudomonadota; class Gammaproteobacteria; order Chromatiales; family Chromatiaceae; genus Lamprobacter; species Lamprobacter modestohalophilus. The sequence goes on along the minus strand of NZ_NRRY01000029.1, from coordinate 22,812 downwards.
TGACTGTAATCATCCGTTCTTGCCGCGATCACGCAAAGTGGCTGGAGGGGTTGGAGTATGGCGAGGGCTCAACGCAGCGGTGGCTGCGACGAGTAGCCTGACCACTCATCATCCGCATGGTAACCGAATGTAACGCCTTCGTCTTGGTAGCTGCGCCAGGGACCGCGAGGCAGATAATCGCGCTCATCGATCTGGGGATAAGGGCTGTCCGCGAGTGAGCGTGCATTATCCCGCTCGGACAGGGGGCGAAACTCCCAGCCGGCGGGGCCGCCCGGGCGCAGCGCTTGGAGATCGGGGTCAGGGCGAAACTGATAACCACCCGAGCCGTACAGCCGATCGCCGCCTGAATCCCTGAAACGTTGCTGACCGCGGACATCCCAATCCGAAGCCGCGTCCTGCGGCCAATGGTCTCGTCGCTCGTGCAGCGATCGGTCATCAGATCGACCGCCGACGGTGGTGTCGTTCCAATATCGGCCCTGGCTCGGCTGTCGCCATGCGTCGCTCCTTTCGCTCGGCGCCTCCCGCCAACGACTCTGATCGCTCCAGTCGGATGTCGGCGCTCCCGATTGCCAGCGCTGGTCGGCAGCGCCACGGCCGCCAGCATCGAAATCGTCTCGTGGCGCCGACGACCAGGTTGCGTCCTGAGGGTCTTCTGACAGGTACCACTGACTCCGGCTATCCAAGGCGCCCGGCCAGTCTGAGTCCTGCTGACCAGGATCTGTCCGACCCCATTCAGGTGGGCGCGGTGTCCGGTAATCACCGGGGGAGGCGCGATCTGCGCTGGAATAAGCCGATGACCCATGGCTATCCGTCTCGTAAGGATTCCAGGCCCACAGGAGAGGGCTGGCGAGCAGCGGGATCATGGCCAGCAAGACCAGATGCAGCCGAGCCCGCACACGTCGCCGCCCACCTAGGGTTGAGCGACCTCGCGGTGAAGGTCTCGATTGCATTCTTTTCATGGTGTCTGCCGTGCTAACTGGTTTCAGGCCCGTCGTTATCGTCCGTCTTGAGGCGAATACCTCGTCTAGAGGCCTTCGGCTGCGGCTTCGCTGGCGCCTTTTTCGTCGTCGCCTTTTTTGCCGTTCCTTTCTTCGTCGCCGCCGCCTTCTTCGTTGAGGCCTTTTTCGCCGGAGCCTTTTTCGCCGCAGCCGGCTTTGCCGGTGCCTTGCGCTCAGGAGCGTTGGCCGACGTCTCCGCTAACGCATCACTCGTCACTTTAGTCGGCTCTGGCCTACTTGTCTGGTCTGGCGTCTGGTCTGGCGCCGTTTCCGGACGCTCAACCTCACTGGCGACTGCAACACTGGCGGACTCGACGTCCGTTTCTGACCGACGCAACGCATTGGGCAGTGGCCCGGCTGGTGCGGTTCCCGCTGGTGGCGCCGATCGCCGTTTCTTTAGCATTCCCTTGATCCAATCGAACAGCAGCAAGAACAGACCACGGAAGGCATAGAGCACGAGCATCAGAACGCCGCCAATCTTGGCCAAGACGCCGCCGCCCTTCTGTTTACCCTGGGTAGAGGTCGAGTGGGCCGCACGACTAGGCTCATCGTGCTGCAGGCCCTCGGCGCAGGGAACCACCATCCCGGGCGGAGCGCTCGCGACGGCCACCTCGCAGAGATCCTTGCTCGCCGCAACGCAACCCAGGGGGATGACGATCAAGGTCAGTAGCGTCGAGACCAGCACACCTGATGACAGCGAGATCGCCATACCCTGGAAGATCGGATCGGTCACGATGACGCTCGCGCCAGCCACCAGTGCCAGCGCCGTGATCACAATCGGCCGTGTTCGTGTGGTGCAGGAACGGATCACCGCCTCGGCGACCGGCACGCCCTTCTGCACCTCATGGATCGAAAAATCGACCAGCAAGATCGAGTTACGCACGATAATGCCGGCCAAGGCAATCCAGCCGATCATCGAGGTAGCAGTGAACTCGCCCCCATAGCCAAGCTCGAAGGCTACCCAGTGCGCAGGGATGATCCCGAGCAAGGTCAAAGGAATCGGCGCCATGATGACGAGCGGGATACGGAAGTTGCCAAACTCCCAGACCACCAGGACGTAGATCAGGATCAAGGCGACGCCGAACGCGGCCCCCATGTCGCGGAAGGTCTCGTAGGTGACGGTCCACTCGCCCGCCCATTCAAAGCTCGACACCTGATCCGAGGGCGGCGGACCCAGCCAGTAGGCCTCCGGCTTCACGCCATCGGGCGCCACATAACCCATCTCATCGATGCGGTTCTGGATCTGCATCATCGCGTAGACCGGTGCCGCCAGGGTACCGCCGACATCGGCCACCACGTACTCGACCGCGCGCAGATCTTTCCGATAAACGATCGACTCCTCGGGCACGCGCTCAAAGCTTCCCAGCTCACGCAGCGGAATCGTCGAGCCGGAATTCGTCCTCACCGGCAGATCACCCAGGCTCTGAATCTGCGAACGTTCAGCGAGCGGCACCTGCACCACGATATCGACCGGCTCGTGGCCAGAGCGCATCTTCACGTCGCCGATCTCAGCCCCACCAAGGGCCATGGTCAGATTGCGGTTGATGGCATCCACCGAGACACCGCGACGCACGGCCTTTTCGGTGTCGACATCAAAACGCCAATAGTCGAAGGACTCGCGCAGATAGTTGTCGACATCGCGCGCGCTCTCGGCTTGGGCAAAGATATCTGTCAGCTCCTGCGCAAAAGCGCGCCGGACTTCCGCGCTCGGCCCATGGATCTCGGCCACGACTGACTGCAGCACCGGTGGCCCAGGGGGCATCTCGACCACGGCGATGCTGGCGCCGTTGGCATCCGCCAGCGGCTTCAGCATCTCACGCGCCTCGACCGCAATCTCGTGGCTGCTGCGATCACGGTCGTGCTTATTGGTCAGCTGCACCTGCAACTCGCCCTGCCAGGGATCGGAGCGCAGATAGTAGTGGCGGACCATGCCGTTGAAATCGAACGGCCGCGCCGTGCCAGCGTAGAGCTGAATCGCGGTGACCTCCGGCATGCTGCGGATCTTGTCCGCCATCTGATGCGCCAGATTGGCGGTCACCGGCAACGCGGTGCCCTCGGGCATGTCCAACACCACCGAGAACTCGGGCTTGTTGTCCAGCGGCAGCATCTTCACCGGCACCCACTTGAAGTAGAAGAAGCTCAGGGTGAAGAGGAAGGTGCCCCATAGCACCAACTTAAAGATCAGGCGCGTACGCCTGTTTTCGATCAGCGGGGTGAGGATGCCAACATAGAGCTTCTCGAGGTTCTTCGACTCTTGATGCTCGCGCTTCTCGGCCACCTCCAAGTAGCGCATGGATGGCCGCAGCCACTTCGAGATCGCCAGATAGGGCGTGAACACAAAGGCCGCGAACAGCGAGATCAGCATCGCCACCGAGCCCAACGCTGGAATCGGCATCATGTAAGGCCCCATCATGCCGCTGACGAAGCCCATCGGCAGCAAGGCCGCGATCACGGTAAAGGTCGCAAGGATGGTCGGATTACCGACCTCGCGTACCGCATCGACCGCGGTGACCTCATCGGTACGGCCTTCCTCGAGCCAACGCCGATAAATATTCTCGACCACAACGATGGCATCATCGACCAGGATGCCGATCGAGAAGATCAGCGCGAACAGGCTCACCCGGTCGATGGTGTAGTCGGCGATCCAAGCCACAAAGATGGTCATCAACAGGACCACCGGAATCACCAACATGACCACGATCGCCGGCTTCAGCGCGCGGAAGGCCGCCAGTACCAGCAAGAAGACGAAGAAGGTCGCGATGAACAGCTTGAAGATCAGCTCCGAGACCTTCTCATCGGCAGATTCGCCATAATTCCGGGTCACACTCACCGCAACATTGTTCGGGATACGCTCGCCTTTGATCTCCTCGACCTTATCAAGGATCGCATTCGCCACCGTGACGCCGTTCGTCAGCTCCTTCTTCGCGATCGCGATGGTCACCGCAGGCGCGCCATCAGCCCTGAGATCCCCCTCAGCCGCGGGACCGCTGTAGTAGGCGACCAGCTGATCCGCATCCTCTGGTCCCTGGCGCACGCGCGCGATGTCGTGCACATAGACGGGGATCTCGTTATAGGTGCCAACCACCAAACGCTGGATATCCTCAGCGCCTGTCAAGAACGAGCCCGAGACCACTGAGAAATGGGTGCCACTTGATTCAACACCGCCAGCACTCGCCTCAGCGTTCGCCGCGCGGATGGTGCTAGCCACCTCGTCCAGGCTGATCCGATAGCCAGAGAGCCGTTCCGGATAGGCATCGACGGTAATCTGCTCGGTCCGCCCACCAACAATGAAACTGTTGCCGGTGTCCTTGACCTCCTTCAGCGATTGCAGCACGTCTTGCGCGAGCAGCCGCAGTTGCCCGTCATCGACATCAGGCCGGCCGTTGCCATCAACATCCTTGGACCAGAGCGTCAGGGTGACGATCGGCACATCGTCGATGCCCTTGGTCTTCACCTAAGGGCGGCATCACCCCGGGCGGAATCTTGTCCATGTTGGACGATAGCTTGTCGTTGACCTTGACCAGCGACGGACCAACCTCCTCGCCAACCTTGAACTCGACCGTCACTAGCCCTTGGCCGCGCTGTGAGGCGGAGTAGACGTGCTTGACGCCCGGGATCTCGCTCATAATTCGTTCGAGCGGCTGCATCGTCAGACTCGAGACCTGCTCGGCCGAGGCCCCCGGATACTGCACCATGATGTCGATCATCGGCACCGAGATCTGCGGGTCTTCTTGGCGCGGCGTCGCGATGAGACCGAGCAGTCCCATCATCAACATCGCCACATAGAGCAGCGGCGAGAGTGGTGAGCGGATGAAGAAACGAGCAGTGCGGCCTGCAAGACCGAGACTGTCACCATCCATCGAAGCAAGGGAGCGAGCGTCTTCTGGCGCTGCGGTGCGAGGGCTATCGTCCTGGCTCATAGCGTGTTTCTTACATCAGGGGCGGACGTGAAAAAACCGAGACAGGGCACAAACGGCAGAACCCCGTCTCGGTCCTCGGAGGACATCTCAGCGGCTTGAGCGGTCGCCCTGCGACCAGCCAGTGGCGATGCCGGGTCCTGGGTTACTGAGGATGCGCTCACCGGCACGGAGACCGCTGAGCACTGTCACACCGCCGTTCGGTGTCGGCTCACCGACGCGGATCAAACGCAGGTGCGGATTGCCCTCTTCGTCGAGCACATAGACCCCAGGAAGGCTGCCGTTATAGCGGATCGCGGTGCGCGGCACGACCGGATTGACGCGGGCCGGAGCGTTGAAGTCCGGCACTAAGACCTTGGCATACATGCCCGGCTCAGAGACGCCTTTCGGCAGATCGAACTTAACTTTCACCGTGTGTCGCTGCGGATCAGCCATTGGATAGACCTGCGCAACACGCACTGGCACGTTGCCCGCATCATTCATCGCATCGGCCGCCGAGCGCGGGCGGGCCGGAACATCAAGCTCTGCACGCAGCATCGCCCCCTCGCGCAGACCTGGCCGCAGCCGTGCCGGGACGTCAACCTCGACCTGCAGGTACTCGACATCGGCAAAGGTCAGCAGCGGCTGGCCGGGTTGCACCGTATCGCCAACCTCGATGAACTTACTAACAATGACGCCGTCAAATGGCGCGATTGAGCGCGCATCGCGCAGTTTCGCATCCAAGGCCCGCAACTCCGCCTGCAGCTGCATCATGGCATTGCGTGCTTCCTGAATCTGCGTGCTAGAAGCGAAGAGATCGGCAGAAAGCTCGGCGTCCTGATCCCGATCGCCGATGAAATCCTCCATCGGCCGCGTGAAGAACTGATCAAAGAGATTCGGCACACCCATGCCACCTGGCGAGGTCCGCGAGCGTGGCGAATACAACTCCCGACTGTACTGCACGCCAGCATTACGCAACTGCGCGTCCGCCGTCGCCATCTGCGCAAGCAGCGCCTGACGCTTGGCCTTCAGCTCGCTGGCATCCAGTGAGACCAGCAGATCACCGCTATCGAACGCATCACCCTCGATGCCCGCGAGATAGTCGACCCGCCCTGGTAGCTGCGCCGCCAGCGTCACCTCCTTGTAGGGGACGACAGTACCGCCAACCGAGACGGTCGGCAGACCCTCCGCCTGCTTGACGACATAGATATCTTCCACGGTCTGGGCTGATACCGCGGTGACGGCACCCATGGCGGCGAGGAGCCCGATCGAGAGCATGCGCATAATTAGATTTCCCATGATTTCGGGTACCCGAGAGCTGAATTCGGCGAATCCGCAAGCTGGCCAGTCGCGAACCTTGGCTCAAGCCCCCAGCGCACTCCAGCCAATTCTGGCGCCGCGAGCCAGAGATCAGCAGATGAGCAAGGGATGCAGCGCTTGATGCACAGCAATCCATGTAAGACCGGCTTGGCTATCGGCAATAGCCTCGGCCTAACAGCGGTCGGCTCTAGAGAACGCAGTCTGCAGTTGAGGCCCATTCGCACTGACGGTGGTGGTTCTGATGAGTCTGATCGTTATTGTTGGCAAGATCGAATACGAGCCAAGCCGAGAAGTATCCTGAAAATACAGCGCGATATCAAGCAAGCCAGGCATTTAGGCCAAAAGAATCAGCCCCTTAGACGTCCTAAAACCCTACTTTGGCCGCAGAGCCGGCGACAAAAAACAGCTAAGCCATTGACTGCGGCATGCTTTATGGACTCAGGGTGCACTTAACCCCTCGGTCCGCATGGACACTACCCTGCGTGGATCAAAGCGTATAGTATCCGCTGGCGTTCAAGCTTTCACCCGCCCTCGAGCTCGACCACGATTACTGACAGGAGCATGACGCATGTCTTCAGCCGCCGGCCCGGAAAGCGTGCAGAGGCGTCTCAACGACCTCGAAAGCCACCTGGAGCAGGAAAACCCGATCCTCTTGAGCGCAGTGCAGAGCTTCCGGACGCTCGACCGGGTCGCCTACGACATGCACCTGCTGCCAGAGAACAAATCGTTCGCCAGCCAGGTCCCCTGGTGGCCACTGATCTCGGTGCTCGGCACCTTCTCCGCCGGTAAGTCGACCTTCATCAACGACTTCCTCGGCCAGACCATTCAGCGCACCGGCAACCAAGCTGTCGACGACCGTTTCACCGTCGTCGTCTACAGCCCGGAGACCCGCAGCCACGCCCTGCCCGGCGTTTCGCTCGATTCCGATCCGCGCTTCCCGTTCTATCAGATGTCGCGCGAGATCGAGCGTGTCGCCGGTGGCGAAGGCAAGCGTATCGACGCCTACCTGCAGCTCAAGACCTCCTGCAGCGATCGGCTGCGCGGTAAGATCCTAATCGACTCCCCCGGCTTCGATGCCGATGCCCAGCGCGATGCGATCCTCAGCATCACCGATCACATGATCGACCTCTCCGATCTGGTCCTGGTACTCTTCGATGCACGCCATCCTGAGCCGGGCGCGATGCGCGACACGCTGCAACACCTGGTGGTCCGGACCAAGAACCGCGCCGACTCGAGCAAGTTTCTCCACATCCTGAACCAGATCGACACCTCCGCCAAAGAGGACAATCCAGAGGATGTCGTCGCCGCCTGGCTGCGGGCACTTGGCGAGGTCGGCATGACCACCGGGCGCTTCTTCACTATCTACAGTGGCTCGGCGCCGGGCATCGAAGATCCGGTCAGGCGCGAGCGCTTCGAGCGCAAGCGCGACGCCGACCTGAGCGAGATCTACGAGCGCATGGACCAAGTCGAGATCGAGCGCGCCTATCGCATCGTCGCCTCGCTGCGGCAGACCGCGACCAGCTTCGCCGATGAGACCGTGCCACTGCTCGAGACCGCGGTGCGACGCTGGCGATCGCGTACCTTCATCGCTGACCTCATGGTGCTATTGATCATGGTCTCGCTGTTCTTGGCCTGGAGCATCAGTAGCGGCCATTGGAACGCCCTCTCCTATGAGCCGGCTTGGCTCGAAACGCTTGAAGGCTGGGGCCTCAACTGGGCCTTGCAGGGTGCCGAGGCGCTTGCACTGCTGGTCTTCGTCGCCGCGCACTTCGGTTTGCGCAAGCTTGCCGCCCTCAGTGTGCGCCCCTGGCTGCGCAAGCAACTGCGCGATGAAAAACTGCCCGGCAATGTGCTCGAGGCGTTTCAGATCAACACCCGCAGCTGGCAGACCTTCTTCGTCGGCAAGCCGCTGGGCTGGAACGACTGGTCGGAGGGGCGCATCGCCAAGGTGCTGCATGACTGCGAGACCTATGTGCAGAATCTGAACGAGCGTTTCACCAACCCACGCGGATTGAAAACCTCCCCGGCGAGCGACTGAGTTCAGCAGGCGGCGATGGGCAGGCCGGTCCATATCGGCGTCGATCTTGGCGGCACCAAGATCGAGGCCGCCGCATTGGACGCCGCGGGCCAACTGCTGCAGCGCAAACGTATCGCAACGCCCCGCAATGACTACCCAGGCACCCTTGCCGCCATCCATGGCCTGATCTCGGCACTCGAAGCCGAGTTCGGGGTCCGCGCCAGCATCGGCATCGGCACCCCAGGCGCGGTGTCGCCGTTCAGCGGACGCTTACGCAACGCCAACTCGGTATGGCTCAACGACCGCAGCCTGTGCAGCGATCTGGAGCACTGTCTGCGGCGTCCGGTGCGCATCGCCAACGACGCTGACTGCTTCACCCTCTCCGAGGCCACCGATGGCGCCGCCGCCGGCGCTCGCTCGGTGTTCGGCGTCATCATTGGCACCGGCACTGGTGGCGGTATCGTCATCAATGGGCAGTTACTCAGCGGACCCAACGCCATCGCCGGCGAATGGGGACACAACCCACTGCCTTGGCCGCACGATGATGAGCGCCCTGGCCCTCACTGCTACTGCGGCAAGCGCGGCTGTATCGAGACCTGGGTCTCTGGCCCGGCCCTCAGCGCGGACCTCCAGCGCCACAGCGGCCGCCGGCTCGACGGCAAGGCCATCGCCGCCGCCGCCGAGCAGGGCGACACCGAGGCCGAGGCCGCGCTGCAACGCTATGAGGATCGGCTTGCGCGCGCGCTGGCGTCGGTGGTCAACCTGCTCGACCCCGAGGTCATCGTGCTTGGCGGTGGCCTGTCGAATCTGCAGCGGCTCTACCAGCACCTGCCTGAGCGAATCCGCCCCTACATCTTCGGCGATGGCCTCGCCACCCGGATCATCCCGCCCCGCTTCGGCGATGCCAGTGGCGTGCGCGGCGCAGCCTGGCTGTGGCACGACCTCGGACCGCACATTGTCGGCAACAGGCCTTCAACAGGCTGATCTTGCATCCTGACAACCAAGCGCTGGCAACGACTTGAAAAGGTGTAACTCATACACTAAGTTAACAGAAGGGAAACAACCAACAGCCGTCAACGATGACCGACAAGCCCCACACCATCGCTGCCAGCGATGCCGATGCCGCCACCGACCCTGAGCAGCCTCACTGCTACCGCTACCCACATCCGGCGGTCACCACTGACGTCGTCCTGTTTACGATTCGCGACGATCGGCTACAACTGCTGCTTATCGAGCGCGGCAACGAGCCGTTCAAAGGCAGCTGGGCGCTACCTGGCGGCTTCGTTGATATCGATGAAGACCTCGAGACCTGCGCGGCCCGTGAGCTGGCGGAAGAAACCGGGGTTGAGAACCTGTACCTCGAGCAGCTCGGCACCTTCGGCAAGCCCGGACGCGATCCGCGCGAGCGGGTGATCAGCGTCGCCTATCTGGCGTTGGCACCCGAGTCTAGGCTCCAGGTACGCGCCGGCGACGATGCCGCAGCCGCCGCCTGGTTTCCGGTCAAGGCCTTGCCACCGCTTGCCTTCGACCACGACGAGATCATTGCCATGGCCCATCGCCGTCTGGTGGCCAAGCTCGACTACTCGACCATCGCCTTCCAGCTCCTGCCGGAGACCTTCACCCTCAGCGAACTGCAGCAGGTCTACGAAACCCTAGTTGATGCCGAGATCGACAAGCGCAACTTCCGCAAATGGGCGCAGGCGCTTGAGGTCATCGAAGACACTGGCGAATTCCGCCGCCTTGGCAGCCATCGTCCAGCACGGGTCTATCGCCTGCTCGACCGCGAGCGCATCGCGTTCCTCAAGTAGCCAGCCCTGATTACCTGATGCCCGATGCCCGATGCCCGATGCCCGATGCCGAGAGATGCACCAAGGACGACCGTTCTCAACAACCACCCGTCGGCGAGCCCTTGTAGCGGCGACCCGACAACGACCGAACAACGGCCATTGCGCCCAAGCCCTGATCGATCCTCAGCGACCAGCGATGATCGTGCAGGAACAGCCGCAGGCGCCCCGGAGACAAGTATGACCACTGCGACCCAGGAAGCCCCCATCCGCGACCGCATCCAAGTCCCTGCGCATCCGGCCTGGCCAGCGCTCAACGACGCCGCCAAGACCGAGCTCAAGGAGCGCATCAAGCGTCTGCTCGTCGAACAGCATGCGGTGCTGGTCGCGCATTACTACGTCGACGGCGATCTCCAAGCACTGGCTGAAGAGACCGGAGGTTATGTCGCCGACTCGCTGGAGATGGCCCGTTTCGGCGCCGAAAGCGATGCCCAGACGCTGGTCGTCTGCGGCGTGCGCTTCATGGGCGAGACGGCGAAGATCCTCAATCCCGAGAAGCGCGTGCTGATGCCGACGCTGGAAGCGACCTGCTCGCTCGATGAAGGCTGCCCGGCCGACGCCTTCAGCGCCTTCTGCGACGCTCATCCCGATCACAGCGTCGTGGTCTACGCCAACACCAGCGCCGAGGTCAAGGCACGCTCGGACTGGGTCGTCACCTCGAGCATCGCGCTACCGATCGTCAAGCACCTGCATGAGCGCGGCGAGAAGATCCTCTGGGCGCCCGATAAGCACCTCGGACGCTACGTGCAAAGACAGACCGGCGCTGAGATGCTGCTCTGGGACAGCGCCTGCGTGGTGCATGAGGAGTTCAAGGGCTTCGCGCTCGAGCGCCTGCGCCGCCTGCATCCGGACGCCGCGATCCTGGTGCATCCGGAATCACCCGATGAGATTGTCGACCAGGCCGATGTGGTCGGCTCCACCACCCAGCTGATCAAGGCCGTGTGCGAGCTGCCGAATCGCGAGTTCATCGTCGCCACCGACGAGGGCATCTTCTGGAAGATGCACCAGCTGGCACCCGACAAGAGGCTGATCGCCGCCCCCACTGCCGGCGAAGGAGCGACCTGTGAAAGCTGCGCGCACTGCCCCTGGATGGCGATGAACGCCCTGCAAAATCTCGAGCAGGTGCTACAACGCGGCGACCAAGAGATCCAGATCGACGAGGCCATCCGCCAGCGCGCCGTGATCCCGATCCAGCGTATGCTCGAGTTCGCGCGCGAGCATGGGATTGGCCAGACTCGCGGCATTCGCTGAGCCTCGGCAGACGACGCCCCAAGGCGATGTCTGACAAAGGGGATACCGCCTTGCGAGTCTTGGCGCCCCCCTTCCGCCATGACGACCCGAACGCGACAGGCTGAAAAGCCAGAGTCTTCGATGAGCACCAACGACGCTGCGTTATCCAACACCGAGATCGAGCGCCTGCTCGCAATCGATCGCGCCCACGCCTGGCACCCCTACACCTCGACCATCGACCGCGATCCGGTCTATCCGGTCCGAAGCGCGCAGGGCTGCACGTTGAAGCTGATGGATGGCCGCCGCCTCATCGACGGCATGGCCTCCTGGTGGTGCGTGATCCACGGCTACAACCATCCGATACTCAACCAGGCCGCGCGCGATCAGCTCGAGCAGATGGCGCATGTGATGTTCGGCGGACTCACCCACGCGCCGGCGGTCGGGCTGGTCGAGCGGCTGGTGCAGATGACACCTGAGCCACTGCAGCAGGTGTTCCTCTGCGATTCCGGCTCGGTCGCGGTCGAGGTGGCGATGAAGATGGCGCTGCAATATCAGCAGGCCATCGGTCAGCGCAAGCGCGTGCGCTTCCTCACGGTGCGCTCTGGCTACCACGGCGATACCTTCCATGCGATGTCGGTCTGCGATCCGGTCACCGGCATGCATCAGCTCTTTAACCAGGTGCTGCCACAACAGTTCTTCGCGCCAGCGCCAGCACCACGCTTCGGCGAGCCCTGCAGCGACGCAGACATCGATGAGTTTGAGCGCCTGATCGAGACCCATCGAAACGAGATCGCCGCGGTCATCCTCGAACCGATCGTTCAAGGCGCCGGCGGCATGCGCTTCTATGCAGCTGCGTATCTGCAGCGCGTGCGCACGCTCTGCGATGCGCATGGTGTGCTGCTGATCGCCGACGAGATCGCCACCGGCTTCGGCCGCACCGGCCGGCTGTTCGCCTGCGAGCACGCCGGTATTAGCCCAGACATCATGGCGCTCGGCAAGGCGCTCACCGGCGGCTACATGACCTCGGCCGCGACCCTGGCCACCGAGCAGGTTGCACATGCCATCTCCAGCGCCGAACCTGGCGCCTTCATGCATGGCCCCACCTTCATTGGCAATCCACTCGCTTGCGCGATTGCCAACGCCAGCCTAGATTTGCTGCTCGAGCCTGGCGCTAGCGTCAACATGCAGACTTCTAGCGCCAAGATTCAGACTGCCTCAACCCACGACCCGATCTCAACCTCGGCCAAGGGCACCAGCTCTGGCAAAGACGCAAGCATTGGCATTCAATCCAGCACTGGCGGTGACCCTGGTATCGGTGCTGGCAGCCAAGGCTGGCAGGCCAACATCGCGCGCATCGAGCATCTGCTCAATGCCGGCCTAAAGCCCTGCCGCGACCTGCCCGGGGTCGCCGATGTGCGCGTGCTCGGAGCCATCGGCGTGGTCGAGATGGAGCAACCGGTCGCGATGCGTGAGATCCAGCGCCGTTTCGTCGAGCGCGGCGTCTGGGTACGTCCATTTGGACGCCTGGTCTACTTGATGCCGCCCTTCATCATCAGCAACGAGGAGCTGCGGCAACTGACCGGGGCGGTTGTGGATGTGCTGGCCTAGCGAGACCGCCCTATTTCAACGACCAAGGGACAGGCTCCTGAGGATCATCAGAGACCGCATTCTCGCCTTCAAATTCAGCAATACGCTGACACGACAGCCTGTTGCTGACACCATTGAATACGTCTCTGGAAGCAAATGAATGGCCGTTGAAGCCTGGCTCTCACTCGCCCTGCTCTGTGTGCTTGGCGCCATGACGCCCGGCCCGAGCCTAGCGGTGGTCCTCGGCAGCACGCTGCACGGCGGGCGTGCTTCAGGACTCGCCGCTGCCCTTGCGCACGGGCTTGCGGTCGGTCTCTACGCCGTGCTCACGGTAGCCGGCCTAGCGGCGCTCTTGACCGCATCGCCAACGCTGTTCGCGCTGTTGCAGCTCGCCGCAGCTGGCTATCTGGTCTACCTTGCGCGGGGCGCAATCTGCCATCAGATCACTGTAACCTCAGACAATGGCAGCATCCGCAGCCATGAGGAACCTGGTATGGCCGCCCGCGATGGCTTCATGATCGCCTTCTTGAACCCAAAGCTCGCGGTGTTCATGCTCGCGCTGTTTGCGCCCTTCATCACTGCCGATCAGGGACTGGGCGCCAAGGCCATCCTGGTGCTGACCATCGGTGGCATCGACGCCCTCTGGTACTCCTCCGTGGTGCTAGTGATGGTACGCACCGGACTGCTGTCGGTGCTGGAGCGCAACCTGGTCTTCGTCGAGCGGGTGTATGCAGCGTTGCTACTCGCGCTAACGGTCTTTGTCGCCAGCCGTGCCGTCGGCGCCTTGGCCTCAGCCATGGGCGCGCTGTAGGCGAACCTGCGTTTTTTCGATGCACCGCCCTGGCTCATCGTCCAACTATGCTCGGAACGGGGTAAATTGGACGGTTTGATTGCACCCCCGCACGCTTAGGTACCCGTTCTTCGCTCGCCACGTGCAGCACCTGCCCGAGACCCACTGCCTTGCTCCACGCCCTGCGCTCCAGCTTCTCCACCCACCGCAGCCTGCGGGACCTTCGCGCCGACCTGCTGGCTGGCCTCACCGTCGGCATCGTCGCCCTGCCACTCTCCATGGCGCTCGCGATCGCCATCGGCGTACCGCCCCAGCATGGGCTTTACACGGCCATCATCGCCGGCGCGCTGATTGCGCTGACCGGCGGCTCCGCCGTCAACATCTCCGGGCCGACCGCGGCCTTCGTCGTCGTGCTGCTGCCCATCGTGCATACGCAGGGGCTCGGCGGCCTGCTCATCGCCGGCATGTTGGCCGGGCTGTTGCTCGTGGGCATGGGCTTAGGACGCCTAGGCACCCTGATCGAGATGGTGCCCTATCCGGTCACGGTTGGCTTCACCGCCGGCATCGCGGTGGTCATCGCGACCTTGCAGATCAAGGATCTGTTTGGGCTCGACCTAGGCACCCTGGACGGCCATTTCACCGACAAGCTGCTGGCAATCCTGGATGCGCTGCCGACGCTGCACTGGCAGGAGGCCTTGATCGGCGGCGTCACCTTGGCAGTGCTGATCCTCTGGCCACGCATCGACAAGCGCCTGCCCGCGCATCTCGTGGCCGTGGTGGTCGGTTCGCTGCTTGCCCTCGGTGCTGGGCTGCTGATCGACGGCTTCAGGGTCGAGACCATCGGCACCCGTTTCCATTACGCCATCGACGGCGTCGTCGGCAACGGTATTCCGCCGGTGCTGCCCAGCTTCGCTTGGCCTTGGCAACAGCCCGGTCCGAACGGACAGCCGATCGGCCTATCATTCGAGCTGATCCGCGGCCTGCTCGGTGCCGCACTGACCATCGCCGTGCTCGGCGCGCTGGAGTCGCTGCTGTGCGCGGTGGTGGCGGACGGCATGTCCGGACGTCGACACGACCCCAACGACGAGCTGATCGGCCAGGGCATCGGCAATCTGGTGGCGCCCCTGTTCGGCGGCATCCCCGCCACCGCGGCCATCGCCCGCACCGCGACCAACGTGCGCGCCGGCGGAACCTCGCCAGTGGCCGGAGTGGTGCACGCGCTGTTTCTGCTAGCGGCGGTGCTGCTGCTGGCCGACTGGCTCGCCTACGTGCCCATGGCCTCGATGGCCGCGCTGCTGCTGATCGTCGCCTGGAACATGAGCGACGCCCCGCACTTCGTGCGCACCCTGCGCATCGCACCCATGCCGGACCGGGCAACGCTGCTGGCCTGCTTCACGCTGACCGTGCTATTCGACATGGTCATCGCCGTCGGCGTCGGCATGGCGCTGGCGAGCATCCTGTTCATCCGCCGCAGCATCGCGCTCACCGGTGTCTCGGTGATCGACGGCAAACGGCCCGAGCATGCGCACCAGACCCCGCCACCGCCCGGCGTCCTGGTCTACGACATCAATGGCCCCTTGTTCTTCGGCTCGGCACAGCGCGCGCTGAAGAGTATCGTCGTGGTCAGCCCCGAGACCCGCGTCGTCGTGCTCGACATGGGTGATGTGACCATGCTCGACATGAGCGGCATCGTCGCGATGGAGTCCATCGTCAAGGATCTAGCCGAGCGCGGCATCGGCCTGGTCATCGTCAATCTCGCCCCACGGATGATCCTGAAGCTGCGCCGCGCCGGCGTGCGCCGACGGGCGGGCTCACTGGAACTCGCGCGCAGCCTCGAAGATGCGCTGGTCATCGCCGAGCGACTGGTCGCCGGGCATGACAAGAACGCACCAGTGGCGGACTGAACCTTGCGGCGACTTCGTCTGTGCAACGACCTCACCCCAGCGGAAATTTCCTGGGCGCCAGCGCGAATCTTTTTCAGTGACTGACCCACCTCTCCGGATAGACGCACGCCTTCCCCAATGCGCTTGCGATCATCATCGTTGGCCATTCCGGCTATTCCGGCTATTCCGGCCATTCCGGTCATCCGCACCGTCTCACCCAACTTCAGCCGACCTTAACGACTGGCTCCATGTCGACGGGGCAATTGAGGGAGCGGGCAATCAGGCAAAGATCATGCGCCTTCTTGAGGATGCGCTGCGCCTGCGACTCGTTGCCTGCCTCGATCGTCAGTTCCGGGCGAATCAGGATACGCTTGAAGCGGTAGCCGACCTTGCCCTCTTTGATCAGCTCGCCTTCCGAGCTGGACCGGTAGTCTTTGACCACCAGCTTCGACATCTCGGCGATCAGCAGGACGTAATTGGCCAGGCAGGTCTCGGCGGCGACCACCAACAGGTGCTCTGGGCTATAGCGCTCGGCATCATGGGGTGTGCCCACCGGGAGCAAGGATCGGCCCTCGATCCTGATGTCGCCGGCCGCGGACTCGCCGGTCCATTGATAGGCGGTGTGGTACTGCAGTGGGATCTCGCTCATGCTGATGTGCTACTGGATTCAGTTGGGGGTGTTGGACAAACCTGTCAGTCAGATGAAGCAGGCACTGATCGTCGGTGCGCGCCATCCTGTCTCTGACGCCGGCGGGTTTCTCGCCAGCGCCAGACTCGCTATGGTAGCTTTCGAGCCGACAGATTGCTGGATCGATTCTTTCAACGCGAGACCCAGCAGAGCCAGATCCTGCAGCAACTCGGCACCACATCGGCACCACATCGGCAGCACCGACGTCGCTGTGGAAGGCGAACCGATCCCTGGATTAGTCACGATACGTCTTGGGGAGCTGGCTGGAGAAGCCGATTTGAAGCCATCCGAAATCGCCTCCGCACAACCCCATCCTCGTCCTCGAAGAGCCCATGACACTGAAAGAAGCCCTCAGATCACTGACCGTGATCGAACTGAAGCAACGCTGCAGCCAGGTTCCGGACCTGCGGCCCGGGAACGTCAAGGACAGCTTGGTCAACGGCCTCGCTGGCTATCTGCTCTCCGATGCACTCGCCACGCTGGTCGCCGGGCTGACCGAGTTGGACCGCAACGCCATCGCTGAGACCCTTTACAACTGGAACGGCAGTTTCAGCGCAGTGGCCTTCAAAGCCAAATACGACGCACTGCCAGATCACTTCGCCTACGACCCTTACCTCTGGCTCGGCCGCTCGAAGACAAAACACCAGCCCAGCACACTCAGGCTGTTCTTCTTCGATCGATACATCCCGACCGACCTCGCAGCGCGTCTGGCGCAACTGGTTCCAGAGCCACCGCCCATGCAGGTTGTGACCCTAGACGATGAGCAGTTACCGGAGACGGTCACCATCAAGCGTTTCAGCGGTGACGAGCCCGAGCCGCTGCGACGCGCGGACACCGAGATGCTGGCCCATCAGGATCTATCCGCGGTGCTACGGCTGATCGCAGAGGGCAGCATCGGCGTGGGTGCCAAGACCGGCCTGCCCAGCGCCGCCGCGATCCGTCGCCTCGAGTCGGTGCTGCTCGGTGGCGACTGGTACGACGCCGACGACGATGAGGACACGCCACGCTGGGCCGGAGGGCCAATCCGTCCTATTCGCCCCTTCGCCTGGCCACTGCTGCTGCAGACCGGCGGCCTGGCGAAGATCGACGGCAGCAAGCTCGGCTTGACGGCCAAGGGCAAGAAGGCGCTATCGCAGCCCGTTCACGAGGTCGTTAAGCAGCTGTACGAGCGCTGGCAGCGCAAGGGCAGCCCGGATGAGCTGCGCCGCGTCGACCTGATCAAGGGGCAGACCAGCAAAGGCGTCAGACTCACAGCGCCGATGGACCGGCGCTTGGTCATCGAAGACGCCCTGCGCGCCAGCTGCCCGGTGGGCGAATGGCTCGCCGTGGATGACCTGTTCCGACAGATGAAGGCCGAGGGTCACCGCTTCGATGTCAGCGGAAACCCCTGGAAGCTCTATCTTTCAGATGCCAATTACGGCTCACTCGGCTATGACGGCGCTGCCAACTTCGAGATCCTCGAGGCGCGCTACACGCTGGCCTATCTGTTCGAGTACCTCGCCACGCTCGGCATGATCGATATCGCCTACTCACGACCCTACCGCGCTCGACCCGACTATTACGATCATTGGGGCGCCGACGACATCGATTTTCTGAGCCGCTACGACGGTCTGCGCTACCTGCGCCTCAACGCGCTCGGTGCCTACTGCCTGGACCTGACCGAGCACTACGTCGCGCAGCTCGCGGAGCGACCACCGTTGTTCCGGATGGACGCGGATCTGCAGCTCGAGCTGCTCCGGCCCATGGAGCCTGCAGAACAGCTACAGTTGGAGCAGATCGCGAAGTCGCTGTCGGCTGATCGATGGGTCCTGAACACGGATGTTATCTTCAGCCGCAGCGCCGATGCCGACGAGCGCGAGCGCATCCGAACCTTCCTCGAAACGTCGGTGGAGGGCGACCTGCCAGCCGAGGCGAGCAATCTGCTCGCTCGCATCGAGGAGCGCGCCACGGCGCTGACCGATGCCGGCCCAGCAAGGCTGATCCAATGCCGCGATGCCGCCCTGGCGGCGATGCTCAGCAGCGATCCGGCCACCGCCGCGCATTGCAGCCGCGCCGGAGAGCGGCAACTCTGCGTGCCGCAGAAGAAGCTCAACGCGTTCCGCAAGGGGCTGGCCAAGCTCGACTTCGTGCTGCCAGAGCTTGCACCTTGACCCCGATGGCTGCGCACCAGGACCAGAACCGGGATCAAGATCCTAACCAGGCCCAGTCCCAGGCCCAGGCCCAGCGGACTGACCTCATCGAGCGCGCCTTACAGGTCAATGCGGATGCCGATGCCGCGCTGGAGCTGCTGCGCCTGCCCGCCGCGCAGCTCGAGCCCCTGCTCGCCGAACGCACGCCCACCGAGGCCCTGACGCTGAAGGGCTGGCTGTGCGTCCTACGCGGTGATTACGCCGAGGCGATCAGCCAGTTCGACCAGGCCCACCAGGCAGAGCGCAAACGCACCCGCAAGCGCAACCTCTATCTGCCGGGCCTGCCCGGTGCGCTCTATCTGCTGGCGCTGCTGCAGCGCGGCGAGCCGGACGATCTCGCCAAGGTGCACCAGCAGGTGCGCACTTGCCTGCGCGCAAGTGTGACGGACAAGCTCGAAGCGGCCTTTCGCGTCATCGGCGAGCTGGCCCAGGTGCTGGCCGGTCAGAGCAAGCCCGTGGATTGCTATGCGCTCCAGCACGGCTTCGGCTATGGCGCCCATCGGCCGCTGGCCTTGCTGTTTCGCGCATTGGCGCTGCACTGGCTTGGCGAGCCAATCCATGCCGACATCCAGCGCGCGCTTGCAGGATACGCCGAGCAGTACGCTCAGCAGACCGCCAAGCAGGGGACTCAGTCGGACCGCCAGCCGGGTACACAGCTCGGTACCCAGCCGGGCACGCAACAGCGGAGCCAGCCAGGTGCTAAGCAAAGCCCCCAGCAGGGCGCCAAACAAAACACTGAGCAAGGCAGCGGACAAGGCAGCAGCGGACAAAACGCAGCGCCGGGTATCGCGCAGCTCGCCGAGCAAGGTTCCCGCTGGTTCCTGAGCGAGACCATCGCCCTGCTCAATGCGATCGGCTATCGGGACAGATTGCCAGCAGCCCCATCGACCCCGCCAGGTCTGGTCAACCTGACCAATCTCCTCAAACCCAAACCGCACTGGACGCTGGCGCTGGAAGCGCTGCAACGGCTCGCGCCCGATGCCGCCCCATCCAAGGACGACCCGTCCGCGCAAGATCTGCGCTTGGTCTGGCTGCTGGTCGTGCAAGGCAGCTATGCCAACCTAGAGCCGCGCGAGCAGAAGCGCACCAGGGGCGGCGGCTGGACACGGGGTCGCGCCGTCGCCCTGTCTCGCCTGGCCAACGAGCCCGAGCTGATGCCCCATCTCAGCGCCCGCGACCGGGCCATCTGCGCCTGCATCGTGCGTGAGCGGCAGCAGACGCCTTTCGGCAGCAGCGCGACGCAACAGAGCTGCAGCCTGAACCCGGATTGCGCCTTACTGGCCGCTGTCGGCCACCCGCTGGTGCTCGCCGACCCGACTGACGAGACGCCACTGGAGCTGATCCCTGCTCGCCCCACCCTGCGGGTCGTCAAGCAGGGCAAAGACCTGCTGGTTCGCATCGAGCCCTTCCCGCAAGGCAAGCGCGGCGTGCAACCTGTGCAAGAAAGTGCCTATCGCTTCCGGCTGGTCCAGTTCGACAGCAGCCACCAGCAGATCGGCGCCATCCTCGGCCCAGACGGACTGGTCGTGCCCAAGGCCTCGAAAAAGGAGCTACTGAAGACGCTGTCCTCGGTGGCGCCCTTGCTAACGGTCCACTCGGATATCGGCGGCGGGGACAGCAGCGCCGCTGAAGAGGTCCCGGCCGATGCGCGCCCACATCTGCACCTGACACCGACCGGCCAAGGCCTGGATCTTGGGCTGCAGCTGGAGCTGTTCGTGCACCCCTTCGGCGATGCCGGCCCGCAGCTGCACCCCGGCGAGGGCAGCGCCACCCTGCTGACCGATCTCAATGGCCGCGCCGTCAGCTGCACCCGCGATCTGCGCGCCGAGCGAGAGGCAGTACAACAACTCATAACAGCCTGCCCGGCACTAGCAGACGGCGCCTCGACGAACTGGCAGCTCGATGATCCCGAGGCCGCACTGACCGCGCTGGAGCAATTACAAGCCTTGGGCGATGCGGTGCTGCTGGACTGGCCCAAGGGCAAACGCATTAGCTTGAGCGCCGCCGTCCAGGTCGGCCAACTGCGCACCAGCGTCAATCAGAAACAAGACTGGCTCGAGCTCGGCGGCAGCCTGCATCTGGACGACGGCCGGGTGCTGGAACTGCGCGAGCTGCTCGCCCAAGCCGCAGAGGCCAGAGGCCGCTTCGTGCGCTTAGGTGAGCGGGAGATCCTGAGCCTGAGTGACGCCCTGCGGCGGCGTCTCGACGGGCTGCGTGGTCTGACCGACCGCGGCCGTTTCCATCCGCTGGCAGCACCGGCGATCGCCGAGCTGCTGGACGGCATGGAGATCGCCTCATCGCCGGCCTGGGAGCAGCTGCTCGCGCGCCTCAATGAGGTCCGCGAGCTGGAGCCGGTCATCCCCTCCACCCTGCAAGCCGAGCTGCGCGACTATCAGGCCGAGGGCTACCGCTGGCTCGCCCGGCTCGCGCACTGGGGCGCCGGCGCCTGTCTCGCCGACGACATGGGTCTCGGCAAGACCGTTCAGGCGCTGGCGCTGATCCTGTCGCGCGCGCCCGAGGGGCCAACCCTGGTGCTGGCACCGACCTCGGTCTGCGGCAACTGGCTGGTCGAGGCCACGCGCTTCGCGCCGACCCTACGCCCGCTGCGCTTCGGCGCCGGTGATCGCGCCGCGATGCTGGCGCAAGCCGGCCCCTTCGATCTGATCATTGCCAGCTACGGCCTGCTGCAGACCGAGGCCGAGCACCTGGCCGAGGTGCGCTGGCAGACCATCGTTGCCGACGAGGCCCAGGCCTTCAAGAACGCCCTCACCAAGCGTTCCAAGGCCATCATGCAGCTGCAGGGCGCGTTTCGGATCATCACCACCGGCACCCCGATCGAGAACCATCTCGGCGAGCTGTGGAACCTGTTTCGCTTCATCAATCCTGGTCTGCTCGGCTCGCTGGAGTCCTTCAACGCCCGCTTCGCCAACCCCATCGAGCAGCACCAAGACCAGGGCGCCCGACAACGCCTGCGCCAGTTGCTGCGCCCGTTCATCCTGCGCCGGCTGAAGAGCGAGGTCTTGAGCGAGCTGCCGCCGCGCACCGAGATCACGCTGAGCCTAGAGCTAAGCGACAGCGAGCAGGCGTTGTACGAGGCCGTGCGCCGCGAGTCCATCGCCCGCCTCGAAGACGCCGAGGCCAACGCCAACCCCGGCCAACAGCGCATGCAGCTGCTCGCCGAGATCATGCGCCTGCGCCGCACCTGCTGCCATCCGCGCCTCGCGCTGCCCGACAGCACAGTCCCCAGCAGCAAGCTCGACGCCTTCGCCGACATCGTCGACGAGCTGATCGAGAACCGCCACAAGGCGCTGGTGTTCAGCCAGTTCGTCGATCATCTCAAGCTCATCCGCGAGCATCTCGACCGCCGCGGCATCCGCTACCAATACCTCGACGGCAGCACCCCGGAGCCGAAGCGTCGCGCCGCGGTGACTGCCTTCCAGTCCGGCGACGGCGAGCTGTTCCTGATCAGCCTGCGCGCCGGCGGTGCCGGACTCAACCTCACCGCCGCCGACTACGTCATCCACATGGACCCCTGGTGGAACCCGGCTGTCGAGGACCAGGCCTCCGACCGCGCCCACCGCATTGGTCAGCAACGCCCGGTGACCATCTACCGGCTGGTCGCCAAGGGCACCATCGAGGAGCGTATCCTGCAGCTGCATGCCAATAAGCGCAGTCTGGCCGACGCGCTGCTGGAAGGAACCGATGACAGCAGCCGCTTGAGCTATGCCGAGATGCTGGCGTTGGTGCAGGAGAGCGGTGGCGAGTGACCATGGCAATCCGCTGTAGCGAACGCCTACCTCCTTCGATGCACTGGGCCGGGAGCAGGCACGAATGACCCTTAGAGCCTGGCTCTCCCTTGCCCTGCTCTGCGCGCTCGGTGCGCTCGGTGCGCAGCTCCTATCGCGCGATCAGCGCCGAGATCGAGCTCTGCGACGCCTGCTAAGCTAGGGCGCAGACCCACTCTCACCCGAGGCTCGCCATGGCCGCCACCGCAGAGCGCATTGCCGACACACCAGCATCAGCACCCATGCCGGCTCCCGCACATCGAGCCGCGCAGCCCGACGACCAAATCGTCCTGCTCGATCATGCCGACTGGAGCGACTACGAACGTCTGCTCGAGATCCGCGGCGAATCCGCGATTCCGAGGCTGACCTTCATCGACGGAGTACTGGAGCTGATGGCGCCCTCTTGGTATCACGAATCTGACAAGAAGACCCTCGCGCGACTGATCGAGACTTGGGCACTAGTGCAACCCTGTTAAATACCTGAGACCGTTCCCAGATAGTAACCTTGTCATTCTCATCATTCACATAGCGACTGACCGGAGGTTCTCACCGATGCCGCGCTGTACTGCAGCCCCAGTTGACGTC
>NZ_NRRY01000028.1 GCF_016583905.1 Lamprobacter modestohalophilus | reverse complement strand
TAAGTGACGAGGCTACCTCTAGGTTCGCTTGCGCTGCGGCCTGCGGTTTTGCACCCACGAAACTCACGACCCTTGGTTACCCAAACGCCGCTCCGGGGCACTACAGTGGTGTACGAGCAACTCCATCGGCGGGACTTCAACCCGCAAGTTAATCAGCCTGTTACGGCATACGGTCAGGTCTTGCAATCCAGCATCGTTCGGCGATGCTTGATCGCACATCATAGACACTCGGAGCGCGGTTCATGGGGCGCTTGCTCCCTGACATCACGTTGAGTGTTGCCGTCATTGGTGGTGTAGAGCAGCTCGTTCGGTAAGCAGCTGGCGCAACCGCTGGCCTTGGGCGATGTCGAGCTGGTGCAGAGGCCCTTTGTCTGGTCCGCCTTAGCCTAGCTGCACGCCTTGCAGCCGACGGCGACCATGGTCTGGGCCTTGGCGCGCTGTGGGGTCATGTGCCGTGCGATAACGGCAGCCTGGTGCTCGGCACGGCCGGTGGCAGGATGATCCCGGTTACCAGCAGTATCTGCGCACCGCTGAGCGCGCCTTTACGCTGGGGCCGAGCGCGCATAACGCGCCGGTCATCAATGGTGAGGCGCAACGGCACAAGCGCCCGACGCTGCTGAGTGCCACGCGCCTGAGCGACGCGCCCGAGGTGCCGTTTGCCCTGGTCGACCTGACGGCCTGTTATCCGCCCGAGGCCGGTGTCACCCAGGTGTGGCGGGCGCTGTGGTGGCTATTCTCGTTTGCCGAGACGCGCCCGCCGCTGGCCAAGCTGTGATGGTACATGCGATCAATGGGGAACCGTTGTGGCGTTGCCGGCGTTTGGATTTGTAGTCATATCTGGACTACAATCGAGACTTGCTGATGACGGAGACGAAGCCATGCCGAACACTGACACCTATGTCCGCGCCCGCATCGATGTCGCAACCAAGGAGCGCGCGACCGCTGCACTCGATGCCATGGGCTTGTCCGTGTCTGATGCCATTCGCCTCTTGATGCTCCGTGTTGCCGAGGATCGTCGCTTGCCGTTCGAGGTCAAGGCGCCGAGCGCGAGCAGTCGCCAGGCATTGGCGGAGATCGAGGCTGGGCAGGTCGAGCGTTTCGACAGTGTTGATGCCCTGATGGCTGATCTGCATGCGGGCGATTGATCGCCCCAGTTCATTCAAACGCGATTACAAGCGCGAAGCGAAAGGCCAGCACCGAGCGACGCTTGATGCGGATCTGATGCCGGCGCTCAAGGCGCTGGTTGTCGACCAGCCGCTGGAGGCGCGTTACCGCGACCATGATTTGACTGGCGATTGGTCTGGCTATCGCGAATGTCACATCAAACCGGATTTGCTGCTGATCTACCGCAGGGAGGGCGATGACAGGCTCATCTTGGCCCGACTTGGATCGCACAGCGAGCTGTTCGGGTGATCGGTCTCGTTCGATCCGCGCTCACCCCTCTATCGCGAGCCGATCCTCGACCCGAGCGGGCTGTTCGTGGTGATCTCCCAATCCGGCGAGACCGCCGACACGCTGGAAGCTCAGGTGGATTGTGCTACAGATCCGGAGTGCTGAGGGGAGTGGGTTGCCGGAACGCCGAGCACTCGCCTGGCGGTGACGTCGATGTCCCGCTTGCCAGCTATAACCAAATAGGTTAGCTTCTGGTGATGGAGAAACGCACCCCGCACTGCAAGCTGGATGTCGTGCAAGCCCTGGTCAGGGCTGGCCAGGTGCGAGCCACCCGATCCGCACGAGAAACCGCGACATGAAGTGTCCTGTTTGTGGCGCGGCAGAACTGATTCGCGACACGCGCGACATCCCCTACACCTACAAGGGCGAAACCACGCTTATCCCGTCGGTCACGGCTGACTTTTGCCCGGCCTGCGACGAGTCCATCACCGATCGGGCCGAAACCGAGCGCGTCATGTGTGAGATGCAGGCTTTCAACAAGCAGGTGAATGCGGCCATTGTCGACCCTGACTTTCTTGCTCAGGTGCGCAAGAAATTGCATCTCGGGCAACGCGAGGCGGCCGAGCTCTTCGGTGGAGGTGTCAATGCCTTCTCCCGCTACGAAACCGGCAAGACCAAACCGCCGCTTGCGCTTGTGAAGTTATTCAAGCTGCTTGACCGTCATCCCGATTTGCTCGACGAGCTAAAGATGGTTTGAGCGGTTGAACAAGCGGGGATCGATAAGGGTGTCCAACTGGGCGTGCAGCAGGGCGAAGCCCTCATCCTGCTGGCTCTGCTACAAGAGAAATTCGGTCCAGACTGTGTCGATGCCTACCGCGAGCGCATCCCTCTCCGTTGCTGCGCTACCTTGAGCTCATGACCTATCCTGATTCCACCTGCTGGAAGTTCCTCTCACACCCGGACGTTTGGCGCTGGCGGGCGGTCTTGGACCAATGACGTGATCATAATCCCCGCCTACAACGAAGCGGCATCGATCGGCGCTGTGATCGCCGAGGCGCGGCGGCTGCGACCTGAGCCTATCGTCGTGATCGACGATCACAGTACGGATGAGACGGCGGCCGGCCATTGCCGAGGCGGCTGGAGCGACGGTCTTGCGCCTGCCGTTGCGGCTTGGTGCTTGGGGTGCAACTCAGACCGGCCTGCGCTATGCGCATGAGCAAGGATGGGACCCAGTCGCCGGGGACGAAGCCCGTGAGCAGGTCGCGCACCATGGCAGCGTGAGCATAGAGGAGCTTGTAGCCGCTGTCGTGGGTGCCGGTGATGTCATGGCGCGAGCTTGGTGTTGGCCTGGTTCTTCTAGGGATGCGGCTCGATTGCACGCAGGGCCTCGACTTGGCCCAGTGTCAGGCCGGTTGCCTAGGTAATCTGTGCGTCACTGAGTGCGCCGAGGTCAGTGCGCTTGATCTTGGGCTTGCGGCCAATATCCTTGATCCAGCAACTGCTCGGCCGAAAACGGACAAGTCGGCGGGAACTGAGTTTCAGGCAGACCGGTTTCGCCGGCGGCCAGCAAGCGGGCACTGAGGTAACTGTCCTCCAAGTCTGCCGCGAAACGCGGTGTTAAGCTGGGACTGTCGAGCATGAGTTCTTGGAGCTGCTTGCGTTGTTCGCGGATGGTCCCGATCCAGCTCGGGCTGCGATGATCGGGCTGGTGGGCGTATTTCAGCAGATGCGCGAGCAGGATGACGGTGCGACTGCGCAGGGCGCGCTTCTCCCGCTTGCCCATGTCTTCGAGCTCCTCGGCCAGATGTTCGACATCGATCTGTTGCCACTGGCCCGCACGCAGTAAGCGAGCCTGGTCGGCAAACCAGAGGTAGTAATCCTGATCGTAGGCGAGTGTGCTGTTCATAGGTTACGACCAATGAGATTCATGTGTTGCCGCTGGCTCAGCGAGAAGGCCGCCGGTTGGCTCAGCCACAGGTGGCCGAGCTGCGGTCAAGGATTGGGGATGTTAGCTGGGTCGCGGTGGGATTGGGTAGGGTCGTCGCGATTGAGCGCAAGCAGGACCGATCGGACATCGGCACAGAATCTGGATGCGACTGAATGAGCAACGACACCATCAAAAGCCCACTTCGTTCTGATGACGCACGGCCAAAATCGTGACGCATTGCCGGTCGACGCCGTAACGGGCTACATAGCCACTGTCACCAAAATCGACGATCCAGTCGCGGAATAGGTCTTCCATATCCTCAACCGGCCGGCCCACTCCCGGCTGTTGTGCCAGCAGCCTGACGCCTTCGCGGATGGCCTTGACAGCCCGCTTGGCCGCCTCTGGGTTCTTGGGGGCGAGGAAGCGATAGAGCCGCTGCACATCAAGCAGGGCCTCAGGCGACCAGATCAGCTGTGGCATGGCGGCGGATCAATGTCGTGACCCTGTTCAAGCTGCTCCAGCCAGGCATCCGCTTCTGCCGCGCTCAGATGCAATCCGCTCGATCGGTAAGCCTCCCAGGCCTTGAGCGCATCCTGGCGAAACGCCTCTCGCTTTTCTTCGCGCTCCACATAGTCAGTGATGGCTTCGCGCATCAGCCAGTGCGGTGTGCGCTGACGCGCCTCGGCCAAGCGTTTCAATCGGGCTTTCATCGCGTCATCGAGCTTGATCGCAACAGGGCGGACGGTAGCACCAGTCATGGCAGCCTCCACTAAAGCAATAAGAGTTAATACCTTAATCTACTATAGTCAAGCCGGCCTGGCTGGAGTCCGCGGGCGGTTGCTTGGGCAATCTGTGCGTCACTGAGGGCGCGCCTTGGCCCAGTCATAGGCTTCTCCGGGAAACCCCAATGACAGCTGTCATTGCAGATGCACTACACTCTTGTTGATCAGCGCCCGCAGCAGTTCGAGTGCTTCGGCAAAGACCCGCTTGAAGACGTAGTCGTTGGTAGGGTCGAGGAGTGTGGGCATGGCGGATCGGCCTGCTGGCTTCAGCGCCCATCCTCGCGCGCAATCGGGATCGCGTGGCCATGGGCCTTGAGCAGGGCGAAGCGGCGGGCGCTTTGGAGGTCTTCAGCGAACATCTCGGCGACCATCTCCTGGACGGTAATTTCGGGCACCCAGCCGAGGCGCTCGCGGGCCAGGGTGGGATCACCGAGCAGGGTCTCGACCTCGGCCGGGCGCTTGCCGGTGGCGATGACGAAGTCTTCGGGCTGCTCCTGCTGGAGCATGAGCCATTGCATGCGCACGTAGTCTTTGGCATGGCCCCAGTCGCGCAGCGCGTCCATGTTGCCGAGATACAGGCACTGCTCGAGGCCTTGGGCGATGTTGGCCAGGGCGCGGGTGATCTTGCGGGTGACGAAGGTCTCGCCGCGGTTATTTTTATCGGAGGTGGAAGCCTGGTAGAAGCGCGTCTTGTCGGTGAGGCCGAGGAAACGGATTGCTTCGAGCAGGCGCAGGGTGCCGATGGCATCGACGTCGGCAGTGTACTCGGGGGCCTCGAAGCTGACCGCGACATGGGATTGGGCGCCGAGGTTATAGACCTCGTCGGGCTGCACCTGTTGGATGATGCGCGTTAGATTGGAGGTGTCGGCGGGTTTTCGGGGACGGGTCACAATTTTTCGGGATTGAGCAACGCGAGGAATTCATCGGGGGTCAGGATCGGCAGGATTTCGGTCGGGAAATCGCCGGCGTTGCGCGTTAGCAGATAGTCAGTGCGCGCGTGAAGTGCACTGTAGAACTGGATGGCATCCTCGAAGTCCGGAATCTTTGAGTCGATGGCTTGGTTCAGGATGCGCTGGTCCGCAGCGACGCTGGCAAAGCTATCACGCATTAAGATTAGTGCCCGGCGTGCGGCGGCCGTATCGCGCGCCTTTCGAACGATATAGAAGACATTGTTGAAGCTGATGGCAGAGATGAATGCCTCGCAAGCGCCCGTCTCGGCCATCGTCCAGATGCGGGCGGCCGCCCTATAGAAGGGTTTGCGCTGCGCGAGGACGTCGAGTAGCAGATTGGTGTCGACGAAGATCCTCATTGGGTCTCGCTGTAGCGTTCCCATAGCGCCTCACTGAGGAGATCAGCGTCCGAGTGGCTGGGATCCAGATCCACCAACCCGGTCGCGCTCTGAGTCAGCGGACCGATGAAGTCCGCATGATGCGAATGGTCCAGCGCATCGAGTCCGCAGACGAGTCCGGCGAGCATGGCCGAGACACTGGTGTTGCGGGCGCGTGCTGCTTGCTTCGCGCGCTCGACAACCGACTTATCCATACTAAGGGTGAGCTTTGTGTTCATGGTGAACCCTAGGATACGTAATAAGCTTCAAAATCGTACGTGTCAGCAGTGGAGCCGTCAAGCGAAAGCCGGAGGCAACCGCCAGCCTCGAAGCCCTGCGTGCCCATGCTGGTACCGGACGACCGCTAGGCGGCGATGAATTTTCACAGCGCCGAGACGCCGGAGATCATTTTCCACTGAGCCTCTTCCTGATGCTGTCCGGCATCCGCGGGATTTTGATCATCACCACCCTAAAAGACAGCGCCGCCTTCCAGGCGCTGCTGGGCGATGGCCAGCGGTGTGGCATCCAGTTCGCCGATGCCGTGCAGCCGTCACCGGACGGACTGGCGCAGGCCGGAAGACAGCGTTTTGAGCAGCGTCTGCCCGATCAGGGGTTCGACGAATGCTTTCCTGGACGCGAGGGGCTGCTCGTGCACGCTCGCTTTTTTAGCTTTAACGCGCCCGGGCTTGTCACGTAGAATTTGGTTTACCCCTTCAAGATCCGCTTGCGACCGCGTCCCTCTCAGTTACCGCATTGCCTGGAGCTCATGACCCATCCTGATTCCACCTGCTGGGAGTGCCTCTCACACCCGGACGTCTGGCGCTGGCGGGCGGTTTTGGGCCGATGACGTGATCATCATCCCCGCCTACAATGAAGCGGCATCGATCGGCGCTGTGATCGCCGAGGCGCGGCGGCTGCGACCTGAGCCTATCGTCGTGATCGACGATCGCAGTACGGATGAGACGGCGGCCATTGCTGAGGCGGCTGGAGCGACGGTCTTGCGCCTGCCTTTGCGGCTTGGTGCTTGGGGTGCAACGCAGACCGGGCTGCGTTATGCACATGAGCAAGGATGGGGGCTTGTGGTGACGCTGGATGCAGATGGGCAGCATGAGCCAAGCGGGATTGCGGCGGTGATAGCGCCGCTCTTGGATGGTCGCGCTGATGTCTGCATCGGCGCTTGCCCGGCACGGGTGAGTCGGGCCCGGCGCTTGGCTTGGCATTATTTCCGCTCCATTAGCGGGCTCTCCCATGAGGACATCACGTCCGGATTCCGCGCATACAATCGGGCCGCCATCGAGACCTTGATCCGCCCGGCAGCGACCTTGCTTGATTATCAGGATGTCGGCGTGTTGCTGATTCTGCGTCGACACGGATTGAGCGTGAGCGAAGTCCCGGTGTTGATGAAGCCTCGCTCAAACGGAAAATCCCAGGTGTTCGCGTCCTGGTGGAAGGTCGCACACTACATGGTCGTCACCAGCATCCTCACGCTGGCGGCGATTGGCTTGGATGATGCGCCATCGGAACCCTATGAGTACTGAGCGTTAACATCCAAAACATCAGCGCCGGTGAAAACTGCAGGAAGATGCGGTTGATGCTGGTTCCTTTAACCGCCCATTCAGCGGCGTTGGTCCAGAAAAAGAGCAGATAGAACGCGAACAGCGCCGAGAGGACCCAGATCAGCCCAGCGCGAGACCAAGGTTCTGAATAACGGCGCCGGCCGACCTGGATGAAAGCAGCGGCAAGCGCAAGGAGCAGCAGATAGCCAAACAGATGCCAGCTGCTTCGCACGAATAGGTGCTGCCAGACGGGGCCCCAGTCTCCCTGATAGCCCAGGTTGAATTCACCGACGTAAGGTAAGACAAGACCTCCCGGCGCTACGCGGAGCTCCCCTAGTAGCGGCAGCTTGATCTCAACGCCGCCCGTTAACCAAACCCAACAGGCGAGCCCCGCTGCGACGACGCCTGCGATCAGCCACCAGCGCCAGGGCATCCAAACAGCAGCTAAGGCGGGCAGGAACAGCCCCGCCCAAACCGCGCCCTCCTGCTTGATGAGCGGAAGACAGCCGACGAGCGCTAAGGCTAGCGCGCCTTGGCGCCAATCGCGATCACGCACCCAGTGCAAGAAGGCCATAAACGCAAGCCCAATCAGGGTTGCAAGCCAGAGATCAGCATAGCCGGCAAGCGCAATGTGGCTATCTAGAATCGGAAGTGAGAACACTAGCCAGACGGCGACCAGTGCCGCCAGCGGCGACACGCCCCAGCGTCGCGCTTGGCCAAAGAAGGCCAGCGCTAGGGCCGCAGCGCAGCCTAGCCATGGCAGCTTCGCCACCGACTCATTCCACTCGCCGAGGATCAGGACCGGCCAGGCGGCCAGCAGCGAGACAGTCTCGGGATATTGGTAGGCATCAATCGTATAGCTGCCAGCCGAGGGGTCAGCAAGCCACGCCTGCGGTGAGATGAAAGGGGTCAGGGTTTGCAGCTCAGTCCAGACGCGAGCGCGCACCATCCAAGTAGTCCAGGCATCCCAGGAGAACAAGGGCTGCCACCAGAGCTCCAGGGCGAGGCCGAGGAGGCGCCCCAACAGCCAAAGCAAGAGTGCCCCGAACAGGATCCCCTGCCAGATCGGCACTGGCTGCTCGGGGTTTGGAGCGGCGACGGCAGCAGCGTCCGGTTTCTGACCAGATTGCGCGTTGGAGATCCGGCTGGAGCGCCAAAACACCAGGAAGGCGGCCGAAACGATCAGGGCGGTTAGGCTCAGCAATAGCCAGGGTTTTAGGTCCAAACCGAGGTTGCCGATGAGCCTTAACAGGCCTGCAGCGATGAGCGAGCCGAGCACAAAGCCGTAGCCAACCAACATAGGCCATCGGCCAGGGCTGGGCTGCGCCCAAAGCCCACGAAGAACCAGCGTACCGGCAAGCCAGGGCAACAGCATCCCGGCTACTAAGAGGAGCCAAGCCATGTTAGGTCTCCCCTCGCACGCGAAACAGCTGGCCGAAGCCCTGGGCTGACCAGACCGGCTGAACGGGCAGCGATTGGCCCTTTAGGCTCAAGGTGCGTTGACGGGGGTCGTAGCGCACTGACTGGAGCGGAGCAATGAGGAAGAGAAAGTCGCCGGGAGCCACCTCGTCTGCTCTCGGTAGCCGCACAAGGCCTGAATAAGCTCGATGCGGTAACAGGTGATAGCGCGTTCGACCGGCGAGATAACCGCCCGCATCGTTGCTGATGATCAGGATACGCGAAGGCTCAGGCGGCAGTTGGGCGCGTAATGCCTCGACCAATTGAAACAATTGACCATCGGGTGCTGCCTGTGGTCGGACACTGTGATCAAGCTCAGCATAACGGTCACGGCTGTCTGTTAAACGCGCCAGTAGCTGCCCTTGCCAGCGGAGATCGAGTAAGAGCCAGGCAGCGATGATGAGCACTAGCACAGCCGTGACATGGCTAGACGCCGAGCAGCGCCGGCAGGCCATCCAGTTGATCAGGGCGGCTAACGCAACCCAGAGCGCCAACGCCAACGCCGGCGAAATGCCAAAGACTGTTGGCTCAGCGCTGAGCGTGAAGTTGATCGAGCGCTGACTCCAGGGTTCTTGGTGACTCCAGGCAGCCGCTGCAGCTAACAACGCGCTTCTGCAGCCACCTTGGGCAGGAGCGAGGCCAAGCGACGCAATTAGCACTGGCTCTGGCAAAGCACCTGGCAGCAACAGACCAATCCTGTCGACTCGCCCGGTCCAGGCCGGGTGCTGAGCGAGGTTGGCCATCGACTGTTCTCGTTCAGCAGCCGAAGGTTGATAGACGATTGCGCGTCCTGGAGCCTTGCTTGTTGTCCAGACCACCTGAACGTCCTGCTCGGGTCGCAAGCCGATGACGCTCCAGTTGACGAGACCATAGTCGGCGGCTGACAGGTCGAACTGCGGCGTGAGCAGCAGTACCTGGTTGTTTGCACCCGGTGCGCGCACCAGGAGGCCATTGGCGGTCACCTCGCCGCTGCCTTGTTGCAGAATGAGATCTTCGCCGGACACCCGATGCGTCTTCCCCGGGGCGGTGATGGCGCCGACAAGACAGAGGCCGATCATCAGCACGAGCGCAGCTGCGAGTCCGGACAGGGCAAACCGCAGTGCGACCCTGACCTTTCCCTCTTGACTATGGTCTGTTTGCCCTGGGCTCATCTCGCTATCTCCTCTCCGCTCGGGCATTCAGCTGGTTCGCCCGCTCTGCATCAAGCATCAGTCACAGCATGACACTTTGTGACCTTGTATCCTAACGCTCATGGAAGGGCGCCACCCCGGAAACCCAACACCGAGAGTTGTTGACAGTAAGCATGACCTATCAGTGGACGTCGATCGTTATCGGACTCGCTCTCGCCAGCACGATCTTGTGGCTAGTTCGTCGCTCTCATCTCCACGGGCCTTACGCACTCTGGTGGGTGGGTGTCGGCGTCGTGGTCGTCGGCCTAGGTTTTTTTCCTCGCCTGTTCGATTTGCTGGCCAGCCAGGTTGGAGTCAACTACCCACCCATCTTGGCGGTTGTACTCGGTTTCTCGCTGTTACTGATCAAGATGTTAACCATGGACCTAGAGCGCTCGCGTCAGGAACGACAAATCCGACGCATGGCTCAACGCATGGCGATCCTCGAGGCGCGGCTTGCCGAACTGCGTGATCGAAGCAAAACCGAGCGTGACTCGGCTTGAGTGGAATGACTACGGCATTTTGTTCGTGAGCGCACAACCAACTCGCCAGCCCGCGCCGCGTGTACTGCACATCGGCAAATTTCTGCCCCCATTCGCGGGCGGGATGGAGCACTTCCTGTGGGACTTGTTGCAAGCGCAGCAAACATCTGGACTATCCGCGGCGGCTCTTGTGCACCACGAGCAACCCGGTTGGCACCGTGTTACGCCAGACGCAGGCTGCGCATTGCCGATCTATCGCGCGCCCTGCCTCGGGCGGGTGCTCTATGTGCCGATCGCGCCGACCTTTCCGCTTTGGCTCAATCGGGCCATTCGCGAATTTGCGCCGAACATTCTCCACCTGCATCTCCCGAATAGCTCGGCCCTGGCTGCACTGAGCCTGCCGAGCGCGCGGCGGCTGCCTTGGGTGGTGCATTGGCATGCCGACTTGGTGGCGTCACAGTTGGACCGGCGTCTGGCGTTAGCCTATCAGTTTTACCGGCCTTTTGAACAACGCCTGTTGCGGCATAGCCGAGCGGTGATTGCGACCTCCCCGCCCTACCTCGAGGCGAGCGAGGCGCTGCTGCCGTGGCGCGACCGCTGCACAATCATCCCGCTCGGCCTCGACGCGGCCAGAGTCTGCGCCCCAAGTGCCGAGGTTATGGGCCGCGTTGCCCAGCATTGGAAGCCTGGTCGACTCCGTGTGCTCGCGATCGGCCGGCTCACCTATTACAAAGGCCACGAGGTGTTGTTGCGTGCCATCGCTGCGATGCCGAACGCGCAGGTCCTGATCGTCGGCAGCGGCGACCGAGCGCCGCTGCTCAGCCAGATGATCTCGGATCTCGGCCTCCGAGACCGTGTCCAGTTGCTTGGCTCTTGCTCAGACTCGGAAGTCGCAGCGCTTCTCACCAGTTGCGATCTGCTTTGTCTACCATCGCTGGAGCGCACTGAAGCCTTCG
The DNA here is from genome assembly GCF_016583905.1 of Lamprobacter modestohalophilus. GTDB lineage: Bacteria > Pseudomonadota > Gammaproteobacteria > Chromatiales > Chromatiaceae > Lamprobacter > Lamprobacter modestohalophilus. Next base: position 59,400 of record NZ_NRRY01000028.1, on the reverse strand, counting down.
GAATGGTGCTGCTTGAGGCGATGCGCTTTGCAAAGCCGGTGGTGGTCAGCGCAATACCCGGCTCAGGCGCCGGCTGGGTGGTCGAAAAGGCCGACAATGGCTTGTTGTTCCCACCAGGAGATTCAGCAGCGCTCACCAAGGCCCTCGAGCATCTTGCTCATGCGCCAAGCCTCCGCCTGAGACTCGGGCAGAACGGTGCTCTCGCTTTGGCCCGCGAGTTTCGGATCGATTCGATCGCAGAGGCCATCAGCGGTGTTTATGCTGAGGCGCTTGCGGAAGGCGTTCGCTAGATCACCGCACCGCTGTTGGCTCAGTCACTCCAGCGGACACCTTGGTCCCATCGCGTTGGGCATCCGTTAGGGTTGTTGTGGAACCTGAAGGCCTAGCTGGAGCCGCTGATAGAGTTGCCTGATCAAGGCCCACCAAGGACTCGGAGGCGGCAGCACGGCGGCGGTTGGCAGAAAACTCGACTGGCCAAGATCGGGGCTGAGGATGAAGCGGCTCGGAAAGGCCAGGCCGGTTTCTTCAGTGCCATCACAGCTGAAACGATGTGGCGGTGGGTCAATGATTGTGTAGCCAAGATTGAGAATATCCTTGGCAGTGACCGGGAAGGGCAAGGGATTGAGGAAATCCGGGATCGGGGTCTTTGAGCCAATAGGATCAGTCTGGAAGAAGTCGGTGATTTCAGCAGCAGACATGCGGGTGCCGGTCAGGCAGACGCCGGCAACCTCTTCGAGCACGCTGAGCCAGTAATCGGTGCAATTTGCCCCTAGCTCGAGGCCGTCATCAATGAGCCAGACGTTACGGTCAAGAAGCTGGCCCGACCAAAGGTATGGAAGCTGGTACGGAAAATCGCTCTGCCAGTGGCGCTGGAGGGTGGCGATCAGCGTATCGGCGGCGTCCGCAACGGCGTCGCGATCCGCGGGCTGCAAGGGTCGAGACCAGCGCCAGTGGCAGTGTTGGTAGCCAATCTCGACCTGGGGGAGACCGAGCCGATCGGGGGCTTCGTCGGACCCCTCGGGCAAGACTGTGATGCGCAGTTGGGTGATCTCTGGCAGCCTGATCTCATCCGTGAGTTCCATCGCGATCGGGCGCCCGGCTGCGTCGCGGCCAAGGTAGACGCTGAGATGGGTGAAGTCTCCAGGGATGAACGGCGATGCGATCCCTTCCTCAAGCTCGGTCATCGGGTCATCACGACAGCCACCAACCGCGATGAAGTCCCATGGCTGTACGGATTGACGAAAATGCATGGGACTGTGCGGCCAGCGTGCCTCAAGCACATAGGCCAATGGTGCGAGCGTCGAGATGTCGAAGAACGGCTGACGCCTGACCTTGACCAAGACGTCGCTGCTCTGGCCTTCGTGCTGGGCGGTCAGTCGGTAGTCGCCCTCGATCAATGGGGCATCGACCATGGTCTGGTTGTTGATCAGTACAGGGGCTTCCGTTTTTAAGACAGCGCCATCGGTGATCTGAGTCCAACTGAGCTCAATGGCGGGGCTGGTGATGGCGTCGGCAACGCGATCAGGGGAGGAGTCAAGCGCAGGCATGGATGGCGATACTGTCATGCGGACGCCTTGGCCAGGTTGAAGCGCCGTGCGATTAAGCTGCAGGTGCATCCGGGCCTGTTCGGGGAAGGCCTGATACCAGAGACTAACCCAGAGGTCGCGGGTATCTGCAACGGCCTGATGAAAGGCCTTGACCGCCAGCGGAAAGCTGTCGGTCTCGGCAACGGCGGCCTCAACCCAAGGTGAATAGAGGCGATTAGCGCGCGGTATCGCGACCTCGGCCCATGCCATGACCTGATCCCAGCGTCGGATGCCAGGGTCGGCGAACTGCGGCAGCTCAGCGCGGCGGGCATAGGTCTGCTGCTCTTGCTGCCGATGCAGTAAAGCTGTTTCCCGAGGGTCGTTGCCCGTGTGGAGCGGATGCAGGTGGTCTTGTGCGTAGTGGAAGAACTCACCGAGTCGCTGAGCCGCACTGCTGGAGCCAGAACCAAGCTCGTCAACGACCTGGGCCGCGGTCGCCTGAAGATTGAGCAGCGATTCTGGCCGGCTGAAGTCGATACTCGGATGCAGATCGATCTCGTGGTTGATCCAGTCGCCGAGCAAGTCGGGGGCGATCGAGCCACGCTTGACGTCGTCTAAGCGATCACGAAAAGCCTGCTGAATGTCAACAGGCAGGGCATTGTAGGCGGCCTCGACGATGAGAGGATGCGTGAAGGTATGCCAAGCCCCTGCGGACTGTGAGAACAACAATAGCAAAAGCGCGTTAGCAATAACCCAAGGCCGCGCCGGTTGGCGCGGCCACGGCTGCGATCGCCTGTAATGGTTGCGCATCAGTGGATGCAGCGGGCCTGTTGTTGACGTGTTATCTAGGCTGACAGTGTCAGTGCATTCGTTTGATCACTCTGCTGCTACAGGCGGTCACTCACCGGCGCTCGGGATGATGAGATTCAAGAGATTTGACTGCCCATCACTGTAGCCGCCCAGCACATCGATACCACCTCGGCTGTTCTGCATGATCAATGTCATGATCACATCCCAGAGCTCTCGTTTAACGAACATGCCGCCGATCGTGGCAACTCCGGGCGGGATGCCGAGCATCGACAAATCATTTTGTCCCGCATCGATGTACAAGCGGAAGCACATCTGGTTTTCGTTCTGGTACTCACAGCGGAAGGTACTGAGAAAGCCGACAGCATCAGCAGGTTGACCACCGAAGGTACAGACTGAGGTGCCTTTGTCGAGGAAAGCGCTGAGCAGCCCCTCTCCAGTATTCCCCCCTGCCTGTACCTGAGACGGTAGTTGATTATCCACGAGCACATCGCCCGTATCGACATCCGCCAATGCCCCGAACAACACCGTGTAGAGCGCGTCTGCCTGGGACAGGGTATAGGAGCCATCCGATGCCTTGAAACGCGCGATCACGCAGGCATTCATCCCTTCGGCCTGCAAAAACGTGACTCCAGCATACCAGTCCTCTGCGAAGGCTTTCAGGGGTGCGACCAAGCTAACTAAGAGGGTAAGCGCAATCAACTTTTTCATCATAAATCTCCTAACACCACGATTACGACTTACAGTTTAGTCTAACTTTATGGCTACAGTATGGTTGTGACGGCGTTAGCTCGCAGGCGGCGTCGCATATTGACCTAGATCAAGTTCAAGTGGCGCGACTCAGGCTTTATTGAGGATTGTCAGCGCGGACGCCATAGGAGAACCAGGCAATCCCTTGGTCGATGAAGTGCGGGTAGTTCTGCAAAATCGACACTTTTTCAGCTTCGCTGGCGGTATAGAATGGCGCTTGCACCAGGCTGTTCCAAAACCGGTGTACAGGTATCGTGCCAGAAACCTGGGTGAGATAGGCGTACCAAGCAATGCCCTCATAACCCCATTCTGGCAGCGTCTCTAAAATATTCTCTTTTTCTTCTCTGTAGGCCGTATAAAACCAAGAGCCTGTGATTGAATGACGAAAGCGGTAGACAGGCACCAGTGAGTCGTTTTCTAAATCTGTTGGCTCGCTCCAGACTGGTCCTTCTTCAATATAGCTTTCTGGGAAATTCTTGGTTAAATAATCACGCTCCAGCGAGGATGAAGTATAAAAGTGGGATTCGCTCTGGATGTTTTGGAACCGATAGATGTTTCTTCGGCTTGTGAGCGCGAAATCAAGCCCTGTTTGGCCTTCGATCCAATCAACATAGCGTGATACTCGGGTGTAGACACCTGGGTATCCAGGGCGCGCACAACCGTTACCCCAGCTTACAATTCCGGCTAGCCGATATCCCCTAGCCTGATCAGCAACCATGAGTGGACCTCCACTATCACCTTGGCAAGCATCCTTGCCTCCTTCTAGAAAGCCAGCACATAGCATGTTCTCAGTGATCAGCGCGCCATAGAGGGTTTGACGACATCGCTCTGAGGTCAATAGGGGTAGCGTGACTTGTTGCAGGATGTCGGATGCCGCTCCATTTTCACGAAGCGTCCCCCAGCCAATGACGATGGAATCTCCTCCATTCGGAGCCAAATCCGGCTCCTGTGACGGCAACAAAGGAGAAATGGTTCCAATATATTCACCAACGATCGGCTGAGAAACACTTAATAAGGCAATATCATTTTCAAATGTGAAAGGATTATATTGAGGGTGACGAATAACCTGGAAAATCTCTCTTGTTTGCCCTCCTGAGCGAAAACTCAGAGAACCCGCCCTAACACGCATTTCCGACACATTGAACGGCCACCCTGCTCCGTCGAAGGTGCAATGGGCGGCAGTAACGATCCAGTGAGGTGAGATGAGGGAGCCACCGCATAAGTAATTGCCCGCGAGAACGGCAACCTGCCAAGGCCACTGACCTAATTGAGCGTCAGAGCCATCGACGATTCGTGTCTCGGGCAGTCGTCCGCCCGCGACTGACGATGCCGCTAACAGCCCAGCGGATTGTGTTTCGCCATTGAACAGCGCTTGATCAGGTTCACAATGGCCGGGCGTGATCAAGCCGACGTGGATAACCCCGGTGACTTCGGCCATCAGTAGTATCAGCCCGAATAGGCTTGCCTGGATGTTACTCGGCTTCATGCGAGCCTCCTCCCGGACCTTGATGGTCATTCTACTGTGACAGATTTCGCCAGGTTGCGAGGCTGATCAACATCGGTGCCCTTCAGCACGGCGACGTGATAGGCCAGCAGTTGCAGCGGGATGGTGAAGACCAGCGGATCAATGAGATCGTCGGTCTCGGGCACCCGGATGATGGTGACACCGGGGCCTTGCTGGAACGCGACCTGGTTATCGGCAAAGACAAAGAGCTGGCCGCCGCGGGCGCGGACCTCCTCGAGGTTGGATTTGAGCTTCTCGAGCAGGGCGTTGTTCGGCGCGACCACGACGACGGGCATGTCCTCGTCGATCAGCGCCAAGGGGCCATGTTTGAGCTCACCGGCCGGATAGGCCTCGGCATGAATGTAGGAGATCTCTTTGAGCTTGAGCGCCCCTTCCATCGCGATGGGATAGGCTTCGCCGCGGCCGAGAAAGAGGCAATGGTGCTTCTCGACGAATTGTTCAGCGAGGGCGGCCACCTGGTCATCGAGCGCGAGAACACGCTCCAACTGTGCTGGTAGCGAGCGTAACAGCTCAATCTGTTGGGCAGCACGCGCCTGTTCATCAGACCGCTTGTCATCAGGCCGCTTGACGTCATCGCCTGGTCGGGGCTGATCGGCCTGATCCCCCTGAATCGCCGGCTGCAGACGCGCCAGTGTCAGCGTCAACAGCAGCAGCGCCACCAGCTGGGTGGTGAACGCCTTGGTTGAGGCAACACCGATCTCGGGTCCCGCGCGGGTCAGCAACACCAGATCAGACTCGCGTACTAGGCTGCTTTCCGGCACGTTGCAGATCGCCAGCGTGGTCGCGTAACCACTCTCCTTGGCGATGCGCAGCGCGGCCAGGGTATCGGCGGTCTCCCCCGATTGTGAGATCGTCACGAACAACGAGCCCGGCGGCACCACATGTTTGCGATACCGGTACTCGCTGGCAACCTCGACATTGCAGGGCAGACCGACGAGCGATTCGATCCAGTAGCGCGCCACCAGCCCGGCGTGGTAGCTGGTTCCGCAGGCAACGATGGTGACCGCCTGCGCCTCAGTAAATATCTGTTCGGCGTCGACCCCGAAGGCCTCGGGCAGCACGCCTTCACTGCTGAGCCGACCCTCGAGGGTGTCGGCAACGGCCCGCGGCTGCTCGAAGATCTCCTTCTGCATGAAATGCCGGTATTGACCGCGCTCGGCCGAGTCCGCCGCCACCGACGATTCACGCAGCGGCCGCTCGACCTGCTCGCCCTGGGCGTTCCAGATACGAAGCTGGTCGCGACGCAGCTCAGCAACATCGCCTTCTTCGAGAAAGATGAAGCGGTTGGTGACCGGGAGCAGCGCGAAGACGTCTGAGGCGATGAAGTATTCTTGGAAGCCAACGCCGATAACGAGCGGACTGCCTTGGCGCGCGGCCACGAGCCGATCGGGGTAGTGGGTATCGATGACCCCAAGGGCGTAGGCCCCATCTAGGCGCGCGATGGTCTCTCGGACCGCCTCGGTCAGATCCCGGCCGGCCTCGAGCTGGTCGTAGATCGCATGGACCACCACTTCGGTATCGGTCTGGGAGGTGAAGCGATGACCGGCTGCGGTTTGTTCGCGGCGTAATACCTCATGGTTCTCGATGATGCCGTTGTGCACCAGAGCGCAGCGCTCGCGCGCCATGTGCGGATGTGCGTTCTGCGTCGAGGGCTCGCCGTGCGTCGCCCAGCGCGTGTGGGCGATGCCGAGGGTTCCGGCAAGTGGCTGCTCCTCCAGCGCGGCACTGAGCGTCGAGACCTTACCCAGCGTGCGCAGGCGGCCAATCGGTCCATCCGGTTGAATGACGGCAAGCCCTGCCGAGTCATAGCCACGATACTCGAGGCGCCGAAGGCCTTCGAGGAGGATCGGCGAGACCGGGCGATGCGCAATGGCGCCAACGATGCCACACATAGAGAAGCTCCTATAGCCGTTCACCTTGACCGCCGGACCCGAAGATTCCAGGCCGCGGATCTGTTCAGCCGATGCTGCTCGCTGTCATCGAGGGAAGCGGCTGTAAGCCTAGCTCGACGACTTCACCGGACGCTGCCAACCCTCAATCGTCGCCTGCCGAGCGCGGGTGAGGGTCAGCTTTTCCGCCGGGGCGTCGCGGCTGATCACCGAGCCAGCGCCAATGGTTGCGCCAGTGCCAACCGTCACTGGCGCGACCAGTGCCGTGTTCGAGCCAATGAAGGCGCCATCGCCAATCTGGGTTAGATGCTTGTGCGCGCCGTCATAATTGCAGGTGATGGTGCCAGCGCCGACGTTGACTCTAGCACCAATCTCAGCATCACCAATGTAGCTCAGGTGATTGACCTTGCTACCGGCGGCAATATGAGACTTTTTGACCTCAACGAAGTTACCGATATGGCAATCTTCGGCAATCTCAGTCTCCGGCCGCAAGCGGGCGAAGGGCCCAATGCGGGCGCCGGCCGCGACCGTGGCGCCGTCGATGATCGAGTTGGCGAACACTTCGACCCCGACGCCAAGGGTGCAGTCCTTGAGAAAACAGTTCGGCCCGATGCGGCAGTTTGCACCAATGCGTACCCGCCCCTCGCAGATGAGATTGACGTCGAGAAAGACATCTTGGTCACAGATCAGCGAGCCGCGCACGTCAATGCGCGTTGGGTCCGCGAGTGAGGTGCCGTCTCGCATCAGTTTCTCAGCGAGGCCATGTTGATAATGGCGCTCGAGCTGCGCGAGCTGCGCGCGGTCGTTGACACCTGCGACCTCCTCCGGGCTCTCCGGCGCACAGGTCGCAACAGCGACGCCATCGCCAACCGCCAGCCCAATGACGTCGGTGAGGTAGTATTCGCGCTGCACGTTATCGTTACCAACCCGGCCGAGCCAATCAGCCAGGCAGGCACGCTCAGCGACGATGATGCCTGTATTCACCTCGGTGATGGCGCGCTCCGCGGTGCTGGCATCCTTCTGCTCGACGATCCGCAACACGCGGTTGCTCTTATCGCGCACGATCCGGCCATAGCCGGTCGGATCAGTCAGCTCCATGGTCAACAAGCCCAAGCGAGTCTCAGCCGTGTCATCGACGAGCCGATTGAGGGTCTCGGGCTCGATCAGCGGCACATCGCCATAGAGCACTAATACCCGATCCATCGCCGCCATGGCCGGCATCGCCTGCAGAACGGCATGGCCTGTGCCCAAGCGTTCGGCTTGTTCAACCCAAACCGCCTGCGACTGCGGGAAGGCCGCCGGCACTTGCGCGCCGCCGTGGCCATAGACGACACACACCTGCGCCGCACCCAAGGCCACAGCCGCATCGAGCACATGGCCCAACAACGGGCGCCCGGCGAGTGGATGTAGGACCTTCGGCAGGGTGGATCGCATCCGCGTCCCCTTACCGGCGGCAAGAATGACAACACCGAGCTTCATCGACGCTTCCCCTTCAAACAGTCAGCGGCCTAACAGTTATAGCGCGCGGCGCGAGCGCTGATAATAACCCAACCGCATCGCACAACGCCTCTGCGGCCTCAAGTCCCACAAAGCAAAACACCCCCGCTTTAGAGGCGGGGGTGTCGATCGGACATCAAGCTCGGCGTGATCGCCGTTGCGATCAGCCTCTCATCTTGCGCAGCTTCTCGATCGCGCGCAGCTGAGCGATGGCCTCGGCGAGCTCGGCCTGTGCCTTCGCGTATTCAAACTCAGCGGTCTGGCCAGCCAGTGCATCCTCGGCGCGGCGCTTGGCCTCCAAAGCCTTGGCCTCGTCAATGTTCTCGGCTCGGATCGCGGTGTCCGCTAGGACAGTGATGATGTCGGGCTGAACCTCGAGCATGCCGCCGGAGACGTAAAAGTGCTCCTGCTTGCCGTGGTCGTCCTCGACTCGGACATCGCCGGGCTTGAGCCGGGTGATCAAGGGCGCGTGACGCGCTGCGATACCCAGCTCGCCCATCTCACCCGGTGCGTAGAGCATCGCTGCGAGGCCGGAGTGGATCGCCCCCTCCGCACTAACGATGTCGACGTGAACAGTCATTGCCATGATTCAGACCCTCCGCGACCGCAATGCGATCACATGCTCTCCGCTTTGGCGACGGCCTCGTCGATCGAGCCAACCATGTAGAACGCCTGCTCAGGCAGACCGTCATGCTCACCTTCGACGATCGACTTGAAGCCGGCGATGGTGTCCTTGAGGTTGACGTACTTGCCGGGCGAGCCGGTGAAGACCTCGGCGACGAAGAACGGCTGCGACAAGAAGCGTTGGATCTTCCGCGCGCGGGAAACGATCAGCTTGTCGTCCTCGGACAGCTCATCCATACCAAGGATGGCGATGATGTCCTTCAGCTCCTTATAACGCTGCAGCGTGCCCTGCACGGCCCGGGCGGTATCGTAATGCTCTTGGCCGACGATGTTCGGATCGAGGATACGACTGGTCGAATCCAGCGGGTCCACGGCGGGGTAGATACCCAGCTCGGCAATCTGACGCGAGAGCACCAGGGTCGCATCCAAATGCGCGAAGGTGGTAGCTGGCGATGGATCGGTGAGATCGTCCGCCGGCACGTAAACGGCCTGGAACGAGGTGATCGAGCCGGTGTGGGTCGAGGTGATGCGCTCCTGCAGGGCGCCCATCTCAGAGGCCAGCGTTGGCTGATAGCCCACGGCCGACGGCATGCGGCCCAGCAATGCCGAGACCTCGGTGCCGGCCAGGGTGTAACGGTAGATGTTGTCGATGAACATCAGCACGTCACGACCTTCCTCACGGAAGTACTCGGCCATGGTGAGGCCGGTCAGCGCCACGCGCAGACGGTTGCCCGGAGGCTCATTCATCTGACCGTAGACCAGGGCAACCTTGTCCAAGACGTTGGATTCGGTCATCTCATGGTAAAAGTCGTTACCCTCGCGGGTACGCTCACCGACACCAGCGAACACCGAGAAGCCCGAGTGCTCGGCGCCGATGTTGCGGATCAGCTCCATCAGCGTGACGGTCTTGCCGACGCCGGCACCACCGAAGAGGCCAACCTTGCCGCCTTTGGCGATCGGCATGATCAGGTCGATGACCTTGATGCCGGTCTCGAGGATCTCGGTCGCACCGGCCTGCTCCTCAAACGAGGGCGAGTCGCGATGGATCGGCCAAGATTCCTCGGCGCCGATGTCGCCCTTCTCGTCGATCGGCTTGCCAAGCACGTCCATGATGCGCCCGAGGGTCTTCGGACCGACCGGCACCGAGATCGGCGCACCGGTGTTACTCGCATCGATGCCACGCTTGAGGCCGTCGGTCGAGCCCATCGCGATTGTGCGCACGACACCATCACCAAGCTGTGCCTGGACCTCAAGCGTCAGACCGGTCGAGTCGACCTGCAGCGCATCGTAGACCTTCGGCATCGCGTCGCGCGGGAACTGAACGTCGACGACGGCGCCAATGATTTCCACCACCTTACCGGAACTCATAGCGGATTCCTCTGTTCTGCCTTGCGGCTGTTCGCAAGGGCGTGTTTACCTTGAAGTCGGTTGCCGTCGCGATCAGAAGCGCTTGCCCTGACAACTCGCGAGCAAGATCGGTCGTTAGCCAACGGCGGCTGCGCCGCTGACGATCTCGGACAGCTCTTGCGTGATCGCCGCCTGGCGCGCCTTGTTATAGACCAGCTGGAGCTCGTCGATCAGGTCGCCAGCGTTGTCGGAGGCCGCCTTCATCGCCACGCGACGCGCGGCCTGCTCGCAGGCACCGTTCTCGACCACGGCCTGATAGACCAGGGACTCGATATAGCGGGTCAGCAGACTGTCGAGGACCAACCTCGCATCTGGCTCGTAGAGATAGTCCCAGACCGGCCCCGTCGGTCGCTCTTCGTCGCCGGCTTGCAAGGGCACGAGTTGCCGAATCATCGGCTGTTGCGTCATGGTGTTGACGAATTCGTTGTAGACGACGTAAACCGCGTCGACCTCACCGTTCTCGAAGGCGTTGAGCATCACCTTGACGGTGCCGATCAGGTCCTCGATGTGCGGCTTGTCACCAAGCTGCGTGACCTGTGCCTCGACCTTGCCGCCAAAACGGCGGAAAAAGCCTAGGGCCTTGCCACCGATCGTGCAAAAGACCGGCTCGATACCTTGCGTCTTTTGCTCTTTGATGCTGGCCACCAGGCGCCGGAACAGATTGCTGTTCAAGCCGCCACACAGGCCTCGGTCCGAGGAGACGACAATGTAGCCGACGCGCTTGATCTCGCGCTGCTCGGCCATGAAGCTGTGTCGATACTCGGGCGATGCCTTCGCCAGGTGGCGAATCACCTGCAGCATCTTTTCTGCATAGGGACGCGAAGCATGCATACGCTCTTGCGCCTTACGCATCTTTGAGGTCGCGACCATCTCCATCGCACCCGTGATCTTTTGGGTACTCTTGATGCTCGAAATCTTGGTGCGGATCTCTTTGGCGCCTGCCATTGCGTGCTCCGTGTGTGAGCGGGCGCGCCCGGATGGACGCGCTCACGCCAGACCTCTATCTCGGTTGAGCCAAACTCACCTGTCGCGCCGCCCGGACGTCTGCCCGGGCCGGCACATCACCAGGTGTTGTTGGCCTTGAAGTCCTTCAGCGCACTGTGCAGCGCGCTCTGAACCTCGTCGTCGTATTTGCCCGAGGCGTTGATGTCGTCGAGCAGCGCCTTGTGACTGCTGGACATATAGCTCTGCAGGGCACGCTCGAAGTCGACGACCTTCTTCACGTCGACGTCGTCGAGATAGCCTTCATTCGCCGCGAACAGCGAGACGGCCATCTCACCGACATTCAGCGGATGATACTGCAGCTGCTTCATCAGTTCGGTCACGCGCTCGCCGCGCTCGAGTTGCTTGCGCGTCGCCTCATCAAGATCCGATGCAAACTGCGAGAAGGCCGCCAGCTCACGGAACTGCGCCAGTGCCAGACGGATACCACCGCCGAGCTTCTTGATGATCTTGGTCTGAGCCGCACCACCAACACGCGATACCGAGAGACCGGCGTTGATCGCAGGCCGAATGCCAGCGTTGAACAGATCACTCTCGAGGAAGATCTGACCGTCGGTGATCGAGATGACGTTGGTGGGGACGAAGGCCGAGACGTCACCGGCCTGGGTCTCGATGATCGGTAGCGCGGTCAGGGAGCCGGTCTTTCCCTTGACCTTACCGCCCGTGGCCTTCTCGACGTAGTCGGCGTTGACGCGCGCGGCACGCTCGAGCAGACGCGAATGCAGATAGAACACATCACCCGGATAGGCCTCACGACCCGGCGGACGACGCAGCAGCAACGAGACCTGACGATAGGCCCAGGCCTGCTTGGTCAGATCGTCGTAGACGATCAGCGCGTCTTCGCCCTTATCGCGGAAATACTCGCCCATTGCGCAGCCCGAGTAGGGTGCGATGAACTGCAGCGCCGCTGAATCCGAAGCGCCAGCGTGGACGATGATGGTGTGCTCCATCGCGCCAAACTCTTCGAGCTTGCGCTGCACCGCGGCGACCGATGAGTTCTTCTGGCCGACAGCGACGTAGATACACTTAACGCCGGTGCCCTTCTGATTGATGATCGCATCCAGGGCGACGGCGGTCTTACCGGTCTGGCGGTCACCGATGATCAACTCGCGCTGGCCGCGGCCGACCGGAACCATGGCGTCGATGGCCTTGAGGCCGGTCTGCATTGGCTGATCGACCGACTGACGTGCGATAACGCCGGGGGCGATCTTTTCGATCGACGACTGCGCCTCAGCCTTGACCGGGCCTTTGCCATCGAGCGGCGTTCCGAGCGGATCAACCACGCGACCGAGCAGGCCCTCACCCACCGGCACCTCGAGCACGCGGCCGGTGCAGCGCGCCCAGTCGCCTTCGGAGAGATGCGTGTAGTCGCCGAGGATAACGGCGCCCACCGAGTCCCGCTCCAAGTTCAGCGCGAGCCCGAAGGTGTTGTTCGGGAACTCCAGCATCTCGTAGTACTGGGCGTCAGAGAGCCCGTAGATGCGGACGATACCATCGGTCAAGCTGACAATCGTGCCTTCGGCTCGCGCCTCGGTCTTGATGTCGAACTGCTCGATCTTCTGTTTGATGAGATCACTGATCTCGGAGGGATTGAGTTGCATGGCGGTGTCCCGTTCAGAATTGCAATTCGTTAGCCAGCTGCTGCAGCCTGCCACGCACCGAGCCGTCGATAACGACGTCGTCGGCGCGGACTTCGAGACCGCCGATGAGGCTTGAGTCTTCCTCGACCGTCAGCTCGACCTCAGCGCCAAAGTGGCTCTTCAGTGACGACTGAAGGGTCTTCTGCTCTGCAGCCGACAGTGCATAAGCGCTGCGGATCTGGATGTGGCGAACACCCTGGACCGCGGTTTTGCGGGCCTCAAAGAGGCGAGCGAGATCGGGCAAGACCGTCAGCCGCTCATTTTCGGCGAGCAGACGGACCAGATTCTGGACCTCGACGCTCAACCCCTCGCCAGCGACCGCAAAGAGCAGATCCACCAGTTCGCGATCACTGAGATTCGGATTCCCGATCTGGGAGGCGACCTGCGGATCAGCAACAATGTCGGCAAGCTTGGCTAGGGCGTCGGACCAAGCATCGAGCTGCTTGCTGGCGCGGGCCACCTCGAAGGCGGCCTCGGCATAGGGTCGCGCGATGGTTGTGCTGTCTCCGGCCATTGACGCGTCCTAAAGCTGTTTTGCGAAGGAGTCGATCAGTGCCTTGTGCGCACTGGCATCGATCTCTTTTTCCAAGACCTTCTCGGCAGCGGCCACGGCCAGCGCGGCCATGCGCTCACGCAATTCCTCGCGCGCCCGATTGGTTTCCTGCTCGATCTCGGCATGGGCCGCCGTTTTGATGCGATCGGCCTCGCCCTGTGCATCACGCTTGGCCTCATCCATGACCTCGTTGTAACGCTTCTGGGCCTGAGCAACGATATCGGCCGCCTTAGCCTTTGCCGCTTTCATCTCTTCCAGGGCCTTCTGGCGGCCAATCTCTTGCTCTTGCTGGCCACGCTCGGCGGCTGCCAAGCCTTCGGCGATCTTGGTCGCCCGCTCGTCTAGCGCCTTCATGATCGGCGGCCAGACGTATTTCATACAAAACGCCACGAAGATCGCGAATGCGATCATCTGGCTGATGAGGGTCAGATTGATGTTCATCCTATTGCCTCGTTGGGGGACGCGCGGTGAGCGTTGCTGTCCGTCCGGGACGAGACGAGATCAGAGTGCGAACATCGCGTACAGACCCATCGCGATAGCGATGACTGGCAGCGCGTCGGTCAGACCCATGACGATGAAGAATTGGGTGCGCAGCATCGGGATCAGCTCAGGCTGGCGGGCAGCGCCTTCAAGAAAACGGCCACCGAGGACACCGATACCCACACCGGCACCAATGGCACCAAGACCCAGCATCAGACCGGCCGCGACGATGATAAGAGCTTCTGCGATTTCCATTTGAATTCCCCCTCGGGAGAGCGTTGAGTGATCGGAAAGATCAGTGAAATGAAAGATCAGTGAAAGTAAAGATCAGTGATCGGTCTGATGAGCCATGTCGAGATAGACGATGGTCAGCACCATGAAGATAAAGGCCTGCAGGGTGATGATCAGGATATGGAAGATCGCCCAAGCCAACTGCAGTGCGCCGCCACCCAGGCTCAGCACGATGTTATGGCCGTACATCAGCGCCACGAGAATGAAGATCATCTCGCCGGCATACATGTTTCCGAACAGTCGCAGCGAGAGCGAGAGCGGCTTCGACAGCAGGCTGATGCCTTCGAGGATCAGGTTGGCCGGGATGCCGAACTTACCGAATGGGTGTAGGGTCAACTCGCCAACGAAGCCCCCCACGCCCTTTATCTTGATGCTGTAGTACAGCACCATGAAGAAGACGGCGAGGGCCATGCCGAAGGTCACGTTCGGGTCGGTGGTTGGAACCACACGCATGAACACATGATGCGGATCAGCACCAAACAGAGACATGAATTGACCGAAGGCCCATGGAATCAGGTCCACCGGAACCAGGTCCATCAGATTCATCAAGAAGACCCAGGCGAAGATAGTGAGCGCTAGGGGAGCGACCATATCGTTCTTCGCGCTGAAGGAGCCGCGCACGTTCTCGTTGACGAAATCAATGATCATCTCAACGAAATTCTGTGCCTTGCCCGGAACGCCGGCCGTCACATTGTCGGCAACCTTGCGGAAGCCAATGAGGAACAGATAGCCGAGGCCGATCGACCAGAGCAAGCTGTCGACATGCAACGCCCAGAAGCCCATGGCGGCGGCCTCATCAGCATTGTGCGCGAAGACAAGACCTTGATCCGGCAGCCAACCCAGCGTGAGGTTGGTCAAGTGATGCTGGATGTAGTCGCTAGCGGTAAGCTCTGCGGTGGCCATCGATGAGGTCTCTTCTTAGCTATTCGAGCGTGCATCCGGGCGCTGCGCGAGCACCGCTGGCACCATTTGGACCGCCAAGTAAGCGCCAAATAGCGCCAGCGGTCTTAGGTCGTCCAGCAGTGCGAACGCCAGGCCGAAAACGGCTAGGGCAATTGCAATCTTCGCGAGCTCGGCGCCATAGATGCGAGCGAGCAAACGTCCCGGCTCTTGCGCTTGGTAGCGCTGAAAGACGCGGTATGCGAAGTACCAATTCGCGAGGAGGCAGGCGCCAGCGCCAACGGCTGCTGAGCGCACTACATCCAGACCGAACGGGAAGGCGGCCGATACGACCATCACTGCCACAATACCCTGCCAGACGAGCAGCCGTTTGAGCTGTACGCGGTCTGGAATACTCAGACTGTCGGCGTGGGTTGAAATGTGGCCGCCCTCCTAAAGCCCGAGGAGTATAAGTTCTGCTGAATATTCGGGTCAACGCCTATGGGCGACGGAGAACCGCTCACGGCGCCAAAATAGCACCGGCTTCAGGGGACAGTAAGCCACCTAAAAACAATAAAATCTCTTTAAAAACAGTGTGAAGAAGCGACACAGCGTTTGCCCTGATGCAGCCATAAACTGTTTTATATCGATAGGGCCCATCGAGATTGCTTATGCCCTTTTGGCTAGCGGATATGTGCCAGGATGCCGTCAAGCTCGTCGAGGCTGTTGTAGTTGATCACCAGCCGGCCCGTCCCCTTGCTGCCGTGCTTGATCGCCACCCGCGCCCCAAGACGCTCGGCAAGAGCGTCTTGCAGTTGGCGGATGTTCGGGTCCGGCGCCGGCTCGGTATGGCTCACGGGCGGATCATCGGCATCGGTTTGTAGGCGGCGAATCAAGCGCTCGGTGTCGCGCACCGAGAGCCCCTGCATGACTACTTGGCGCGCAGCCTTGATCTGCTGCTCTCCACGGAGGCCGAGCAGCGCGCGCGCATGCCCCATCTCGAGGCGCCTGTCGTCCAAGAGCGTCTTGACCTCATCCTCGAGTTCGAGCAGGCGCAGCAGATTCGTCACCGTACTGCGGGACTTACCCACCGCCTCGGCCACCTGCAGATGGCTGAGGCCGAACTCGTCCAGTAGACGCCGAAGCGCACCGGCCTCCTCGAGCGGATGCAGGTCATCGCGCTGAATGTTCTCGATCAGCGCGATGGCCAGCGCAGCCTGTTCGGTGACATCACGCACCACCACCGGGATACGCTCGAGCCCTGCTTGCTGGCTCGCACGCCAACGGCGCTCGCCAGCAACGATCTCGTAGCGCCCGGGCTCGACTGAGCGCACCACGATCGGCTGAATCACACCTTGGGCCGCGATTGAGTCGGCGAGCTCGCGCAAGCGCTCCTCATCGAAATCGCGTCGCGGCTGATAACGCCCCCGCTGGATCTGGTCCAACGGCAGCTCACGCACCGCCTCGCCGACGACCGGGGCGATGAGCGCTTCAGCCATAACGGGCGTTAGCTCCGCGTCGGATTCCGGCAGGGATTCCGGCAGGGCAGACTCGCGCGCCCCGCCAAGCAATGCATCGAGCCCACGGCCCAATCCTTTCTTCTTAGCAACTGTCATCGGCACTGAGGCTCCGAGATAGCGAGACGATAGCGAGACGATGGCACGGCAAGCCGCTAGGCCGCGCTCGGCGTGCGCTCGCGCCGCCGCAACACCTCGCTCGCCAAGGCTTGATAGGCAACAGCGCCGCGCGAACTCTGATCGTAGAGCAGCGCCGGCAGCCCATGGCTGGGTGCCTCGGCCAGCCGCACATTGCGCGGGATGATGGTGCGATAGACCTCAGCGGTGAAATGCGTCACCAGCTGGGTCGAGACCTGATTGGCGAGATTGTTACGCGGATCATGCATGGTACGGAGGATGCCCTCGATGCGCAGCCCGGCATTGCGGCTGCCGCGGATCTGCTCGACCGTATCGAGCAGCGCTGACAACCCTTCCAGCGCGTAGTACTCGCACTGAATCGGGATCAGGACCCCGTCAGCGGCGACCAACGCATTCACTGTCAGCATGTTCAACGAGGGCGGACAATCGACGAGCACGATCTCGTAGGCATCGGCGACACTGGCCAGCGCCTCCGCCAAGGCCCGCTCTCGCTGGTCAGACTGCATCAGCCCGACCTCGGCAGCGGTCATATCGCCGTTCGAGGGCAGCAGATCAAACCCCGGCGCCGGGGCCTCGATCCGCACCACACAATCAGCGAAGCCGGCCTCGCCCATCAGGAGATCACAGCCGGTGCGCTCGAGTCCGTTCTTATCGACCCCGACGCCCATGGTCGCATTGCCCTGGGGATCGAGGTCGACCAAAAGCACGCGCCGACCAATCGCAGCCAGCGAGGCCGCTAGATTGACCGCCGTCGTTGTCTTGCCAACACCGCCTTTTTGGTTGGCGATGGCGATGGTTCGGATACTAGACATGGATACTGCCGTCGAGGGGAACTTCAATCAGGGAACGCTCGCCGTCGACACCAGGAACAACGAGGGGGTGGAGACGGGGCTCGCCGAGCCGAGCCTCAGTCGCTAGCGATGCATCGGACTCAGCGCTGCTCCGGCTTGCGATCAGCGCCGCCAGCTCGTCCTCAGCCAAACGGCCCTTCAACGCCAGCAGGCGGCCATCTGCGAGCGATAAGCCCTGGGCGCTGGCGCAGAGGCTCGGCAGCGACGCTAAAGCGCGGGCGACAATAGTAGCGAATTTGCGCTCCGGCCGGTACGCCTCAAGTCGAATCTGGATCACCTCGACATTCTTTAGGCCGAGATCCAACACCGCCTGACGCACGAACCGCGTCTTTTTGCCATTGCTATCCAGCAGGGTGAAGTCCAGGTCCGGCCGCGCCGTGGCCAGAGGAATACCGGGAAGCCCGGCACCGGTGCCCAAGTCCAGCACCGGCCCGCGGGTCAACCAAGGCAGCACCGCCAGACTGTCGAGCAGATGCCGCGCGACCTGCTCGCGCGGATCACGGATCGCGGTCAGGTTATAGGCCTGATTCCACCGCCCGAGCAGCTGCAGATACTGGATCAGCCGGTCACGCGCGGGCTGGTCGAGGGCATGGCCGATCTCCGCCGGCATTGCCGCCAACCCGGCGTCGAGCTGGGCTCGCAGCGCCGAAGGATCAACAGCCACGCGAATCGAGTCTCATGAATCTGATCTCAACGGGATATGGGATATGGGATATGGGATATGGGATACGCAGCTCGATCAGGCACTCAGCCGCTTGAGATGGATCAGCAGGAGCGACACCGCTGCCGGGGTCACCCCCGGAATCCGCGCGGCCTGGCCCAAGGTTGTGGGCCGCACCCGCCGCAGTTTCTCCGATACCTCTGACGATAAGCCGCGAACCTTCTCGTAATCGAAATCGACCGGCAGCGAGCGCGCCTCCTGCCCACGCTGACGCTCGACCTCATCCAGCTGTCGCGCGAGATAGCCGCCATAGGCTGCCTGGATCTCGACCTGTTCGGCGATCGCTGCTGCATCCGGATGACGCGCGGCAGAGGACACTGTAGCCGCTTCGCTCGCGCCGCTTTGATCAGGTAACATGGCAACTGGCCCGCTAACTAGCTCCGGTAAGGTTTCACCTGCGCTATCGGTTTCACCTGCGCTATCGGTTTCACCTGCGCTATCGGTTTCACCTGCGCTATCGGCGCCATCAGCAACCCTGAACTCAGCGCCACCCTGACCAGCATCATGCTCATTCAGCATGGCGTCAGTCTCGGCATGGTCAGAAAGCGATGGCGATGACCGCGCAGACACACCGAGCGGATCACCGATACCCTCGCAGACAACCAGATCGAGATACCCAACCGCCGGCCGGGCCAGCAATTCCAGCGCCCGCACCTCCCGCTTGATCGACTCGCCGGTATGCCGCTCGACCTCCGCCGCCAGCTCAGTCCCAGGCCGCACCCAGCAGGCACGCAGGCGCTGCTGCTCGCGCTCAATCGCCTCGCGCTTGGCCTCGAAACGCTGCCAGCGCACGTCGTCTACCAACCCAAGCCGGCGCCCGGTCTCGGTTAGGCGAAGATCCGCGTTGTCCTCGCGCAACATCAGCCGATATTCGGCGCGGCTAGTGAACATCCGGTAAGGCTCGTTGGTGCCACGCGTAATCAGATCATCGACCAGCACGCCGAGATAGGCCTCATCGCGCCTCGGCGACCAAGGCTCCAACCCCTGCACCTGCCGAGCGGCATTCACGCCCGCCAGCAGGCCCTGTGCTGCGGCCTCCTCGTAACCGGTGGTGCCATTGATCTGACCGGCAAAGAACAGGCCCGGCACGAAATGCGTCTCGAGCGACGGCGAGAGATCGCGCGGATCAAAGAAGTCGTATTCGATCGCATAGCCAGGCCGGGTCAGATGCGCCTGCTCGAAGCCCGGGATCGAGCGCACCAGCGCGTGCTGGACATCGAAGGGCAGGCTGGTCGAGATACCGTTCGGATAGATCTCGCCGCTCTCCAGGCCCTCCGGCTCGACGAAGATCTGATGCGAGGTCTTGTCGGCAAAGCGCACGATCTTGTCTTCGATCGACGGGCAGTAGCGCGGGCCGATGCTCTCGATCACACCCGAATACATCGGCGAGCGCGACAGGCCGCCGCGGATGATCTCATGCGTGCGCTCAGTGGTACGGGCGATGTGGCAGCTGACTTGGCGCGGATGCTCAGCGGAGCTGCCGAGATAGGAGAACACCGGCACGGGTGCATCGCCTGGCTGCTCCTCGAGCTTGCTGTAGTCGATGCTGCGCGCGGCGATGCGCGGCGGCGTGCCGGTCTTCAGCCGCTCAACGCGAAACGGCAGCGCCCGCAGGCGCTCGGCGAGCGCATTCGACGGCGGATCACCGGCGCGACCGCCCTGATAGTTGCTGAGGCCGATATGGATCTTACCGCCTAAGAAGGTGCCGACCGTCAGCACCACCGCCCGCGCTCGAAACTCCAGCCCCATCTGGGTGCGCACGCCAACGACGCGCTCCGCCTGGCCATCCGACTCCAGCAGCAAATCATCGACCGCCTGCTGGAACAGATCCAGATTCGGCGCCGTCTCCACGGCCGCACGTACCGCAGCGCGATACAGCATCCGATCGGCCTGGGCGCGTGTCGCCCGCACCGCAGGCCCCTTGCGTCGGTTCAGCACCCGGAACTGGATACCAGCACGGTCGGTTGCGCGCGCCATCAGCCCGCCAAGCGCATCGATCTCGCGCACCAGATGGCCCTTGCCAATCCCGCCGATGGCCGGGTTACAGCTCATCTGGCCGATGGTCTCGATGTTGTGGGTCAAGAGCAGCGTGCGCGCGCCGACGCGGGCCGCGGCCAACGCCGCCTCAGTGCCAGCGTGACCGCCACCGACGACGATGACGTCGTACTGTTGTTCTGCCAACATGCGCCAGCTCTCCTCGCAAGTGAGCGGTTATGATAATTCGAATCGATGCGGGATCAGACGAGGGAGTCGCGAGCTGGAAGTGGCCCACGAGGCACATCGCGTGTTGACATCCGCGAGATGATTACGCAACTGAATCTGCAGCGACATGCGCTAACCAGCTCCACGCAGGCGCTGGATGTCGTCCAGGCTCAAGCCGGTTTTCTCGGCCAGGATCACGTCATCGGTGATGACATCGAGCAAGCTTCGAGCGATGCGTTCGCGCTCCATCCGACGCCCCTCCTTAAGGCCCTGCATCCGCCCGACACCATAGGACGACTGCACCATGCTCGCCTGCTGGTGTAGGTCGTCCTGATAGCGCTCGTAGGCGCGACGCTCGGGCTCTGGGAGCTTGAGCACATCGAGCTCATCCTTGGCCTGCTGCAGCCCGCGGGCAGTGAAGTCACTCTGGATCTCTTCGTTTTTCAGAAAGTAGATCCATTGGTCGAGCGGGTCGCGGGCGATGTCGTCGAACTGGTTGACTTTGATCAGGTAGTACTCGGGGAACAACTGGTGCGCTTGGTCGCATTGGTAGAGTTCACGCTGCTTGTCGCTAAGCTGTAATTCGTCTTGGCGATGCAGGCCGATGAAGCGGGTGGCGCCGTGGTAAACGTAATCCTCACCTTGGCCAAAGTCGAAATAGAGGATGCTGACCGAGATGACTTTGACAATGTCCTCGTAGGGGGCGCCTTTGGGCAGGTTGTCGACGACCGTGCGGGCGCTGCTGTGCAGGATGCGCTGCAGATAATCGAACTGGCGTTCGTACTGGACCTCGATCAGGATGATCTCGCCGTGCTGATTGCGGGCGCGTAGGTCGACCCGGTTGAGCTTCTCGAGCGGGGTATCGCGGCCGCTCTCGCTATCGAGGATTTCCAGGATCTGGATGTCATCTTGCAGCAGCTCGCTGAGGAAGCCTTCGAGAATGCCGAAGTGGGCCTTGCTGCGCAGCAGGCGCTTTAAGGCCCAATCGAAGCTGATCAGGCGGCGGGGCATGGGCATGGACTCAGAGGTTGGGTAACAGTCGTGGCTCAATAGAGGCAACGGCAATCAGCGCGTGAGCAGCGAGGTATGGAGTTGGATCGGCGAGTCCCCTGGCGTCAGGAGACGCCGCGCAGCCGGGCCAGCTCGGCCAAAAGTGCCGCTTTCTCCTCGCGCTCCTGCTGCGCGAGCTGCTCGGCCTGATGAAGCGCCTGCTCAGCCTGCTGGCGTGCCAGCTCAGCCTGCTGATACGCCTGCTCAGATTGTTCGCGCGCCTGCTCAGCGAATGCGCGCGCCCTGCGCTCCACCTCCAACACCTCCCGATCGCGCTGCCACTTAGGCAACACAAAGGGCGCATAGACCGCATCCTCGATCATCGCGGTCGGACCGGGCTGGCGCTGCAGATCCTCGAGCCGAAAGCGCAGGCCCGGCACCACCTCGGACTGCAACACGCCCTCGTCGGTTGGGATCGGTTGGTAGCGACCAAAGGCGTTACGACGGTAGAACCGTTGCCAGCGTGTTTCATGGTGCAAGATGTAGTATTCGCGCACCCCGGCGGCCTCGTATTCACGCCGCTTCTGCTCGGTGTCGCGGGCGATCTCAGCCGGAGTGCTGTCGGAGAGGGCCTCGACGCAGAGATCGAAGGTACCCTTGTAGGAGCGATCCAGATCCGCGAGCGGAATCGGGTTGCTGTCGAGCACCAGGCCGAGATCTGGCTTGCGGATCGCGACCTTGTCGGCGAGGCGCAAGCGAAAACCCATCTCCAGCGCGGTCAGCTGGGCGTTGTCGTGCGTCTCCAGATAGAACTGCAGCAGCTGGAGCAGCCATTGGTAGACGCGGATGGTCAGGGTATCGGACACCGGCTTGACCTCCAGATAACCGTCGTTCCATTCGTAGCCGTTGTCGTGCTCGTAGTAAGAGGCCCAATAATCGGCCTCGCTGACTCGGGTGCCGGCGGGGGGATCGGGGTCGAGACCGATCCTGGGCGGATCGGTTAGGGCGATGGCGGGCGGTGACATGATCTCAGACCCTCCTCGGTGCGCTTGAACAATCCAGTAAACCGACGATACCAAAGGCCATGTTCGAAAGCGATCGAGCGCGAGCCTCGCTGCCCGCAATCTAGGCTTGGCTTGCCATTTCCTCTCGCAGCACCCACAGGGACTAGACTAAGGCGATTGCTGGAAACGCGCGTATCGAATTGCGCAGGATGTTCGTTTGCCTTCCATTCGTTTGCCTTCCATTCGTTTGCCTTCTCGTTTAGCTTCTCGTTTAGCTTCTCGTTTGGCTTCTCGTTTGGCTTCTCGTTTGGCTTCAAGAAGCGTCGTCGGGAGCATAGCCGGGCTCTGTGACCGCCGAGGCGACGCGGAAGGCGAGCGAAAAGACAAGCCAGGCATTACAGGCTTTGACAGACATCGCCTAAGGGCCGATGTCCTTTGGAACCCTCTATGACCTTTGCAGAGAATCCAGCAACCGAGCTTGCTCGCTTCAAACTCACCACAGGCAAGCTTCGCAGCTCCCGCACGAGCCCCTTCGCCGCGCTGATCGAGACCGCCGGCTCGGTGATCCTCGGCAAGACCTATGAGATCAAACTGGCCTTCGTCTGCTTGCTCGCCGGCGGTCATCTGCTGATCGAGGATCTGCCGGGGGTTGGCAAGACCACGCTCGCACACCTGCTCGCGCGCCTGCTGGGTCTGCAGTATGCGCGCATCCAGTTCACCAGCGACATGCTGCCGGCCGATGTGCTCGGGGTCTCGGTCTATGACCGCGCCGCGGAGCAGTTTCGCTTCCATCCCGGACCCGTGTTCGCACAGCTGGTGCTGGCCGACGAGATCAATCGCGCCACACCCAAGGCACAGAGCGCGCTGCTCGAGGCGATGGAAGAGCGCCAGGTGACCGCCGATGGCGAGACTCGGGCGCTGCCGCAACCCTTCTTCGTCATCGCCACCCAGAACCCGGCGCACCAGATCGGCACCTTCCCGCTGCCGGAGTCGCAGCTCGACCGTTTCCTAATGCGCATCGCGCTTGGCTATCCGGACCAGGCGCAAGAGCGCATCCTGCTCGCCGGCGAGGACCGACGCGCGATGGTCGCGGGGCTGCAGCCGCTGATCGACGCGGCGACGCTGATGCAGTTCCAGACGCGCCTGGATGGCATCCATGCGGCACCGCCGATCATCGACTACTGCCTGCACATCCTCCAGTACACCCGTTCCAGCAACCGTTTTCGGCATGGGCTCTCACCGCGCGCTGGGCTCGGCCTGCTGCGCGCCGCCAGGGCCTGGGCGATGGTCGAGGGGCGCGATTATGTCGCGCCGGACGACATCCAGCAGGTGCTGCCAGCGGTGGTGCCGCATCGGTTGGCGCAAGAGACCGAACAGGGCGCGCGCACTGATTCAACCGTCGCGGCGCAGATCCTCGATGCCATTCCCATTCCTTGAAAGCGGCCGATAGGCTCAGACGATGATGACGATGATGACGATGACGCCGATGAACACCGCGTTTTCAATCAGCTTCCTCTTCATCCCCTCTGCACCTGCTGGGTGGTCTTGGCACCCTTGGCATCCTTGCGGGATCTTTGTTCTATCGCATCTTGATCGGCGTACCTCTGCGTCATCTGCGGTTGAAAAGACGAGAGAGGAGAGCGGGAGCGCCAAGGTACAGTGGCGTAGACGGTGACTCAATCACGCCAGCGCTGGCTCGACGGGCTGATGCGCCGCAACCCCCACGATCAACAGGGCGTGGCCTGCATCGGCGCGCGTCGTATCTATATCCTGCCGACCAGCACCGGAGTCACCTTCGGCGCCATGCTGTTTGCGACACTGCTCGGCTCGCTGAACTATCAGAACAACCTCGGTCTATTCCTAACCTTTCTGATGGCCGGCATCGCCTTGGTCAGCATGCACTATTGCTGGTACAACCTGCTCGGGCTCTCGGTGCGCTGTGTCGATGCCGAGCCGATCTTCTGCGGTCAGCCGGCCCGGTTTCGGGTCGAGTTCTGGAATCAGCGCGATCGGCGCCATGGCGAGCTGTGTCTGCGCGGTGGCGAGTGCGCCGAGATTGCAGCCGGCAGTCATGTCGAGATCGACCTGCACCAAAGCACGGATCAGCGCGGGCTGATGCGACTCGAGGAGTTGCTGATCGACACCCGCTATCCACTCGGCCTGTTCCGCGCCTGGGCGCTGGTGCGCACCCCGGCCAAGGTGCTGGTCTATCCACGCCCAGCGCCTCAGGCACCTCAACCGGGGCTGGACAGCGCACCAGAGCAGCGGACCAAGCAGCAAGAGGCCGCTAGGACAGCGCAAGACCAAGGGGCCGATGACTACATCGGCTCGCGCGGCTATCGCGACGGGGACTCGCCGCGGCAGATCGACTGGAAGGTGCTGGCCCGCGAGCGCGGCCTGGTGACCAAACAATTCGGCGCTGATCAAGCCGCCCAGGTGCAGCTCGACCTGCGTCAGCATTGCGGCGAGCTGGAGCAGCGGCTGTCGCTGCTGACGCGCCAGGTGCTCGATGCCAATGCGCGTGATCTCCGTTATGGGCTAACGCTCGGCGCTCAGGTAATCCCTTGTGGACGGGGCGAGCAGCATAGGCAGCGTTGCCTAGAAGCCCTAGCGCGTTGTCCGGCCGATGTCGCTCATGACGCCGATTTTGGTGCTGGTGCCGGTTCAGACAATGACGGGGGCGCAAGCTCTGGCTCTGGCTCTGGCTCTGGCTCTGGCTCTGGCTCTGGCTCTGGCTCTGGCTCTGGCTCTGGCTCTGGCTCTGGCTCTGGCTCTGGCTCTGGCTCTGGCTCTCGAGCTGATTCTAGCCAGAGCGCTCTCGATATCGCCAGCTCCAGCGCTCTTGCTGGCGCGCCGCGTGGCTCAGCATGAGTCAGCGACCCGCAAGCGATCGACCTAAGCGGTCCGCTGACCTTCCAGATCGGCCCAGTCTCCCGCGCATGTTCAGCAGGCTGTTGCAATCGCTGCGATTCAACCAGCCCTCCCAGCACAGCAAAACACCGCAGCCAAGCCGCCGTCGACATCTGCGCAACAGCCATCAAGACCGCTACCGCGATCGGCCCCCAGATCGCTGGCAGCTCACTGCCGCGACCCTACTGCTCGGGCTCGGCGCCGCGCCACTACTGTTCGAGCTACGCCTGCAGGTCGGGCTCTTCGTCCTCGGGCTCCTACTGATCAGCGGCGCAGCCATTCGCTGGCCACGCCTGCAGCCGAATCGCTGGGTCTTGGTTGCACTGACCCTGCTCGGCGGGCTCATCGTGCTCGAGAGCTATCGCTCGCTGGTTGGTCAGAACGCCGGCAGCGCACTGCTATTGGTCATGATCGCGCTGAAGCGGCTTGAGAGCCGCACGCGCCGGGATCTGCGAGTGCTGGTTATCGCCTTCGGCTTCCTGCTTGTGATCCAGTTTCTGTTCGGCGAATCGCCCTGGCTCGCGGTCTGGATGCTGCTGATGCTGATCGGCGCGATCGCCTTGCTCGCCGACCTCAGCGTCGCCGGACGATCTGACAAGCGCCTGGCAGACTGGCGAGCAGCCGGCCGCACAGCGCTCATCCTGACCGCCCAAGCCGCGCCACTCGCGCTAGTCCTATTCGTGCTCTTTCCACGCCTCGACGCACCGCTCTGGGATCTGCAGCTCGGCGACGAGCGCGCGGTCACCGGACTCAAGGACTGGCTCGAGCCCGGCTCGATCACTGAGCTGATCATCTCCGGCGAAGACGCCTTTCGGGTGCGTTTCGATGCCCCCCAGAACCCGCCGCAAGACCTGCCCGTCAACGCCATGTACTGGCGCGGCCCGGTCCTCTGGCGCACCAATGGGCAGCGCTGGCTGCCACTGTCATCGACAACGCCAACGCCAACGCCAACGAATCGGTCGGACAACGCCCAGCCAGCCGATGCCCTTCCTGTGCGAGAACTCCTCAGCGACCCCATCAGCTATACCGTGGTGCTCGAGCCGACTGATCAGCGCTGGCTGTTCGCGCTCGAGCTGCCCACTCAGCTACCGGAGCGCTCCCGACTCACCGCCGACTTCCAGCTCCTCGCCGAGAAGCCGGTGACCGATCTCCGGCTGTACCGTGCCAGCTCGGTCGTCGACTACCGGATGAGCCGACTCTCGCCAGCCCATGAGCGTGCTGCGCTGCAGCTGCCCGCAAACATCAGTGAGCGCATGCAAGCTCTAGTCGCTGACTGGCAGGCAAGCTCGGAAACACCAGCGCAAATCGTGCAGCAAGCCCTGACCTTCTTCAGCCAACCGCCGTTTCGCTACACGCTGCTACCGCCAGCGCTTGGTGCAAACCCTACCGATGAGTTCTTGTTCGAGACCCAGGCCGGCTTCTGCGAGCACTATGCCTCGAGCTTCGTCCTGCTGATGCGCCTAGCCGACATTCCGTCGCGCATCGTGCTCGGCTATCTTGGCGGTGAGTACAACCCCCTCAGCGGCGACTACCTGATCCGCCAATCCGACGCCCACGCCTGGGCCGAGGTCTGGCTCGACAGGCGCGGCTGGACCCGTGTCGACCCCACCGCGGCGATCGACCCCGCGCGCGTCGAGCGCGAGCTGCGCTTTGATACCCTCGGCCGCTCGGCGCCGGCGCGCTTCCGCGTCGAAGAGAGCAGCGCCCTCGGCCAACTGGTGCGCGGTGCCCGCTTCCTCGCCGGCGCCTTCGACTCCGGCTGGAAGAACTGGGTGCTCGGCTATTCGAGCCGCGACCAATTCCGGTTGCTGGACCAACTCGGCCTCGGACAGCTCCGAGAGTACGGTTTAGCGCTACTGATGACGGTAGCCGGATCGGCGGTGATGCTTGGATGGGCCTTAGCGTTATCACGCCGGCCAAGAGCGCGCGATCCGGTCCAACGCTGTTGGCAGCGCTTTGGGCAACGGCTCGCCCGCATCGGCCTTGGGCCGCAACGCCACGAAGCACCGCTTCATTACCGTGCGCGGGTCCTCAAGGCGCGGCCCGACTTACAGCCGACGGTCGACGCGATCGTCGACAGCTACCTCAGGCTGCGCTACCAAGCCCCTCCGACAAAGACCGACCATCGGATACTTTGCCGGCAGATTAGCCGCTTCCGGCCACGGCGCGATCGTCGGGCATAGAAGCCACCGAGACCGGTCAAGCCCGCCAGTAGCGCAAGCAGCCCAGCACCGGAAAGCGTCTGGGGCGGCTGCGCTCAGCCGCCACAGCTCCGCATGCCGGGGCCAAAGGGATTCAGCCACCAGCGGCAGCGCTCGGCGCGGTCAGCCTCTGATATCCATTGGCGCTGCCGCAGGCACCGTTGGTGATTTGCTCGAAGTTGGCGGTGATGGACTGGGAGGCTTCGATCGAGTCCCCAGCGCGACCCAGCGCTTTATACTAGCTATATGCTTCAGGTTTCGCTCATCCATTATGAAATTCCCTTACGGCACCGCTGACTTTCACAAAATCATTTCCGAGGGTTACTACTATGCCGATCGGACCGAACGCATTCGCACACTCGAAAACGTCGGCGACCAAGTGCTCTTCCTGCGCCCGCGCCGCTTCGGCAAGACCGCCTGGCTGACCACGCTGGAGAACTACTACGATCTCGCCCGTGCCGAGGAATTCGATACGCTGTTCGGGGAGCTCGCCATTGGCCAAGCACCCACCGAGCGGCACAATCAGTATTTCGTGCTGCGCTGGGACTTCTCCATGGTCGATGCCAGTGGCAGCCTGGCCGAGATTCGCCAGGCGCTGCACAACCACATCAATGCCCAAGTGGCCGACTTTGGCGTTCGCTATCGCAAGCAGCTCGGCGTGGACCTTCGCTATCATCCCAGTGATGGCCTAGTGGCTCTGCGCGCCGCGGTCAGCGCCGCGCGCGCCCAGGGCCATGATCTGTATCTCTTGATCGACGAATACGACAACTTCGCCAATGAGCTGATGCACGGGCGCCGAGCCGACTACGATGCACTGGTCTCCGGCGAAGGCCTGCTCAAGACCGTCTTCAAGGCGGTCAAATTCCTGGCCTCGGGCGCCGGCATCGACCGGGTCTTCATCACCGGGGTGTCTCCCGTCGTGCTGGCCGATATTTCCAGCGGCTACAACGTCTCCGAAAACCTCAGCCTGGACGCGCGTTTTATCGACCTCTGCGGCTTCACTGAGGCCGAAATCATCGCCGTGATCGACCAGCTCGCCGCCGAGCAGGGGCGTGATCACACCTGGTCCGAGCGCATGCTCGCGACCATGCGCACCTGGTACAACGGCTATCGCTTCGGCTACGAGCCCGGCCCAGGACTCTACAATCCCACCCTGGCCCTATACTTCTTCAAGCATCTGGCCACCACCGGGCAGCCGCCGCGGGAGATGCTCGACAGCAACCTCGCGATGGACCGCAACCGCATCGACTTCGTCGCCCGCCAGCCGCATGGGCAGGCGTTGATCGGTGCCGCGCTCGATCCTGAGCATCCACCGGTGATCGCCAGCCTGGCGCATCGCTTTGGCGTCGAGGACATGCGCCGCGCGCCCAAGGACGCGCCTTTTTTGGGCTCGCTGTTGTATTTTCTCGGTGCGCTGACACTCAAGGATCAGGATGCCATGGGGCGTCTGGTGATGGGCGTGCCCAATCTGGTCATCCGCAAGCTGTATGTCGAGAAGTTCCGCGATCAGCTGTTCCCTGAGTACCCCGAGCGCGAGAGCCTGCGCGCCGCCGCCGAAGGCTTCTACAGCAGCGGAGAGATCGCACCGCTGATCGAGGTGCTGGAGGCGAACCATCTACGTGTGTTCGACAATCGCGACTATCGCTGGTCAAACGAGCTGACGGTGAAGACGGTCTTTCTGGTGGCCTTGTTCGCCGACATCTTCTACGTGATGGACTCCGAGACGGCCATCGCGCGCGGTCATGGCGACCTGTCGCTGATGGTGCGCGAGGAGATGCGCCGCTTCGCGCTGCTCGATCATCTGCTGCAATTCAAGTACCTGAGCCTTCAGGATCTGAACCTCAGCGGCGAGTCAGTGCGCGAGCAGCCGCGCGATGCCCTCGCTGCCCTGCCCGTGGTGGCTTCGGCTTTGGACACCGCCGAGGCCCAGCTCGCCCGCCACCGCCTAGGGCTCGAGCAAGCCTACGGCGAGCGCCTGCGCTTGCACACTCACGCCGTGGTTGCGCTTGGCTTCGAGCGGCTGGTCTGGCGCAGCAGCCCGGGGCTAGGTGCTTGAGTCCTGAGGGTGCGGCCTATGGATTCATTCTCCGGGACGGCCCCGCGCCATAATGGGCCTTATGTCGGGCGCTCACCGCGCACCGGGCGGAAATAACCGATGGACTCCATTTTCCCCATGAATTCGGCGGAGCAGGCCTGCCTTGTTCGCCAGAGCGATTCTGCAAGATGGGTCATTTCTAGGAACCCTCGATTCCCATCAGCCAATCACCGTCAGCCAATCACCGTCAGCCACTCACCGTCAGCCACTCACCGTCAGCCACTCACCCTCAGCTTCTGACCAACCCGGATGGTGTTGTCATTGGGATCAAGCTGGTTGAGCTTGCGCAGCTTATCGACTGAGATACCGTTGTTGACCGCGACGCGATAGAGAGTCTCTTGCGGTTTGACGACGTGATACTTAGCCTTGGCCGTGGGTTTAGTCGTCGCCGCTGTCGCCGATGGCTTTGCGCTTGCTGGCTTGGCGGCTGGCGCCTTTGCGCTTGTCGGCTTGGCGGTACCGGTACTGGTATTGGCCAGTCTC
Organism: Lamprobacter modestohalophilus; assembly: GCF_016583905.1. Classification (GTDB taxonomy): domain Bacteria; phylum Pseudomonadota; class Gammaproteobacteria; order Chromatiales; family Chromatiaceae; genus Lamprobacter; species Lamprobacter modestohalophilus. The sequence continues at coordinate 29,418 of NZ_NRRY01000028.1, read as the reverse complement.
ACCGAGCCGGTCTTTGCTGCCTGCTTCGCAGAGCCGCTGTCGTTGCGAACCACGAGAGTCGCGGTGGATGGCACGCTGATGCGATCTCGGTAGGTCGGGGGATGGGCGGCAACGCGGCGCGTACTGCCGGCTGGTAGCCAGACTGTGCTCCCGGCTGGAAGCTGTGACCGACCATCGACAGCCGGATCACGCCAGTGCAGATTCGCGCGCGCCAGGCTGGCGGTCGAGACGCCGTAGTGATTCGCAACATGATGCGCTGGCATCGAGCTGCGGAGCACCAGGCGCTCATAGGACCAAGGCTGCTCGAAATTCACCCCTTCTGGGAAGTAGCGATTCGGATGATCGGCCACCTCGCGCGCAGCGACGAAGGAGGCGTAGAAGTTGCGCGAAGCAAAGCCAAACGCGCGCCCCTTGTAGTTCTTGACGATCTTGCCGATGTCGTCGCCATATTGAGCCTTGGCGTTGGCCATGCCGCCCTTACCGTGGTTGTACGATGTGATTGCCAGCGGCCAGCTGCCGAGCTTGCGATGCGCCGCTGACAGATAACGCGCGGCACCATCAGCACAGGTAATCGGGTCAAGCCGCTCATCGATGTTACGGTCGACCCGCATCCCGTATTCACGCCCAGTCGCCGGCATGAACTGCCAGATACCGGCCGCGCCGACGCTCGAGCGTGCATGGGTCTGGAATGAAGACTCGACATGGGGCAAGTAGGCCAGATCATCAGGCACGCCCTTCGCCGTCATGATCTGGCGAAAATAGGGATCGTAGCGGCCGCTGATCTCAAGCCCGCGTTTGAAGCGCTCGCGCACCCCGCGCTGGCTGCGAAGTCTGTCTGAGGCCCCGTAGATCGCACCCTTGCCCGCACCCTGCTCGATCTTGGCCAGCAACTCTTTGTCTGATGACGTCAGCGGTGTGCGCTCGCGTACCTTACGCTCGAGGGAACGCAGCTGGTCCCGATACATCGCCTCGCGCGCCTTGACCCAGGCGCGCTGTTCATTGGTGTAGCCTTCCTGCACCGTGCCGGGCAGCTCGCCCACCTCGTAGACCACCCCCATGTGCTCGTTATCATGGAAGGCGACCTGGCCGCGACTCCAGATGCCGTAGACATGGCGCCAAAAGTCGACATTGGGCTGGATCTCTTCGGGGACCGGGAACGGGCCGCTGGTGTCGTACTCGATCTTGGAGACGGAGTCGCTGCGTAGGTTGGAGCCACCCCCACAGCCACCGAGAGCAACCAGCGCCAGCAGGGCAAGCGCCCACAACAGGCCACGGGCTCTGGAAGCTATCGCAACCGGAGATCGCGACCTCAGGTTGTCTATCGTGCGACGGGGGGCGCGACGGGGAGCGCCCTTGGTCAAGCCACCCGGCAGGCTGCCAACGGTGCCCATCGCAAGTTGATCAATCGGCGATTGGATGCGGATTCCCAGTGGCTTGCTCATGGCGCAACCGCGACCTCCTCAGGTATTTTGAATGAAAACAGTGAGAATCGTCGCCTACCTGAGACGATTTCGCAAGAGCCGATCGGCACACGCTGCGATACTCCAGCGACATTCCAGCGACACTCCACTAACACGCCACCAATGCTCACCCGCAACAGTTTACCGGAGCCCGATGCGTATCCAACTCCTTTGCGTCGGCCGACGCATGCCAACCTGGGTCAACGAGGGCTTCGCCGAGTACGCGAAGCGCCTGCCGCCAAGCTGCGCCCTGTCGCTCGTCGAGATCGAGCCGGCGGCGCGAGGCAAGGGCTTAGGCCGTGGTCGCACTAAGACCGGACAGCGCGCGCAGCTCTCACCGGCAGAGCGCGACCGATTGCTGACGGAGGAAGGCGAGCGACTCCTGAAGGCGACCCCGAACACCGCGCTAGCGGTTGCGCTCGATGTACGCGGGCGCGCCTGGAGCACCGAGGCGCTGGCGCGCGAGCTCGAGGCCTGGATGGCGGGTGGGCGGGACTTGGCATTCTTGGTCGGCGGACCCGACGGACTCTCGCACGACTGCTTGGCGCGGGCCGAGCAACGCTGGTCGCTTTCACCCTTGACCTTCCCCCATCCACTCGTGCGTGTCATCCTCGCGGAACAACTCTACCGAGCCTGGACCCTGACGCAGGGCCATCCTTACCACCGCGGATCAGCATGACCGAGCACAACCACAGCCCTGATGACCCCGCGACTGATCCCGCGGCGGCGACGGCGACGGCGACGGCGGCGACCAATGTCCCCCAAGCCACCGACCTCTATCTGGCCTCACGCTCCCCACGCCGACTCGAGCTACTGGCGCAGCTGGGCCTGAGGCCGAAAGTCGTCGTCGCCGAGATCGACGAGACACCAGCAGATCACGAGGCGCCAGAGGCCTTTGTGGCCCGCATCGCGCAGGCCAAGGCACAGGCCGGCTGGGCCACCTTGAACGGGCGCGCCAGCAAACCCCTGCTCGCCGCCGACACTGCGGTCGTCATCGGCGCGCAGATCCTCGGCAAGCCGGCAGATGCCGATGCGGCGCTGCGGATGCTAGCCTTGCTTTCCGGGCGTCAGCACCGGGTGCTCACGGCCGTGACCTTGCTCGCGCCCGCTGCGAGCGCTGATCCACAGGCACGCAACCCAGCCTTGCAGCGGCAGGTCGTCGTCGAGACCCAGGTCCAGATGCGTCGAATCACGCCCGCAGAGGCCCGCGCCTACTGGGCGAGCGGCGAGCCCTCGGATAAGGCGGGCGCCTATGCGGTCCAAGGCTTAGGGGCGATCTTCGTCGAGGCGGTGCGCGGCAGCTACAGCAATGTCGTCGGTCTGCCACTGTTCGAAACCGCGCAGCTGCTGCGCGAGCAAGGCGTCGATCCGCTCGCGTTGCCCATCACATCATAACGAGGTCAAGACCGATGCCACTGAGCCACACCGCCGCCCTGCCTGCGGCCCGACGATGAGCGAAGAGATCCTCATCAATATCACTCCCCCGGAGACGCGCGTTGCGGTCGTCGAGAACGGCGTGGTACAGGAGATCATCATCGAGCGCGCCGAGCGCTGCGGGCTGGTCGGCAATATCTATCGCGGGCGTATCTGCCGCGTGCTGCCCGGGATGCAAGCTGCTTTTGTCGAGATCGGCCTCGATCGCGCGGCGTTCTTGCACGCGTCCGACATCATGAGTCCGGAAGGCGAGGCGCGCAGCGATAACATCAACAGTCTGGTCAAGGAGGGTGACCCGATCCTGGTGCAGGTGGTCAAAGACCCACTCGGCAGCAAGGGCGCCCGACTGACGACTAATATCTCCATCGCCTCGCGCTACCTGGTCTTCATGCCACGGCTCGGCAACACCGGCGTCTCGCAAAAGATCGAGGACGACGACGAGCGCAAGCGCCTGCGCGAGGTGCTGCAAGCCTACGTCGACGAGCACGAAGGTGTCGGCGGCTACATCGCTCGCACCGCGGCGGAAACGGTGAGTGACGAGAACCTCTGCCGCGACATGGCCTTTCTCGCCAAGCTCTGGAGCGGCATCCGCGAGCGCGCGGGCAACACCAGCGAGACCGGGCTGATTCATGACGACCTGCCGCTGGCGTTGCGCGCACTGCGCGACCTGGTGACACCCGAGGTCGAGCGGGTGCGGATCGACTCGCGCGCTACCGTCGATAAGGCGCGCCCGTTCGCGGTGAAGTACATCCCCGAGATCGTCGATCGCATCGAATACTACGGCGGCGAGCGGCCGCTATTTGATCTGTACGGGGTCGAGGATGAGATCCAGAAGGCCCTGCAGCGCAAGGTGCAACTGAAGTCCGGCGGCCATCTGGTGATCGACCAGACCGAGGCGATGACCACCATCGACGTCAACACCGGCGCCTTCGTCGGTCACCGTAACCTCGAAGAGACCATATTCAAGACCAATCTGGAGGCCGCGCAGGCGATCTGCCGCCAGCTTCGATTGCGCAATCTCGGCGGCATCATCATCATCGATTTCATCGATATGACCGATGAGGAGCACAAGCGCCAGGTGCTGCGCGCGCTCGAAAAGTGCCTCGCGCGCGATCACGCCAAGACCCACATCACCGAGGTCTCAGCGCTCGGCCTCGTCGAGATGACCCGCAAGCGCACCCACGAATCGCTCGAGCATATCCTCTGCGAGCCCTGTCCCTGCTGCAACGGGCGTGGCTCGCTGAAGACCGCCGAGACGACCTGCTACGAGATCTTCCGCGAGATCTTGCGTGAGTCGCGCCAATTCGAGGTCGAACAGCTGCTGGTGCTGGCCTCGCAAGAAGTGATCGACCGTCTGCTGGACGAAGAATCGGGGCATCTCGCCGAACTCGAGGAGTTCATCCACAAGCCAATCAAGCTCCAAGCCGAATCGCTCTATACTCAAGAGCAGTACGATGTGGTCTTGATCTGATCGTAATACGGATGGCGCGTTGCATCACACAAGCTACTCGCCCCTGTGACCTGAGCCCCGGAAACGCTAGGGGCCGGAGAAGCGGCGGGGGCTGGTACAGCTGCACTTGCAGTTGCAGTTGCAGTTGCAGCGGCCGCCAGCGCCCGACACCTCGACGACAGCGAGATGACGCGAACCCTGCATCGGCTCTTGATTAGAGGCACAGCTGCCGTTCTCGCGGCCGCCATCATCGCGCTCGCGGTCCTATCAATCGGCGTGCGGCTGCTGTTGCCCCACGCGGATGGGCTGCGCGAAACACTGGTCGCGCGCCTCGGCGATACCTTGGGCGTCGAGGTTGAGGTCGGCACCCTATCGATCCAGCTACGCGGGTTAACGCCGACGCTCAGCTTTGCCGATGCGCAGCTTTTGGCGCCTGCGGCGGCTGCCTCAGCTCCACGCCAGCCGCTGCTCTCAGCGCGCACCCTGCGCGTCGATCTCGACCTACTGGCCACACTCAATGCACTGCGGCCGCGGATCGAGGCGATTAGCCTGGTCGGCGCCGAGCTGCAGGTGCAGCGCGACGCAGTCGGCCAAATTCGGCTGCTCGGCTTGGATTCGATGCAGGGAAACGATGCCCAGGCGCTCGACTTCTTCCTCCGCGAGGGGCGGTTCCGGTTGCTCGACAGCCAGCTGAGCTGGCGCGATTTGGGTGCCAGGGGTATTGAACGCCGCATACACATCGAGGTTGCCGAGCTCGCGAATCGCGGTCAACGCCACGATCTGCGCCTCCGGGCGGTTGCGCTCGACCTGGCCACGATCGATACGACAAGACGCGATGCGCAAGTACAAGATGCACAAGGACAAGATGCGCAAGGACGCGATGCGCACAGACACGATGCGCCTGGACTCCAGGGCCCCAGGCCCGATACGGCCGAAACCATTGCGGCTGAAGAGGCGCCAGCGGAGACGAAGCAGGCGGGCACCCTTGAAATCCTAGGCCAGCTCGACGGCCCACCACAGCACCCCGAGCGTTGGTCCGGTCGCCTCTACGCGCGAGCCGACGGGAACGATCTCGGACTGATCACGCGCAGGCTCTTGCCGAATCAGCTCGCGCTAGACTCGAGCCACTTCCGAATCGAGAGCTGGAATCAGCTCGAGCAGGGTCGGCTAACGCAATCCCTGGCACGCGTCGGGATCGACGGGCTCCGTCTCAGGAGCCAGCGACAACCTGCTCAGGTCAGCCTCGGCGACCTCGCGGGCCTGGCACGCTGGCAGCGACAGACACGCGGCTGGCAGCTCGACCTCGGTGATCTCGAACTGCCCGGCCAGACCCGATCAGTGCCGACTAAGGCACGGGTCCGCTACCTGCGGGTCTCGGAGCCACCCCGAGCGGCTGCGTCGGACTCGTCCAAGGATCTTGCATCCGCGCCCGACCGTGCGTCCGCGCCTCATCATGCATCCACGCCTGACCGTGCGTCCCCGCCTGACCATGCCACGGCGCCCGACCAAGCCTCCGGGACCAACAAAACCTCCAGGTCCGACAATGCGTCCGGGGCCGACAATGCCTCCGAGACCAATCATGCCTCCGCGCCCAGCGCCGACCTCTTCGCCACAATCGGCGCGCTCGAGATAGGGCCAATTGCCGAGGCGCTCAGCTTGATCGTGCCTGATCTTCCCGAACCGATCATCGCGCTCGGCCAGGGCGGGCTCCATGGGCTAACCCGGAATCTCGCGGTTCGTATGACGCTCACCGCGCCAGCGGACGCTTTGCCAGAGTCCGCTGGCAATCCATCAACCGCCACCGAACAACTCCAGCAGCAGACCAGAACGCACAACGCTGAAACGCGCAACGCTGAGCAACAGGGCCTTGAGCATGGGATTGGTTCGGGAAGCCAGGCGAAGCTGGACTGGACAGCGCTCGCAATCAACGACTGGCGCCTCAGTGCCGAGATCGACAACTTGACGATCGACACCCAGGCACAGCGCGCATCGTCACCCCAAGCGGTGAGGCAGCTATCTCCGGGTAACGTATCGAGCACTGCGTCGAGCACTGCATCAAGCCATGCATCAAGCACGGCGTCGAGCAATACATCGAGGACGACATCGAGCAACGCCGCTCAGGGTCGATCGCCTGCTATACCGCCTGCTATACCGCCTGCTATACCACCTGCAACACCGCCTACTACATCGACTGGCGCCGCCATCCCGTCGCTCTCCGGACTCGATCTCAGCATCGATCTCGGCCCGCGTGGTGGCTACGCCCGCGTCGATGGCAGCAACGTCGGCCTCGACCTGCAACCGTTGTTCGCCGAGCCGCATCGGTTCACCCGCCTCGAGGGCCGCTTCGCGTGGCGCCTGATGCCGGCCGGCTCGATCCATCTGTGGACCGAAGCGCTCAGCGCCGAGACCCAGGACCTGGAGACCCTCACCCGCCTCAGCCTTTGTCTCCACCCCTCTGGCGTCAATCCCTTCATCGACCTGCACACTCATCTACGCAACGGCCGCATTTCAGCACTCCCACGCTGGCTGCCGGTCGGGATCATGGATGACCGCCTAGAGGATTGGCTGCTTCAGGCCGTGGTTGCTGGCCGCCTGGAATCCGGGGATCTGCTGCTACGCGGTCCCCTCGAACGCTTTCCATTCGATGACCAAGAAGGGCGGTTCATCCTCGAGCTACGCGCTGTCGACGGCGTACTCGACTACGGCGTTGCTGCGCAGGCCGCAGAGCCGCCGACGACCGGCCTCAGCAACGCCGAACAGACGCAGACGCTCAGCTGGCCGCCGCTACAACAGGTCGCCGCAACCCTCCGGTTCGAGAACCGCAGCCTCGAGATCGATGTGCCCAGCGCCGAGATCCTCAATACTCAGGTCGACGCCGGGCGCGTCAGCCTGCCCGACCTGTGGCGCCCGACCTATCTGGAGATCGAGGCCCAGGGCGCAGGCCACCTGGCCGATGGCATGCATGTGCTAGCCACCTCGCCTTTGGCACAACAGCTCGGCGGCCTCGCCTCGACGGTCACGGTCAGCGGCGACGGCGGTATCCGTCTGCAGCTCGGCGTACCGCTGAATCAAGCCTTGCCCTTTCGCTACGCCGGCGAGCTGCTCTGGGCGCCACCTTCGGAGATCGGCGCCGAGGAAGGTGCCGACCAGAACACGAATCGGAGCGCTGACCTCAGCCCTGATACTGTCGCCTCGGACAGCGACGACGCAAACCAAGACCGCACGCTCAGCATCAACGGCACCGACCTCAAATTCGACCAGATCACGGGCCGGCTGCGCTTCGACGAGACCGGCATCGAGGCCGACGGCATCCAAACGCAGCTCGGCAAGCAGGCCCTCGACGTCGATGTAAAGACGCTCGACAGCGGCAGCGCCGATGGCCGCACCCTGATCGACCTTCGCGGCCAAACCGCCGTCGATCGGCTCTCCGAGACGCTGCCGAGCCCGCTCTGGTCGCTCGTGAGCGGCACGCTCGATTGGCGCCTCGGCCTGACACTCAACAACCGCGACGCCGCCGAACAAAAGCCGCCGATCCATTTTGCCCTCAGCTCAGATCTCCGCGGCGTCGGTCTGGCCGTGCCCGCACCGGTTGGCAAACCGACCCGCGAGCCGCGCAACCTCCAGTTGAGCGGGCGATTCGAGGACCAATGGCCGTTCAGCGTCAACCTTGAGTATGGCGACATCGGCGGGTTGCTCGAGATCGATCGGCGGCCCAATGGCGCGATCGAGCTGCCGCGGTTGGCGATCGATCTGAACGGTCAGCCGACGGCCTTGCCGCCCGAAAGCGCGATCCAGATTCGCGGTGCGCTCGAACGCTTAGCGCTAGAGCCCTGGATAAACTGGTTCGGCCAGGCGGATCTCAAAGCGCTGCGGGGTGGCGGCGATGGTAATGGCGCAGAGGCTGGATTCCGCCTATTACCGGTCCAGCTACGGGTCGCCGATCTCAACCTTGGTGACTTACAGCTGAACGATGTCGAGGCGGTCCTCACCGCTGAGCCGGCCGGCGGCTGGGATATTCGCTTCAGCGCCCAGCAGACCGGTGACGCTCAGATCAGGCTACCAGCAACGACGGCCGACTCGGAGCAGCCGCGTCGAATCCGCCTTGAACGACTCGACATCGAGCCACTCCTCGCCGCGCACGACGGACCAACGCCCGAGCCCAAGCCCGAGCCCAAGCCCCTTTCGCGGGCCGACCCGCGGGAATTCGGCCGACTGGACCTCAGGATCGAGCAACTGCACTACGGTGAGGATCTGCTCGGCCAACTGCGCATCCGGAGCCAACCGGTTCCAAACGGCGTGCGCTTTGAGACCCTGACCTTGGCAGGCCCCCATGTCGACGCCACCGGCAGCGGCGACTGGCAGATTGACGCAACCGACTACATCGAGTCGTCCCTCCAGGTTAGCGCCAAGAGCAATGCCGTCGGCGAACTCTTGCGTGAGAGCGGCTTCTACAGCGCGTTGAGCGGTGCGCCAGGCACGCTGCAGCTCGCGCTCAGCTGGCCCGGCGGCCCCAGCGAGCTTTCGTTGGCAAGGGCGCGCGGCTCGATGAAGATCGAGGTCGGCTCCGGTCGCATGCTCGAGATGGAGCCCGGTGTCGGCCGCATGCTCGGCATCCTCAACACCGGCGCACTCAGCCGAAGGCTCAGTCTTGATTTCAGTGATGTGTTCAACGACGGTCTCAGCTTCGACAGCATGACCGGCGAGATCGCGATCGGCAGCGGCGACGCAACGATCCGCAACCTCAACATCCTGGCGCCACCCGCCGACATCCGCATCACCGGCCGCACCAACCTCGTCGACGGATTGCTTGACCAGCAGGTCGAGGTCACGCCCAAGATCGGCGTGGGTCTTGCGCTTGCCAGTGCTGTCGCGGGTGGCCCGGTGGTCGGTGCCGCCGTTTATCTGGCAGACAAGGTCACCGAGGGGGCCGTCGAGCGGCTTGGGCGCTATGCCTACCAGGTCAGCGGGCCCTGGCGCGATCCCGTCATCAGGCGGATCGATACCGTTGGCTCACCATCGGTCGGCAATCTCTTTGTCGATGACCCGCCCGCGGGAGGCTCAGCGGTGACTGACGCTGCCCCAAGCTCGAGCACTGGCACTCAGGCAAAACCCAAAGACCCAGCGCCCGCAGGCGCCGAAGACACCTCGAGCCCATTCCTCGAGGGGTTTTAGAGAATCTAAAGTTTCCTCGTTCTGAAAACCGGCTGCGAATCGCAGCCACTCGGTCGGTGGTGCTATGGTTACGGAAAATTGACCCTATCGAGTACCCATGAGCGATATCTCCAAGCTCGCGGCCGTGCAGATGGCCTCCGGCCCGAACACGACCGCCAATCTCATCGAAGCCGAACGCCTCATTGGCCTCGCCGCCGAGGCCGGCGCGGGCTTAGTGGTGCTGCCGGAAAACTTCGCCTTCATGGGCAAGCAGGATCGCGACCTGCTCACGCTGGTCGAGTCCAATGGCATCGGCCAGCTGCAGGATTTCCTGGCCAGGACCGCGCTCCGCTACGGCGTCTGGATCGTCGGCGGCACCATCCCATTGCGCGCCAGTAATCCCGCCCGCGTGCGCTCAGCAACCTTGATCTACAACGCCCATGGCGATCGGGTGGCGCGCTACGACAAGATGCACCTGTTCGACGTCGTACTACCCGACGCCAATGAGCGCTATCAGGAGTCGGCAACCATCGAGCCTGGTGATCAGAGCCCCGTGGTCGACACCCCCTTCGGCCGCCTCGGCGTGCTGGTCTGCTACGATCTGCGCTTCCCGGAGGCCGCCCGCCGGATGCTCGACAGCGGCCTCGAGATCCTCGCGATTCCCGCCGCCTTCACCGCACTGACCGGCAAGGCGCATTGGGAGACCCTGATACGCGCGCGCGCAATCGAGAACCTGGCCTATGTGGTGGCAGCCGCACAGGGCGGCTTCCATCTCAGCGGCCGCGAGACCCATGGTCACAGCATGATCGTCGATCCCTGGGGCAATGTGCTGGCGCAGATCGAGCGCGGCGTCGGTCAGATCTGCTGCGCGCTCGATCGCGACCGTCAGGCCTCGATCCGCCGCACCTTCCCCGTTCTCGAGCATCGACGCCTCAAGTGCCGCTGATCGACGACCTGACGACCAGCGTTTTTGCGGTCTGCTCGCTTGCGGTCTGCTCGCTTGCGGTCTGCTCGCTTGCGGTCTGCTCGCTTGCGGATTGCGCGTCTTCGTCACAGCACAAAAAGACTTGAGAGATAGGCTGGAACAAGCGCCGCGACTGGAAAAAGCGACGATGACCTCCCAACTCATTCAACATCGGGCCAATGCCCACCGTCTCTAGAGACCGAACAACTGAATCTTATGACCGACTCCCTCGACATCGCCCGCCAGAGCATCCTCACGCCCTTCGGCCTTGGCGACAGCGACCTCGATCGCCTGATCGGCGCGCTCCGCAGCCCCACGATCGACGCCGCCGACATCTACTTTCAGAGCAGCCGGCTGCAGTCCTGGATGCTTGAAGACGGCATCGTCAAAGACGGCAGCTTCAACATCGAGCAAGGCGCCGGTCTGCGCGCCATCAGCGGCGAAAAGACCGGCTTCGCCTACTCCGACGAGCTCGAGATCGCGGCCCTGACCAAGGCCGCCGATGCCGCGCGCGCCATCGCCCGGGGCGGTGGCGCGGCACCGGTCAGCATCGGCAGCGGCATGCCGGCAAGGCAACGGCTCTACGAGCCGATGAACCCGATCGAGAGTCTCGACGATGCGGCCAAGCTCGAGCTGCTGCACCGGGTCGACGCCGAGGCGCGCAGCATGGACTCGCGCGTGAAAGAGGTGATGACCAGCCTGGTCGCGGTGCAAGACACCATCCTGGTGATCTCCGACGATGGTCGGCTTAGCGCCGATGTGCGCCCGTTGATCCGCCTCAGCGTGGTCGCGGTTGTGGAGGAGAACGGCCGCCGCGAGCAGGCCCACAGCGGCGGCGGCGCCCGCCTCGACTTGGGCTGGATGCTGGCCGAAGACCGCGCGCTCGGCTTCGCCCGCGAGGCCGTCCGCCAAGCCCTGGTCAATCTGGAAGCCGGCCCCGCCCCGGCCGGCACCATGCCCGTGGTGCTCGGCGCCGGCTGGCCCGGTGTGCTCCTGCACGAGGCGGTCGGCCACGGGCTGGAGGGCGACTTCAACCGCAAAGGCACCTCCGCCTTCAGCGGCCGGCTCAATCAGCGCGTCGCCGCCAAGGGCGTCACCGTGGTCGACGACGGCACCCTGCCCGGCCGCCGCGGCTCGCTGAACATCGACGACGAGGGCACGCCAACCAATTGCACCACCCTGATCGAGGACGGCGTGCTGGTTGGCTACATGCAAGATCGGCTCAACGCCCGCCTGATGGGCATGGCGCCGACCGGCAACGGCCGGCGCGAATCCTATGCCCATCTGCCGATGCCACGCATGACCAATACTTACATGCTTGCAGGCAATCATGATCCAGGCGAGATCATCGCCTCGGTCGAGAAGGGACTCTACGCGGCCAACTTCGGCGGTGGCCAGGTCGACATCACCTCCGGCAAGTTCACCTTCTCGGCCAGCGAGGCCTATCTGATCGAAAACGGCAAGATCGGCCGCCCGGTGAAGGGCGCGACCCTGATCGGCAACGGTCCCGATGTGCTCACCCGTGTCAGCATGATCGGCAACGATCTCAAGCTCGATGAAGGCGTTGGCACCTGCGGCAAAGACGGCCAGAGTGTTCCGGTCGGGGTTGGCCAGCCGACCTTGCGCGTGGACAGCCTCACCGTTGGTGGCACGGGGGCGGGTGGTGACTGAGGCCTGAGGCCTGAGGCCTGAGGCTCAGGACGGGCTAAGCGGCCCTGATCCAGGGTCGCCTGCCGGATCGGCTGGGCTGCCTGCCGAATCGTGTCGGCTGCCTGCCGGATCGGGGCGCTCGACGGTTCGGAGCGCCCGCTGGATCTGAGGTAGGATGAGCGCGGCAAGAGACCGGCTCGCTCACCGACACCTGGGACTCGCATGAAGATTCTCACCTACCGTGGCCTGAACACCAGCGCCATCCCTGGCTATGACAAGCTCAGCGCGCACCTGAGCGCGGATGACTTCCGCTCCGCCGACGTCAAGAAGATCGGCGACAACCTCTATCGCGCGCGGCTCGATCGCAGCAATCGCCTGCTGTTCGCCCTCTATCGCCACGAGGGTGAGCGCTGTGCGCTGCTGTTGGAATACATCCCGCAGCACGCCTACGAGAAATCCCGTTTTCTCGCCCGCGGGGTCCAGATCGATGAGGAGCGCATCCCCGCCGTGACGGCGGAGGCCGCTGACGAGGCGCCAGAACTGCCGTACCTGAATCCGAGCCTGCCGCGCTTCCATCTGCTGGACAAGGTGCTGTCCTTCGACGACGACCAGGAGCAGGTCTATCAGCAGTCACCGCCGCTGGTGATCATCGGCTCCGCCGGCAGCGGCAAGACCGCGCTGACGCTGGAGAAGATGAAGGACGCCAGCGGCGACATCCTCTATGTGACGCGCTCGGCCTTCCTAGTCCAAAACGCCCGTGAGCTGTACTACGCCAACGGCTGGTCCAACGACGATCAGCAGGTCGACTTCCTCTCCTTTCGCGAATATCTGGAAAGCATCCAGGTGCCAGAGGGCAAGGAGATCACGCCGCGCATCTTCGCCGGCTGGGCCGGGCGCCAGCGCTTGCCCAAGGATCTGAAGGATAGCCACCAACTGTTCGAGGAGTTTCAAGGCGCCATCACCGGCACCGACCCAGAATCCGCCTACCTCAGCCGCGAGGACTATCTCGGCCTCGGCGTGAAGCAGTCGATCTACCCGCCCGAGACCCGCGCCGGCGTCTACGACCTGTTCGAGAAGTATCTGCGCTTCCTCGATGAGGAGGGCTGGTTCGACACCAATCTGATCAGTCACGCCTGGCTGCAGCGGGTGCAGCCGCGCTATGACTTCGTCGTCGTCGACGAGGTGCAGGACCTGACCAACGTGCAGTTGCTGTTGATCCTGCGGTCGCTGCGCGACAGCAGCGGCTTCCTGCTCTGCGGCGATTCGAACCAGATCGTCCATCCCAACTTCTTCTCCTGGTCCAAGGTCAAGACGCTGTTCTGGCGCGAGCAGGCCGATGCGTCCAAAACGGCGACGGGCACTGAGCTGATCCGCATCCTCAACGCCAACTTCCGTAACTCGCCCCAGGTCACCGAGATCGCCAACCGCTTGCTGCACATCAAGCACGCCCGCTTCGGCTCGGTCGACAAGGAGAGCAACTATCTGGTGCGCAGCTGTGGCCCAGCGCGCGGCCGCGTCGGTCTGCTGCAGGACAGCGAGCAGATCAAACGCGACCTCGACCGGCGCACCGCCGCCTCGGCGCGCTTCGCCATCCTGGTCTTGCATCCGGAGCAGAAGGCCGAGGTACGCAAGCACTTTCGCACCCCCTTGGTGTTCTCGATCCACGAGGCCAAGGGCCTGGAATACGAGAACGTGCTGCTCTATGGCTTCCTCTCCAGCGAGGAGAAGCGCTTTCGCGACATCGCCGGCCAGCTCAGCGAGGCCGATCTGCAGGGCGAGCTGCGCTATGCCCGCAGTCGTGACAAGAGCGACAAGTCCTTAGAAATCTATAAGTTCTACATCAACGCGCTGTACGTGGCGGTGACCCGCGCGGTGAAGAACCTGTATCTGATCGAGCCGCGACCAAAACAGCACCTGCTCGCCCTGCTTGGGCTGACTGAGGTCCACGAAGGCGTCGACGATGTCGAAGAGCAGACCTCGAGCCTAGAGGAATGGCGCAAAGAGGCCCATCGCCTCGAGCTACAAGGCAAGGACGAGCAGGCCGCCGACATCCGCGAGCAGATCCTCAAGCAGCGCGAGGTGCCCTGGACCGTGCTGCGCGGTGACGCGCTCACGGAGCTGGAGCAGAAGGCGCTCGACCAAGGCGAGAAGAAGGCCGGCATCGCGCTGATGGAATATGCCCTGGTCTATCGCGACCAACGCCTGATGAACCGGCTGATCCAGCAGGGCTTGAAGGCCGCCAAGCAGCCGGACAAGGCCCACTCGATGCTGGAGAAGAAGTACTTCTTCAACTACGGGCTCAAGCATGCCACCGGCGTGCTGCGCGAGGTGGATCAGTACGGCGTCGACTTCCGCAACGTCTTCGGCCAGACCCCTTTGATGATCGCCAGCCGCATGGGCAACGCCGAGCTCATCGCAGCGCTGCTGGACCGTGACGCCGACACCAGCCTGGTCGACGGCAATGGGCTCAATGCCTTTCAGATCGCCCTGGATCGGGCCTGCGCCGATGAACGCTTCGCGCGCACCAAGCTACCGGCGGTGTTCGAGCGCCTAGCGCCACCGAGCATCGACATCCAGGTCGACGGCCGCCTGATCAAGCTCGATCAGCGGCTCATGGAGTACCTGATGCTCAGTATCGCCATGGTGCTGTTCTACCAAGGGCTCGGCGAGCGTTGGGCGTATCGGCGTCATCTGCTCTCAGCGCCCGATTTCGTTGCGGTGCTGGAGCATTTTCCGGAATCCATCGTCCCCGAACGGCGCAAGAAGCGCCCCTACATCTCCTCGATCCTATCCAAGAACGAACTTAACCGCGACGCACCCTACAACCGCAAGCTGTTCCAGCGCTGGAAGCAGGGGCATTATCTGTTCAACCCGCAACTCTCACTGCGCATCGAGGACCAATGGCAGCCCATCTTCGAGCTGTTACAGCCGCAGCGGCTCGCTGCGCAGTTACAGGACGTCTACCACTGGGGTGGCCGGGTGTGGGACCCGAACGAGCGCAGCGAACAGGCCGTTGAAAAGCTGCGCACGATGTTACAGAAGCTGAATGAGGGGGTGGATTTGAAGTCGTTGTTTTAATCGACGGCTCGTCGTTGTCGCTGCCTCTGTTCGTCTCTCCTGGCAGAGCTGCATATCCAGTTGCAGGTCAATCGCTTGCCCCACATCAGCACCGACCGAGGACGACCTTAATCGTGAGTAAAACGAATGGACGACATTCACGCAAGCGATCTCAAGACCATCCTCCACTCCAAGCGAGCCAATCTTTACTATCTGGAGCATTGCCGAGTCCTGGTTAACGGTGGCCGCGTCGAGTACGTTACCGACGAAGGCAAGCGTTCGCTGTACTGGAACATCCCCATTGCGAACACGACCTGCGTGCTGCTTGGCACCGGCACGTCGGTCACTCAGGCAGCCATGCGCGAACTGGCTAAGGCCGGCGTCTTGGTGGGTTTCTGCGGTGGCGGTGGGACGCCGCTGTTCAGCGGAACGGAGCGCGATACGGATATCGTCTGGTTCTCGCCGCAGAGCGAATATCGCCCAACCGAGTATCTGCAAGCCTGGGTGCGTTTTTGGTTCGATGAAGACCTCCGGCTGGAGGCCGCCAAGCGGTTCCAGCAGCAGCGACTTCAACACATCCAAGCGCACTGGAGCGCGGCCCGCCATCTGAAATCAACCGGCTTTGAGCCCGATGTGACCGCCCTGAGTGCACTGCTCAGCCGTTCTGGCTCGAACATCCAGGTCGCATCCGACCACACCGCATTGCTCATGGAAGAAGCCCGGCTGACCAAGGAGCTTTACAAGCTCGCCGCTCGAGCAACCCAATACGGCGACTTCGTCCGCGGAAAGCGCGGCCAAGGGACAGACGCTGCAAACCAGTTTCTCGATCACGGAAATTACCTGGCTTACGGCTTGGCAGCAACCGCAACCTGGGTGCTCGGCCTCCCTCATGGACTCGCCGTGCTCCACGGCAAAACCCGCCGCGGTGGCCTCGTTTTCGACGTGGCCGATCTCGTCAAGGACGCGCTGATCCTCCCGCAAGCCTTCCTCTCGGCGGTGCGGGGCGACACCGAGCAAGAGTTTCGACAGGCCTGCATCGAGGCCCTGACACGCAGTGAAGCGCTCGATGCCATGATTGACACCCTCAAGGACATCGCGCAGCAGATGGGCGCAATGGTGCAGCAAGCCACCCCATGAACATCCTGCTCATCTCGCAATGCGACAAACGAGCGCTCACCCAAACCCGCCGTATCCTGGATCAGTTTGCCGAACGCCGCGGTACCCGGACCTGGCAAACACCCATCACCCGCGACGGTCTTGAGACGCTGCGCCGCCTCCTACGCAAGTCGGCGCGCAAGAATACGGCGGTCGCGTGCCATTGGATTCGTGGCATCGACCATTCTGAGCTGCTTTGGGTGGTCGGGGATCGCAAGCGCTTCAACACGCTCGGAGCCGTTCCGACCAATACCACCCAACACAATGTGCTGCGCAGCGAAGATGAGAACGACTGGCACAGCGGCGAGCTGATCCGCTTGCTGGTCGACCTCGCCGGGCTGCTGCATGATCTCGGCAAAGCGATCCAAGCCTTTCAGCAGCGTCTAACAGGGAGGTTTGAGGGGCGCAATCTCATTCGACATGAATGGGTATCGGTGCGCCTATTCGAGGCCTTCGTCGGGGTCGACGACGATGCCGCCTGGCTAGCGCGTCTGGCCGCTCCCAATGCAGACGATGACGCGCGCTGGCGGAAGGATCTGCGCTGCGATGGCCTGGACGGCGCGTTCGACTCCCCGTTCAAGACGCTGAGCAACGCCCCCCTTGCACAGGCCTTGGCCTGGCTCGTGCTCACCCACCATCGTTTGCCTGAGCTACCACTTGGTGAGCCCTTTCAAATGTCCGCGCTGTCTGGGCTTCTCACTCGGATTCAGCCATCCTGGAATGAGCGCGCCTTTCAAGGCGCGGAGCCAGACGCGCTGAGGTCTTACTGGGCGTTTCCCGAGGGTCTTCCGGTCACGACGCCAGACTGGCGTAAGCGCGCGAGTCGTCTCGCTCGCCGCCTATGCGCATTTGCTGCATCGACGCAGACCCAAACGGCAGCGACCTCAGTACTCAACAACCCCTTTGTGATGCATCTCAGCCGGCTCAGCTTGATGCTGGCGGACCATCACTACTCTAGCCTCGAGGGCGATCACGCCGAGCGGGTCAAGGTCTCGCCCGGGACAGCGCTGTTAGCCAATACCTGCAAAGGTGGCGCACCGAACCAAACGCTCGATGAACATCTCGTCGGGGTTGCGCGTCATGGCGCAGAGATCGCGCACTTTCTGCCCCGATTCGAGCGGCATCTACCCCGACTCGGCCGCCATCGGAGCCTCAAACAACGCGCCAAAAACGACCGTTTCCGTTGGCAGGATAAGGCTTTTGAAGCGGCCATTGGCATGCGCGAACGCTCCCAACAGCAGGGGGCCTTCATCATCAACATGGCCTCGACTGGCTGCGGTAAGACGCTCGGCAATGCACGCATCATGTACGCATTGGCCGACCCCGCCCTCGGCATGCGCTGTGCGTTCGCGTTGGGATTGCGCACCCTAACCCTACAAACTGGCCAAGCGTTCCGCGGCCTGCTCAGCTTAGGTGACGATGAGCTCGCCATTCGGGTCGGTGGCTCGGCGAGCCGCGCGCTCTTCGAGCACCATGAGGCCGAGGCAGAGGCCACAGGCTCAGCCTCGCGGCAAGCATTGCTGGATGAAGAGACGCATGTGCTCTATGAGGGCCAGCTCGACGAGCATCCTCTGCTGCGCAAGGCGCTGACCGATCCAAACATCAAGAAGCTCTTGGTCGCCCCGCTTCTGGTCTGCACCATCGACCATTTGACGCCAGCCACCGAAAGCCAGCGTGGCGGCCGCCAAATCGCCCCCATGCTGCGCTTGATGAGCGGCGATCTCGTGCTCGATGAGCCCGATGATTTCGGCCTGGACGACCTCCCTGCCCTTACCCGTCTCGTGCACTGGTCCGGGCTGCTTGGAGCGCGCGTGCTGTTGTCATCCGCGACCCTGCCGCCGTCACTGGTGCAGGGTCTTTTCGAGGCCTATCGCAACGGCCGCCAACACTTTCAGCACAACCGTAGCGCACAGCCAGAACGCACAGCGGCGCCACCCGTCGTGTGCTGCGCCTGGTTCGATGAGTTTCATCAGTCGGTTCAAGACTGCGCCGACCCGGCCTGTTTCGCTCAGGCGCACCAGACGTTCGCGCAGCGCCGAGTCGGTGAGCTGGCCAAGCAGGCGACGCAGCCGCGACGGCGAGCCGTCATCCATCCATTGCAGGGAATGCAAGCCGCGCGTCAGTGGCAACCACTCGCGGAAGCCTTCGCGCCCCAAGTCCTCGATGCCGCGGCAAGCCTGCACGCGGCCCATCACAGTGTCGATCCGCTGACGGGCAAGCGCGTCAGCTTTGGCCTGGTGCGCATGGCCAACATCGAGCCCTTGTTCGAGACCGCGTTAGCGCTGTTCCAACTCCGCCCGCCGACGGGCCTGCGCGTCCATCTCTGCGTCTATCACTCCCGTCATCCCTTGCTGATTCGCTCTGCCATCGAGGCCCAGCTCGACCAGACGTTGAGCCGTCATCAGCCCGAGGCGGTCTTCGCCCTGCCAGACATTCGCAACCGTTTGCAGCGCACCCAAGAGCCCGATCAGCTCTTCATCGTACTCGGCTCCCCAGTGACGGAAGTCGGTCGTGATCACGATTATGACTGGGCCGTGGTCGAGCCCTCGTCGATGCGCTCACTGATCCAACTGGGTGGACGCATCCAACGACATCGCAACAAGCCTGTGTCCGCTCCCAACATCCTAGTGCTGAGTCACAACCTGCGCCATTACCGCTATCCAGGTCAGGCGGCTTTCATCAAACCCGGCTTCGAGACGGATGACGAGCGTTTCCATCTCGTCTCGCACGATCTGCGCGAACTGCTCAGCGCCGAAGACATCGCCGTCATCGACGCCCGCGCGCGCATCGTCTCCCTGGAAGCCGCCGCGCTGCGCCCTAAGGAGCGCCTCATCGACCTCGAGCATGCGCGGCTTTATGGCCAGATGCTGCCGCCATTGCAGACCGTCACCGCAACACCTTCGGGGCGCCGCCCTCGTGCTGCGAGCAAATCGCCAACACCCAAGCTCAATGCCAGCACCTGGTGGCAGCAGACACCCCAAGACGCCTTGCTGAGCGCCGTACTGCCGCAGCAGCAGCCATTCCGCAAAGCCGCCCTCCCTGAGGATGTCACGCTCGTATTGCTTACAGACGAGGATGAAGAAAAGGCCGTGCTGCATCGGGTGATGGATGGCACCCGCCGCGGTGATCCGATCTATGTCCCTTATCAGCACATGTGCGCGCACCTACCCGACGCACAAGTGCAGGGAGAGCGCATCGAGCCTTGGGGGACGACCGACTACATGGCGTCCTTGTCTGCCCTGGCGACGGCCTTGGATCTACCCCCGTCCTCCTGTGCCAAGCGTTTTGGGATGACGTCTGTACGACCCAGTGACAACGGCTGGCGCTATCACCCATCCTTGGGATTTGCCTTGCGAAAACCTTGATCTTACAAGGGCCTGAAGGTGGCTCACAGCGTGCTTGAGCCGACTGCCTATGCGGCAGTTGATGGCCATGGCCTCTTGGCCAAACCTCATTTTTCTTAGCTGCTTCTCAGCAGTCCGCTAAAGTTTACCTTTCTCCAATATCCTTAAATTATTGGTCAAACTTCATTGGTTGCCTTCTTGGTACGATTGAGCTAGATTACCGCCCTTCAGGAACCGGCCAAGCGGCCGCATGCACAACTGTGGAGTGTCATGTGTCAACACAACTGAACGGACGTCAACAGCAAATTCACAACCTTATCAAGGCGTTTCTAACCGAACGCCTCAACGCCAAATTAGAAAAACTTCCCGAAGACGATCCCAAGCGCGCTGCGCTGATCGCGCAGTTTGAACCCGCCGCCTGGCTTAAAGATGCAGCCCACCGGTCTGGACAGATCCAGGTCGTGACCCACTCCCTCAAGCCCCTGCATCCAGATGCGAAAGGTACCAGCCTATTCCGCGAGCCCACCTCGCTAGAGGCGCTCGAAGAAGTCGGCAGCCATGTGCTCGGTGACGACTTCGAGATCGATGTCGTCGGCAACGCCGCCGCCTTGGATGTCTATAAATTCCTCAAGATCGAATACGACGGGCGGACCTTACTCAGCTTAGCGCTTGAGCAGGATGCAGACCTCGCCGCCGCGCTCGATGACAACCTCGATTTGGCGCATGCGTGGATGCAGGCCTTTGCGGGTCTCGCCCAACCACGATTACCACTGCGCAGCCACACCCACGCGAAACAGATCTACTGGCTCGTCGGCCCTGACCCACACGACGATACCGGTTACCACTTGCTAGCGCCGCTCTATCCCACCTCGTTGGTGCATCGCGTCTACCAAACCCTCCAAGACGATCGCTTCAGTGAAGACGCCAAGGCCGCGCGCGCGGCTCGCAAGGCGCAGCAGTGGCATGAACGCCCGGTGCATGAATATCCGAACCTCGCCGTGCAAAAGCTAGGCGGCACCAAACCGCAGAACATCAGCCAACTCAACAGCGAGCGCCGCGGCGACAATGTTCTGCTCGCCTCATTGCCACCGGTCTGGCAGTCCCTGACGATTAAGCCCTTGTTGGCCGTCGAGTCCCTGTTCAATGTCTTTGGTTGGCGCCGTGAGGTTAAGACACTAATGCGCCAACTATGTCAGTTTCTGGAGAGCGACCCCGCCAACAACCTGCGCACGCGCCAGCGGCGTGATGCCTTGGTCGACGCCCTCATCGATGAATTGATCCAGTTCAGCGCTGAACTGCGAACACTCGAGCCCGGCTGGAGCACGGACCCAGAATGCGCTTTACCGCCCACGCAACGGGCGTGGCTGGACCCGGATGCGGATGCGGAGCAGCAACAGCACGACGACATAACCGATCGTCTCGCTGACGATTTCTCACGTTGGCTGAACAACCGACTGCGACAGCCGCTTCCGCTTGGCGATCCCGAGTACCTGTACTGGCGCAAGCTCGCCGGCGAACAACTGCGGCAATACGCCTGGGAGGTCGGCCATGACGCATGAAAGCAACCAGCCCGCGCATCGCGCCGTTCTGGCGATACCCCATCTGCGGGTCCAGAACGCCAACGCGATCTCCAGCCCACTGACGTGGGGCTTTCCGGCGATGACGGCCTTCGTCGGCTTGATGCGGGCGCTTGAACGTCGCTTAGGGCTTGATCCCGGCATTGCCTTCTTTGCTGTCGGCGTGGTCTGCCATGACTTCGAGGCGCAGATCAACCGCGGCGGCTTCACCCACGCCTTCCGCCTCACGCGCAATCCCGTCCAGCACGATGGCCGCTCAGCCGCCATCGTCGAGGAAGGCCGGGTGCATTTGGAGGTCACGCTGGTGTTCGACGTCGAGATCAGCGATGCGCATCTGGCCGATGCGCCGCGCCAGGCATTGGCAGAACGCATCGCCGATGAGCTAGCCGGAATGCGTTTGGCAGGCGGCAGCATCATGTCCAGGCTGCAAGGCACGACGCGACGCGTACCGACGCGTCCTGTACTGGAGCCGGTTCCCGATGCTGACGACAACGACGCGGGTGAACAGCACAAGTGGTTCCGACGTTTAGCGCGACGCTGGCTACCCGGCTTTGCCTTGGTGTCGAGGAATGATCTTCTGGGAGCGCGTCTAACCGAGCTGCGTGCCGAAAATCCCACAGCGACCGCATTGGACGCTTGGCTGGATCTGTCGCGCTGGAACAGCCATGCCGATGCGCCTCCTGTAACTGCGGAGGGTGATCCAACTGCAAAGGTGGAGTGGCAGACCGACCACCGACCCGGTTGGATCGTACCGATCCCAGTCGGTTTCTCAGCGCTTTCAGCCTTACAGCCGCCGGGCAGTGTGCGAGGCGCTCGCGACATGACCACCCCTTTCCGTTTTGTCGAGACGGTGTGGTCTGTGGGGCAGTGGATCAGCCCACATCGCCTCAAGCGCTTGGACGATCTGCTCTGGGAGCCCGTCCACGACCCTGAGCATCCAACAGCATCCGGCCTTTACCGCTGCCACAACGGGTATCAGCCACCACCCGAGTCGCCTGAACCGGCAAACCCGATCAACGACAGCACCCAACGATCCATCAGGAGAGCCCAATGACAAGCAAAGACGCGACCCTCAAGACCGCTACTGTTCTCGCTTTCGAGCGCAAGCTAGACCCCTCTGACGCACTGTTCTTCAGCGGGGACTGGGAGCAGCGTGCCGATCCAAACGCCTGGTCGGCCATCGGCCTGCGCGAGAAATCCGTGCGCGGGACGATCTCCAACCGGCTCAAGACCAAGGACCAAGACCCGGCAAAGCTCGATGCCGCCATTGAGAACCCGAATCTTCAAACCGTTGATGTCGCAGCGCTGCCAGCCGATGCGGATACGCTGAAGGTCAGCTTCACCCTGCGCGTGCTAGGCGGGACTGGCACGCCGTCGGCCTGCAATAATGCCGCCTATCAAGCGAAGCTCGTCAGCACCGTCCAAGGCTACGTCGACTCCCAAGGGTTTGCTGAGCTAGGCCGACGCTACGCGCACAACCTTGCCAATGGTCGTTTCCTCTGGCGTAACCGCATGGGCGCCGAACAGATCGAGGTGCACATCCAGCACCTCGTGCAAGGCCGGGCGGCCACATCTTGGACCTTCTCGAGCCTAGATTTGCCGCTCCGCACGTTTGAAGTTCCAGCCACGATGCAAGCGGATGTGCAAGCGGTCGCCGACCTCATTACCGAGGGACTTGCCGGCACGAAGCATCTTTTGCTTCAGGTCACTGCCTACGCCCGAGTCGGCGCCGGGCAGGAGGTCTATCCCTCGCAAGAGCTGATTCTCGACAAAGGCAACAGCAAGAAGAGCAAGACCCTTTACGACGTCCAGGGTATCGCGGGCATGCACTCACAGAAGCTCGGTAACGCGCTGCGCACCATCGATACCTGGCATCCCGACGTGGCCGAGCTCGGTCCCATCGCTGTCGAGCCTTATGGCTCGGTGACGACGCTCGGAAAGGCCTGCCGCAAACCAACCGACAAGCTCGACTTCTACAACCTGCTCGACGGCTGGTTACTGAAAGACAAGACGCCACCGCTTGAACAGCAGCATTTCGTAATGGCCACACTGATCCGAGGTGGTGTTTTCGGTGATGCCGGAAAGGACTGATCGCATGGATCACTACATCGACATCCATCTGCGGCCTGATCCGGAATTTCCTGCTCACCAGCTCATGGCCGCCCTTTATGCCAAGCTGCACCGAGGATTGGCCCAACTCCAATTAACCAGCGTTGGCGTGAGTTTCCCTGGCTATCAGGAAAAACCTCCATCACTTGGTGAAACACTTCGACTTATTGGACCGGAACAGGATCTGGCGCGCTTGATGGCACAGGCCTGGCTCCAGGGAATGCGCGATCATGCTGAAGTCAAGGACATTGCGCCGGTGCCGAAGGACGCTGTTCATCGCAGCCTGCGAAGGGTTCAGGCCAAGAGTAGCCCAGAGCGCTTGAGGCGCCGACAGATGCGTCGACATGGGCTCAGCGAAGACCAAGCACGCGCTCGCGTCCCAGATACCGCGGCTGAGGCGCTACGTCTACCTTTTGTGACCCTGAGAAGCGCAAGTACCGGTCAAACCTTTCCGCTCTTTTTGCAACTAGGCCCGCCTTTACCGACAGCTCAGCCGAAGCACGACTTCAACACCTACGGATTGAGCGGCATGGCGACAGTCCCCTGGTTTTGACCCTTTTCCGGATCCTCCTCTTAAGCTACTGTTTTACAAGCCTCCCGCATGGCTCAAGTTGTGGAGGGTGTAGATGCTGATAGTTCTTTAAAAAGATTCAAAACCAAGAGCTTAAGTCAATTTTTGGCTTGTTCACTGCCGCATAGGCAGCTCAGAAAGCCGCCACCGGCACCGCTGAGCAGACCATCGAGTTCACTGCCGCATAGGCAGCTCAGAAACTGTGCAAGAGGCCATGCTGAGACTCAAAACCGTTCACTGCCGCATAGGCAGCTCAGAAAAGATGAGCCTGGTTTCATTGAGTCGCAAGTGCGTTCACTGCCGCATAGGCAGCTCAGAAATGTAGGCGTGACATTCCTGGAGTTTCCTTCATGTTCACTGCCGCATAGGCAGCTCAGAAAATACTAAGACCGACTGCCATTATGCAATTGGCGTTCACTGCCGCATAGGCAGCTCAGAAACATGGGCGGCTCCGTGGCGCTGGCTCGTCCGGGTTCACTGCCGCATAGGCAGCTCAGAAAAACGGGAACACGCCCAGGTCATCAAGGGATTCGTTCACTGCCGCATAGGCAGCTCAGAAACTTCAGGAGCTGGGAGACGACATAGAGCGTTTGTTCACTGCCGCATAGGCAGCTCAGAAACTCTTTCTGCGAATCCAGCCATTCCTCGTAAGGTTCACTGCCGCATAGGCAGCTCAGAAATGTTCGACATCTTCAAGCGCAGCCTCGCTCAGGTTCACTGCCGCATAGGCAGCTCAGAAATGCTCCATGAACGTTCTGGCTTTCTTGGAAATGTTCACTGCCGCATAGGCAGCTCAGAAATGGTGCCGCCGCACGGATCAGCACCTCACGCCGTTCACTGCCGCATAGGCAGCTCAGAAATCGTCGGTGACGCGGTGACGAATGGGCATGTCGTTCACTGCCGCATAGGCAGCTCAGAAATTATCAGACCCGCACCATTGCCGATCTATGGCGTTCACTGCCGCATAGGCAGCTCAGAAAAAATCAATCGTGTTAAATCCGCCAGCGAGCCCGTTCACTGCCGCATAGGCAGCTCAGAAAAGCTAATCGTGCCTGAGCCGACTGCGGGTTGTGTTCACTGCCGCATAGGCAGCTCAGAAATAGAAGAGATCGGCAGCGACATCCAAAGCCACGTTCACTGCCGCATAGGCAGCTCAGAAATGCCGGCAAGGGCCGCGCAAGACGACTACACCGTTCACTGCCGCATAGGCAGCTCAGAAACTGGACACTCGCCACCTTTGCGCTGAACCTCTGTTCACTGCCGCATAGGCAGCTCAGAAACTGTTGATGGTGCTGCGGTTGATCATGCTGGGGTTCACTGCCGCATAGGCAGCTCAGAAATTGCAGCGCGGCGAACTTCGACTGCCGACATGGTTCACTGCCGCATAGGCAGCTCAGAAATGCAAGTCGGTGGCGAACTGATCGCCTGCACCGTTCACTGCCGCATAGGCAGCTCAGAAATATTGATGCTCCTGATCCTGGTGATACGCCTCGTTCACTGCCGCATAGGCAGCTCAGAAACGTTGGCGATTGGTGCAGTTCTTCGCCGCCCTGTTCACTGCCGCATAGGCAGCTCAGAAAATGCAAGAAAACACTGGCTTCAAAGCCTTCACGTTCACTGCCGCATAGGCAGCTCAGAAAGTTGGTGATCAGCGCCTCGGCCAGATGCGGCAGTTCACTGCCGCATAGGCAGCTCAGAAACAGCGCCCGCAGCTTGGCCCCTGTCTCAGCTGGTTCACTGCCGCATAGGCAGCTCAGAAAGAGCCAGACCCTCGCCGATGCGACCGCGAGAAGTTCACTGCCGCATAGGCAGCTCAGAAATGGTCCGATGTTGCAGGCGCGATCA
The DNA here is from genome assembly GCF_016583905.1 of Lamprobacter modestohalophilus. Classification (GTDB taxonomy): domain Bacteria; phylum Pseudomonadota; class Gammaproteobacteria; order Chromatiales; family Chromatiaceae; genus Lamprobacter; species Lamprobacter modestohalophilus. The sequence goes on along the minus strand of NZ_NRRY01000028.1, from coordinate 3,651 downwards.
GCACCGGGTTCACTGCCGCATAGGCAGCTCAGAAAATACCGGCCTGAGTGGCCCAGGGACCGTCAGAGTTCACTGCCGCATAGGCAGCTCAGAAATGCTTGCGTTCGTTGGGAGAATGATTGTCCGGGTTCACTGCCGCATAGGCAGCTCAGAAATTTTCACCAACGGTGGGGATTATCGGATTTCCGTTCACTGCCGCATAGGCAGCTCAGAAACTTGCGCGCCACCGATCGCATCATCTTGAGTATGTTCACTGCCGCATAGGCAGCTCAGAAAAGGAAGCGATGACAGCGAAGCCGATAAGCGCAGTTCACTGCCGCATAGGCAGCTCAGAAATCGGATTCAAAGCGCTTCATAGGCCGCTTGATGTTCACTGCCGCATAGGCAGCTCAGAAAATGCGGCCGGGGCGAAAACATAAAGGCCAGGCGTTCACTGCCGCATAGGCAGCTCAGAAAATCGACATAGGCGAGCGCGCCAGGGATCGTGAGTTCACTGCCGCATAGGCAGCTCAGAAATCAATTGGCAGGACTCATATCCGCAATTTCGAGTTCACTGCCGCATAGGCAGCTCAGAAACATGGGCGAGGCCGGGAGATCAACAACGGTTGGTTCACTGCCGCATAGGCAGCTCAGAAATGCTCCTCGGCCGGGGGCTGGCGTCATGTGTTGTTCACTGCCGCATAGGCAGCTCAGAAAAGTGCGGGATCTCAGGATCACAGTCAACGCGAGTTCACTGCCGCATAGGCAGCTCAGAAAACTCCCCGGCCAGCGGCTAGCCTGCTCTTTGGGTTCACTGCCGCATAGGCAGCTCAGAAAATTCTGGAATCCCGGCAGGCTTGGCGATCAGTGTTCACTGCCGCATAGGCAGCTCAGAAAATGATGATGTTACCTGGTCGGATGTTGCAGGCGTTCACTGCCGCATAGGCAGCTCAGAAAACCACGGTCCTGTTCGCCCAACTCCCCCTTGCGTTCACTGCCGCATAGGCAGCTCAGAAATTGCCCGTAATCGCTCAAAGCCCCTGCATTCAGTTCACTGCCGCATAGGCAGCTCAGAAAATGCTGAAGCTCCAAACCGAGCAAGCCCTGCTGTTCACTGCCGCATAGGCAGCTCAGAAAGCGCAAGGAAACTTGAAAGGGCACGACATCAGGTTCACTGCCGCATAGGCAGCTCAGAAAATCGTTGCGTTGCCAACGGCGACCGACCAGGTGTTCACTGCCGCATAGGCAGCTCAGAAAACATCAGCAAACCTTTGTCGATCAAGATACAAGTTCACTGCCGCATAGGCAGCTCAGAAATTAGAGTAAGCTCTTGATATTGGTTCACCTCCGTTCACTGCCGCATAGGCAGCTCAGAAAGCTTGATTGTGATGGATGACGAAGATATGCATGTTCACTGCCGCATAGGCAGCTCAGAAAAGCCCAAGACGTCATAGATGCGATGGTGATACGTTCACTGCCGCATAGGCAGCTCAGAAAGACAGATCGACCGAAGTAGCAATGTCAGCAAGTTCACTGCCGCATAGGCAGCTCAGAAAACCGAACCACCTAGTCACAGCCGCCCAGGTGCGTTCACTGCCGCATAGGCAGCTCAGAAAGTCGCGCCATCTTCCACATTCAGCGCCGTGCGGTTCACTGCCGCATAGGCAGCTCAGAAATGCTGATGCGGCCCATTCCTGAACAGCGAGCCGTTCACTGCCGCATAGGCAGCTCAGAAAACGCCGCCGGCATCGCCCGCGTTGCGATGCCGGTTCACTGCCGCATAGGCAGCTCAGAAAAATGCCGACGGCCGCCCGCTCGATCTACACGGGTTCACTGCCGCATAGGCAGCTCAGAAAAAGCGCTGCGAGTTGTTCTGGCGTTCGGACTTGTTCACTGCCGCATAGGCAGCTCAGAAAAGTGACGCTGTTCTCCGCGCTGGATGATGAGTGTTCACTGCCGCATAGGCAGCTCAGAAATGACCGGTGAGGCTTAGGTAGCTCATGCGGCTGTTCACTGCCGCATAGGCAGCTCAGAAAAAGGGTCTCGCCCTCATCAAGATCATCATCGCGTTCACTGCCGCATAGGCAGCTCAGAAAAGAAAGATCGACCGAAGTAGCAATGTCGGCAAGTTCACTGCCGCATAGGCAGCTCAGAAATTGTAGGCGCGTGCAACTGAGCCCATCGAGATGTTCACTGCCGCATAGGCAGCTCAGAAATACGACGGCCTCTCATGGACCGAAGTCGGCATGTTCACTGCCGCATAGGCAGCTCAGAAATGGCGAATGCCGTAGGTCGGTGCCGCTGCGATGTTCACTGCCGCATAGGCAGCTCAGAAAGTAGAGGCCAACGCGATCACCCGCGTCGTCATGTTCACTGCCGCATAGGCAGCTCAGAAATTGTAGGCGCGTGCAACTCAGCCCATCGAGATGTTCACTGCCGCATAGGCAGCTCAGAAATACGACGAAGCTGTTGCTGACACCGCGACCACGTTCACTGCCGCATAGGCAGCTCAGAAATGTGGGCGCCTACGTCCGCAATGGCGCTCTATGTTCACTGCCGCATAGGCAGCTCAGAAAACCGAGGATATGGGCGACCTCTCCATTCCGATGTTCACTGCCGCATAGGCAGCTCAGAAACAATCGTGGAAGTTGAACGTGATACGCTCATTGTTCACTGCCGCATAGGCAGCTCAGAAAGATCTGATTCGCAACGGCGAATTGACCGAAGCGTTCACTGCCGCATAGGCAGCTCAGAAAACCGAGGCAAAGCGCTTCGCCCTGGAGCTGAAGTTCACTGCCGCATAGGCAGCTCAGAAAATGGACCGAGCAATTCCTTGCCGTGCTCAAGGGTTCACTGCCGCATAGGCAGCTCAGAAATTCCCGCGATGCTGCGGCGGCTCGTCTTGAACGTTCACTGCCGCATAGGCAGCTCAGAAAGGTTTGGAGCAGTGAAGAGGGCTGAAGAAGCAAGTTCACTGCCGCATAGGCAGCTCAGAAAGATGACCCGCATCTGTTTAAGCCGTTGATAGGGTTCACTGCCGCATAGGCAGCTCAGAAAAAAACGACACATTGAAGCGCATCAGGGTTAGCGTTCACTGCCGCATAGGCAGCTCAGAAAATTGATCACGCCCCAGTAATCCCCGATCTGCTGTTCACTGCCGCATAGGCAGCTCAGAAAGTGATGAGGGTTACAAAAATCGTCAATATTTGGTTCACTGCCGCATAGGCAGCTCAGAAAAGCGCGGCCGAGAGGCATTCGGCCTCGCTGAAGTTCACTGCCGCATAGGCAGCTCAGAAATCGCAGACTCCTTCGAGGACCTCTTCAACGGCGTTCACTGCCGCATAGGCAGCTCAGAAATATGACGAAGCCATCACCGGCACAAAAACCACGTTCACTGCCGCATAGGCAGCTCAGAAAGCACAAGCGCAGCTGGCCCGCACGCTGTCTAATGGTAACCGTTCACGGCCTCTTGAACCCGAAGTAGCTGACCCTTTTGGTCCTAGACTCAGAGTCGAGATCCGGTTAATGTTGGCGCATGCATCCGATCATGCACGCGGTACAAGGCCGGCGCTGTTCGCCCGCGCTCAGGTTGATCACACGGTGCGATGACACCTGAGCAGGCACAAGCGATCTATGCGGCCGGAGAGCAGGCGGTTATCGAGCGCCTGTGTG
>NZ_NRRY01000027.1 GCF_016583905.1 Lamprobacter modestohalophilus | reverse complement strand
ACCAAAGGCGAGGCCTACGATCCAAAGCACGCCTTGAGTCAGGCGGTTTAACCGCCGCGAGCACCGATGAGGGATTGAGTCACATCCGAGCGAGCACGATCACCCACACCACGAGTTTCTAACCACGAGTTGCTAAGAGTGACTGTCACTGTGATGGCATGAAAGGCTTGTCCTGCATTCCTGAAACCCTGTAATCCTCACCAGCCGGCATCGCCGAGACTGAAACAGTGATAAGGACAGGAATGCGCGCGGATTCCATCAGGGCGCGAGGAGCGATCACGCCACCTCATCACGACGCCGGATATATGGCCGCAACGTTTCCTTCTGCTGAACAGTCAAGTGGCTCTTGCATCGCGGGGCGGACCATATATGAGGATTGGTTGGACGAGGAATCTCGGTTTAATCCCGTGACCCCTTATGGCTGGTCTAAGGTGATGTCGGAGCTGGATTTGGCCACGCTCGCGGATGACAATTTCAGTCCGACCTATCTGCGCAGCGCCACAGCCTATGGTGCCTCGCCGCGGATACGCTTCGATCTGGTCCTGAATAACCTCACTGCCTGGGCACACACCACCGGGCGGGTTTACATCAAGAGCGATGGTACGCCATGGCGGCCCATTGTTCACATCGAGGACATCTCTCGCGCCTTCATCGCCGTCCTTAAGGCGCCGCGTGAAAAGATCCACGACCAAGCATTCAACGTCGGGCGCAATGCAGACAATTATCGCGTCAGCGAGTTAGCCGAGATCGTCCGCGAGCTCGTTCCAGAATGCCACATCGAGTATGCGGCGGACGCTGGACCCGATAAGCGCTGCTATCGCGTAGATTGCTCCAAGATCGAAAGTATGCTGCCTGATTTCCAACCGCAGTGGAATGCCCGGCGTGGTGTCGAGGAGCTCTATGCCAGTTATTGGCACAACAGCCTCGCGCCTGACGAGTTCGAAGGGGTCAGATACCAGAGGATTGCCCATCTGCGCTATCTATTGAGCGAGGGCTACCTCGACTCCAGCCTTCGTCGGCGTGCCAGCGCAGTCGCGTAAGTCAGCGCTTAATCCCGCATCTAAGGTCACTTTCCTGGGTCGTCCTGGACAGGCGTCGTCTCGATAATGAAGTCTTTGTTGTTTTGTTCAAGAGTTTGGAGGTGAGTGACTAAAGGGTAGATCCCCCGATCGTAGCATCATGCTCTGCCGCGTATCGCCACTGTAACGATTTTGTCATCATTGCGGTTCGATCGTTGTGTCTTGGCGAGTGGGGCAAGGTAAAAAAAGGGGCTGCACCATGGTTCTTCATCTCGAGAAAAAATCGAATCGATTCTTACTGTTGTTCTTGCTGGCTGATTTGGTCTTCATCCTGATCCATATTGGCTTCAATCTGGGGCTGGTGACAAGCCCGTTGTTCTCGATCGAGGAGGATCTCGGCTATGCCGAGGTCTACCAGTACATCAAGGAGTATTGGATCGTTCTGTTGCTGTTGACCTTGGCAATTGGTCGCGGTCGTTTTATCTACTTTGCCTGGTCGCTGTTGTTTGCGTACCTGTTATTTGATGACTCGCTGCAAATCCATGAGCGCCTGGGAGGCTATGTTGCCGATGCACTGCAGTTTTTGCCGATTCTGCAGTTGCGCCCACAAGACCTCGGCGAGCTTGTCGTATCCTTGCTATTTGGTACCCTCTTGTTTGGCACCATCGGTATCGCCTACCTGCACGCTGATCACATTGCACGGCAGGCATCTAAGCATCTGTTCGCCCTGGTCCTTTTACTGGCATTCTTTGGTGTTGTAGTGGACATGCTGCATATTGCGATTCGCTGGGGCGAGCCGTTTTGGCTGTTGATCGAAGATGGCGGCGAGATGCTGATCATGAGCGTGATTGCCTGGTACGTCTTCCAACTCGGGTTTGAGCCGAAGCGCGAGTTGGCGGACATCGCCCAACTTGGTCTGCCGAACTCCGGATTGGATCTCGCGCTGGATTCATCATTAATGCCTGCAGTTCCGGTCAGGATTCAATCGTAAAACGCCCCTGAACAGCTTACCGGCGAGCACGCCTAGCTAAAGCGGCGTCTCGCCGACCTCGGGAAGATATAGGGCGTATTCAAGACCTCAGCGCAGTTCGATATCGTCCAAGCGCCCGCTACCGCGGATCAGGACACCATTGACCTGCCGCAACTCCAATGGCGGCTCGGCGGCCTTGAGATCGGCGACCAGATCGCGCTCGATGCGCTGCCACTGGCCATTGGTCAAGCTCGCGCTCAGGCCGTGATGAATGTAGATATCCCAGGTCCAGTCGTTGCCAATGCCGACGGGGCTGTATTCGAGATAGCGTTGGCCGTCGTTGGTCTCCACGTTCACATACAGCCGGAAGGGCTCGCTATAGCGCAGGTCGAGCACGAGCTGCGTGTGCTCGGCATCCTGCCAAGGCGAACCATCCTCACTGCGCAGCTGATAGCCGGTCTGCATGCCATTGCCCTGCAGCGCGATCACACGACTGCCGCGCACGGCATCGGCCAGATTCTTGATTGCGCCAGTACCGGCATAGACGCGCCAGCCTGCCGTCTCCCCATCCTCGGCATCCTCGTAGACTTGCCCTTCGCGATCGTCTGGGGAGGGTGGGGTCGAAGAAGCCTCACCGGCCAGAGTGATATCGTCCAAGCGTCCGCTACCGCGGATCAGGACACCATTGACCTGCAGCAACTCCAATTGCGGCTCGGCGGCCTTGAGATCGGCGACCAGATCGCGCTCGATGCGCTGCCACTGGCCATTGGTCAAGCTCGCGCTCAGGCCGTGATGAATGTAGATATCCCAGGTCCAGTCGTTGCCAATGCCGACGGGGCTGTATTCGAGATAGCGTTGGCCGTCGTTGGTCTCCACGTTCACATACAGCCGGAAGGGCTCGCTATAGCGCAGGTCGAGCACGAGCTGCGTGTGCTCGGCATCCTGCCAAGGCGAACCATCCTCACTGCGCAGCTGATAGCCGGTCTGCATGCCATTGCCCTGCAGCGCGATCACACGACTGCCGCGCGCGGCATCGGCCAGATTCTCGATTGCGCCAGTTCCGGCATAGACGCGCCAGCCTGTCGTCTCCCCATCCTCGGCATCCTCATAGACTTGCCCTTCGCGATCGTCTGGGGCTGGGGTGGTTGGCTCGCAGCGTCCACCGTTGAAGGCATCGAGCAGGTTAGCTGTGGTCTGCTGCAGACGGGCATCGATAAGACCAGTATTGTCGAGTGCCCAGCTCCAACACATGGTGCCGCTGGCAAACACCCAAGCGCCGCTTGGTGCTTGATAGATCGATGCCTGGGACGTAACCCGGTCGCCGTAGGCGTCTAGGTACTCAGAGGCGGAGAGGAAGGTATGGTCGGTCCCAACCGGTGCTGGAAAGGCGGACTGGAAACTGTCGACCTCGTAACCGACGATACCGGGGACGCGGTCGCCGTCGACGAAGCCGGTGCCGGCATAGAGCCAGTGCTTGCTGTTCTGGACGACATAATCGGTATTTTCGTCCCAGTCGCCGTAGGTTAGATATTGCACGCCGAGTAGCTGCTGCTCCGCGCGCCCCGCGATCTGGCGCCAGAGGACAGTCTTGCGGGCTGGATCTGCGATAGGGTCGATCTGCCAGTTTTTGTAGACGGTCAGCACGCGATCTGGCGTGCCATCGTCGGACGGTTCTAGTCGAGACTGCCAGTAGGCCGCGTTAGCACCAAAAAAGGCAAGATGGACGCCGCTGTCGCGCGCGGCCTCGACCGCGTCGCGCATCTCTTTGGTCCAATACTCGTCATGGCCGGTGGAGAGAAAGGCGTTGTGGCTGAGCAGCATGCTGCCGTTGCGGTGTGTGTCGAGGTTGGTGTTGTAGCTGACATCGTAGCCTTGGCGCTCGATCCAACGCAGCAAGGAATACTCCCAGTCGAAGAAGCTTCCCGCACCCCTGCCGGTGTAGGGACGATCGAACGACACCTTGACCGCCCGTGGACTTCCACCGATCGTCTCTCCCCCATGGCTGTTGTAGTTGTACAAGCTTTTGCCGATGGCGCCGTCATCTGGGTAATTGTTGTAGGCCTGATCGGTGGTTACGGAGCGCTGGAAGAGCAGGCTGGCGGCGCGCCTGTCATCACGGACGACGAAGATGACATAGTTGTCGAAGCCCTGCGCGTTGATCAGCTTGGCCGCATAGACGCCGCTGACCCAATTGGGCGGGATGGTGAGTGAGTAGCTCACCTCCCAAGGCATCGACACCAGGCCCGTCGTTGGGTCTTGGATTGCATCCGGCTGGGTGTCTCCGGACAAGGAGTCACGCTTAAACAGCAAGCGACCCCCAGAGCCGCCGTACCAACCCAGACGGTAGATTTCGATGCGGTAGTCCTGTGCTGGCGTCACCGAGACATGAAAGTCCAGGGTCTCGTTTGGCGCGACGCTTGTTAGAGAGGCGAAGCCTTTGATCTGTTTGTCAATATCATTGGCTGGGTTGGAGAGCTGCCAGTCTCGTGTGCCGGCTTTGGTATTCTCTATAGCAACCGGATTAGCAACCGGATTGCAGTCTGCGGCCGCAGCTAAGGTGGGGTCGACGCCATGCATCATCGCGATGGCCAGGAGCAGACAGGCAACAGACCGCCTCGAAATCACTCCCCAAATCATCAGGCAGCTGTCGCTCCAAGGGTTGCAGTGCGCTCGCATTTGCTTCTCTCCTGGCGTCGTTTCTCGCCGTTATTGAGTCTTACCTTTGCGGTCTTCGTGAGGTGGATGGAGGTGCGCGAGTGGAGGTGTGCGAGTGGAGGTGCGCGAGTTGTGAAAATCCCGCGAGAGACGCGGGCCGGGGGCCTCAAGCTGCGCGTTGCTGCACCGGTTGTTGCATGACGCTCGGGGCGCGATCGATATAGAGACGATGCCAGAGCTCGAGATTGATCAGGCCGACGATCATCGAGGTGTGGTCTTCGGCGCCGCGGTCGTGCTCGTCGAGTAGGCGTGAGACGAAGCGGGTATCGAAGAGTCCGCGCCGAGCAATCAGGTCTGGCGAGAGGAGGTCACGCGCAAAGGCTCGGGCCGAGCCGCGCAGCCAGACGCCGACCGGGACCGGGAAGCCCTCTTTCTTGCGGTGCAGGATGCGATCCGGCAGCCATTTGGCGCAGAGGCGCTTCAGCAGATGCTTGCGCGTGAGTCCCTTGAGCTTGAACTCTGCTGGCAGCGAGGCCGCTAGCTCGACGAGCGAGTGGTCGAGGAAGGGCACACGCGCCTCGAGTGAGCTCGCCATGCTCAGTTTGTCGCCACGGGCGAGCAGGCAATCGGGGAGGTAGACCTTGTTGTCAACGTAGAGCATGCGATGCAGCGAGCCGTCGGCGTCGGTGCGCGCGAGGTGCTCGTGGAAGGCTGGGCCGCTGAGCTGGTCGGCAAGCAGCGCCCTGAAGTCATGACTGAGCAGGCTGGGCTTGCGGCGGTCGTCGAACAATGGGAACCAGTTGCGCAGCCGTTGCCCCTCGTCGCGGTAGGTCAGCGCCTGCAGCATCAGCTTGGGCCGTCTGAGGCCGGGTAATGCGCGGCTGGCCGTCGCGGTGAGCTGGGCGATCGATGGGGGCAAGGCGCCAAACAGTGGCGCCAGCCGCTCGCCCGCGTAGCGGCCGTAGCCGGCGAAGAGTTCGTCGCCGCCCTCGCCCGTCAGGACCATCTTCACGTCCTCTGCGGCGGCCGCGCAGACTCGATGATAGGCGACCAGCGCAGCATCAGCGATGGGTTGATCGAGATGCCAGATCACCTGCTCGCTGAGGTTGACGAAGTCCTCCGAGCGCAGCATGACCTCATGATGGTCGGTGCCGTATTGGCGCGAGACCTCGCGCGCGAACGGAAGCTCGCTGAAGCGCTCGGTGCCGTCGTCTTCGTAGCCGACCGCGTAGGTCTTGACCGGCTCATTGAGGAATTCGCTCATCACCGCGACCACGGCGCTCGAGTCGACGCCGCCGCTGAGGAAGGCGCCGAAGGGCACGTCGCTCATCAACCGCAGGCGGACCGACTCGCGGAACATCGGCTCAAGGGCCTCGAGCGCGGCCTCTTCAGTGTCGAGCAGCGGGTTGGGCTGGTAGGAGATATCCCAGTAGCGGCGCAAGCGCATGCCTTTGGCGTCGACGGTTGCGGTGAAGCCTGGCGGTAGTGCTTGCACCTGTTCGAACAGGGTGGCGGGCGCCGGCACATAGCGCAGCGACAGGTATTCGCTCATCGCCTGCGGGTCGGGGCGGCGCTCGATCTCGGGGTCTTGCAGGATCGACTTGATCTCGGAGCCGAACAGCAGACGTTTGCCGGTATCGGCATAGTAGAGCGGTTTGATGCCCATCCGGTCGCGGGCCAGGAATAGGCGTTGGCGACGCGCATCCCAGATCGCGAAGGCGAACATGCCGCGCAGGTAGTCAACGCAGGCTTCGCCGTGCTCCTCGTACAGATGCACGATCACCTCGCCATCACCGGCGCTGCGAAAGCGGTGCCCGGCGCGCTGCAGGCGTTGGCGCAGGGCTTGGTAGTTGTAGATCTCGCCGTTGAAGACCAGTGTCAGGGAGCGATCCTCGTTGAAGAGGGGCTGGCGCCCGGTCTCCAGGTCGATGATGCTGAGCCGGCGCATGCCGAGCGCTACGCCCTGATGCACGAAGTAGCCCTCATCGTCTGGGCCGCGGTGCTCGATCACGTCGAGCATGGCGGCGAGCACTTGGGGGCTGGCGGGGGTGTCCTCGGCGTAGTGATAGCTTCCACAGATTCCGCACATGGGGTTAGGCTCTCCAGCAGCGCGACAGGCGCTGCGCCAGGGGTCATGAATAGGCGGGACAGCGGCGCAATGCGGCCTCGGTAAGGACCTTGGCGGTGCAGTGCGCGTTCTGTGCCGAAAACAGGGATTCTGCGATGATGCGGTTTTGCTGACCGAGCTGGATGCGCAGGGTGTGCGACGCAGCGAGATGGGTGATGGCCTCGGCGAGGGCTTGTGGGTCGTTCTCTGGGACGATGACGTTCGGCAAGACGCGCGGGATCTCGACATGGTGGGTGGAGATCACCGGCTTGCCGAAGGCCATGGCTTCGGCGATGACCGTTGGGAAACCTTCGCAGACCCCGTCGCTGTCGATGCGACTGGGTAAGCAGAAGATCTCGCAGGCCTGATAGAGGGCCTTAAGCGCAAGGTCTTTTTGGCTACCGAAGAAGGCAACCTGGCGTTCCACGCCGATCTCCTTAGCGAGGGCCGGAACGTCGACGGTATTGCGGTCTTCGCCGGCGCGGTCGCCAACGACCCAAACCTGAAGGTCATCGCGATCTAACTGTTTGATCGCTCGGAAGAGGGTTTCGTGGCCCTTGCGTTCGACGAATGAGCCGACCGTGAGGATGCGCAGCGGGTGAGACGGGCGAAACTCCTCGGTGTCGACATTGATGCGGACCACGCGCAACTTGTTCTCGCTGACGCGAAAGCGATCGTGGAGCAGTTCGCGATTGTGCTCGGTGACCGTGATCACCTGATCAGCGTCTTCGAGGGCGATCAGGAACAGCTCGGGATTCGGGTTCTTGTAGAGCTCATAGGCGTGGATGGTGACGACGAGCGGGCGGCCGCTGATGCGCTTGAGATACCAGCCGACGAAGAATTTGTGGTCGCCAAAGGTGGCGTAGAGGACATCGGCCGCTTCGGCGGCGTGGCGCAGTTGCCAGGCGAGCAGAAAATCGGCGACGGAGCCGGTTGCGAGGGCCTCGCGCAGCAACCCCAGGTAGTGGCGTGGCATCGACGCTAGGCCGGTCAACTGTGCCCAGATCAGTTCCGGCCAGTGCCAGCGGTACAGGGTCCATTCTGGGCGCGGCGCATAGAGTCCGGGGCGGACCTTGGTCGGCAGTAACAGGATCTGGTGACCGAGGTCGCTGATGATGCCGAGCTCGCGATGGACAAAGGCCTCCATGCCGGCCTTCATCGAGACGATGGCGGCGATTTGCAGCGGGGCGATCTCGCTTTTCATATCCATTCGTCGGTGCCTCGCGAGAGTTTCAGTGCAGCGAGTTGAGACTGATCGCGGCCGGTCGATGCGGCTCGGGGGAGTGGCGTTGGCACTGGCGGCAGATGCGCGTCGAGCGCGTCGCTCAAGCGTTTCGCTGAGGCATTCCAGGTCCAGGTGGTGGCGTCTCTAGCCGCCTGTTGGCCCAAGCGGCTGAGCCAAAAGCGGGTGCGCCAGAGCTGCTCCAAGGCGTCGAGCAGGGCTTCGATGTCTGCGCCTTCGGCCCAATACACGTAGGGCCGGTCGCCGAGGACGTCGGTGTGGCAGCGGATTCGAGTGGCCAGGATTGGCAGCCCGGATGCCATGTACTCGAACAGCTTGATCGGGCTGCTGACGCGAAACTTCTGCTCGTCCGGGAACGGCAGCGCACCGACATGGGCTTGCGCGAGCAGTCCGGGCACGGCCGAGTGTGCGACCGGCGGTATCAGCTGGATTGCGCCGCCCGAGCGTAGGACCTGGCGCTCGAGCTGCGGGCGCTCGGAGCCGTCGCCGATCAGCGTCAGCCGAAAGCGCGGTGTTTCGAGGTTGGCGTTGCGCACCGCAAAGCAGAGGCTCGAGAGATTCCGCTCCTTGTGCAAAGAGCCGATGTAGACGATCTCGATCGGGCTGCTGTGCTGGGGCCAGTGGCGGCTGTCGAGCGCAACGGCGAAGGTCTCGCGATCGACGCCTGAGGGCCAGATACCCCACAGCTTGGTCTGCGGGATACGGCAGGCCTCGGCCATTGCCGGCGTAATGCAGAGTCGTCCGTGGGCGAGCCGATTACCCAGCCACTGCATGGCTGCAAAGTAGCGCGCGCGCAGCCGGTCTTTGCGCGTGGTGGTCTCGTCCGCGGCCATGAACAGGGTTCGCGTGTCCATGACTAGGCGCGGACCTCGACGCCCAAGGAGACGCAGCGGCAACAGCCAAAGCGCCGACATCTCGTGGAAGATGACTGCCGATAGGGTGCGGCGCTGGGCCAGGATCAGTGCGGCCGCGCGTGCATGGAAGATGAGCTTGCCGAACAGCCAGATCGAGGGCGCATGGAGCGAGAGCACCTCGACGCCTTGGATCTGCGTGACACCGGTTGCGCTCGCATCGGCGGTGGTGGTGATCAGCGTCAGCTCCCAGCCTTGGCGCCGCAGATGAGCAGCGGTCTGAAGCCAGGTGGCGGCGTCGAGATCGGTGCTGAGGTCGCCCGTGTAGACCCAGACTAACTGACGAGTGCGGTGTTGCTCAGGGCTCATAAGCGTTGCAGCTGTGTGCACTGGCCGATCTTGCGTGTGATGAGGTTACTGAGCGCGGCGGTGCAGGCACGAGGCCCGAGGCCTGCTGCACGTCCGAATGCGGCGGCTGCGGGAGCCGCAGCGCCTTGCGCGAGGAACTGCTTGCCGAGACGCAGATAGGCACGGACTTTATTGGGTGGGCTCAGCCAGTGCATGCGATCTAAGTGCCGGTCGAGGATGCGACGATGGACCAAGAGGATCTCGGTGCGCGGATGCGACTGTGTCAGGGTTCCTGAGTGTTGGCGGTACTGCGCCAGGTCTTCGTGCAACGGTGTCGCTTTGTACGTCATACAAGCACGAATCCAAAAATCGAGATCCTCGGCCAAAAAGAAGTCCTCGCTGAAACCGGTGCGAGCGAATGCCTCATACTTCGCCAAGTAACAGATCCCCACTGGCTTGTGGATACCCAACTCTTCTGCTGGGCCGACCCGCATCCGCTCACCAAGGGTGCCATCGCTCTGGAGCAGGGAATAGTCTGCATAGACGATGTCGATCTGCGGATGCTCACTCAGGAACTTCAGCATGCGCTCAAGGGCCAGCGGACGGAATCGGTCGTCGTCTGATAGCCAGGTCAGGAAATCCCCCTGTGCCTGCTCGATTCCGCTATTCAGTGCCGCGGGAAGGCGACGTTTGCTGTCATGTCGTAGGCTGCGAATGCGCGAATCGCGTGAGCGTTGCTCGGCGATCACCAATGGACTCTCATTGGTTGAGCCGTCATCGACGATGATCAGCTCCCAGCACGGGTACGTTTGCGCGATGCAGCTGTCGATGGCCTCGCGGAGAAAGCCCACATTTGCATTGTGGGTGGGCATGATGATTGAAACCAGGGGTTGGCTGTGCTTGCTGTGTATCATCGTTGTGATCCATCGGAAGTCGTGTCAGCGACGACGTTTGTGACCTCTGGCTGGCAGTGCAGCTGCGCCGAGAGCCAGCCGAGAGCCGCGGCGATTTCTGCGCGAGTCACAATTGACCAGAGCAGCGCAGCTGGCAGGTAGCTGATGACGAGTCCGACGCGCACAACAACCGGTGCGGTGCTTGCCGTTATCAGCAGTCCACTGAGTAACGCAGTGATCAGTACGGGCTTGCCGACGGCGCCTTTATCGACAACGATCCCGCGTCGGCGCAGGAAGTAGACATTGACCGGAATCACGGCGGCGGTTGCGGTCAGCGCTGCGGCCGCCGCCCCGACCAGCTCGAAGGTCGGGATGAGCGCCACATAGGCGATCATTAGCAGGCCGGTGCGGACGATATTGATCAGAAGGGGCCGAGCAGAGTCACCGACTGCCGCCAGTGTTGAGCCAAGGGTGGCCTCGATCATCAGCAGGCTAGAGGCAGCCATCAGCAGCGCGAAGGGGAGGGCGCTCTCAAGATAGGTGTCTGAGAACATGAGCACGACAATCTCCCGGCCGAAACCAAAGGTGATGACGCAGCCAAGCCCGAGCAGTAGGGAACCGAATCGGGTTGAGTTGTGCAAGAGCTCACTGACGCGGCGCTTGTCTTCCTTCAGGGCATGACGGGCGACGAATGTGAAATAGACTTGGAGGAACGATTCGTGAAACTGCATCAGGCTTTCGGGGATGCGGCGCGCGACCTCATAGAAGGCAACGGCGGTGGTGCCGAGCAGTGAGCCGATCAGTAGGGTGTCGGCGCGCAGCGAGAGGAACGAAAGGAAGTAATTGGCATAGAGCGGCAGGCTATAGCTCAGCATCCGCCGCAGCAGCTTGGAGTCGAACTCGAATCCGAGTCGGAGCTTGCAGGCGAGCCCGGCATAGCCGAGTGCGGCGACGCGCGAGAGCAGCTTGGCGGCGAGTAATGCCGCGAGTCCCTCGCCCCAACCCAGAACCAGGGTCAGAATGACCAGCAGATTGACAAGGCTGCTGAGGGCGTTGGTGATGCCAATCGCGCGAAAGGCGAAGCGCGCCTGGTGGTGTGAGAGGGTCAGCTTGAGGAAGGCCTCGAACACGAACCAGCTCACCAGCAAGGCTAAGAGCTCGGCTGTCAGCGTCACCTCCAACAGGCTCAACAGCGGCGCTGCCCAAAACCACAGCGACGATGCTGTGAAGGCAACCGTTGGGGCGAGAAAGAGGAAGGCTGTGCTGGTGATCCGCCGTTGTTGGTCGGGCGCATCGATACCGGAGAGGAAGCGCGCGAGCGCCAAGTGGATGCCGAAGCTGCTTCCTTCTGCCAGGAAGATGACCAGCGTCTGCAGCAGGAAGAAGGCCCCAAGCTCGGCGGCTGGCAGGATGCGGGTGCTGACCATCAGCCCAAGCATGCCCAAGACCACGACCGATAGACTGCCGAGTCCAGTCGCGAGCATGCCCGCGAGGAAGCGTTGGAGGAGGGTTGCAGACATGGTGGCGCTTAGTGCTCGGTGTTAGCCCGCATGATTGGCATGAGCCGTTGCGGCTTGGGCACCTGAGGCTGAGCCAGGGCGGTCGGCTTGCACAGCTGGACTGTGGCGATCATCAGCGCGATCACCGGCGTCCAATGCCAGAGCATCATGTAGGGCTCCAGCATCAAGGCTGGCACCAGTCCAATGAAGGCGAAGCTGCAGGCGACCGCGAGCCGCTGCGTTTCCGCGTCGAATGAGGGGGCGATTTGTTGGCTCCGGTGCTGCAGCCGACGCGCGGGCGATGCCAACTGGACGCGCCGCGCCGAGAGGCCGCCCATGGCGGTGCCGACCAGAATCCAGATGAAGGCCGCGAATCCGACCACCCCAAGATTGAACAGGATCGCGACATAGCCGTTGTGGATGTAGCTCGGTGAACTGCAGTCCATAGAGTCCAGCGGCAGGCAAGGCCGATACGGGGCCGCCAGTCCATGCCCAAGCAACGACGGTGGCATCACCTGGGGCAAGGCGTACTCGAGCTCGATCACGCGCTGCTCTAAGGTCTGTGTATCGCGGTCGCCGCGGCGGTAGTTGTCTGGATCGAACATGCTGCCGATGCGCTCGCCGGTTGCTTGCAGGGAACGGCTAAGCTCAGAGTCCGGCGCCTGCGTTAGGGCGCCGATGACCGTCAGCGTGACAATCGCTGCCGCGGCAGCGCCGGCGCGCAGGAGCTGCGCGCGCTGCGCCCTCGGCAACAGAGGCAGGGCGGTGAGCAGAGCCAGAGCCGCGCTACCCCAGAGCGCCCGCCGAAAGGTGAGAATCAACCCAATGCCAAGCAGACCCGTGCTGATCCATGTGCGCAGGGTCGATGCCATTCCCTTACGCGCAGCGAGCGAGAGCACCCCTAGGATGAGGGCCAGGTAGATCAGGGATTCGCCGGGTGGGATGACCCGTGCGATCTCGTCATGGGTCAGTCCTTGCGTGTTCAGCGCCTCGACACGTCCGGGCAGGATCGGCACCCCGGGGCCTAGCGCCGTTTGCAGGATTGCGGCAACGGCGGTGATCACCGCCAGTAGCGTGACGCCAATCCAGAACCGTCTCAGCTGGGCTCGGTCTCGGATCAGATTGGTGATCAAGAAGTAGATCACCAGGTATCCGGTAGCGCGCAAATGACGGATGCCGCTATCAGCGGGTATCTCCCCGCCTGAGATCCCTTTAAGGGTGGCGATCACACAGACGCCGATGAACAGGGCAACGGGAATATCCAAGTCGGTGCGTCGAAAGCGTAGCCTGCGCGTGACGATGATGCGAAAGCCCAGGACCGTAAATAGCCAGAGAATGATCAGGTCGGAGATGTGCAAGCTACCGACGCCGAGGTTCAGCGGTGGAAGCTGTTCCTCGCTCAGGATGGTTGAGGTGTAAAGCAGCACCCCCAGGATGCCGTACTCAGGCCAGCGGCTGATCAACCAGAGGCCGAGCGCGGCGGCCGGCGCCAGAAGGATTGCAAGCGGTGCTGCGTCGATGGTGACCGCGCCGACCAAGGCCCCGGCGAGCAACAGCGCCGAGCCGAGCAGCGCACTTTGCCAGCGTGCGCTGCTTGCGACAGCGGCAGCCGCCGCAGATGTCGTGCCGGTGCGACCGGCGGAGTAGGCGAGGTTGGTCATCTCGATGCGCTTGCCTCAGCCTGGTGTCGGTGCAGGGTAGACCAGCGCCGGCACCGATGTTGGTGGGCGTCCGCGACGGCCGCTGTCGTTTCCATCCGCGCGGGCAGGGAACAACGCGGCGAGCCCAACGTCGAGAGGTCCGGTGATATCGCCTTCGGAGACCGACCCGAGGTGGATGATGCCCAAGCGCCGCTCGAGCTGTGTGGGTGTCGTGATACCAGGGTCCAGGTAATCGAGGAGGAGCGCGATTCCAACACCGCCGAAGGTGGCGACGAACAGGCCGAGCAGCACCAGGGTGCGTTTTCCGGGGCCGACCGGATCGGTGGCGACCGTTGGCGGCTGGGCGATACTGGTATTGACCAGCTCTTCGCGCGACATGGCCGCCGAGATCGCCGCCGTATCGGTCTTCTCACGATAGAGCCTGTGCGCGGCCTCGGCCCGTGCCAGCTCGCGACGCAGCTCTTTCGCTCGGATTCCTTTGGTGTTCAGTGCCAACAAGGTCTGCTCGATCTGAGCGGCTTGGGTCTCGAGTTCGGCAATGCGGGCACGTGCGCCCTCGAGCTCGGCCTCGGTGTCGATCAGCAGTGTCACCATGGCTTCGAAGCCCTGCGCGAGCGAGCGGCGGTCTTCGATGTCGAGGAGGGCGCCAGCGCGGGCCAGGGTTGCGCGGGTCAGCTCAATCTCGGTCCAGAGTTGGCCGCTGTCGCCGACTTGTGGGGCTGCCCCTGCTACGTGTTGCCGATCACTGTGCTGCGCTGCAGTCTGCGGCTCGACAGCAGGTTGGCTAGCCAGTTCATCGATTCGCCGCTGAATCATCTGCTTACGCTCATCCAGTCCGCTGAGTGTGACCTCCGCGTCGATGATCTGGGTCTGCAAGTGGTCGTAGAGGCTGGTGTCCTGTCCAACGTTGAGGTCGTAGCGTTTGAGCTGTCCGAGCTTTGCCAACTCGCTATAAAGACGATCGACTTCGCTCTTCAGCGCCTTGCCGCTGCGACCGCTCTGAGTCCGCAGCAGGAGGCCGCGCAGCTGGTCTTCGAGCACCCGGATGCGCGCGAGCTTGTCTGAGACCTCGGCCTGCTCTGCGCGCAGACGCTGCAGCCGGTGTCCTTCCTCTCCGCGTTGTTGCTCGACGTCCGTCAGTTGACCCTTTAATACGGCGCGCTGGCGCTCGAGCGATTCGCTGCGAACTCGTACCGATTCAGAGAGGATCTGCTCGCTGGTTTTCGCGAGTAGACGGGTCAGTTGGCTGGCTTGGGCTCGGGTCTGGCTGAGGTCTTCGTCGATACGTTTCTGCCGATCGAGTATCGAGCGCTTCTCGGCCTCGAGCACATCGTGCCCCTCTGGCACGTCGATGATCGTGATGCCCGCGTCGCGCAGGTAGCCCTGCAAAGCGCTTTCGGCTGTAACCAGCTTTTCTGCCGCGGTTTCCGTTTGCCGGCGAAAGAAGCTTTCGGTTCCTGCCGGCTCGTAGAGCTCGGCACGATGGCGCTGATAACCGTCGACGAGGGCGTCGAGAAAGGCCTTGGCCTCGCGTGGGTCGGGCCAAACGAAACGCAGCGAGATGATGTTGGACTTTGGCTCAGGACTGACCTCGAGAGACTGCTGCATGTCGTCCACCTGCTCTTGCAGGCTGTAGCCGTCCAAACCGCGTCCGCCTTTGCTGTTGTCATTGCTTTCGGCATCGGCATCGGCATCGGCATCGGCCGCATGTGCTCCGACGAACTGCTTAAGCCACTGGCCTATCGTCTGGACCCAAGAGAAGGCCGATGCAGACGTTGAGGCTTGGACATCAGCGGGTCGGATGGCCTTGACCGCTTGCTCAATCAAGATGCGGCTGTTGAGGATGCCGATCTCGGTATTGATGTCTTCCTCATAGAGGTTATCGGAGACCCACATTGGGGTCTCGCGTGGCGACAGCGGCTCGCGAGCTACCCCTTTCTTGACCAGGACCTTTGCGGTGGCTTCATAGCTTGGCGTTTGCATGAGTGCGCCGAGCAACACGGCGACCATGACGCCAGTGGTGAACAGCAGCACCAGCCAGCGGCGTCGAAACAGCGGCCGCAGGAGATCGCGTAGGCCATAGGCTGGGCTAGCGATATCCGGATAGAGGTCCGGTGTAAACGCCCAATGCGGGTGTCCCGAATGGTGGCTCGGGCTTGGCAGGGCGGCGTCGAGAGCACCCTGATCTGAGCGGTGGTCAGCCATGGGCGGTTACCGGGATGGGGCTGGGTCCAGCGTCAATATCGCGTTCGAGGAACGATGTCACCAGCCGGCTATCTGTCCACTCGGCGATGCAGTCGCCGACGCGGCACAGGGCTTCCATGCTGAGCTCCGGGTACAGCGGCAGTGACAGCAACTGGTCTGCTGCCGCCTCGGCAACCGGGAGGTCGCCCTTGCGGTAGCCGAGCTGTGCGTAAGCCGGTTGCAGGTGGATCGGATGCGGGTAATGGATGGCACAGCTGATCTGCTGGTCGGTCAGGAAGCGCATCAGGGCATCGCGGCCTTCGGTGCGCACGGCGTAGATGTGGTAGACGTGGCGAGCGTAGGCGGCTTGGATTGGCGCGCGCACGCCAGTTACACGTGAGAGCAGCTCGTGGTAGGCATAGGCGCGCTCCCGGCGCGCCATGTTCCAGGAGTCGAGATGCCGTAGCTTGACCTCGAGAACGGCGGCATGAATGCCGTCCATCCGCGCGTTCCAGCCGATCAGGCGATGCTCGTGTTTATTCGCCTGGCCGTGGTCACGCAGCATGCGAATCTGGCTGGCCAGTTCATCATCGTTGGTGGTGACGGCGCCGGCCTCGCCGGGGGCACCGAGGTTTTTACCCGGATAGAAGCTGAAGCAGCCAGCCCGCGCAAGGCCGCCGGCGCGACGGCCACGGTATTGGGCACCATGGGCCTGGGCGGCGTCCTCGATGACGCTGATGCCATGGCGTTTGGCGATGCGGTTGATCGGGTTCATGTCGGCGGTCTGGCCGAACAGATGCACCGGCACGATGGCCTTGGTGCGGGGCGTGATGGCGTCTTTCAGGGCTTTCGGCTCCATCGTCAGGGTGCACTGGTTGACGTCGATGAACACCGGTTTAGCGCCGCAGAAGCTGATCGCTTCAGCGGTCGCGAAGAAGCTGTTCGGAACCGTGATGACTTCATCGCCGGGCCCGACTCCTGCTGCGAGCAGGGCGAGCCAAACAGCGTCGGTGCCACTGCTGACGCCGATTGCGTGGCGGCAACCGCAGTAGTCCGCGAAGGCCTGCTCGAAGCGTTCGACGAAGGGGCCACCGGAGAAGGCGTTGCGCGCGAACACGGCTTCGATGGCGCTTTGCACCTCGCTGCGGAGCGGGGCGTATTGGGCGCTGAGGTCAAGATAGGGAATGGGCTCGTGCTTAGCGGTCATATCCGTTGGGTCTCGGGGTTGGTTGCGGCCTGGCATCAGGCGTTAATCGCGTTGTCTAAGGGGGCGCGCTGGATTGCCAGCGACGATCATGTGCGCGGGGACATCGCGCGTGACCACGGCGCCAGCGCCGACGATGGCGCGCTCGCCGATGGTCAAGCCGCAAAGGATGGTCGCGCCGGAACCGATGGAGGCGCCTTGCTTGACCAGCGTCGGGATGCATTGCCAATCGGTGTCCTGCTGCAGTTCGCCCTGCTCGGTCACGGCGCTGGGGTAGGTGTCGTTGATGAACGTGACGTTGTGGCCGATGAAACAACCGTCCTCGATCTGCACGCCTTCACAGATGAAGCTGTGGCTAGAGACCTTGCAGCGTCGGCCGATGACGGCGCCGCGCTGGATCTCGACGAAGGTGCCGATCCGAGTCTCATCGCCAATCCGGCAGCCGTAGAGGTTGACGAAGTCGCGGATCACAACGCCGTTTCCGAGTTCGACATCGGCCGCGATGCGACGCAGTGCAGACGCGTTTGCGTCGACGGCCTCAGCGCTCAGGTGCAGTGGATGCGGCGCGTTCATGCCAAGCTCACCGCGGCGGTGCCGTTGGCCAGTGAGCGCGAGGCAGCCTCTAGGACGCGCACCACTTCAAGGCCATGTCGACCCTCGGATTCAATACTCACGCCGTCGCGAATGCGATACAGGAAGCGCATGCATTCGACGCGCAGCGGTTCATCTTGCTCGATGAACGGGCTATAGACGCCGCCGTAATGATAGGAGTAGAAAAACTCGGCGTAGGTGTCATAGGTGCGTGGCACCTCGACTCGTTTGTCATAGATCTTGAGCTTCTCCAATGGCTCGGTGTCTTCGTAGACGATCATCTTGTTCTCACCGACGACGGTCATCCGCCGGACCTTGTTCGGATCGAGCCAGCTGCTCTGAATGGTCACGAATGGGCCTTGGTCGAAGGACAATGACATGTTGGTGACGTCCTCGATGCCATCGCGGACGTGCGCCTTACCTTGACAGCTCACGGTATCTGGGCTATTGCCGAGTAGGTGGAGAATGATTGAAATGTCATGCGGAGCAAGGTCCCAAGCGACATTGATATCGTGTTGGAAGAGCCCGAGATTGAGGCGTTGGCAGCCGATATAGAGCACGCGACCGATCTCTCCGCTATCGATGATCTCCTTCATCTTGCGCACAGCGGCGTTGTAGACGAAGGTGTGTCCGACCATCAGCGAGAGCCCGCGTGAATCAGCCATGTCGATGAGTTGTTGGCATTCCTCGCTGGTTCGCGCGAGTGGTTTCTCGATAAAGGTGTGCTTGCCTGCGGCGAGGCTCTTGCTACCGAGCTCGAAATGGGTCGATACCGGTGTTGCAATGGCGACGGCATGGACATCGGGGTCGGCTAGGACGCGCTCGAAGTCCGAAGTGCAGCAGACTTCGGGGTAAAGACTTGTGACGCGAGCGAGTCTGGAACCATCCCGATCACAGGCCCATTTCACTCGGCAATCGGGAATCGCATTGAAATTTCTGATCAGGTTCGGTCCCCAATAGCCGCACCCGATGACGGCAACATTGATTTGGCTATCGCGCTGGATGTTCATAGGGCGGCTCTTATTGGTTGATTCTGGCTATTATAGGACGTTGGTCGATGGGTCGGCGCTTGAGGATAGGCTTAAAGATTGAAATGAGCGATTGTCGGTTGCTGGAGATGACTGGTATGCAATGTTGCCCTGCGAATTCGGCGAAGTCTGCCTTGCATGGGCAAGGACTGCGGCTGGAGTTCGGAGTAGGATCAGCAGGTCATCGCGTAATCTGGTGCGAATGGCGTAGCGCACATCCAGCTCAAGCATCTTGCTGAATGTCGTGCTGTTCTTTCCGCTGACCTGCCATAGTCCGGTAAGCCCTGGGAGGACGTTGAAGCGGGCAAAGTGCCAGCGGCGGAAACCTTCGAGCTCATAACCGAGGCAGGGGCGCGGGCCCACCAGGCTCATCTCGCCCCGCAGCACGTTGATGAGCTGTGGCAGCTCATCGATACCGAGCTTGCGCATCACGCCAGCACCTGGAATGACGCGCTGATCGCCTGAGCTATCCAGCTTCGTCAGGCTGGCGTCGTTCTCGATCAGTTGGCGCAGGTGGGCCTGATGATGGGTTGGGTCGGCATCTGTGCGCATGGTGCGCAGCTTGAGCAATGAGAACGGCTTGCCGAGATAGCCAAAGCGCCGCTGTCGAAAGATGATGGGTCCCGGGTCACGTGCCTGCAGATAAAGTCCACAGGCGATGATCGCTGGACCTAGCGCCAACAAGAGTGCGGATGCGCCAATCAGGTCTAAGGCCCTTTTCCAGGCAGGTATCGGTTTACGCAGTAGGTCTGATAATGGATGGATCTGTATTGGGCCCGTATCGTTTAGGCCTCGAGCGCTTGTCTTGGTATCGCTAACATGTTGAGAATGGGTGAGCCGGATATTCCGCTCGCTGATTGTTTCGATGCCATCACCATAGCTGGGGTCGTGGCCGCGATCGGCGGTGACGGGCATCGGGTAGACTGAGATAAAACAATGGGCATCGATTGGCATTGAGATCTGCGCCAATACACACTGAGCGATCTTTCTTGCTGCTGCCGCATCGATATTCGGCACCAACACGACGAGCTGCCCATTGATGCGGCCAACGACGCCGGAATCGGAGATTTGCTCACGCAGAGGCTCGATCAGGTTTTTCTCAAACTCGCGTTGTAGCGTTGAATTGTCGAGGATATCGAATTCGATGAGTGCGAACGGATGTTCCCCGCGATCACAACGTTCGCGAGAGAACTCGATCAGCAGTCGCATATCATGTTCGGTGATCACGCCAAGATTGGCATCATGAGTCTTCACCAAGCTGGGGAAGATGGCTGCAGAGCTGAAGCGGATCATTCACTGTACCTATGCGGGCCCGGCGATGTTTGACGACAACAGTCCAATGCGTTTTCGACCCGCGGACACGCTGACGTGTGCTGAATGAGGATCGATGACGGTGCCTCGGCGAAACAGTCCACCGATTGCGGGCTCTATACTGGCAATCCGAACGCGCTGAGCGAATCGGTAGCTTCCTTAGCGGGGCATGGGGTGAAAGCAGCTCGAATGGCTGCGGTGTCTCCCCTGGCGGCTTACAACGGGCGCTGGGGTGACTGCTGGAGAGGTAGTGAAGGTGCGGACGACTAGGGGATTACCGGATGGCGGTTCGGGGAGATTCCCTGAGGACGAGGCTCCGTGAATTGCCTATTTAGCCGGTGTCGAGAGAATGTAAAGATTGCGCCACGCTAAAGGCCGGAAACCTTAGGAGATGACTGCCGAAAAGGGCTAGGGCGACTGCAGACGAGGGTGAAGAAGACTGCCGATGAGAGTGCTGATGGGGCAAATACGACAATCGTTAGGCGAAGGTGCTGATACCGGTCCTGAAGCCGGTGCTGATGCACGCTGTGGGTTCGCCTCAGGCGATGTGGCCGCCTATAGCGTCGATATCGATGCCGATATCGGTCGGGAGTGGGTCAGTCAGCATCGAGCGGTCATCGGTCGGCTTGGGAGCGCTCGGGTATCGGCTAGCTGGTTGGCAAGGCTATCCTTCTTGGCGAGGCCATCTCGCCGATGGATGGCCTCGCCGTCTCCTGTTAACGCATTCGGATGTTGTCGACGCGACCACTGCCTCGGATCAAGAACCCGTTTACACGTTCGAGCTGAGCGTCAGGGTAGCCGTCCGCCAGGTCAGCGGCCAGATCACGCTCGAAGTGATGCCAGCGTCCGTCGGTGAGTGCCGTTCCGAGCCCATGGTGGACGTACTCTCGCCAGACCCAGGTCGACGATTCGTCCACTGGCGTGTATTCGAGATACATCTGGCCGCGGCTGGTCTCGATGTCAACGTAGACATGGAAGGCTTCGGCGTATTTGAGATCCCATTCCAGGATCGCATGTTCCGAATCCGCCCAGGGGCTGTTGTCGTCGCGTTGCAAGTGGTAGCCGCTGTTCCAACCTGCGCCACTCAAGACGATGACGCGGCCGTCGACATCGGCATCGGTCTCGTTACTGATGGTTTCGCCGCGGGAGCCGGTGTAAACGCGCCATCCGAGCGTGGTGCCGTCTTCGGCGTCCTCGTAGGTGATCCCTGGCTCGGGCTGGTCGGGTACATCGTTGCCGGTCGATGCGAGCAACAGATAGCCAACGCGCTCGTTAATGTGCCGGGTCTCAACATCGCGGGATTGCTCTTCGGCAACCCAAAGATCGACCGCGGTATTGGTGCGGAAGGTCCAGCGCAGGTTGGCGGTGTCGCCGCCGTTGGTGGTTTGCATCTGCGCGAGCAGGATCGGCGGCTCGGTGAACGCGCTCTGGTAGGCAACGGTATAACTGGTGTGCCTTACCGCGTTGGGGGTGATGCCGACCTCGGCCCACAGGTCGCCAATGGTGCCGGTGCCCGGCTCGATGGCGATGTAGCTCAGGGTTTCAAGGCCATGGGTTTGGTCCGCGGCCTCTTCTTCGCGCATGCCGATCTGGAATCCTGTCGCATCGACGTTACGGATGCGCGAGATCACCGGCGCCGGGTCGAGGTTGCTCGTAACAGCACTCAGGACCATCGGTGGCTCGCCGAATGGCGCCGTGAAAGACTGCCGCAAGAAGCCGGGAGGCCGGCTCGTACTGATGCGCCCAGCCTCGATCCAGCGACCATCATCGGTTTGCAGGGTGCCGGCATTCATCACCATCCAGCCCAGGGTCTCATCGACATGGCTGTCGTCAAGGTAGTCCCATTCTTGGATGCGTGCCCAAAAGCCGTCGCTCGTGACGCCGTCGATGCGCACCAAGGCTGGTTCTTCATCGGCTCCGCTCAGCGGGCGCGCCACGACCACAGGGTCGGCCCAGGCTTGTTGAAACGCGATCCACTGCCAGTCGCTGTTCAGCTGCACCTCACCGGCTTCCAGCGAGCCAGCCTCGGGGCCTGGCTCTGGCTCTGGCGGGCTGACGACGATGTAATTGGAGCGTGTCAGCGTGTCGCTTCCGCCTGGTCCGCTGACCGTCAAGGCGACACTATAGGTGCCGGGCTGCACATAGCGATGCTCAACCCGTTCGCCGGTGGCTGTGGCGCCGTCGCCCAGCGTCCATTGGCGGCTGTCGATCATGCCGCTGGAGGTGTCGGTGAAGACCAGGCTCAGCGGGGCCTCGCCGCTGCGAGTGCTCGCGCTGAATGCAGCCTCCGGCGCAGCGGGCAAGGAGGGCACGGTTGCAATCAATTGCGGCGAGAAGGTGCTGCAGAGCGGCGAGTCCGTGACACAGGCGCGCACCGCAAAAGCATAGGATCTGCCCTCCGTAAGATCGGAGACGGCCGCGCTAGAGGTCTCGCTCGAGACTTGCTGATCCGGAGGCTGGCCCGCCTCCCCGTAGTGGAGCTCGTAGGTGATCGAGCGTGGGTCATTGATGGTGCCCCACGTGAGTCTGGCATCCGCGCCGAGCGCCGGCTGGAGCATCGCCAGCGCGAGCATCGCCAGTGCGACGAGCCCTCGCCGATATGCCGGTGTTGCTGTCCTTCGCATCCGGCCCCCCTGAACAATATGTTTCATGAAATACCCGTTATGACTGCGGTTACGTTTGTCAGCGCCAGTGCGGCAAATGCACGTGGCGACCGTCGGCGGGGGCTCTAGAAACAAGGCGCAACAATCCCTACGCGGCATGGTCAGGAATCTGACCCCGCGAGCGATGGCCTGTGGTCTGCACCAATAAGCTTGTTGGACGGCCCCCAGAACACCCAACAGCGTTCGCCTCAGGTCGCTCTCGTTGTCGATGACGAGAACGACCATCAGCGGTGTTCGGTCCGAACTGCGGGCGGTGACAATCGGTGACAGGTGCCTCGGTCTGGCCGGGCACGAGCTTGGATCGCGACTGCAGGTATCGAACCAAACGAGGCGTGTCTCCGGCAAATCTGGACACTCGAAGCGATGAGCGCCTGTAGCGGGAAACAGTGGTCTCGTAGCGCGGCCTCTTGCGTGCCGCCGAACAGGGTTGTTCTTGGTTCTTCTTCAGGGATTGCCCGATAGACTCGGGTCTAATTTTGTGGGGGGTCAATTATACATACTTGAACATGCTGATCAAGCCGTGCGTGCGCTTCGCGCGTCGTTGGGCTCTGGTTACCGGTGGGATGACGTGTGAGGTGTGCAAAAAAGCAAGGCGGCCTGAGATTTGACACAAATCGTCTCAGGAAGCGTAGGCGGGACTCAGGGGTTGAGTCGGGTATTGGCGGGGAGCCCGCCGCGGACGCGGGACCGCGGGGGCTTAGGCGGGAGTCCAGTGATGGGATGTTGAGCTTACGATGGGATCTTGAGTTCAGCTTGTGGCGGCGACTCTATTCTCGAGCGATGCCGCAGATGCGCCGATGCGTTTCTCGGCCTCAAGCCAGTCCTCGATCTCGTGGCCGGGCTCGAAGCCGCGAGCCTCGGCGAGGTAATAGGCGATTTCGCTGATCGCTTCGTCGCGCGGGCAGTCGTCTTCCGGATCGCTCATGTTTTCTTCCGTGATTTCTGGTGATGGCTGGGCTTGCTTGCCCTTACTGTTGCCCCGCTTGTGCGGGGTCGTGCTTGCTTGGTCATTCATCGTCATGCTCCTGAGGGTTAGGTGTGGTCGATCAGCACCTCGAGCCTCGACGTCGGCTGCGTGTCTGTGCCTGATCTCGATGCGAGCCCTCGCGAAGGGCACTTTTTCAATACTAAGTAGGACCTTGGCGGGTCGCGATCGGGTATTTCCGGATCGGTCGCTCGGGGAAGGTCGCAACCGGAGCATCAATGCTGGCTCGATCCGCCCGGACCCGAGCGTCTCGCGACCAAAAATCCCTTATCGGTGTTCGGGGGCACGCCCTGATCCCGTCGGAGTGGCGCGGACGTTAGCCTTGCGATCAGGTACCGAGGATTAGGCGCGCTTGCAGCGCTTGGCGACTCACGCAGCACCGCTCCCGGTTGGCCCAACTCGTGCTTAGGACTAACGCACCATGAGCTCATCTGCCGTCAAGGGGTCCACCGCGGCTCCGACCCTTTCGGTCGTCATTCCGGCCTTTAACGAAGAGCACAATCTGCCACGATTGATCGCGGAGCTCAGTCCCGTCCTCGGCGATTTGGACCTGTCTTGGGAAATCTTGATCGTCGACGACGGAAGCGGCGACGGCACTTGGGACCTGATCCGAGCGCTTCATCAGCAAGAGCCTCGGATTCGTGGCTTACGGTTCTCACGCAACTTCGGCCATCAGCACGCGCTCATCGCTGGTCTTGCTGATGCGCGGGGTGATGCGGTGATCTCGATGGACGCCGACATGCAACATCCGCCGGCGTTGGTCCCAGAGCTGGTCGCGGCTTGGCGTCAGGGCAAGAAGGTGGTCTGCACCCTGCGCAAGGATAGCGATGAGATTCCGAGCGGGAAGCGATTGAGCTCGCGGCTCTATTACCGCTTGTTCTCGGCGCTTAGTGGAGTCGAGATCAAGAGCGGGATGGCTGATTATCGGCTGCTCGATCGGCAAGTGTTGGATGACCTTCTGCAGTTCCGAGAAAGTGGGTTATTCCTGCGTGGGCTGGTGCAATGGATCGGTTACCCGAGGGCCGAGGTGCCGTTCAGCTGTGGCACGCGGGTTGAGGGGAAAAGCCGGTATACGCTGCGCAAGATGGTTCAGCTCGCTTGGAACGGTGTCAGCTCGTTCTCGGTGGTGCCGCTGCGCATCGTGACGCTGCTAGGGCTGATGGCCTCGCTTGCCGCGTTTATGGGCTTTGCTTATGCCATCATCAGTCATTGGATGGACGGTAACACGGCGCCTGGTTGGACCTCGTCGGTGGCGATTGTCTCGATTCTGTTCGGCATTCTATTCGTTTGTCTCGCGGTGCTCAGCGAGTACCTTGGGCGCATCTTAGACGAGGTCCGTTCGCGCCCGCGCTTCATCGTCAGTGAGCGTGCCGATGTGCCGCTCCAACCGCTGGTTAGCCAGGCCATTGAGGCTGCTCCGTCAAAGAGGCCGCGAGAAGCGGTTCGGATCGTGGCACGCGCATGAGCATGTGCGCGCACCACGATCAAGGCGAAACCAAAGGCCAGTTCATTCGATTCGCCGTCGTTGGTTGTATCAACGTCTTGGTGAGTCTGCTGGTCTTTCAGGTCTGTTACAGCTCTGCCCAGTTCGGTGCTGGCCTCAATCTATTGATTGATGGCATGGCCTTGCGATTGGGGCTGGAATCGACCAATGGCGCCGTGTCTAACGCCTTAGGCTATTCGGCGGGGATGGTCTCGAGCTTTCTGCTCAATAAGCGTTGGACCTTCCGTGCAAGCGGGCCGCTCGCGCGCCAATTGCCGCGATTCCTTTTACTTAATCTGGTGGGACTGGCGCTGAGCAGCCTGAGCTTGTTGCTGTTCGTCGATCTGCTCCATGGATCGCATCTGACCGTTTGGGGCATCACAACCCTAGCCGTCGTCTTGCTCAACTTCTATGGCAACAAGCTCTGGACCTTCCGAGCGCAGCTACCGGTAATGAGCCATGAACGCGCTTAGACTCATTGTTCACGCCGACGACCTTGGTCTCAGCGAGCCGGTGAATGCCGGCATCCTCGAGGCCCATCAAGATGGGCTGGTCACCTCAAGCTCTATCATGGCCAATGGAGCGGCCCTTGATGATGCCGTTCGTCGCTGCCGCGCGACTCCATCGTTGGATCTTGGAGTCCATCTCACGCTCACCGAGGAACGGCCGCTTTGCGACCCTGCTACTATCCCCAGCCTGGTTGACGGCGACGGCCGCCTGCATCGGCACGCGGTTGATTTTACTCGCCGTTATTTGAGCGGCCGCATCGCGTTGGCCGAGGTGGCGGCCGAGCTCGATGCTCAGGTGCGTCGGGTTCTGGATACAGGCTTGCCGGTGAGCCATCTCGACAGCCACCAGCACCTGCATCTGCTACCTCGGGTTTGGGAGATTGCGGCTGAACTCGCGCGCCGCTATCACATTGCTGCGATCCGTTGTCCACTTGAGCCACTCAATCTGTCGATGTTCTCGCGGCCACGGCGGTTGTCGCGGGCTGCTCAGTTGGCAGTGCTCAACCGCTTCGCTGTCCGCCGTCGTGATGATCCTATGGTTTTAGCCAACCATTTTCGTGGCTTCTTTTTCGGTGGACGGCTGACGGCTAGTCGGCTGGTGGGTTTGTTGCAGGGGCTTCCTGCCAGCGGCGTCTGCGAGCTGATGTGCCATCCTGGTCAGAGGGATTCGTCCGGTGAATACAGCCATTGGGGCTATCAGTGGGAGAAGGAGCTTGCTGCATTGAAATATCCATTGGCGCGTCACCTATTAGATGATTACGGCATCGCGCTGACCTCCTATGCAGATCTGGTCCAGCCTGTGCCGGATCGCCCTTCTCTGACAGCCACAGCATAGCAGCATCAATATGGCCTATCAGTGCGGCATATACCTCTGGGCGAGCGGCTGTGGGTCTGTTCTGCGTCTGAATCTGGTGCACGCAGATCGAGTCAGAACGCCTCGTGGCATTGCGCGACGCGCACTGCCCGTTGACCGGAGTAGCGACTAATGGATGCAAAGCGACGATTGGACCTGGCGCTCGATGCGAGTGAGATTGGGATTTACCATATCGATCTGCGAACCGGAACGATCTGCGCTGATGCTCGGTATCTCGCGATGCTTGGCTATTCGCTGAGAGAAATCAATCCAACGTTGGACTGGTGGCGCAGCGCATTACATCCGCATGAGGTCGATGGGGCTAACGAGTCGCTTGTTGAGCTCATTAATGGCGATGGTGAGCGGTTGCGGAGTGAGTACCGTATGCGTCATCGCGACGGACGCTGGATCTGGGTCGAAGATCGAGCTCGCATCGCAGAGCGCGACGAGCATGGACAACCGCTGCTGATCATTGGCGTTCACATCGATATTTCGCAGCGTAAGCGTGCCGAGCAAAAGCTCGCCTATCAGGCCGAGCACGATCAGCTTACGCATCTGCTCAACCGCCACAGCTTCCTCTACTCGCTCAAGCGCGTCCACGCGGAGAGCCAGCGCACCCAGCGGCCTTATTGCATCGCAATGCTTGACTTGGACCTCTTCAAGCAGGTCAATGACACTTACGGGCATTTGGTCGGCGATCGCGTGCTCTCCAATTTCGCAAAGTTGTTGCGGCGATCGCTGCGCGAGGCCGATTGGGCGGCGCGCTGGGGCGGCGAGGAGTTCATCGTCTTGATGCCAAACACTGAGGCAGACCAGGCACAACGCTCAATGGAGCGTCTGCGCAAGACGCTTGCGACGGCCCGCTTCGGTATGGTCGAGCCACCGATCAGGGTCACTGTCAGCGCAGGGATCGCTGAGAGCAGTATGGATGATCGGGCTGGTGATGAGGTCATCAAGCGCGCCGATACGGCGCTCTATGCGGCCAAGCATCTGGGCCGTGATCGAGTCTGTCCAGCCTCCGCATGTCAAATGGCCTAGAAGGGACTAGCCGACCTGCCGTTGCGGCAGAGCGGTCATTCGATCGTCGCGTTGACCTCGGCAGCCCGAGGCCCAAGCAGGCAATTGGCCTCCTGGTTAGTACCCTGGGATTTCTCTGACTCGCCACCTCTTGGCGCCTCATCAATCCTTCCAGCGCTCTGCAGCCAGATCTGCGCTTCCTGACGGGCACGCCAGCCGAAGTAAAGCAGGATTGCGGCGCTTTGGGACGTGAGAAGCGCGGCCAGGTCTCTCGACATCAGTCCCAAGGTCAATGCAATGAACAGGAAATGCACGATATACAGCAGCCGATCTGGCGTTTCCAGGCGCAGTCCGCTGTAACGATAGGCGAGATAGGGCAGCCAACTGACCAGAACGTGTGCGATACAGAGAGCCGCACCGACGGTCGTCGCTGGTATGAAGAGGGCATAGCCGACCGATCGGAATAGCTGTAACAGCAAGTACAGCAGGCCGCGTGACTCAGGTTGGCGTTGATTGTAGAGCTTGAATGCTTGGCGAGCGGCGATCAGATAGCAGGCCCAGCCGAACGCGAGCGCGGCAAGACCATGCATCATCTGGCCGCTTGAGACCGGTGCATCGGTGGCGTATAGCAGCAGCAAGAGGCCTGGCGCTGCGATCGATAAAGAGGCAGTCCACGCCGCTGCAGGGTCCATGCGATCGCGCATCTCGGAATAGCCGCTAGCCAGCGTCGGAGCTTGCTCGCACTGCTCACCAATGACGTCGTTCTCCTGATAGCCGATCTCATAAACCAGCCAGAACGACAGATGCATGAACAGCAAGGCGGCCGCGGCGAGGATCGGGCTCGGCTGGGTCCAGGCGAACGCAAGAATGAGCACCATGACGTCGCGTTTCAGCACGACTTGGCTCATGTATTGCTTTCCGGTGCGCTTGCCACGGCTGCTGTAAAGAAACGGAATGTAGCCCCGCGCTAAGGCGTCCTCGTAGCGTGCATCCGGCCAGCGCGCGAGTACCGGGTGCCGGACAGCGTCCAGCACATCCTGATCTTCTGCGCTATCGGTGACGTACAGTGCTCGCCGTGCAGTCTGCTCGCCGAGCACCTGCTGGAGCGCCGCCCATTTTCCTTGCCGGCGCAACCTGAACGCTGACCAGAAACCGCCGACGACGCAGAGGCGCAGCCGTGGATCGATGGCCCGCAGAAGCGGCTCAACGATGGGCCGTAGGCCGAAGGTCGCGACCAAGGGCACGGCGGGTCCCTTTCCCAGCATTCCCAGCAATCGGCGGTTGGCATAGCGCGGGCCGAGCTGTACAGCCTTGCGCCGCCATAACAGCAGATTCCAAGGCATCAGTAGCGTGGTCGTTAGCACCCGGAGCCAGTCGCGATAGCGGCTCACCGCATCTTTGCGGGTTAGCCAACACCAGGGACGCAGCCACTCCAGCGCTAACAGAATGAGTACCGCGGGCAGCCTTGGCCACAGGCTTTGGAGATACATCTCGGTCGAATTGCGGAGCCAGAGCGTCTCGTCAAAATCCAAGATCACCGGAGTATCGCTCGCGACGCCCCGCAATTCGGCATGGAGTGCGCCTTCTGCCTCTTGTCTCTCGCTCGGTGGAAATCGGGTATTCATCGGTCCTGACTCAGGATGGTAGGGTATCGCCAAGACATCATGAAAACCCTGTGCGCAGTATTGCGACGCCTCTCTCAGGGTTGTGCCATGGCCGTGGATCAATTATCCACAGCCAGGTGGCGTATTCGTCCGAGAAAACCTGAACTCATCATCGGTCCCTGCCCGTAAGGGATCTCGTACGGACTCGGCGAGAAAGCGTTGCGCGAAACTTTGCATTGTTTCTGGCAAGCACTTCAGTCAACCTTACGTCTTGATTGCTGACCTGTTCGTTGACCTGTTCGTTAACCTGTTCGTTGACCTCTTAGTTGAGCGCTCTGTGCATCGATTTGCCCTGTCTCTACTGTTGTTGGCCCTCTCTGCCCTGATCGCGCTGCCGCTGATGGGCGCGAGTGCCGCGCCGGATGCTGAGCGTCCGGTGCGGCTCTGTGTCGATCCGGCCTGGGCACCCTTCGAGTACCTCGACAAGCAAGGCCAGCATCAAGGCATGGCGGCCGAGTACTGGCAGCGCATGACCGATCGTGTCGGGCTGCGGACCGAGATCGTGCCGACTGAGTCTTGGGAGGCGTCCCTCGAGAAGGCCAAGCGGCGCGAGTGCGATGTGCTGACCCTGGCCATGAAGACGCCGGGTCGCAGCCAGCATTGGCTCTTCACCAAGCCTTATGTCAGCTATCCATTCGTCTTGGCCACGCGCAGCGGAGCGCCCTCGGTCAGCCGCCTGGAGGAGGTTGCGGATAAGACACTGGCGGCGGTGAAGGGCTACGCCTACACCGAGCTGGTTCGCGAACGCTATCCGCAGATCCGATTTATCGAGGTCGAGAATATCAGCGAGGGCCTAGAGCGAGTCCGGCGCGGGGAGGCCTACGGGCTGATCGACTCGCTGGCCACCGTGGCCTTTGCGATTCAGCAGGCGCAGCTTCATGAACTGAAGGTGGCTGGCCGGTTTGCCGATCGCTGGGACTTGGCGATTGCGGTGCGCAATGATCGCCCAGAGTGGTTGCCGTTCTTCGATGCCATGACGCAATCGCTGACCGCGGAAGACCGTCGCGAGATCGAGAATCGCTGGCTGGCGGCCTGGATTGAATCTCCGCCCGATTTGCGCTGGCTGTGGGCTTCATTGGTGGTCTTGGCCTTGTCGGCGCTGCTGGCCGGTTTCTTCAGCTGGCGGCAGCGACAGTCGAGTAAGCAAACAGCACTACTCGAACAACTCAATGAGGCGCTGACGGAGGCGCGCGACCGCGCCGAGCGTTCTGAGGCGCGCTACGCGGAGCTAGCAGGACAGAGCCGAAGCTATGCCTGGGACGTCGACCAAGATGGCTATTACACCGATGTCTCGGACTCGGTCGAGACGGTGCTGGGGTATCGGCCTGAGGAACTGATTGGGCGCGCGTTTTGGGACATCATGCCGGCCGAAGAGCGCGACCAGATGCGCGACTTAGGCCTCGCAATGATCCGCGAAGGCGATTACCTCGCCGGGTTCGAGAATCAGGTCGTCGACTGCAACGGACGCCGGCTTTGGGTCTCCACCAGCGGCATGCCCATGCGGGACCAGTCTGGGGAGATCGTCGGTTTTCGCGGCATCGATATCGATGTCGACGAACGCCGGCAACAGCGGGATCTGCTGCAGTATTATGCCTTCTACGACGGGCTCACCGAGATCGCAAACCGGCGTTTGTTCCTTGAGCGCTTAGACGCTGCGATTGCGCACTTTGTCCGCCACGCAATGAGCGTTGCGGTGCTGGCGTTCGATCTCGATCACTTTAAGGTCGTTAACGACACCTACGGTCATGCGGCTGGCGACGCGTTGCTGCGCCAGTTTGCGACGCTGGCGCAAAGCTGTTTGCGACGCGGTGACCTCCTTGCGCGCCTTGGCGGCGAGGAATTCGCCGCGCTCTTATTCGAAACCAACGCTGAGGGTGCCCTGCAAACCGCGGAGCGTATCCGCGCCTGCGTTGCTGCGGAGCCAAGGCTCTTTGAGTCTCATCAGATCGCACTCACGGTCAGCATTGGTGTCACCTGCATTAGGGAGAACGATAGCCCTGAGTCACTTTTGGCACGCGCCGACGCCTCACTTTACGCAGCGAAGCAGTTGGGGCGGAATCGGGTCGTCATCCACGACAGCATTCCAGCCGCCGAGGTCGCCTGAGCCGCGCCTGAGCCAGGCTCGATCTGCACCGCCCGAGCCATGCCCGCGCCAGGCTTGATCCGCGCCGCCCGCGCCAGGCCTGAGCCAGGCTTGATCCGTGCCCCGTGCGACGCCCGAGCCGCTTGTCCATCACGCCCGAGACCATTGCATGCCGACATCACCGATGCCAATCGATCACACCGCGATTCGCGCAGAATTTCCGCTCTTTGAGGCCCACTCCAGCGGCAGGCCGCTGGTGTTTCTTGACAGTGCCGCTAGCACCCAGCAGCCGAGCAGGGTGATCGATGCGGTCGCCGAGTATCAGCGCCACCAGCATGCCAATATCCATCGCGCCGTCTATCAGCTCTCGCAGGGCGCCACCCGGCGCTATGAGGAGGCGCGTGCCACCGTCGCCCGCTTCATCAACGCAGCCGAGCCAGCCGAGTGCCTGTTCACCAGCGGCACCACCGGGTCGATCAATTTAGTCGCCGCGGCTTGGGGCCGCGCCAATCTACAGCCCGGTGACGAGATCATCCTCTCCACCCTCGAGCACCATTCCAATATCGTGCCCTGGCAGTTGGCCGCAGAGGCCAGTGGCGCGCGGATCAAGGTCATCCCGATCAACGACGCCGGTGAGCTGGACTTGGCCGCCTATCGGCGCCTGCTCTCGCCACGCACGCGGCTGGTTGCCGTCAATCATGTCTCCAACGCACTCGGCACCATCAACCCGGTGCGGGAGATCATCGCCGAGGCCCATGCGGCCGGCGCGCTGGCGCTGATCGACGGCGCCCAGTGGGTTGCCCACGGGCGCACCGACGTGCAGGCGCTGGATGCCGATTTCTACGCCTTCTCGGGCCACAAGCTCTATGGTCCGACCGGGATTGGCGTGCTCTATGGCAAGCGGGCGCTGCTCGAGGCGATGCCACCGTATCAGGGCGGCGGCGACATGATCGAGCGGGTCAGCTTTACGGGCACCACCTATGCTGGCCTGCCGAGCCGCTTCGAGGCCGGCACGCCGAACATCTCCGGCGTGATTGGGCTGGGTGCCGCGATCGACTGGCTGTCTGAGCGCGACTTTGAGCAGGTCAGTGTCTATGAGCAGGCTTTGCTTGCCTACGCGACCGAACGGCTCGCGCCGATCCCCGGTGTCGAGATCAAGGGTAGGGCGGCGCGCAAGAGCGGCGTGATCTCGTTTGTCGTGACCGATCCGCCGCTCGCGTCGCTCGATGTCGGCACCCAGCTCGACCTGCGCGGGATCAGTATTCGCACCGGACACCACTGCTGCCAGCCATTGATGGAGCGGCTCGGTGTGTCCTCGACCGCTCGGGCATCGCTGGCGCTCTACAATTCGCGCGACGATGTCGATCGACTCGCCGACGCGCTCGCTGAGATCCTGCAGCAGGCCGGTCTCCGGGCGGCAGCGCGTGCAGGCAGGTTGCAGGTTGATCAGGCTGATCTCGCGCCGAGGTCGCAGGTGTTCGGTTCCAACTCGAGCGCTGCGCCGGCCGACGGCATGAACCTGAACGAGGTCGCGGGCGTCGAACCGGCCTACCCAGCCGCCGCTGCGGATTCCCCGCAGGCTGCCGCGGACGCCATTGCCGAGGATTTTGCATTGCTGCCGGACTGGCCCACGCGGCATGACTATCTCATCGAACTCGGCGAACGGCTGCCTCCGATGCCGCCATCGCTGAAGACCGAGGCGAACCTCGTCCGCGGCTGTCAGAGCACCGTTTATTTGGCGGCTCGTCGCAAGCCGGGCTCGGAGGCGGTGATCGAATTTCTCGCCGACAGCGATGCGGCGATCGTGCGAGGTCTGATCGCGCTGCTGCAGCGGATCTGCTCTGGACAGTCGGCTGCATCGATTCTGGCCTTCGATGTCGATGGCTTTTTCGACCGCATCGGCCTCGATGCCAATCTGAGCTTGTCACGGCGCAATGGGCTCGAGGCGATGGTGCAACGCCTGAAGGCGTTGGCGCGGGAGACCTGAGCATAGGCATTGCGCAGGCCCTGACGATCGTTGTGCGCAAAGGCACAACGCTGCCCGATATAGCCGTTCCACCTGGTTGGCGGACAAAACGCGCTAAAAATATCGGGATTTCAGGCTCAACTTGTCTGGAAGTCAGCGCGAATGGCTATAACGTGAATCTAACGTGATTCATTTTCCGGCGTGGCGCTCAGCCATGAGCGTTAGGCCGTGATCGATCTATTCTTGGTCGTGGGCCGCAGTGAGGGCCTGCTTCAGAATGGCGGGATCATCGATCTCTCGAATCGCTGTGACGGTGCCGCCCTCGGCCTCGATCAGCGTCACCTTGCCGCGCTCGCGGGGAATCATCGCCGTGTCTTCGGCCTCATGACCGAGCAGCATCGGATAGGGCAGCTTCCGCATCTGTGGCAGTGCGACCAGCTTGGAGACCACCGGCGGCATGCCGTCGATATCGGCGACGTAGACGATGCCGGCTGCGGCGAGGCTGTCGCCGGTTTGTCCGGCGAGTGCATCCTCAATCAGGCTGGCTGCATCGCGGCTGGCCGAGAAGAGGATCAGGCGTGTTTCGGGGCTGATGCTCTGCGGCTTGTCATGCTGATCCACCAGGCTGAGCGCGGGAAGCGGGTCACCGACTGACAGCGGTGCCGCGGGGAGGATGGCAGGCAGCAGGAGGAGGGCGAAGAGAATGATAGGTTTCATCATCGGTACTTAACCTTGGTGATTGTTCGGGACTCTAACAAGCCATGTTGAGGTGGTCGCGGTCCGCGTCAAACCACCTGTCCAAATCCACCGCCGCCGGGCGTTTGCAGCACAAAGACGTCATTGGGTGCGGCAGTGCAGGTGTCGGTGCCGCTGAGCGGCTCGATGCTGCCGTCGGCGCGCTCGATCCAGTTGCGACCGCAGGCGCCCGGCTCGCCGCCGGCAAGGCCGAAGGGCGGCACCCGTCGGCGATTGGCGAGGATGCCGACGTCCATCGGCTCCAAGAAACGGATGCGCCGCTCGACGCCATCGCCACCCCGATGACGGCCATTGCCGCCCGAGCCGCGGCGGATTGAGAACGCGTCCAAGCGCACGGGGAAGCGCCACTCCAGTACCTCGGGGTCGGTGAGGCGTGAGTTGGTCATGTGCGTCTGCACCGCGCTGGTGCCGTCGAAGTCGGGGCCGGCGCCGGAGCCGCCGCAGACGGTCTCGTAGTATTGGTGGCTTGCGTTGCCGAAGCTGGTGTTGTTCATGGTGCCCTGGGCCGCGGCGAGCATGCCAAGCGCGCCATAGAGGGCGTCGGTGATGGCCTGGCTGGTCTCGACGTTGCCGGCGACCACCGCAGCTGGATAGCTTGGGTTGAGCATCGAGCCTTCCGGGATGATCAGCTCGATCGGTTTCAGGCAGCCTTCATTGAGCGGGATCGCATCCTCGACCAGGGTGCGGAAGACATAGAGCACGGCGGCGCGACAGATGGCGGCCGGGGCGTTGAAGTTGCTCCGCTGTTGCGGGCTGGTGCCGGTGAAGTCGACCCGCGCCTGGCGCCGCTGCCGATCGATCGAGATCGCGACGGCGATCACGGCGCCGTCGTCCATTTCAACACGGAAGTGACCCGGTTTCAGCACCTCGATGACGCGGCGCACCGATTCCTCCGCGTTGGCTTGGACATGGCCCATGTAGGCCTGCACGGTGGCGAGGCCGAAGTGGTCGACCATCTTCAGCAGCTCCTCGATCCCCTTGGCGTTGGCCGCGATCTGCGCCTGCAGGTCGGCAAGGTTCTGCTCGGGATTGCGCGCCGGATAGGGGCCGGCGCTGAGCAGCAGCATCACCGACTCGCGCTGGAAGACGCCGCGCTCGACCAGCTTGAGGTTGTCGATCAGCACGCCTTCCTCGTCGACGGAGCGCGAGCGCGCGGGCATCGAGCCGGGGCTGATGCCGCCGATGTCGGCATGATGGCCACGGCTGCCGACATAGAACAGGATCTGCTCGCCAGCGGCATCGAACACCGGCGTGATGACGGTGACATCGGGCAGATGGGTGCCGCCGTTGTAGGGCGCGTTCAGCGCATAGACATCGCCCGGCGCCATGCGGCCAGCGTTATGCCGTATCACCGCGCGCACGCTCTCGCCCATCGAGCCGAGATGCACCGGGATGTGTGGGGCATTGGCGATCAGTGCGCCATCCGGATCGAACAGGGCACAGGAGAAATCGAGCCGCTCCTTGATGTTGACCGAGAAGGCGGTGTTCTGCAGCCGATAGCCCATCTGCTCGGCGATCGACATGAACAGATTATTGAAGACCTCGAGCATCACCGGATCGCAGTCGGTGCCGATGGCGCGGGTCTTGGGGCGGGCCTCGACCCGTTGCAGCAGCAGATTGCCGAGATCGGTCACTTCAGCCTGCCAGCCTGGCTCGACGACGGTGGTGCCGGTCTGCTCGACGATGATCGCGGGGCCGGTGATGCAATTGCCCGAGTGCAGGGCGGCGCGCTCGAACAGCGGGGAGGGATGCCAGTCTCCGCTGCTGAACACCGAGACGGTGGCACTCGGTGGTGGCACTGGTCCCTTTGATGCCTTCACTGCTGCCGAGGAGCCTTCGGCCTTGCCGATGGCCTCGACAGCGATGTTCGCCGCAATCAGTGCTGTGCCAGGCATCAAGAAGCCGAAGCGGGCGCGATAAGCGGCCTCGAAGGTGCGCGTGATCTCAGCGGCGAGTTCTGCGCAGCTCTCGGCAGTGAAGGTGAGGGTTCGCTCCTGTTCACTGTTGAAGGTACTGTCGTCACGGCTGCTGCCGCTGCCGCTGCTCCCGCTGCTGCTACCGATGGCGGGGTTACCTTTGCCGTTGCCATTCCTGCCATAACTGCTGTCGATACCGCCGCTCCTCCCAATATCCTCTCGGCTATTGCTGCAGTTAGCGTAGCCGCTGCTTTCATTGCAACTACTACCAAAGTCCACCTCAAGCGCAGCTTCAGAACCTTGGTAGCGCAGATGCAGTCGGCGACGCAGCTCGATGCGCTCAACCGGGATCGATTGGGCGCGCAGCTCCTGCTCGGCCTCGGCCGCGATGGCATCGAGCGCTGCCGCGAGCTCGCCGTTGCTGAGCACCTCATCCAGCGGCTGTTCGAGCGAACGCTCGCGCAGCGCCCGGACATCGGCGAGCCCCATCCCGTAAGCCGAGAGCACGCCGGCGAGCGGATGCAGCAGCACCCGCGGCATGCCGAGGGCGTCGGCCACCGCGCAAGCATGCTGACCTCCGGCGCCACCAAAGCTGACCAGGGTGTAGTCGGTCACATCGTAGCCGCGCTGCACCGAGATGGTCTTGATCGCATTGGCCATGTTCTCCACGGCGATGCGCAGGAAGCCCTCTGCGACCTGCTCTGGGATCGGCCGCTCGCCAGTTGCCGAGGCAATCTCATCGGCCAATGTGCTGAATGCGTCCCGCACCGCATCCAAGTCGAGCGGCTGATCCTGAGTCGGTCCGAACACCGCCGGAAAGAAGTCCGGCTGGAGCTTGCCGAGCATCAGGTTGCAGTCGGTGACCGCGAGCGGACCGCCGCGGCGGTAACAGGTCGGTCCGGGATCGGCGCCCGCGCTCTCAGGTCCGACCCGATAGCGCGCGCCGTCGAATCGGCACAGCGAGCCGCCGCCAGCGGCGACGGTATGGATCTGCATCATCGGCGCGCGCAGGCGCACGCCAGCGACCGGGGTCTCGAGGGTCCGCTCGAGGGTGCCGGCATAGTGGGCGACATCGGTTGAGGTGCCGCCCATGTCGAAGGTGATCAGCTTGTCGAAGCCGGCCTGGCGTGCGGTCTCGACCGCGCCGATGATGCCGCCGGCTGGGCCGGACAGGATCGCGTCCTTGCCCTGGAACAGATGGGCGTCGGTCAGTCCGCCGTGGGATTGCATGAACTGCAGACGTGGCTTGGCGTTTGCGAGCGCTGGGCGTTGCGTCTTCGCGGCTTCTGTACCTTGGTGATTCCTGTTTTGCTCAGCCTGGCCGTAGTCAGCAGGGTCCTGGTTGCGCCGGTCACTAGGCGCCGCGCCGTCCCAAGCTCCAGCCCCAGTTTCAGCCACCGTTTCAGCCACCGTTTCAGCCACCGTTTCAGCCCCAGTTTCAGCCCCAGCCCTCGTGCCAGTGCTAGTGCTAGTACCGAGTAGGCCTTCGAACTGCTCGACATAACGCCGAAGTAGCGGCGAGAGGTAGGCGTCGACCACCGTGGTGTCGCCACGACCGATCAGCTTGATCAGCGGGCTGATCTCATGGCTGGTCGAGATCTGGCCAAAACCGATCGCCTTGGCGAGGGCCTTGATGCGTTGCTCATGCTCAGGGTAGCGATAGCCGTGTAGGCAAAGGATGGCGACGGCGCGGATGCCGTCGTGATAGGCCCGCTCGAGACGCGGGCGCAGCGCGTCGAGATCGAGCGGGGTGATCAGGCTGCCATCGGCGCTGACGCGCTCGGTGACCTCTTCAACGCGCTCGTAGAGCATCTCGGGAAGGATGATCTGGCGCTCGAACAGGCGCGGGCGGGCCTGATAGCCGATGCGTAGTGCATCACCAAAGCCGCGCGTCACGAGCAGCAGCACGCGGTCGCCCTTGCGCTCGAGCAGTGCGTTGGTGGCAACCGTGGTGCCCATCTTCACAGCGTCGACTGCGGCACTCGGCAGGGGTTGATGCGGCGCCAGACCAAGCAGCTGCCGAATGCCTTCGATGGCGGCATCGACATAGGCCTCAGGGTTCTCGGACAGCAATTTCTGCGTGACGAGGCCACCATCGGGCCGGCGGCCGACGATGTCGGTAAAGGTGCCGCCACGGTCGATCCAGAACTGCCAACCGGTGGCCGAGGACTGCTGTGGTTGGGATTCGGCCGAATCGCACTGGCTCATTGCGGCATACTTCGCGAGTTGTCATCGTGACGACCCCTGATTCTAACCCGGGAGAAAGGATGACAGCTTCCCGACCAAACCCTTTGCCGACTCGGAAAGGGTTCAACAACAACCTGAACCAATGGTTGGCTCGATGGGCCGAACCGCTGCGCTTGTTCTATCCTGCTTGTGCAGTTCGCTTTTGCAGCGTTACTCAGGCTCGCGCCGCCGCGCTGGCCTTGTCGCTGCCATTGCTGGGCGTGCTTCTCTTGGCGTCGGCCCCTGTTTGCCCAGCGCGGGCGGATGCCGACCTTGCCAAGCTGCGAGCGGCACTCGCGGCCGGGACCATCTCGCCAGAGCAGCTGCTGCAACGCGCGTTGCAGCGGATCAAGGCACTCGACACGAGTGGTCCGACGCTGAATAGCCTGGTTGCCGTGGACCCGCGTCCGGGCTCGGGTCGAGCTCCGGGCTCGGTCGCAGGGGGCGCGGGATCAGCTCGACAGGATAAGGGCGCCGAAAACGGAGCGTTGAGTGGTATCCCGGTCGTCGTCGGCGACACCATTGATGTGAAGGATTTGCCGACCACAGCAGGCTCGGCGACCCTGCGAGGTCATCGCCCACGAGCGGATGCCGCTGTGGTCGCCGCGTTGCGGGACGCCGGTGCACTGCCATTCGCCAAGGGCAATACGCGAGAGCTGGGTCTGCTGCCGAGCCGTCCCGGCTATAGCTCCGCCGGTGGTCAGACGCTTAACCCCTACAATCTCGCTCGAGTCGCATCCGGCGTCGCGGCGGCGGTCGCGGCAGGTTTTGCGCCGGTTGGTATTGGCAGCGACGGTGCCGGCGATCTGCGCAGCGCCGCCGCCCAAGCTGGTTTGGTTGCGATACGCCCGACGCGTGGCTCAGTCAGCACCCATGGCGCACTGACGTTGCCACTGTCGCTGGATGCGATCGGTCCCTTGGCTCGGTCGGTCGATGACGCGGCCTTGGTGCTCGCGGTGTTGGCGGGGAATGACCCTGAAATCGCGCTCTCGCGCCGGTTGAATCCGGCTAGCGCTGACTCCCGTGCTGAGTCCGAAGCCGAAGCCGAAGCCGAAGCCGAAGCCGAAGCCGAAGCCGAAGCCGAAGCCGAAGCCGAAGCCGAGGCCAGCAGTGGCAAGCTGAAAGGAATGCGGTTCGGTGTCTTTAACGCCCTGGCTGGCGGTAATCGTGAAGTGGATCAGGCCTTTGACCAAGCCCTGCGCTGGCTCGAGGGCGACGCTGCCGAGATGGTCTCGCTTGAGCTTCCGGCTGGGTTCGAAGAAGGTTGGCCGCAATGGAGCGCGCTGCTGCGCGAGACCGAGCTGCGGGACCAGCTCAATGCCTATCTCGCGCAGGTTGGCGACGGCCGGCCAAACCACCTGGAAGGGCTGCTGCGGATGAGCGAGTCACCGCTGATTCGCGGCTCTGGGTCGCCTGTAGACCCGGCTGCGCTTGCAATGCTGAACCGAGCATTGGAAGGCCCTGGACTGGCCAATCCGGACTATCTAGAGGTGCTCTCAGTGCACTTGCCGGCGCTTCGCTCGGCGCTACTCGCACGCATGGCGGAGCATGGGCTGGACGCGTTGGTGTTCCCAACCAGCCTTTGCCCAGCGCCTTCACGGCTTGATGATTACGACACCAGCTATAACTGTGATGCGCCTGATCCGAACCTGCCAGCGGGTCTCGCCGCCGCATCGGGGTTGCCGGAGATCACCGTCCCGATGGGACAGACAGCGCGCGGCCTGCCGGTTGGCCTCTCATTCTTGGGCGTTCCGGATTCGGAGCCGACCCTGATCGGGCTTGGCGCTCGTTTCGAGCAGCTACGTGGCGCGCCGCCTTGGCCGGAGGCGGTGCCAAAGCATCCCCAGGACACGAGTTCCGGTTAACGTGAATCACTCGCCTTTTCCGGGTTGCAACCCGGGTATTTGCCGTCACTCTCCAAAGACGACGCAATTTTCAGGTGCTGCGGCGAGCAGAATGGCCGTTGCGGCAAGCACTTCAAGGTGGTTCTATCCCATGTCTGATCTGTCCCACGATGAACGTCTGACGCTGACCAAGCGCACCATGAGCCTGCTCGAGAGCTGGAATCTCTCGGCAACCGATATGATGGTGCTGCTGCAACTCCCCGAGAGTGTCAAGGCGCGCAACATCGCGCGCTTTCGAGAAGAAGAGCCGTTTCCCGATAGCGCCGAGGTGAACCGCCGGGTGTCGTACTTGCTGCGCATTGAGGAGGCCCTACAGACCTACTTCCCGCGCAATCCGGAGATGCGCGATATGTGGGTGAAGCGCGGCAACAAGCAGTTCGGCAAGCGTGCGCCGGTTGCCGTGATGGTCGAGGATGGCGAAAGCGGTTTGATCTCGGTGCTCTCGCATCTGGATTGCACCTTCGCTTGGGACCTGACCGGCTCCAAGACTGCTTATGAGGCGGCCGGCTAAGGTTCGGTCGAGTGGTCGGCTGAGCTGGGGTTGAGTGCGGGCAGTCGCGTACGCTGCAGCCGCTCGCCGAGCAGTCCGCAGAATGCGCCCCAACCTGGGCGTAAGGCAAGGCGCAGCTCGCGCTTCCAGCGTTTCATCTCCAGCTGGCCACCGTTGTAGAGGGCGTTATCGAGCTCCTGGAGAAGACTGCGAACACGTGCTGCATCGGCCCCTGGGCGGAGCCGCAAGATCCGATCTGCCATGCGCGGAAGCGGCTCCCGACTGGGCGTGCGCAGGCTCTGACAGGCGCTGCTCTGAAATCTCAGCGCCCACTCGCTCGCGCTGTCCGCGCGCTCGGCGGCGATAGCGCAGCGATAGACCCGCAGGCTAGCGGGCATCAGCCTTTGCAGGCGGCTACGCAGGGCTAGCCACAGCACGGCGACCAGCGCGCGTGGGTTGAGTCGGCGCAGGCCATTCCTGAAGCCAGCGCTCAGTCTGGAGCTCAGTTGGGTGCCGGTGCCCCGAAGTCTGTGCCCCCAACCTGGTTGAGAGGTCGCGCTCGCGCTCTTCGCCTCGGCACTGGACGCCGGTTTCTTGACGCGGTACCAGACGCCAGCCCAGTAACCGATTAGTAGCAGCATGATGCTGCCCAGTGGTATCCAGAACCAGCGCCAACCCTCGCTGCCGCGGCCGCTCCAGCGGCCTTCGTCTCTATCAGTGCTGTTGCCGGTGCCGCTGCTAAGCCCGCCACCGAGCCATCCCGGCCATCCGGTGCCGCGCCCAAATCCGAACGGACCAGACTCGCCAGCAACGGAGAGGCGACGGATCGGGACGCTCGAGGTCTCGCGCCGGGCAGTGTCCACATTCCACCAATTGACACGAAGCTCTGGCAGCTGAAGACGACCGCCGGAATAGGGAACCAGCGTGTAGATCTCGGTACGGATGCCTTGGAGCGTGCGTCCATCGTCGCTCAGGCGGGTATCGATGATCGTCTGCTCGCGGTAAGCGCGAAAGTCATTC
The DNA here is from genome assembly GCF_016583905.1 of Lamprobacter modestohalophilus. GTDB lineage: Bacteria > Pseudomonadota > Gammaproteobacteria > Chromatiales > Chromatiaceae > Lamprobacter > Lamprobacter modestohalophilus. Next base: position 30,812 of record NZ_NRRY01000027.1, on the reverse strand, counting down.
GATGCAAGCATCGGCTCGAGATTGGGCAGCTGAGCGCCGGTACCGCCGGTCGCCTGCATGCGCAAGGTGAGGGTAGTGGGCCGGCCTTCGGCGAGTGGTGTGGTCTGGTCAAGCTCGCGCGTCAGCTGCAGGGCCTGCAGCGGGAGCCAGGGTCGTACCGAGGCGACCACCGGCCGCACCTCAAGACGTTTGGGCGCTGCAGCCACCGCCGAGAACGGGACGCCACCGGCGAGGGTGCCGGAGACCTCGAACGGCCCGACCTGAACTGATCCTTCGCGCAGCGGGGTCAGCGCCAGCATGTAGCTGTTGACGATCTGCCGCTCGCGGCCGCTGCCACGCACGCTGGTGGTGGGTCCGGAGATCTCTTCCAGCAGCACCGCGTCAAAGCCGGCAAGCTCCGGCGAGGCCGTCGCGAGATTGCCAGAGCTGAGGACATCGAGCCGCACCAGCACGGGCTGCTGCACGTAAGGTTGGGTGTCGAGCAGGCTGACTTCCAGAGACGGCTGAGCGCTTGGCCGTGCGCCCTGCTGATACGGGTTGTAGCCGGGGCCGCTTGGGTAGCCGCCAGGCTGCTGATTGGGATAGGCGCCTGGATAGGGGCTGGGTGAGCCTGCTCCCGGGTACGCTGGTGGCATCTGTTGCCAGGCTCCAGCCTGCGGGTAGCCAGCCGGTGGTTGTTGGCTAGGGACTGATCCGGGTGGAACGCCGCGCGCGTTGGTCGGGGGCTGGGGTCGGAAGGTCCAGGGCTGGCCAGGCTGCTGTGGATAACCCTGCTGGGCGAGCCGCGGTTGTCCCCAGGACGCCTGCGATGGGTTCTGCGCGTCCTGAGCGCTCGCTGTTGTGGTGAGGCCTAATGCGCTGATGCCTAAGGCCGTGACGCCTAAGGCTGTGATGCCTACCGGAGCGAGGCCTAAGACCGAGGCGAGGAGTGCGAGTGCGAGTGCGAGCGTGCGTAGCCTGATCCACGCCCACTGGATGCTACGGTCTTGATCCGGATGCCGAGTGGCTATTGGGTGCTGTGGGCGCCCTGCTGCGAGCCTCGCTACCATGGTCGAGCCTCCTGCAATTGGCCACCGCTCTCGCGCAGACGCAGTGCCTCCTCGAGCCGGAATTGGTTGCGCATCAGGTGCGTCGGATCGCCCTCGACCTGCTGCAGCCGCTGCTCGATCACCGCCATCCCTGGGCCGAGCGCGGCCTCGCCATCGAGCGCGGGCCGATCGCTGATCCCTTGCTCAGGGTCCAGCGCCTGCCAAGGCAAGGCCCCCTGCTGATCGAAGCGGTCGACCGACTCGGCTGCTCGATCGGCGGCGCTGAGATCGGGCTCGGTGCTGGCCTGCGCGGCGCGACGGCCCTTGGCGTCGGGCCGATCAGCGCGCTCGCTCGATTCAGGTTCCGGACGCTGCTGATCCTCGTCGGAGCCGATGTCCTGAGCGTCGGGCTCCTGCTCGCTTGCCTCATCGCCGCCGGCGCCTTCGCCAGCGGCTTGATCGTCGTCAGGCTCTTGGCCCTCGTTGGACCCTTCGTCACCGCCGACGCCCGGTTGTTCGCGATCCTGATCGGTCGATTCATCGGCCCCCGCCTGATCCTCCGGAGTCTGGCCGCCAGCACGTTGCTCCGCATTGGCTTGGTCGCCGTGCTCACCGGTTTGATCGTCGCTATGCTGTTCGTCGCTGCCGGTGTCCTGTGACGCGTCTTGGCTGTCTGGCTGCTCGCCCTTGGCTTGCTCTGATGCTGACTCCCGCTCGCGGTCGCCGTGCTCGCCGGTCTCATCCGTTGTCTCGGTGTCGTCTAGGTCGCCGCCGGCCTTGTCTGACGCTGATTCATCCTCGCTGCGGCCCTGCTTCGCGTCAGCGCTGTCGCCGCCCTCGGCATCGTCTTGCGGCTCCTGCTGCTCATCACCACCGCTTTTGCCGCGCTGTTGATCATCTGCGGTCTGCTCATCGGATGCGGCGTCTGACGCCTGATCCTGGGCATCGCCTTGCTGCTCGCCGCCCCCGGATTGTTGCCCTTGCTGCTCGCCTTGCTGCTGTTCGTCTTGCTGCTGATCGCCTTGTTCTTGTTCGCCTTGCTGCTGCTCGTTCTGCTCCTGATCACCCTGCTCCTGCTCGCCCTGCTCTTGCTCTCCTTCTTCCTGTTCTCCCTCGTCTTTGGGCTCGCCTTGTTGCTGTTGCTCCCCGTCCTGCTTCTCGTCCCGCTCCCCGTCCTGCTCTTCAGACTGTTCTTGGTCGGCGGCATCATTTCCAGCATCTGGGCGATCTTCGCTGTCTGCGGTCTGTTCGGCGTCTTGCTCTTCGTCCGGCTCGGGTTGCTGCTCTTCGGCAAAGGCCGCTTGCTCGAAGCGCGCGAGTTGCGAGCGCGCAAGGGCGAGGTTGTACAGCGCATCGTCGTGCGTCGGCTCGGCGCTCAGCACCTTTTCGTAGGCGTTGATGGCGCCGGCATAGTCGCCCTGCGAAAATCGGCTGTTTCCGAGGTTGTAGAGGGCCTGGGTGCGCATTGCATCGCGCTGCGGCTCGGCAAAGGCGGCCTCGGCTTCGGCGTAGCGGCCGGCGCGATAGAGTGCGACGCCGCGTCGGAACGGGTCGCTAAAGGTTGCCGCAGCGGCGGCGTAGGCGCCGTTCTCGTAGTCGGCAATCGCCTCTTGCTCGCTATTCTTGAGCCAGCCTGCTTGGGCTGTGCTGGGAACGGTCGCCGTTGCAGTGATCAGCACTGTCGCGCCCAGCGCCAGGCCGAACATGCTGGTGGCTTGAGCACTGGTCCCCGAACTTCCGATCCCACGGGGTTCGACGCTAGCGTCGCCGGCGCGCAGTACCAGGCGAGGAGCTTGTTTCGAGCTGACGGGCGGTCGGTCAAGCGCGGGCGCACGGCTTCGATCAGGTTTGCCGTCGGACGTTCGATGGCGTGCGCGACCTGTGATCCATGCAAGCAAACGCGGGCCGAGCCGCCCAAGCCAATGACCCTGGTTGTGCTGAAGACCCTGGTCCATCAGGCTGACCTCCCGCCATCTCGGCTGGAGCCAGCGTTGCCCTGGCCCTGGCTGACGCCTTGGCGGGCCGGTCGCTTGGCGCTGGAGCCGAGCCAATCCCGAAACCGCGGTAGCAGGAGCAACAGCAGGAGGGCAACCGGGATATAGAAGCGCTCGTGCCAGACCCGGGTGCGATCATTGCTGATCTCGGCCGGGAGTCGGCTCTGCGCGGCGATCTCAAGGATGGCGCGGGTGTCGTCATCTCGATAGTCGGCGAGTCGATAGAGGCCGCTGCCGGCCGCGGCTAGCGCCTGCAGCTGATCCTCGTCGAGCCTGGTGCGCACCGGTTTGCCGTTCGGGGCCAGCAGCGGACCGCGGTCGCCGGGAACATCGGCGCCCTCAACGGTGCCGACGCCGAGCACATGCAGCGGCATGCCGCGCTCGGCGAGCGTTCTGACGCGGTCTTCGAGTCCAGGCTCGTCGAAGTCGCCGTCTGAGATCAAGAGCATGGCCTTGGCGCTGTCCTCGGGCAGGGCGTCCAGCAGTTGCTCGGCGCGGTCGAGCGCGCCCTGCAGCCGACTGCCTGGCAGTTGCGTGAGCCCGGTGGAGAGGGCGGGCAGCGTCAACAGCAGGGCGCGGCTGTCCTCAGTGACTGGTGAGATCACATGCGGTACCGAGGCGAAGGCGATCAGCCCGAGCCGCAGCTCCCGGTTCTGCAAGATCAGGTCTTGAACCTCTTGGCGTGCGCGGCCGAGCCGGCTCGGCGCCGTGTCGGTGGCATCCATTGAGCGCGAGATGTCCAACAGGATCAGCAGATTATCGCCCGGGTGAAAGAGCTGAACCGAGGCCGAGTCCCAGCGCGGCCCGGCCATCGCCGTGAGCAACAACAGCCAGAGCAGGGACCAGCTGAGGAAGCGGCCCCAGCGCTCGGTGCGCCGGAGCTCGCGGACCCCAGACAGATGCGGCAATAGATGCGGGTCCGCGTAGCGATGGATCGGGCCGCGCGCTGCTTTAGCGGCGCTGCGCCAGAGCCAGAGTGCGACCAGTGGCAAGGCGAGCAGACCCAAGAACCACTGTGGCTGGCTGAAGTGGAAGCCGGTCTCAGGCATTGCTCGACCTCCGCACGGCGCGACGCCGGCCCTCGGGGAAGAGGCCGAGCAGGAGCAGGGCGAGCAGCGCGAGCGCGAGCGGCCAGCGGTACAGCGGCTCCGGTAGGAACACGGTGCGGGTCTCGGACTCGGTCTTTTCGAGCTCACCGATGCGCTCCGAGATCTCCTCGAGGGCGCGCGTGTTGGTGGCGCGGAAATAGGCGCCGCCGGTCACATCGGCGATTTGCTGAAGGGTCTCTTCGTCCATGGTCAGGTCATCCCAGTACTCGATCTTGCCTTTGTGCAGAATCGGGATGCGCGCCTGCTTGCTGCCGACGCCGATGACGTAGATGCGAATCCCGTCGAGGCGGGCCAGGCTGGCGGCTTCGAGCGGTTGGAAGCTACCGGCGGTATTGTCGCCATCGGCGATCAGGATCATCACGCGCGAGCCTTCGGGGCGCTGGCGCAGCTTCTTGACGCCGAGGGCGATGGCATCGCCGAGTGCGGTGCTGCCGCCGGCGATGCTCGGCACGACGCCGTCGAGCAACTGGTGGACAGCGTAGCGGTCGATGGTGAGCGGGGAGAGCACGAAGGCCTCGGTGCCGAAGATGATCAGTCCGATGCGATCGCCAGCGCGCTCGTCGATGAAGCGCCCCATCACGCCTTTGACCACCTGCATGCGGTTCAGCTGCTGGCCGCGATCGCTGAAGTCGAGTGCGTCCATCGAATGCGAGGCATCAACCGCTAGCATCAGGTCGTAGCCCGGGGTGCTCACCTCGGTATGCGGCACGAGCCATTGCGGGCGCATCAGGGCCAGCACCAGGGCTGCCCAGAGCAGATAGAGCAGCAGACGGCTGATGCCGCTCATGAGGTCGTGGCCCGGGCGCCGTGCCCGATAGACACTTTCGAGCGCTTCGAGCTGCGGATGCAGCAGCGTGATGCGCTGGCCTTGGCTGCGCGGCTCGGTGTCAGCATCGCTGCCCGATTGGCGTGGCCAGAAACGGTTGAGTAGAAACGGGAGTAGGAAAGGCAGCGGCAGCAGCAGACCAAACCAGGGCCAGGCGAATGCAAAGGCGTTCATCTGGCAGTCCCTGCGGGCGGTTTGTGCTGACGAAAGGCCTTGGCGACCTTGTGTTTGGCGACCTTGTGACCGTGCGTGGTGAGCCAGCGAGACGCCCTGCTGAGCAGGCTAAACGCGGTACCGCTTTTGCTGGCTGCGCGCTCTGCTGACCGGTCTTGACGGGGCTCGGCTCCGCGCTTGGGCGCCTTGAGGGGGGCGGTGATCCAGCGCTCGGTGGCTGCGATCAGCTGCTCGAGTTGTCGCTCTGCGTGCTGTCGGTCTGCAATCGGTTGTTCTGGGAGCAGGTCGCGACCGCGATCGCGGCTCGACCCTGGGGTGTTCTTGGTCGCCGGTTCCGCGATATCCGGCGCATAGGGTGCGCTGACGATCAGCTGGCCATGCTGGCGCCAGTTGAAGCCGTCCGGATCATGCGCGCTGAGCCAGTCGAGCCAAGCCTGGCCATGCAGGCCGGCGCAGGCGCTCCGTCCGTGCCGCGCCATGGCGATGCGCTTGAGCAGTTCGGAGAGTTCGGCCAGACGGACCTTGAGTGAGGCGCGGCCAGAATCGCGGCGCAGACGCTGCAATTCGCGACGCGCATCCCAACGCCAGTCTCCGATCCGAAGCAGTGGAATCGCCGGCAGGATCGGCCGTGCGCGACGATAGTGCCAGCCGAGTGCCACAGCGGCGATGGTCAGCCCAAGCAGCAGCCACCAGCCTGGCGCTAGCGGCCACCAGGGGTTGCCGAGGGCGTCGTGGATGTCGCGCAGCGTTCGCAGATCAGGATTCAAACGTTGAGCTCTTGGTCAGAGGGTGCGTCAAGGGGTTGCGTCAGAGGGTGCAGGAATTAGATGGCGCGCGAGCGCGCGCGTTGCTCGAGGCCGCTGATCAGGCTGGCATGGATGTCTTGCTCGGTGTGAATCGGCATCAGGATGATATTCAAGCGGTTGGCAAGAGCCGATAAGGTTTTGCGGCGCTGTCTCCAGGCCTCACGGTAGGCGGTTTGCGCTTGGCTGTCATCGGTATCGATCTCGATCAGGCGACCATCGGTGCCGCGGAAGCTGACCTTGCCCATCGCCGGGATCTCTTGGTCCGCCGGATCATCAACCGGGATCAAGACCACCGAGCTGCGCTGCCGGAGGTTGCCGAGCACCGATTCGAGATTGCGTGCCTCGCGGTTGAGGTCGGCGATGACGAAGATCAACGATCCTGTCGGCAGACCACGGGAGGCGCGCTTCAGCGCCCCGGCTAGGCAGTCGATCGAGGCACTTTCGGCCGAGCCGGGCAGGGTCAGGGTGCGCAGCAGCTGCCAGAGCGCGCGCCGGCCGCGTGCAGGGCGGAAGTGATGCAGGCCTTGCTGAGGATCGCCAAATGCCATGCCGCCAACCCGGTCTTGCAGCCGGCTCGCGGCCCAGCCGATCAGCGCCGCCGCCCGCGCCGCCTGTACGCCCTTGAAGGTGCCGCGGGTGCCGAAGGCCATGTGCGGGCCGCGATCGACGCAGAGCACCACGCTGCGCTCGCGCTCTTCGCGGAAGACCTTGAGATGCGGTTCATTGATGCGCGCAGTGACCTTCCAATCCATGTAGCGGATGTCGTCACCCTCGCGGTATTCGCGCACCTCCTCGAAGTTGACGCCCGCACCGCGGAACACCGACGCATAGAGCCCGGCAAAGGTCGAGTTGACCAGATGATGCGAGGAGACACCTAGGGTGTGGGCCTGGTGTCTGAGCTCGAGCAGGTCGTCGAGGCGAGGATAGAGACTCATCTGTCGAGCAAGTCCGGCTTAATCGCACCGATGACGGTGGCTCTTGCCGCCATGACGTGGGTCATGACATCGGTCATGACGTCGGCTAGGACGCCGATCATGATTCCTGCCGTGACAGGCCTCATCAAGGGATGGCGACCAGGTTCAGCAGTCGGTTGATGAACTCATCGGTGGTGATGCCCTCAGCCTCGGCCTCGAAGGTGAGCAACAGGCGATGGCGCAACACCTCAGGGGCGATCAGCTGGATATGGTGCGGGGCGACGAACTCGTCGCCATCGAGCCAGGCGCGGGCGCGGGCGCAGCGGGCCAAGGCGATGCTGGCGCGCGGTGAGCCGCCAAAGCGGCACCAGCGCGCGAGGGCGTCATCGTACAGCTTCGGCTGACGCGTAGCCTGCACCAGATCGACGATATAGCTGAGCAGTTTCGGGTCGATATAGATCGCCGAGACCGCACGCCGAATGGCGAACAGTTCCTGCTGGCTGAGCCGCTTCGGCGGAACCACCTCGTTGCGCTGCTGTTCACTCGCGTCGAGCTCGAGGATCAGCAACTCCTCATCCCGAGTTGGATAGGTGACCACTGCTTGCATGAGGAAGCGGTCGAGCTGGGCCTCGGGCAGGTGATAGGTGCCTTCTTGCTCGACCGGGTTTTGCGTCGCCAGAACCATGAACAGATCCGGCAGCGGGTAGGTGCGCTGGCCGACGGTGATTTGTTGCTCGGCCATCGCTTCGAGCAGCGCGGATTGCACCTTGGCCGGCGCGCGGTTGACCTCATCGGCGAGCAAGACATTGTGGAACAGCGGCCCTTCGCGGAACTCGAACTCGCCCTTCTCGTGGCGGTAGATGTCGGTGCCGATCAGGTCCGAGGGCAGCAGGTCCGGCGTGAACTGGATGCGATGGAAGTCGCCTTCGATGGAATCGGCGAGCGCCTTCACCGCGGTGGTCTTGGCCAGGCCGGGCATGCCTTCGACCAGCAGATGGCCGTCGCTGAGCAGGCAGACCAGCATGCTGTCGACGAAGCGCTGCTGGCCGATGATGCGCGAGGCGATGTGGTCGCGAACGGGTTGAAGCGCGTCTGGTGTCATGCCGGTGTGTGTGACTTCCTGATAGATAGGGCGAGCTGTAGATTAGGGGCGAGGCGTAGGGCGACAGGATGGCGACCAATGAGCCCCGGAGGTGTCTCAGGCTCTGTCGCGCAGCGGCGCTATCCTGAGCGGTTTAGTCGGGTCGCGCAAGCCTGCGTCGGTCTTGCTGGCGACCCTTTGAACCGATTGCGAAGGCTGATCGCCTTGGTTGCGTGAGGCCGAAGGCAGTTGACAAGTCGGCCGCTTGCAGTTCTACCCCTGTCAGTTGTCCACATTGATCAACCGGGCTGCTTGCCGCCCGTTCAGCATGCCTCAGTGTGCTCAGGGTCTCGAATTCAGCATCGTAAAAACAATGGGTTACGCCGGTGGTCAAAAATGCGTCAATCTGTCGTCAGGGCAGAGCAGACGCGCGTTTGGCGTGCTTGTGCTTATCTTTCCCACAGACTTATCCACAGACCTGTTGAAGAAATGCTAAGTGGTTGATACGCCATCGGGTCAGCCGGCGACGGTCATCGCCCGTCGCGAGCCCGAAGCATGAAGCGACGGGCATGATGCGATAGGAGTGATGCGCTGGGCATGACGCGACGGGCATGATGCGACGGGCATGATGCGATGAGCGTCAGCGCGTCGGCTTGACGGCGGTCGCGAGGACGTAGTCCAAGCCGGCGTACAGCGTTTCCGGGTCGCGGCGCAGCGCGAGCTTGGCGGCAAAGCGCGCGACCGGATGCAGCCGTTGCAGGGTGTCGCGGTGCCCACGCAGCCAGTGGTGAAGCGGCGCATAGACCCGATCTCTGATCGACTCGACGTCAATCTGCTGGTAACCCCGGAGCTTCAACTTGGCGTGATAGGTCGGGATCGGATAGGCGTTGTCCCAAGGGATCGAGAACTTTCCTGCGACCAAAGCCCAGGACGTCTTGCGCTTGAAGCGTTGCCAGGCGCTGCCTTGCGCGGGCCGCGGCAGGATATCGGCGATGGCGATGCGCCCGCCGGGTCTCAGCACACGGAAGGCCTCACGCAGGAACTGCTCGCGGGAGCGAAAGTGGAAGGCGCATTCCAACGCAATCACCTTGTCGACTGACTCATCGGGCAGGTCCATCGCGGTCGCTGAGCCTTGGCGGAGATCGATCTTCTCGCTTAACCCGCGCTCGGCGACGCGTTGACGCGCGATCTCGACCTGTGACTGGGTCAGATTGAGGCCAATGATCTGTGCCGGCTGATAGCGTTCGGCCCAGCGCATGTCCTGGTCGGCGAAACCATAGCCGACATCGAGGAGTTGGTCGCCGGGCGAGAGCTGCACCGCGTCAGCGAGCAGATCCGCGAGTGCCTCGCTGGCGGCGTCAAGATTCGTCGCATCTCGCCAGAAGCCCAGATTGAGGTAGAGCGCACGCTCGGTCGCCGCGCGTGTCGACAGCAGGTCGTAGATGGCAGGCACATCGAGCCGCTGGTAGGGGTTGAATAGCCAGTTGATGTAGCGGAAGGTTTCCCGGGCTCGAGGGCGAGCAGCAGGAGAATTGGCTTGTTGGGCTTGATCGAGGTGCGGCATGAGCGGCCTTTGTCGCTAGGGTTTGTTGTCAGGGACGTCGACAGGCGTCGATGATTGGGGCACTGGCTGAGAAGTGGCAGTGGTGAGTCGCCGGACTGCCCGCCGCGGGTGCCGAACGGGCTCGTTGCGTGGTCACCGATCGGAAACCAGCTGGAAGCCAGCGTCAAGCCAATCGGAAACCAGTCGGCAGCCAATCGGCGGCCAAGAGACCGCCGAGGATTGCGTTGCCCCCTTGCGTTGCTGGTCGCGTTTCGTGGTAAATGAGCTGGCACTTTTGATGAACGAAGGAGAGACTTCTGATGGCAAAAACACGCTACTCGTTCGTGCAGCGGTTGCTGCACTGGTTGATCGCCCTGTTGATCTTCGGGCTGCTGGCGATGGGCTTCACCTTCTGGTTCCTTGGCTACGAAGGCGTCAACGGTCTGTTCGGAGACGAGCTGACCAACACCTTCTACATGGCCCACAAGAGCTTTGGGATTCTGCTGTTTTTTCTGGTGGTGCTGCGCTTGCTGCTGTTTCGATTCTCGCCGGTGCCTGAGTATCCGACCCCGCTCACTGGCGTTGAGCGCGTGGTGAGTACAACGACCCATGTGCTGATGTATCTGCTGTTGATCGGCATCCCGGTCGGCGGCTGGCTTGCGACAGCGATCAGCGGTTTTCCGATTCAGTTCTTCGGCTGGTCGCAGCCGGGCCTCGATCCGGCCAATAAGGAGCTTGGTGAACAGCTGTTCCTGATGCACGGCATCGGCGGCGCGGTGCTGCTTGCCGTCTTACTGCTGCATATCGGTGCTGGTCTCAAGCATTGGAAGTTGAAAGACGGGATCATGAAGCGCATCAGTCTGCCCTGAGCCTGGCTCAGGCTGTCATCGAGCTCGGCTCGGAGTCGCCGCGAGCCATCATAGGCTCGCGGCGGAGATTGGAGAGCTGATCTCGACGCGTTTGCGGTGTTTCCTAAGATAAGGCTTGCTAGGCTTGACTTGAATCTTACGTGATTCATTTGTCCGGAGTGGCACCACGCCATGAGCCTTAGGCTTGCGAACATGGCGCTAGGCCTATACAAGATTGGACGCTGTCGCCTGAAGCGGTAACAATCAGGCACCCGGCCGCGGTTTTGTACCCGCCACAACAGTATCGAGGTTGACGACGGCGCCATGGAGATCGATTGGTCTGATTACGATTGCGACGGCTTCTACGATGAACTTCTCGCAGAACGCGGCGAGCCGCGCCCCGAGGTTGAGGCGTTAGCCGCTGATATCCAGGCACTCGGCGGTGATGAGCTGATGGCGCGCCAATTGGCCGCCGAGGTCTCGATCAAGGAGATGGGCATCACCTTCACGGTATATTCAGAGGAGGGCGGGGCGATCGATCGCGCCTGGCCCTTCGACGTGATCCCGCGGGTGATCCCGGAGCGGGAGTGGCGCCAAGTCGAGCTTGGACTGAAGCAGCGCGTTCAGGCGCTGAACCTGTTCATCGACGACCTCTATCACGATCAGCGCATCGTCAAGGACAAGGTGTTTCCGAAGGAGGTGTTGGCGAAGTCAGTCAACTTCCGGCCGCAATGCGTCGGTATCGACCCGCCTTTCGGCATCTGGGCGCATATCTGTGGCTCTGACCTGGTGCGCGATGCCGATGGCACGCTCTATGTGCTGGAGGACAATCTGCGGGTCCCTTCGGGCGTCTCTTACATGCTCGAGAATCGGCTGGTGACCAAGCGCGTCTTCCCCGAGCTGTTCGAGCACTATGCCCCATTGCCGGTGGATGATTATCCATCGCAATTGTTCGACACCCTCGCCTCGCTCTCGCCGCGTCCGGCTGAGTATCCGGAGGTCGTGGTGCTGACGCCCGGCATCTACAACTCAGCCTACTTCGAGCATGCCTATCTGGCGCAGCAGATGGGCGCGGAACTGGTCGAGGGGCGTGATCTGTTCGTCGATGATGACGATTGCTGCTACATGCGCACCGTCGATGGGCCAGCGCGGGTGGATGTGATCTATCGGCGCGTCGATGATCTGTTTCTCGACCCCGAGGCCTTTCGCGACGATTCAGCGCTCGGCGTTGCCGGGCTGATGCGGGCCTGGAAGGCGGGCAATGTGGCCATGGCCAATGCGCCCGGCGCTGGCGTTGCCGACGATAAGGTCGTCTACGCCTTCGTCCCCGAGATCATCAAATATTATCTAGACCAAGAGCCGATCGTGCCGAATGTGCCGACCTATCGGTGCATGGAGCCTGATGCGCTGCAGTACGTGCTCGAGCACATGGCGGAGCTGGTGGTGAAGCCGGCCAACGAATCGGGCGGTTACGGCATGTTGGTCGGGCCGGCCTCGACCCAGACCGAACGCGACCGAATGGCGGCTGCGATCAAGAAAGACCCGCGCAATTACATCGCCCAACCGACGCTCAAGCTCTCCACGGTGCCAACCGTGATCAAGGATCGCCTCGAACCGCGCCATGTCGACTTGCGACCCTTTATCCTGTCCTCCGATCGCCAACAGGTGACCATGGGCGGGCTGACCCGCGTCGCCTTGCGCAAGGGCTCATTGGTGGTCAATTCATCTCAGGGCGGCGGCAGCAAGGATACCTGGATCTTGCCGCAGGACGTTGCCACCGAGACCTACGAGCAGGCCCAGGGTGAGGCCAGTCAGCGCCAATCACAAACGGCTTCTGGCTGAGCCGGAAAACACGCCCTGAAAACACGCTTGTTCGTCCCTGATTCCAGAGTATCCCTCGTTAGCGAGATCAAGATTCGCCATGCTCTCCCGCGTCGCTGAGAACCTCTACTGGCTCGCTCGCTATATCGAGCGCGCCGAGAACACCGCCCGCATCGTCAACGTCAACGCCAATCTGTTGCTAGATCTGCCCAAGGGCATCGCGCCCGGCTGGAAGCCACTGGTCGATATCACCGGCGCGCACGAACTCTTCGAGGAGCATTACAAAGACTACGGCGAGCGCCAGGTGATGCGTTTCCTGCTTGGCGATGAGCGCCACCCGGGCTCGATCCTCTCCGCGCTCGAGGCGGCGCGCGAGAATTGTCGCACCATCCGTGATTTCGTCCCGCGCGAGGCCTGGGAGCAGATCAACGGCCTGACCCTCTATGCGCGCGAGGGTTTGCAAAAGGGGCTGACCAAGAACGGCCGCCATCCCTATCTGCGCGGGCTGATCACCAGCAGTCAGCTGATCAACGGACTGCTTGATGGCACCATGCTGCACGATCAGGGTTTCGAGTTCTTGAGCCTGGGGCGCTACATCGAGCGCGCCGATATGACCACACGGATCGCTGATGTGCACTCGGCTGCGCTGCTGCCGGATGCTGACGAGGTGCGCCCCTACGACAACATTCAGTGGGTGAGCGTGCTGAAATCGCTCACCGCCTATCAGATGTATCGGCGCAGCACCCAGATTCGGGTTCAACGTGGTCCAGTGCTGGGATTCATCTTCAAGAGCGCTCGGTTTCCGCGCTCGCTACGCTGGTGTATCGACCACAGCCGCATCTGTCTCGAGCGTCTGCCGCGCAACGAGGCCTGCCTACGCGTCAACGGGCGCTTGTCGCGCGCGCTGGATGCGGCCGAGCCCGAGCGTTTCAGCCAAAAGGATCTGCATGAGTTCGTCGATGAGCTTCAGCTTGGTATCGGCGACCTCCACCAAGAGATCGCGCAGACCTGGTTTCCGCCCCTGGTCTCAACCGGTGCTGCCTAAAAACAGCAAGGGCTGGTGCGCGGGGAGGTCGCTTCGCGATTGCCGTGGCGTTGCCACTGTGGCAGCCTATCCGGTCGACCTAACACCACTGGAGGCAAGAGCTCATGCGCGTCATCCTGCTTGGCGGACCGGGTGCTGGAAAAGGCACTCAGGCGGGCTATATCAAGAAACAGTTCAACATCCCGCAGATCTCGACCGGCGACATGCTGCGCTCCCACGTCAATACGGGCACTGAGCTTGGGCTGGCGGCGAAGAAGATCATGGATGAGGGCGGGTTGGTCTCTGACGAGATCATCATGGGGATGGTCAAGGAGCGGATCACCGAGCCCGACTGTGAGAATGGCTTCCTGTTCGACGGTTTCCCGCGGACCTTGGCCCAGGCAGATGCCTTGAAAGAGGTTGGGGTGCCGATCGACGCAGTCGTCGAGATCGACGTGCCCGATGAAGAGATCATCAAGCGCATGGCTGGGCGCCGCGTGCATCCGGCCTCCGGGCGGACCTACCACATCGAGTACAACCCGCCGAAGGAGGAGGGCAAGGACGACGAGACCGGCGAGCCGCTGGTGCAGCGCGACGACGACAAGGAAGAGACGGTGCGTGCGCGGCTGAAGGTCTATCACGATCAGACCGAGCCGTTGATCTCCTACTACTCGGCCTGGGCCGATAAGGGCGGCGAGGGTGCTCCACGCTACCTGCGTGTTGAAGGTGTCGGCGGCGTCGAGGCGATTCGGGACAAGATCATCGCCGGACTGGAGGCGAACGCGAGCTAGGGCGGGGTAAGGGTCGGGCCGGCATACTGCCGACCCACCCTTGGCCAGGCGGAACCGCGACGGCGCTGCTGCGCTTGCTCAGCTGTTTAACTGCTCAGCTTAACTGCCCAGCCGCTCAGCCGCTGATGATTAGGGCTTCAGACGCGCTTCGAGCGGTTTCAGGCGGACTTGCGGAAGTGCATGATGCCCCAGCTCAGGTAGCCATTGCGGCCGCCCTCGACCCAATGGCCGAGTCCCGTGAGCATGCGCTCGATGTAGTCTTCCGAGACCTTGCCCTTGAGGCTATCGCGCTGCTCGCGCAGGGTATCGGCCACCCGCGCATAGTGGGTGATGAGATTCTCAGTGAGATCGAGGACCTCGATCTCTTCCCAACCCAAGCGTCTCGCCTGCTCACGATAGAACGCGAATGAGCCGAGGCTCGACAGGTGGATACGGTCGAAGATCGGCTGCAGCACGCCGGCGGGGCAATCGTCGGCCTGCATCGGGTCGGTGAAGATCAGCTCGCCGCCGGGCTTCAAGATCCGATCGACCTCGGTCATGACCTGATCGCGATGGCCTGAGTGGAGGATGGCATCCTGCGACCAGGCGATGTCGAATCTCGCATCGGGTGCCGGAATCTCCTCGAAGCTCGCATCGACGACCTCGATGAGGTGGTCGAGGCCCGCGGCCTGATTCATCTGCCGGTTACGCTGGTTCTCTGCCTCGCTGAGATTCAGCGCCAACACCTGACAGCCGAAGCGTTTAGAGAGATGGCGCGCAGCACCGCCATAGCCGGAGCCGAGGTCGATAACGCGCGCGTCTGGCTGCGACAGCGGTGCGGCAATGCGGTCGGCGATGCGCTCGACCGTCCTGGCCGAGGCCGTTGCGATGGGCTCGTCGGCGCTCTCATAGAGTCCGATGTGGATGTCTTCGCCGCCCCAGACGTGGAAATAAAAGTTGTCCGCGTCCTCGCTGTTGTAATAACCGCGAGCGGTCTCGACAGCCTCTGAATACTGTTGACTCATCCGTTGCCTCCCAGGTAAGCCTTCTCGGCGCAATGGATAAAGAAATCGGGCTCAGTTTCGCGGTAGGTCTCTTGGAAGTCGCCGTAGGTATCGACGCGCTGGAAGCCAACCTCGCGCATCAGCCGTTGCACATAGGCCTTGCGCAGCGGAAACATATTCAGGTGGTATGCAGAGCCGTCGCTGAAGCTGTATTTGAATCGAGCGAGCGAGTCGTCAACATGCTCGGGCTCGGCGCGCACGTTGTCGCCGCAGTAATAGTAGTTGTGGGTCGGCTGGACCTGATGGTCGAGCAGGGCGTCATAGTTGCGCTGGTCCAAGATCAGCACGCCGTCGTGGCGCAGCGTGGCATAGAATTCGGCCAAGGCCTTACGACGGTCGAGCTCTTCATGCAGATGAGTAAAGGAGTTTCCGAGGCAGATGACGGCATCATAGAGGTCGTGGACGCTCTGGTTCAGCCAGCGCCAGTCGGCATGGACCGTGCGCAGGATGTGGCCGCGGCGGCGCGCGTTTTCGAACGCCTTGGCCAGCATGACAGGGCTGCCGTCTGCCGTGGTGACCTCGAATCCGGCCTCGAGCAGCTGGACCGAGTGAAAACCAGTGCCGGCGGCAACGTCGAGCACCTTCTTCGCGCCGCGCTCGCGTAATTGTTCGATAAAGAACTGGCCTTCGGCCTGCGCGCGTGCGTCCCAATCAATGAGTTCGTCCCACTTGTCAACGAAGCCCTCGATGTATTCTTCTTGATACTTTTCGCTGTCACGGACGGCAAGCGGATCAGAACCGTAATCTTGTCGAGTCGATGGTTGCTGCATGGTCTGGCTCCCTAGAGATGGGCTGCGGATGGGCTGCGCGAAGCACCGAGCCAAGACGCAGGGGCGTGTGGCAGCGCTGGGCGATACGGTGGCTCGCGAGCGGATGATCCGTTCTGTGCGGCATCGAGGATGTGCGGAAGAACGGCGAAGAGGGCAGTATAGTACATCGTACCCGAAGCTTTTGGAACGCTGTCGCTACGCTTTTCTGTGCTAGTGCGTTCCGGAAATCACCGTATTTTGCTGATTTTATTTTGGTTCTTCGAGGCAATCAGTCAGTGAAAGCCTCTAAGATTTATTTTGTGACCGAATGTTGGCGGATTGATGACGATGACGACGTTAGACAGTCGCTGTGACGACGTGTTGGTGGCCCTGCGGCGGGTCATTCGTGCGGTTGGCCTCCACTCGCGGCAGTTGGAGCGAAGCCATGGACTGACCGCGCCACAGGCTCTGGTGCTCAAGGCCATCATCGATTTGGGGGGTGCCTCTGTCGGCGCGGTCGCCAAGCGTGTCAGCCTGAGCCAAGCGACAGTGACCGATATTCTCAACCGGTTGGAGAGTCGGGAGCTTGTGGCGCGAGCGCGCAGCAGTGAGGATCGGCGACGGGTCATGGTCAGCGCGACCGATAAGGCGGTTGCGATCATGGCGCGCTCGCCGCCGTTGCTGCAGGAGGCCTTTGTGCAGCGCTTCCAAGCCCTGGAGGAGTGGGAGCAAAGTCTGCTGATCTCGTCGCTGCAGCGGATCACGACCCTGATGGGCGTAGAGCAGCTCGATGCCTCGCCCGTGCTCGCTGCTGAGCCGGTTGCCTCGGGCGATGACCCGATGCCGGCTGCGAGCGATGCTGAAGGGGGCGCGCCGATGCTTGACCAGCCAGGGATTTGAGACCAGTGATCGCTCGAACGCGCCTTGCGCGCCGACTTCGGCTAGTATGCCGCTCGCGGTCACCTGGATCGCGCTAACCTCTTGCACTCAGCGAGCCCGTGAAGACCGCTAGCATTGCCTACCGCGTTGCCGACTTCCTGCGTCGCCATCCACCGTTCCAGTATCTCGATGAGTCGGAGCTGCTCGAGCTTGTGGCGGGCGGCCGCGTCCTCTTCCACGAAGATGGTGAGCTGGTGTTCGAGCGCGGCCAGAAGCGCCGGCCCTACGTCTATGTGATCCAGCAGGGCGTGGTGCGCCTGGTCGACTACGACGAGAGTGGTGCCAAAGAGGTCTTACGCGACGTGCGCGGTGAGGGCGACCTGCTCGGCGTTGGTCGCTATCTCGGCATCGTCGAGCATACCTATACCGCGCGCACTGAGACTGAAGTCATCCTCTATGCGTTGCCGGCGGCGCCGCTCTGGGAGCAGATCAAGCGGCATCCGCGCGCCAGCCATTACCTGGCCGCCTACTTCACGGTCGCCATTGCGCCGCCGGGGCTCGAGGGCGATTCGATCCGCTCCGATGAGCTGCGTCTGGGTCGTCGACCCGTTGACTGGATGGCGAAACCTGTCGATGAGCCGCCTTCAGCGGTGACCTGCGGGCTCGAGACGCCCGTGCGTGACGTCGCTGCGCGCTTGGCGGATCAGCCGCCCGGCGCGGCGGCAGTGGTCATCGATGCCGAGGGCACGGCGCGGGGACTGATCTCGACACGTGTCCTCAGTGACCGGGTGGCGAGCGGTGAGCTGCCGCTCGACGCGCCCGCAGTGCAGTTGATGGCGCCGGTTTTGGATACGCTGCGCGTCGGCTTGCCGGCCGGCGCCTATCTGACGCGGATGCTCGAGCTTCAGGTCGAGCATCTCGTGCTGACCAATGATGGCTCGCGGCTAGGCAAGGTGTGCTCGGTGCTGGCCAGGCGTGATCTGACGCGGATCGAGGCCGCGGCGCCACTCGCCATTGTTGAGGACATGGCGCGCGCGGGTGGCATCTACGAGCTGTCTCGCCTATTAGCTCAGGGGCAGACCTTTATCGCCGGCGGTCTGACCGACGCTGAGTCCCTGCGCTGGCTCGCCCCGATGGCGACCGCGCTCTATGCCGCGGTGCTGCGTCGCGTGGTGGTGCTGGTGGAGGGTGCCTTGCTCGCCGAAGGCCATGCGATACCCGATCTCAAACACTGTTGGGTGTTCTTTGGCTCGGCCGGCCGCGGCGAGCTGACGACCCTCTACGACCTGGATCACGGACTCATCTACGACGAGCCTGAGCCCGACCAGCGACGCGCAGCGCGCAGCTATTTCCTCGAGCTTGGACGCCGGGTCAGTTCGGCGTTGGCCGCCTGTGGCTTCGTCAGCACCGCCAAAGGCATCGTCTCCGGCCATCCAAGTGCCTGCCGTTCGATCAATGAGTGGGAGATTGGCTTCAGCCACTGGATTCACGATCCGATCGAGAGCTGTGTCTACCGGGCGACCTCGTTCTTTGATCTGCGTCCGGTGCATGGCGACTGCACCCTCGTGAACCGTCTGCAGCAGCACATTCATCGCGAAAAGGACCACAGCATGGGTTTTGTGCCCCTGCTAGTGGCTGATTCCATGGCTAACCTGCCACCCCTGACCTTCTTCCGCGGCTTGGTGATCGATGACAATGGCCGCTACACGGAAACCCTGGATCTCCAGCGCGCGACCTTGCAGCCCGTGGTTGATCTCGCGCGTGCCCTGGCGCTGGATGCCGGGATCGATCATCCGGTGGGGACGCTTGAACGCTTGCAAGCGTTGACGCCAGACGATCAGGATGCGGTCCTGTTGGTCAACGAGACCATCGCTGCCTTCCGCAATGCGCTGTTTTATCGCACCCGCGCGGGCCTCTCTAGGCATTGTGATGGCAATCTGGTCGAGCCTTCGACCTTGACTCGACTCGAGCAGAATCTGCTCAAATCCGGCTTTCGGACCGTGCTGCAGCTGATGGAGTACATGGGCAAGCGTTACGGCGCCACGCGCCGCCGATGACCGGGTCTTCGATGAGCGATCAGCCACAGATGAGTGATCAAACAGCACTCGACCGCGTGCTCGCCGACTACCGAACGGCCTTCGAGCCGACCTGGAGCGACACTGACAGTCTTGAGCAAGTGCGCTTCTGCGTGCTCGATTGTGAGACCACTGGGCTTGATCCGAAGCGGCATCGGATTGTCAGTATCGGCGCGATCGCGATCACCGAGGGGGAGATCGATCTGAGCGATCGCCTCGAGGTGCTGCTGCGGGTGCGCTTCAACACCGCGGCAACCTTAGTGCACGGCATCACGCGCAGCGAGACAGAGCACGCGCTGGATGAACCGGATGCACTCTCCGCGCTGTTGGGCTATCTCGGCGACGGGGTCATCGTTGGTCATCACATCAGCCATGATCTCGCCATGATCGATGCCGCACTGGCGCGCCATACCGATGATCGGCTGCAGAATCGGCACCTGGATACGGGCCAACTGATGTTGGCCTTGCTGGACGACGGGGCCTTTGGCGCTGAGCCGGGTCTCGATGATCTCTCGCTCGATGGACTCTGCCGATTCTTCGGGATCGTACCGCACGACCGCCATACGGCGCCCGGTGATGCATTTCTCACCGCGCTGGTCTTGCTTCGACTGCTCCGCGTTGCCGCACGCTCTGGCCGCAACACCCTTGCGGCGCTGCTGCGTCAACCGGCACCGCAGGCCGATCCTAAGGGTTGAGCGTCTGCTGGTGTAGGTAGTCGACCGAGGCCACCATGTATTCGACCGCGGCCTCGATTTGGCGATTGGTCAGGCGCTCATTGCCGCCTCGCGGTGGCATCTTGTACTTGCCATCATCGCCCTTGATACCGTGGATTGGGCTCTTGAATAGGGCATCCACGCCCTTGGCGATGCGCGGCTCCCAGTTCGGATAGTCGGTCACGGCGGGGGCGCCAGCAGCGCCCATCAGGTGGCAGGCGCGGCAGGTCCCCATCCAGACTGAGCGCCCCTCGGCGAGCACGGGATCGGCAAATTTCGGCATCTCGAAGCCGGCGGCCGGCTCTGATGTGCCAGGTCCGCAGCCTTGTATCGCGCCAACAGCGGCGAGGACGAGGCAGAGGAGGGACAGGCGCGGTCGGTGGGCGATGGTCATGTTTCTTCGGCGGCTCGTGGAGGTTGTGTTGCGACTGAGTCAGGCTCGGTCAGCTTCTGGCCAGGCTGATTAGAATGCCACAACCGGTCTGTTCTAGGCCTGTTCGTGAAGCAACGCTCGGGAAGTGTCATTGGCCTTTTAGGCTTTCAACCCGGCCGCCGGACAACACCGACCCAGAAGGCTCAGGAACCATGTGGGTGGCTCCGGGGAGGGCGAATGGCGATATCAGCGACACCCTGGGTCGTCATGC
Organism: Lamprobacter modestohalophilus; assembly: GCF_016583905.1. Classification (GTDB taxonomy): domain Bacteria; phylum Pseudomonadota; class Gammaproteobacteria; order Chromatiales; family Chromatiaceae; genus Lamprobacter; species Lamprobacter modestohalophilus. The sequence goes on along the minus strand of NZ_NRRY01000027.1, from coordinate 10,750 downwards.
CCAGAAATCTGCCGCTGGCATGCCCTTGTCGACCGACTGGTTTGGGGCAATATGATTGGCATGAGGACGCGAGCCCTAACCACACAGATCATCGTCATGTTCTGCCTGCTGACGTTGCATTTACAGGCGTTTGCTGCTTCTGCGCTCCCGTGCCTCCATGCAGCGGGTGGGGTTTCGCAGTCGAGTCATGGTTCTGCGATGCTCGGCGCTGGCCATTGCCCGCATCAGTTCGCCGCGACTGCGCCTCTAACGATTGCAGCTGCTTCTGATGATGGACTCCCAACCGTTGCGGATGCAGACGGCCAGGATTCGCCGGTGCCGACCTTGGCGGAGTGCCAGAAGTGCGCGCTCGAGCTGTGCGTCTTTGGTGCGATGGGGGTGTTCCCGCAAGCTCCATCGGTGGCTGTCGCTGATCTACCCAGCCCGACTCCGAGTCCAGAGCGCCACTTCTATCGCTACTCGGATGATCTCTGGTCGAAGCCGCCCATTCCGGTTCTAAGCTGATCGCCGTGGTGACGGGGCTTTAGGCGCCGTTATCCCTTCAGTCTTTGTCTGTCCCGCGATCGAGTGCGGACAGCAGCTTGCACGACCGGAGATCATCAATGTCGAGATTCCCCCCTTACCGCCGATTCCGTGGCGGTCCCCTGTCTGTCTTTTTGCTGATCGGCGCCTTGTCGATGGGCCTGTTTGGTTGCGGCGCCGAGCTTGGCGCTGAGACCGAGACCCCGAGTGAGTCGGTCGCCGAAGCCGCCGCTGATTCTCCGATGGAGCACGCGGCGAAGCACCTCGATCCGAAATACGTCTGCCCGATGCATCCGCAGATCATCCGCGATGAGGAGGGCACCTGCCCGATCTGCGGCATGGATCTGGTCAAGAAGCTGATGGACCCGATGACCGGCAAGTACCCGGAGGTGGCCTTGACGCCAGCGGTGGTGCAGACGCTGGGTGTTCGCACCGCAGCGGTCGAGCGTGGCACGCTCTGGAAGTACATCGAGACGCTGGGTCGCATTGCCTACGACGAGACGCGGCTGGCGCATGTGCATCCGCGTGCTGCGGGTTGGATCGAGTCGCTGAGCCTGCGTGCGGAGGGTGAGCCGGTGCGGGCGGGGCAGGAGCTTGCTGAGCTCTATGCACCGGCGATCTTGAACGCGCAGGTGGATTTCTTGCTGGCGCAGGATCGCAATGCCGCTGATCGGCGTCGGGTGAGTGAGGACAAGGCGCGGAATATCTTGCGGCTGTTGGATGTGCCGGATGATGTGATCACGGCGATCCAGCGTGATGGCGAGGCGCGCAATCGGGTGCCGATCCGGGCGCCGATCGATGGCATCGTTACCAAGATGATGGCTCGCGATGGGATGTATGTGACCGAGTCGAGCGAGATGTTCACCATCGCGGATCTGAGCCAGGTCTGGGTGATGGTGGATATCTATGAGTCTCAGATCGATTGGCTGAGCGAGGGGCTGTCTGCCGAGATGCGGGTGCCGGCGCGGCCGGGGCGCACTTGGGAGGGCAAGGTCGACTATCTCTATCCGGAGCTGGACCCGGTGTCGCGGACCTTGCGGGTGCGGCTGGTGTTCGATAACCCGGATTTGGCGCTGAAGCCGAATATGTTTGCCAATGTGGTGATCTATGGCGGGCCGAAGCGTGAGGTGCTGAAGATTCCGGCCGAGGCACTGATTGTGACTGGGGAGCGGGAGGCGGTGGTGAGGGTGCTCGGAGATGGGCGGTTTCAGCCGGTGGATGTGGTTACTGGGATGCAGCGTGGCGATGAGGTTGAGATCCTATCCGGGCTTGATGAGGGCGATGAGATCGTTGTCTCTGGGCAGTTCTTGATCGATTCGGAGTCGAATCTGCAGGCTAGCTTTCAGCGGATGTCGGGTGTCGGTGGCTCTGGGGCGAGTGACGATGACGACGCTGGCGATACTGGTGGCGGGATGACCGCGGGAGGATCGCATGCGCACCATTGATGCTGTTGAGGCGGTGGCTGTTTCTGGACGCCGTTGTTTCCGTTTTGCGCTGGCGTTGCCGTCAATGCAGGGGGCGCAGGGCCTTGAACGTGGTGGTCTGGGCGACCGGGTAGCGCCCGGCGGGGGACGCCGTGAATCCGTCCTTGGAGGCTTGAGCGCAGCATCCTTGCTGCGCACACCCCCGCCGGGCGCTACCCGGCCGCCCTTTGTGGGCGTTGGTGCTGGCTCGGCGCTGGGTGACGTTGTGCTCGATGGTGGCACTGGCATTCGGCTTGATCGGCCATTTCAGGCCCTGGAGGCTGTGCTGTGAAGTCCGTCATCCTTTGGTCGATTCGCAATCGTTTTCTGGTGCTGCTGGTAGCGGTGATGCTGACCGGTTGGGGCATCCTGGCGGTGAAACAGACGCCGCTAGATGCAATTCCGGACCTCTCCGATGTGCAGGTGATCATTAAGACCAGCTTCCCGGGGCAGGCGCCGCGGGTGGTTGAGGAGCAGGTGACCTATCCGATCACGACGACGATGCTGTCGGTGCCGGGTGCGAAGGTGGTGCGCGGCTTCAGCTTCTTTGGTGATTCGTTCGTCTATGTGATCTTCGAGGACGGCACGGATCTGTATTGGGCTCGGGCGCGGGTGCTGGAGTATCTGAATCAGGCGGCGGCGGCCTTGCCGGAGGGGGTGGAGCCGCGGCTCGGGCCGGATGCGACTGGGGTTGGCTGGGTCTATAGCTATGCGTTGGTGGATCGAACTGGTCAGCATGATCTGGCGGAACTGACCAGCCTGCAGAACTGGTTCCTCAAGTTTGAATTGCAGTCGGTGCCTGGGGTCTCGGAGGTGGCGACGGTCGGCGGCATGGTGCGCCAGTATCAGATCGTCGTTGATCCGGAGAAGTTGCGGGCCTATGGCATCCCGCTGCAACGGGTGATGGCAGCGGTGCAGGGCGCGAATCGGGAGGTCGGTGGCTCGGTGCTGGAGCTGGCCGAGGCCGAGTATATGGTGCGCACGCGCGGCTATCTGACCTCGCTCGAGGATATCGAGCTGATCGCGGTGCAGACCACGCCGGAGGGTACGCCGGTGCTACTGCGTGATATCGCGCGGGTACAGATTGGCCCTGAGATGCGTCGGGTGGTGGCGGATCTGGATGGCGAGGGAGAGATCACCGGCGGCATCATCGTGATGCGCTCTGGAGAGAACGCGTTGGCGACGATCGAGGCGGTTAAGGCGCGGTTGGATGAGCTGCGAGCGGGGCTGCCCAAGGGGGTCGAGATCGTCGAGACCTATGATCGCTCGGAGCTCATTCTGGGGGCGGTCGACAATCTGCAGACCAAGCTGATCGAGGAACTGATCGTCGTCGCGTTGGTCTGCATGGCCTTCCTGCTGCATCTACGTTCATCGTTGGTGGTGATCATCAGTCTGCCGCTTGGCATCCTGGTGGCCTTCATCATCATGCAGCTGCAGGGTATCAACGCCAACATCATGTCGCTCGGTGGCATCGCGATCGCGATCGGGGCGATGGTGGATGCGGCGATCGTGATGATCGAAAACGCGCACAAGCATCTGGAGCGCTACGAGGCCGAGCATGGCGAACGTCCGCGCGGTGAGCAACATTGGCAGGTGATCGGCGAGGCGTCGGGCGAGGTCGGTCCGGCGCTGTTCTTCTCGCTGCTGATCATCACGCTGAGCTTTCTGCCGGTGTTTACGCTGCAGGCGCAGGAGGGGCGCTTGTTTGCGCCGCTGGCCTTTACCAAGACCTATGCGATGGCGGCGGCGGCCGGGTTGGCGGTGACCCTAGTGCCGGTGCTGATGGGCTATCTGGTGCGCGGGCGTATCCCGAACGAGATGCGCAATCCACTCAACCGGGTGCTCATTTGGCTGTACCGGCCGCTGCTGCGGGCGGTGCTGCGCTGGCCTTACATGACCCTGCTGGCGGCCTTGCTGGTGCTGGTCAGCACCCTGATCCCGCTGTCGCGGCTGGGCTCTGAGTTCATGCCCGATCTCTACGAAGGCGATCTGATGTACATGCCGACGACGCTGCCGGGGCTGTCGATCGGCAAGGCACAGGAGCTGTTGCAGCAGACCGATCGGCTGATCGCGACCCTGCCCGAGGTCGAGCGGGTATTCGGCAAGATCGGCCGTGCCGACACCGCAACCGACCCGGCGCCGCTGACCATGATCGAGACCCTGATCCAGCTCAAGCCCGAATCCGAGTGGCGCGAGGGGATGACCGTCGACAAGCTGATCGAGGAGCTGGATGCGACCGTCGATCTGCCGGGCCTGACCAATGCCTGGGTGATGCCGATCAAGACCCGCATCGACATGCTGGCAACCGGCATCAAGACGCCGGTTGGGGTCAAGATCGCCGGGCCGGATCTAGCCGAGATCGAGCGCATTGGGCAGGCGGTGGAGCGCGCGGTGCTGCAGGTCGAGGGCACCAGTTCTGCATTCTCGGAGCGGGTCGCCGGTGGTCGTTATGTCGAGATCCGGCCGGATCGGTTGGCTGCAGCGCGGGTCGGGCTCAACGTCAGCGACATCAATCGGGTCGTCGCGGCGGCGATTGGCGGCGTGAACCTGACCCAGACCGTCGAGGGTCTCGAGCGCTATCCGGTCAATCTGCGCTTCCCGCGCGAGCAGCGTGACAGCGTGCAGAAGTTGCGCGAACTGCCGATCGTGACCCCAACCGGCGCCCAGATTCCGCTGGCGCAGGTCGCCGAGGTGGTGATCGCCGACGGCGCGCCGATGCTCAAGAGCGAGAACGGGCGGCTGAACGGCTGGACCTTCGTCGATATCCGTGGGCGTGATCTCGGCAGTTGGATCGAGGAGGCCAAGCAGGTGGTGAGCGAGGAGGTCGAGCTGCCGCCCGGCTATTCGCTGGCCTGGTCGGGTCAGTACGAGTACATGGAGCGCGCGCGGGAGCGGCTGAATCAGGTAGTGCCGGTGACCTTGGCGATCATCTTCTTGCTGCTCTATCTCGCCTTCCGCAGTGGCGGAGAGGCGCTGTTGGTGATGCTGTCCCTGCCGTTCTCATTGGTCGGTGGCTTCTGGTTGATCTATCTGCTCGGCTATAACCTCTCGGTGGCGGTTGCGGTCGGTTTCATCGCGCTGGCGGGGGTTGCCGCCGAGTTCGGCGTGGTGATGCTGGTGTATCTCGACAATGCGCTGAAGCAATGGCGTAAGGAAGGCCGGCTGACGAGCATTGATGAACTCAAGGGCGCGATCGAGGAGGGCGCGGTGCTGCGTATCAGGCCCAAGGCGATGACGGTGGCGACCATCTTTGCGGGCCTGCTGCCGATCATGCTGATTGGGGGTATCGGCTCCGAGGTGATGCGCCGCATTGCCGCGCCGATGGTCGGCGGCATGATCACAGCGCCACTGCTGAGCCTGTTCGTGATCCCGGCGATCTATCTGTTGTGGCGGCAGCGGGGGCTGCGGCGAGGAGAGTAGCGAGTGTGGTCTCCGAATAATGTCAATCAGATGGAGCCATGTCGGGTAGACGACACAAGAAAAAGATATCTCGCGCAGAGACGCAAAGTCGCAGAGAAGAAGAAAAAAGAGAAAAAGAGAAGGACAAGAGAAGCGCACTGGGAACATCGAGCAAGCTCTTTCTTCCTTTGCGCCTCTGCGTCTCTGCGCGAGCCTCTTCTTGCTACGTCACAACCTCACGCGACATCATGTCGAGGCCGTACCCGCCCGAGTTCGACTTCGAGTTTGATCAGCGCATTGCGGAGTAGCCGCCGTCTCTGTCCCGCAGGAAACGGTACAGCCCCGCTCGTCTCCCGGCGGCGCGTTGCGGCGCAGGTGCTCACCCCAGCACCCCGAAACGCGCGCGCCCACACCGCGCGCGACGTCCGTCAGCCCCGCAGTCGGGCGTTGACGGCGCATCCCACCCCCGCTACCTTTCTTCATCGGGCCAACCTGGACGCTCAGGGTGACTTGGATTTCATATCCTTTTCTCCCCGAAGCACCCAGCCGGCGTCAGTCGATCCGTTCGACATCGAAGCCCACCAGCTGCCGCTGCTGTTCGCTGAAGGCGATGCCAATCAGAAAAACCGGCTGCCCGAGCGCGCGGTATTTGTCGGCATAGCCCTTGTCTTTGATCTGTTGCAAGGCGCTGCCTGCAGGCGAGCGTTCGGCAATCTTGAACTCGAATAGCCAAATCTGGTGGTTGAACTTGAGCGTCAGGTCGATGCGCCCGTGGTGGGTGATGTCTTCGGCGATCAGCTCCAGGCCAAGCGCGGCCAGATGGCTGTAGAAGACGCTGGCCCAGTAGCCTTCGTAGTGAGCAATCGGCGTGTTGTCGTGCCAATGATGCGGGATGGCGGCGAACAGGCTGTGCAGGTGCTCACGCAGCGGTTCGGGGTCGCCAGCCTGGAGGATGTGGTAGAGCTGCCCGGACAGTCGGCTGGCCTGGCTGGCGTTGCCCATCAATGCCTTGGCCAGCACGTCATTCAGGGCGCTTTGGACTTCCAGGTTTGGGTAGGTCAGGCGGTAGCGCGCGCGGGCGCCGATACGTTGCACTTCGGCGAAGGTGAGATAACCGGTCTGCCATAACAGGGCTTCGGTGGCGATATGATCGGCATCGAAGCTCGACAGCAGCTCGTCGTCGGCGATGGTCTGGGATAGATCGGGGGTGAAAATTCCGCGTTGCATCAGCAGGTCAATCAGCCCGGTGGGTGAGCCGGTCTCGAACCAGAACGAACGCAGCTCGCGTTTCTGGAACAGCAGCAGCAGGTCGAAGGGGTTGTAGACTGCATCGCCCAGCCAGTTGTAGCCGTTATACCACTGGCGAATCTCGGTGCGATCCAAATCGTGCAGCTCAGGCGCAAAGACGGTGTCCAGATCGGTCTCGGTATAGCCGCACAGCGCCGAATAAGGTGCATCAACGGTGATGTCGTTTAAATTATTCAGCCCGGAGAACAGACTCACTCGGCTGAACTTGCTCACTCCGGTGATGAGGACAAAACGCACATCGGCCTCGCGGTCCTTGATCACGGAGTAGAGATTGCGCAGCCCGTCGCGCAGCTCGCGCGCCAGCTCAGGGCAGGTCAGATTGTCGAGGATGGGCTTGTCGTATTCGTCCACCAGCACCACTGCGCGCTGGCCGCTCTTTTGGCGGGCAAGGCCAATCAGTTCCGCGAGACAGGCTTCTGGCTCTGGCTCGGTGCATTCGACATCCAGCTCGGCCATGTTCAGACGCAACTGCTCGCCTATCTTGGTATCGAGCCGCGCGCGAGAGCGCACCACCCCGCCACCGAAGCTCAGGCGGATAACCGGGTAACGCACCGACCAATCCCAGTCGGGATGAATCGCCAGGCCCCGAAACAGCGGCTCATTGCCGGCGAACAGCTCGCCGATGGTGTCGATCAGCAGAGATTTGCCGAAGCGGCGCGGACGGGAGAGGAAGTAAAAGCTGCCCGCGTCGATCAACCGGGCGATGAAGCCGGTCTTATCGACATAGTAGTAGTCCTCCTCGCGCATCTTGGCGAAGGTCTGTATGCCAATGGGCAGTTTGCGGCGGGGCATGATCGCGGCCATGGGGATGCTGGTGATGGGCTGCGATCATCGAACAACAGCGCGATAAAGTCGACCCTGTTCCCGAGGGAGCAAGCAGGGCTCGGCGATCCGTCGGTCTGACAAGAGGCCCCGCCCGCAGGCGCGAAAGATGCTGGGTTGGGGGCTAGAAGGCAGCAAGAGTAAGGCTTGCAAAGGCGCCGACAGGGCGAGTTAAGACCCGACCGGACGCGGCTTGATCTTGGGGTCGATGACCATCTTGCGTTTGTTGGGGTTCCAGGATAACGCGCGGTAGCATCCTTGCGCTGCGGCCCGGCTTGAGGGCTTCTGTTGGCCGCAGTAACGGCCTCCAAGTGCCAGCCACAGCCTTTGTTGCTCGACTTTCGCGCCGAACGTCCCACCGGACCAAGCGTTGATATATCCGCTTGGCGTCGAAACGAAGACATCGACTTGAGAGCCACCCGAGCCAGAGAACGCTGAGGCGGCACCGTCGCAGTTGAGGGCCGACTGATCGATCGCATAATCTGGTTGGTCATCCCCGTTGAGATCCGCGCTTAGGATGGCCTGTTTCGGATTGACAAGTTTACCACCGACCCCGCGACACGAGGATTTCAATTCCGAGATTTGCGCCTTAACAGGCGCAGGAAGCTCAGCTGCGATGGCTGGTGAGGCGCTCAACGGCAGCAGAACAATGAGCGCAAGACCAGTAAATCGAGTCATAGGAGAGCCTCCTTAGATTGTGTTATCAATCTGCAGGAACAGGGCACCGTGATGCAGCCAAAGAATTCGCTCTCGGCGCCATAAGCCATGAACCGCCCCGGCTGCGGCAGGGTATCACCGGGGCGGTCATGTCGGCTCAAGCGGCGGATGCTAGCGGAGATTGGGTGCCTCGACGGAGCTTCGGGGAGCGCTGTCCTGTTAACAAGCGCCCTCCCACCAGAGCGAGCAGTCCTGCTCCCAGCAGGAAGATTGAGGCTGGCACGGGGACACTCGTGGGTGGGGGCGCGCTGGCTGGAAGGGATCGGACAAAGACATAAGGGTTGTTCGTCGCCACGGTCCCTTCAGGCTGAGACCAGGCTCTCGCTGTTCCGGCAAACGTGGAAATCTCCAAATCACCCGCTGAGAAAGAGAATATTCCACCACCATGAGAGTTCGACAAATGACTCAAAGAGCCTTGTCTCACAAAGCCAGTGACTTGGATTTGCACACTAAACTCGACATTCTGATTAATGATTTCGTTGTTTGTTAAGTCCGTGATAGAGATAGGCAAGAAAATTGATTGAGTTTCGAAAATATAAGAATCGTCATCCGTACCATCCGGAACGACAAATGTTAATGGAGGCTCACTCGTTGTTCCGCTCACATCATGAAGGTAGTTTTGAATCCCGCTGCCGTCTAGCTCAACATCAAAATACAGCTCAAAAGGGTTAATGGTGACCGACTCGAAAAACGTCACCGTGCTGGTTGATTCGAGGTGAAAGTCGATCGGCGTGGCTTGCGCCACCCCCCCCCGACAATGAGCGCCATGGCGGCGGCGGTGGATGTTGCCAAACGACGTACTGCCTTCGAGTTCATAGGGAATCTCCTTTGCACATATCGATGAATGTTGGAACTGAACGCGAACTTCAGAGAAAAAGAGGAAACCTTGGTTCCTGTCAGCCGACAGCTTCCCTGGTCGCACGGTGGCTCAAGCAAAAACCGAGCCACTTTTATTTATGTCTTAAAAATAGCACTTATAGAAATAGTGCCATCGCACGGCAGGTTGAAAGTGTAAAAATTTTTCGACTGTTTTCTTGGCGTAAATTCGCTTCCGTGATTTACTGCGGGCTAATGTCTACGATTTTAGTCAATTTTTTGGTTATTTGATTCAATGAGTTAGGGTGCTTTTAGTCGATCTTCGTGGTGTCCAGGCACCTTGGTTTGATGTGTAAAAAATCCTGACACCTGAAGGCCGGTAAAATGGGGCAAAATGCAGAAAAATTCGCACTGAATGTGTTATGTGACGATATGGTTACGCTCGCAAGATAAACTAAATGTCTAAAAATCGGCAAGTTACTGATTTATCTAACCGCTTTTTGGTTTCTTCTCGCGGTGTTTTGCTACTGTAAAATTTTTCGACACCTTCGGGGCTCCCATCAGGCCGGAAGTAGTTTTTGATTGCTTCAGCCCGGCGCTGTTCTTCTCGCTGCTGATCATCACACTGAGCTTTCTGCCGGTATTTACGCTGCAGGCGCAGGAGGTGTCACTGACCGCCCTAATGGAGCCACCCATGATCGGGTTAATGGAGCCACTCAGAGGTGGCTCACAGGGGTCTCGAACGGGGGCTATTGTTCGGCAGTTTTAGCCGAATTTGCAAGGGGTGAATGTGGGGGTTCTGGGAGTGGTTTCGGGGAGCGATAACTGGCCCCATCAAGGACCACGCGGTAGGCGTTGTGGCGCAGCCGATCCAGCGTCGCGGCCCCCAGCAAACGATTCGGGAACGCATCGCCCCACTCGCTGAAGTCCAGGTTGCTGGTGACGATGGTTGCGCGCTGCTCATAGCGCTCGCTGATCAAGTCATGGACATCCTCATCCTGCGGCGAGCGCAGCGGTTTCAGTCCAAAATCGTCGATGATCAGCAACGCCACCCGAGCCAGCGCCTGGAAGCGGCGCTGAAAGGTCCCGGTCGCGCGCGCCTCGTTCAGTGCGCCAAGCAGCTGGGTTTGGGTCATGAAGCGCACATCCTGTCCCTGGCACGCCGCGATCTGGCCCAAGGCCTGGGCCAGATGACTCTTGCCCGTGCCACTGGGGCCGGCGATCAGCACCGAGGCCGGCTCCGTGAGGAATTGCCCCGTAGCCAACTCCTGGATCAAGGCCCGGTTGATGCCAGGATTGAAGGCAAAGTCAAACTGCTCTAGGGTCTTGTGCGAACGGAAGTTGGCCCGGCGCAGGCGTTGGCTCAAGCGCTTCTGCTCGCGGCGGGCGATCTCATCCTGGATCAACAAGGCGAGGAAGTCGGTATAGGCCAAGTGCTCCTCGATGGCTTGGCGGTTGCGCGCCGGCAGGGCCTCAAGGAGGCCAGAGAGGCGCAGTTGTTTGAGCATGGGAGCGAGCTCAGGCATCGGATTCATCGGGGTTGTCCTGTTCATCATCAGTGCGACAGCAGCTCACTGGCATCGCGCAAGAAACGCGCGCCACCGGTGTAGCTCTCCGCCAGGGTGTCAAAGGCCGCAGCCGCATCGGATTGTTGATCCAGCCCCTTCTCGAGGATGGTCTTGACACTGCGATAACGCGGATTG
>NZ_NRRY01000026.1 GCF_016583905.1 Lamprobacter modestohalophilus | reverse complement strand
ACCAAAGGCGAGGCCTACGATCCAAAGCACGCCTTGAGTCAGGCGGTTTAACCGCCGCGAGCACCGATGAGGGATTGAGTCACATCCGAGCGAGCACGATCACCCACACCACGAGTTTCTAACCACGAGTTGCTAAGAGTGACTGTCACTGTGATGGCATGAAAGGCTTGTCCTGCATTCCTGAAACCCTGTAATCCTCACCAGCCGGCATCGCCGAGACTGAAACAGTGATAAGGACAGGAATGCGCGCGGATTCCATCAGGGCGCGAGGAGCGATCACGCCACCTCATCACGACGCCGGATATATGGCCGCAACGTTTCCTTCTGCTGAACAGTCAAGTGGCTCTTGCATCGCGGGGCGGACCATATATGAGGTAGTGCGGTAGGCGAGCCCGATGCTTAGGGTCAATCTCCAGTCCCATGAAGAGCAGCTCGCCACGCAAATCAGCGCAGTCACCCTTGAGCATCAGCATCGGCATGTTCCATTCATGCCATCGGTTGGTGCTGTCGCGGAATCTCAGCAGCCTGCCGAAACTCTCATTGCGGCGGTCAAACGTGGTCGCTTCGATCAACAGCGGGCCGCAGACCCATTCGTCGGTCCGTGTTCGCTCCTCTGCCGTTTCATGGAGTCCGTGGTAGTAGACGCCTGGACGCCGATTCGCCTTGCCCGATTTCCACCAGTCCAGGTAGACCCGCCAACACGGACACTCTGATGCTTTCGGCGGCTCGGTGGCTTCGATGCTGTCATCGTCTGGCGGCTCGTCTGCGGGGTCGATAGCTGCACCAAGGTCCGCATCGGGTAGACCCGGTAGACTCACGGTATCGGCCTTGGGTCTACCGTTTTTCGTCTTACCATTCAAAGGGGTAGACCCGGTAGACTCAGTAGACCCGTTATTTAAGGGTGCTGAGGTCGATTCTGGCTTTAGTTGGATGCCCCGCCGCGCAGTTGATGCACTCATGCTGCCGCTCCTTGCGCAGCGCGGCGCAGTCGATACAGATCGTTGAAGTCGCTGGGCTTGGTGTCGAGGTCCAGTCCGGTCCAGTCCGGCATCAGCAGTTTGGCGCCGATGTCGAGTGCCGCGGCGCGGGCCTTGGTCTTGCCAGGGTTGCCCTCGGTCCAGCGGTCATCGTCTCCACAAACGATGATGTTGGCCTTTGGATGCTGGCTGCGGACGTAGCGCGCGACGGCGAGCAGGTTGTTGGCGTTGAAGGCGACGAAGACGGCGGCGCCGATCGCTTCGTGAAGACTTGCGCCAGTGGCGAAGCCTTCAGCGATCAGCAGCTCCTCGCGGCGAACCTGATCGCTGATGAGATAGCAGCCGCCAGCGATGCGCCCACCAGTCAGGAACCTCTTAACGCCAGTGGGGAAGATCGTTTGAACGCTGCTCAGGCTGTTGCCGACCGTGACAGGTATCTGTAGCGCGATACCCTGCTGGCGGATGCCATGGGGCTGTATCTGCTTGGTGATGAGGTACTGGTGATAAGGATCAGCAGGCGTTGTTGAGTCGAGGATGACCTTGGCCTTGTCTGCGGCCTTGGCGTACTGATCGCGCTGCTGTTGGTCGCGCTCTCGCTTGGCCTGCTCAATCAGTGCCCTCAGGTCGGCGCGTTGTTGGGGCGTCTGATCGTCTGCCGAGACACTGCACCAGGTCTCTGTCCTGCCGAGCTTCCAGCTTCCAAAGACGCCAGCCGGGGTGCCGTCGAGATAGAGTGCATACCATCCGTTTTTGCTGCCGGGCTTGTCGCCATCGCAGCGGAAACGGTGGACATTTCCATCGGGGATGATGGTGGGGTTGCCGAGTCCAGCGGCGTGAATGGCTAAGGCGAAATCGAGGGCGGGGTTGGTGGTGCTCATGCTGCACCTCCTTCAAAGATGCGGCGAGCTTCAGCCCGGAAAGGCTCTAGGCGCTCTGAATAGTGCGTATCGGCATCGGCGTCGATGTACTGACAGACCGCCTTCTTGCACAGCGCGCGGCCGGCCTCGGGTCGAGTCACCAGTGCGTTGGCCTCCACCTTTCGAGCACCAAACTCGCGCAGATAGTTCTGCACGTAAGGCTGCTTATGGTCCTTGTGGCGCGGGTCGGCTAAATCCTTGCCTGAGCCTGTTTTGAGGTTGTCGATCCAGCTCAGGTTGTGCTGTCCGATGAAGTCTGAGTTGAGCCCGAACCGATCCACAATGATGCGCTCAGGGGACCAGCCACCAATGGCCCCTGACAGCTCCGCCATGTTGGCCCTCAGACTGGCACTGATCCGCAGACCAGCCGGGTCATGGTCGCCGCAGTAGAGTAGAACGCCTTGGCGCCCTTCGCGCTCGTGCTCCTGGAACCGCCTCATCATGTCGGCGCGCAAGTGCAGATCACTCCATCCCTTCGCGTTGGCTAGCGGGATGCAGTATCGGCCGCAGATCGAGGCAAAAAGACTCTTGAGGTCGATTTTCTCCACGACCATCTGCACGAAGAATGCCTGACCATCCCAAAATGACAGCGGCGTGTAGCGGTCAACCATCCAGTGAACCGAGCTGCGTACCGACTCCACGTAATCCTCGGGGGTGTCGTCGTCGATCACTTCGAGGTTGCTGAAGGATCGGGCCTCATCAATAGCGCAAATATCCAGCGGCAGAATCCCGCGCTTGCGGCACTCGTTGATGATCTCTTGCGCTTGGTCGAAATCCGACTTGAGTAACCCGGCTTCGGCTTCGAGCACGTAGCACCAACCACGACTGGAAACCTCAAAATCGAGTCTCGATCGGATTTGCAGGATCGCAGCGGCGAACGCCTCAAGTTGATCCTGATAACGCGCGCTCGCCTGGGCCGATTGGCGCCCACGTTGGCGCACTGGAAGGGTGATGCTGCTCATGCTGCACCCTCCTGGGCGACTACCCATCTGTCCAGCGCTTGCGATAGATGCGGGGACCAGCGTGGATACTCCGATCCCTGCCGCATCTGGATCGTAAGCATCAGGTCGCCGGCGCGGCGGCGGATGTGGGCTAGGTGTTGGTCACGACGCTGGCGATAGGGGCCAAGGTCGATAACAGCGCCGGACGGATGCCGGGCGCGGGATGTTGATTTTTCGGTGTGCAATGGTCGATCTCCAGATATGGATATCGACCGCCGTCGAGCAGGCAGAGGCACGCGCAGACAGACCAAGGGTGCTGTATCATTGCGCGTGCCGGTGCCCAGCCGTCCAAGCGGTCAGGGCTTTACCGTCGAGGCGTTGGTAGCGCTTCGGCGGACGGTTGAAGGTTATCACAAGCTGCGTCTGAATCAGCCCGGTCGAGGTGGCGTCTCGTCCGGGCTTTTGTTTGCCCGATGTCTTGCCACCTCTCTTGCTGCTTGCGCCGGCGTTGTTGGCGTCGGTCCCTGGATCGGTGGCTCATTGTTCGCCTCCATCCAGCCAGACTTGAAGATCGATCAGCGGCGCGGCGGTATCGCCCAAGGTCGCAAGCAAGCATCCAATCGATTGGATTTCATGCTGGGCTAGTTCTTGGCTTGCGTCGCTGGTTGCCATCATTCGACCGATGGCGGCGATACCGCTACCAATCGAGACGAGATCAGCGCTCGGGTCTAGCGGAATCTTCCTTAGGTCGGCTGGTTTGTATCCAGCTTTCTCGCAAAGCGTTGGGTAGCTGCGCACCATGGCGGCGAGCGAGCCCCAATAGCTGAAGGACGGCAGATGGAGCGCTTCGCTAATGGTCGCCGGGGTGAATGGCTGTTGAGTGCTCATTGCTCGCCCTCGCCTTGGCTGGTCAATCTCCCATCAACGGTGACGTGCCAGCGATAGCGGCCGGTGGCCTTGCCCATCACAAGCCAGCCGTCAACGTCGCCGTTGCACTCCACCAGCTTGATTGCATCGGCGCTCAGTTCATCGCCGGTTGCTCGGTTGATTGCGTCGGCCAGGTCTCGCAGATCACACATAGGATTGAGCGATCGGGCGATGAGGGGATCAATGCGCGGTCGCGCTTCGTCAAGCTCTGCGGCTTCAACGTATTCCCATGTAATGCGCTTCAGCTCAGCGGTCAGATGTTCGACGGCGCTAATGAGCCCTGCACGCTGCTCGATGTCGTCGGTGAGTTGTGCAGCCGATGCAGCGGCATAGCTGGCGGCGGATAGTTCAAAGAGGTTGTGGGCTTCGAGTGGGTGCATGATGGCGCTCCTAAAGGTTGATCTTGGTCGCAACGACACTGAGGAAGACGGTCAGCACAATGCCTGCCGCTGCTCCCGCGATACGCCAATAGGTCCGCATGTCGCGGATCGCGTCCTCCGATAGCCGGATACGCTGATCTTGTCCTTCTAGCAGCCGCTCGATTCGTTCGATTGTCTTATTGCTCATTGGATGCGCCTCCTATGCTGCTTCCGCGGTGCCGAGACTGCGCAGCGCTTGCATGAAGGAACCACGGCGGTAGTAATTTCGGCCTCGGATTTGAACAGGCTCAGGCAATAGCCCATCTCGGCGCCAGCGCCATTCGGTCATGGTGCTGATGTCGCCGGCCAGGCGCCGAGCTTCAGCGCTGGTCAATAGGGCGTCGGGGTGAGGGTCGGCGATTAGGGTCGCCGTATTATCGGCCGCGATCGCGGCACGTCGAAGGTGGGTTTCCATCGGTTAGCACGTCTCGTTGTTGAACGTGCTAACAGGTTAGATGCCGTTATCGTTTGAGACGATTACGGGTTTTTGCAGATTTTGCAGAAATCACGAATCTCGTTCCTTGTTGCCTCGCTCTACAACAGCTTTCCACATTTGAACGTTGGGGTCGTTTTCTCGTTCTTTTTTTGCTTTGTAGTATCGATCCCTTGCAGTTGACGGGGATATGTCGAAGTATTCTGCGACCTTTTCAAATGCAGGACCAGGCTCGCCGTTTCGGGAGGTCGCTAACCCCTCTTCGATTGCACGGTCAACCCAATACATCAACGACGCATCATTTGCTTTCTTCCTGTCTGCCGTGATGTCTGGCGGCATCCTTCCAAGCGGGCCAAATGCCTGTCCATAAGTGCATTGTTCGTAACCAAAACGGAAAAGGGAACCAGCAATATAAGAGTGCAGCGCTGGCGGCATCGCCCGGTTAGCCCGCATCAGGTCGCCGGCCATTTGTGCTGCTCGACGCTGAGCAGATTTGTCACCTGTGAGCGCAGCGTCAATCATTGCGTCCAAGCGTCTCGCGGCCTCCGGATCGCAGCTCCACGATCCACTTGGGTGTTGTTCAAATCCAGCAAGCCAATCATCGGCAATGGTCGGCATCAGCTCGCCTTCACTTGTGTCTAGATCGAGATCATGCCGCAGTGGAAGCGACGGTCAGCCTTGTGAATTGTTCATCCTTCAGACCCTCACCATCTCCACCACGTTATCGGCCCCGATCTCGCCAACATGACGTAGCAGGTAATCGGCCCATGCATCTAAGGTTCGGCGGCGGTCTGAGAGGTGTTCGGCGCGGTTGTAGACGCCAGCGATACCGCCCTTGGTGCCGCTGGCATGGTTCACGATGGCCTCCAGAACATGAGGCGCGATCCGCAGCTTGTCGGCTGCATGGGTCACGAAGCTGCGACGCAGATCATGGAGTCGCCAGGACTCGGCCAGGTTGGCGCGACCATCGAGACGCCCCTTTGATTTGCTCCATCCGCTGAATGAGGATGCCCCGCGACTTGTGAATACAAGCTCGGTGTTGAGTCCCATCGCGGCCTGCTCTGCGCGGCGAGCTTCGATGATCTCAAGCGCTGGTGCGGATAGCGGAACGATGTGCTTGCGTCCGTTCTTGGTGCGCTCGGGAGGGAGAACCAAGGCGGTGCATGTCGCTGTCGGACGACCCTGGTTGTCATGCTCCAGTGCGTAGTCTTCAACGATCTCGCTCCAGCGCATCCCGCCGATTTCCTCTCTGCGCTGGCCGGTGAGCATGAGGATTCGGACAATCCCTTGATACAGGTCGCCATGCCCGACATGGGTGGCCTCGGTCGCCTTCCAGATGGCGCGCAGTTCGTCCATGCTAAGAACGCGGTCCCTCGAGACTTCGGACCCTGCCTTGTCGATGTCGAGCGTTGGGTTACGGTCGATGATGTGACGCGCCTTAGCCCACTTGAAAATCAGCCGGAGGTAGGCCAGCACGCGGTTCGCCATGGTGGTTGATCCGCGCTCGATGAGCTGGTCGAGCGACTGAATGATGTCGCGCTCGGTGATGTCGGCCATGGGACGCTCGGCCCAGCCGGTGAAGACATCAGACGATAGCGCGCGCTCCATCTCATTCAGCGTACCCGGTGCTGGTCGCTTGTTCTGGCGCCCGATGTAGAGCTTGAGGAAGCTGGCGCGGACGGTGGCGTAGGTATCACGCGAGCGCTGCATCAATGCCTCTTGGCGCTCGCTGCGGATGCCGGACGGGTCTTTGCCTTGCTTGGCGCGCTCGATGGCCTCCTGGGCCTGCTGGCGCGCAGAGGCAAGGTCCAGCTCGGCAGTGCTGCCGATCGTGACACGGACCTGCTTCCAGACTCCGCCCTTGAGTTGGCGCGTCATCACGAAGTAGACGCGCTTGCGCTTGCCGATGCGGACACCAAAGCCAGGCAACACGGTGTCGAAAATATCGTGCTGGACTTTGCCATCGGGGAGCTTGGTTTGCTCGATGGTGGCGCGGGTGATGCGTTTGGCGCCGGGCCTGGTGGCCGCGCTGATAGACTTGCCAGTAGCCATTGCCGAACCTCTGCTTCAGGTTGGTGGTGGTCAGGGCTCCGACACGGTTGCCGCCGTGTCGGGGCTTGCTGCTTTCTAGGTAACGGGATTTTTAGGTAACGCTCTAGGTAACAGCTTCTCCCGTTAGGCCAAGGGAAAAAGGCGTTACCTAGCGATAAGGAATGATAGCAGTATGAGCAGGGAAGGCAAGCAAGACAAGGGTTTATGGCGCGCTGTCTCGCTGATTATGGGAGGGTGAGAAACGGGCTGTTTTGCCGTTTCCGTTGACTGTTAATCAGTGGGTCGCAAGTTCGAGTCTTGCTCGGGGAGCCAATTAAGTTAACGGCTTAGTCTTGTTTGAGGCTAGGCCGTTTTTCTTGCCCGTCACAAAAATATAAGACCCGCTGCGGTTGGCCTGGGTGATCGTACGTCAGGGCTGATCCGAAGCACGGCTTTTCGATTGTCGCATCGCTCGAGAACCGCTATGGTGTCGCGCTGTTCACACCCGCAGCCCGATCTACTGATGCTCGACGTTTCCGATCTCGCTTGCCGTCGCGGTGAGCGTCTCCTGTTCAGCGGCCTCAGCTTCCAGGTGCCCGCGGAAACCTTGTTGCATGTACGCGGACGCAACGGTAGCGGTAAGACGACACTCCTACGCGCGCTCTGTGGCCTGTTGCGAGCAGATGCCGGTAGCATTCGCTGGCGCGGCGAGACCATTCGTGACTTGGCTGAAGACTATAATCGCGACCTACTCTATTTCGGCCATCTCAATGGCATCAAGGCCGATCTGACGGGACTCGAGAACCTCAGAATCGCCAGTACCCTCGATCAAGACCCGGCCGACGCGGACGCGATCTTCGCGGCCCTCAGCCGCATCGGGCTGGAAGGCTTCGAAGACCTGCCGACCCGAATGCTCTCCCAGGGGCAAAAAAAACGCGTCGCACTAGCACGCTTGATCTTAAGCAAGGCGCCGTTGTGGATCTTAGACGAGCCTTTCACTGCGCTCGATGTCGATGCGGTCGACCTCTTGCAGCAACTCATCGCCGAGCAGGTGGCCCGCGGCGGCTCGGTGATCTTGACCACCCATCAAGAGGTTCCTTTGACCAGCGGCGCCATCCAACGTCTGACGCTCGGCGAGGCCAGCGATCCGGTCAGCTCGGAAAGCACCGAGTCCGAGACGCGACATTGATGTCCATCCTGTCGATAACGCGTCGCCATCCCGAACGATGAAGCGCTTGCCTCAAGGTCAGCTCGGTCACTCATGCTAAAGGTCTTCTATTGCGTCCTCTCTCGCGACATCACGCTGGCCCTGCGTCGGCGCACCGACGTACTGACGACGCTGTTCTTCTTCATCATCGTCGTCAGCCTGTTTCCGCTTGGTGTCGGCAGCGAGCGCGAGCAGTTGCGGATGCTCGGCCCGGGCGTGGTCTGGGTCGCTGCCCTGTTAGCGTCGATGCTGGCCTTGGAGCGGCTGTTCGCCGCCGACTACGACGACGGCACGCTGGAGCAGCTCTTGCTCACCGGCCAACCGCTAGCGCTGCTGGTGCTTGGCAAGGTCGTCGCGCACTGGCTGCTGACCGGCCTGCCCTTGGTGCTGATCGCGCCCTTGGTGGCGATGCAATACCACCTGAGCGGCACCGCGATCTGGGTGATGATGGCCGCCTTGGCCCTTGGCACCCCCGTGTTGAGCCTGATCGGTGCCATCGGCGCTGCGCTGACCCTGGGGCTGCGCGGTGGCGGCATCCTGTTATCGCTGCTGATCCTGCCACTGTATGTGCCGGTGCTGGTCTATGGCGCCGGCGCGGTCTCGGTCAGCGCGATCGAAATCGCCGACACGCAACCCTATTTCTACCTGTTAAGCGCATTCCTGATGGGCTCGGCTCTACTTGCACCACTGGCCGCCGCGGCAGCGCTCCGCATCTCGCTGGAATAGACCGATGCCGCCGCTTGCCGCCATCGCTGACCCGAGCCGCTCGCAGTGTGTGACACCAATGGACGGTACCAATGGATCACCGCAATGGGCGGCAGCAACAGAATACATCGAACTTTTCGAGGTTAAGATCGACTATTTCTGCGTCTCCCGCACCCGGCCGCCGAGCCTGGATCACTGATCCGCTGCTAGAATCAACAACCTTGCCACTATCATGACGATCAACTGGTTCAAATTCGCCTCACCAGCCGCGTTCTACCCGATCGCGGGCCGCCTCATCCCATGGTTCAGCCGCGTCGCCCTTGCGCTGGTGCTCATCGGCCTGTTCTGGGGCTTCTTCCTCACCGCTGATCAGCTTGGCGGCAGCAACCCGCAGAAAGAGTATTACCGGATCATCTACGTCCATGTGCCCGCGGCCTGGATGTCGATGTGGCTCTACCTGGTGCTCGCTGGTTGGTCGGCGATCGGCCTCGTGTTCAACACCCGCCTGAGCTTCATGATGGCCAAAGCGGTCGCCCCAACCGGCGCCATCTTTACCTTCTTAGCGCTCTGGACCGGAGCGCTTTGGGGCCGTCCGAGCTGGGGCACCTATTGGGACTGGGACCCGCGGCTGACCTCGGAGCTGCTGCTGTTCTTCCTCTACATCGGCTACATCGCGCTGCACTCGGCGATCGACGACACCCGGCGCGCCGACCGAGCCGCCGCGCTGCTGGCCATCGTTGGCCTCGTCATGGTTCCGGTGATCTTCCTCTCCATCAACTGCCCTGACCCGAATCAGTGCGCGGCGCTGCATCAGCGATCCGATCCGGGCAGTATCCATCTGAGTATCCTGATACCGATGTTGACCATGACCCTCGGACTCTGGTCCTATTCGTTCGCCGCGGTATTCGCGCGTCTGCGCACCATCATCCTGACGCGTGAGTCAGACAATGCCTGGGTGCGCGATGTCATCGCTCAGGAGACGACCGCATGATGGAGTTTTTCAGCCAGGGCGGCTACGCCGGTTATGTCTGGGGTGCATTCGGCATGACCTTTGGGCTGCTGTTGATTGAGGTTCTGCAACTGCGCAGCAGCCGCAAGACCACGCTCACCCGCATTGGCCGGCTGCTCCGCTTGCGCGCCCCTCGTCAAGCCAGCACCGGAGCCGACCCACAGCGGGGAACCTCTGGACCAACATCCTGATCCTACAGGGGCCGGCTCAGCCTAGATCATCGACCTAGATCATCGACCCGAATCAGCCGCCCGATCGATTGCCACGCGGAGTGCTCAATATGAAAGCAAGACAAAAACGATTGGTTTTAGTCGGCCTTGCGCTGGTCGGCGTCGCCGGCGCAACCACGCTGGCGCTCAGCGCATTGCAGAGCAATATTTCGTATTTCTTCAGCCCGAGCCAGGTCATGGCTAGTGAACATCCAACCGACGCGGTGTTTCGGGTGGGTGGCTTAGTGGTTAAAGACACGCTGGCCCGCCAAGAAGATGGCCTGACGGTTCACTTCAAGGTCACCGACAACGCCGCGGTGGTTCCAGTCAGCTACACAGGCATCCTGCCGGATCTGTTCAGCGAAGGACAGGGCGTCGTCGCCAAGGGCCGCATCGGCACTGACGGTGTCTTCTATGCCGAAGAGGTCCTCGCCAAGCATGACGAGTCCTACATGCCGCCTGAGGTCGCCGATACCCTGCAGACCGCCCATGTCGACGGCATCGTCGAGCAGACCACCGGGACCAACACTCCCAGGAGCATGACCCAGTGATCCCAGAGCTCGGACACCTCGCGCTGATCTTCGCGCTGATCCTCGCCACCGCGCAGGCGGCGATGCCGCTAGCCGGCTCGCTGACCGGTAACCGGCCTTGGATGACGATGGCGCGGCCGCTGGCCTACGGGCAATTCGTCTTCGTTGCCATCGCCTTCGTTGCCTTAGTCGAGGCCTTTCTCACCAGCGACTTCTCGGTGCTCTACGTCGCCCAGAACTCGAACTCGCTGTTGCCCGACATCTACAAGGTCTCAGCGGTCTGGGGCGGACACGAAGGCTCCCTGCTGCTGTGGGCACTGATGATGGCCGGCTGGGGCGCCGCTGTCGCCGCCTTCAGCCGCAACCTGCCGCTGCCCGTGGTCGCGCGCGTGATCAGCGTCATGGGCATGGTCGCGATCGGCTTCTTGCTCTTCATGCTGCTCACCTCCAATCCCTTCGAGCGCCTGTTTCCGGTGCCACCGGAAGGGCGTGACCTGAACCCGCTGTTGCAGGATTTTGGCCTCGCCATCCATCCGCCGATGCTCTACATGGGCTATGTCGGCTTCTCGGTCGCCTTTGCCTTTGCCATTGCGGCGCTGATCGGTGGCAAGCTCGATGCCGCTTGGGCACGCTGGTCGCGGCCTTGGACCACGGTCGCCTGGGTGTTCCTGACCATCGGCATCGCGCTCGGCTCCTGGTGGGCCTACTACGAGCTTGGCTGGGGTGGCTGGTGGTTCTGGGACCCGGTCGAGAACGCCTCATTGATGCCCTGGCTGGTCGGCACCGCCTTGATCCATTCGCTCGCGGTCACCGAAAAGCGCGCCGCATTCAAGAGCTGGACCGTGCTCTTGGCTATCTCGGCCTTTTCGCTCAGCCTGCTCGGCACCTTCCTGGTCCGCTCGGGCGTGCTGACCTCTGTGCACGCCTTCGCCACTGATCCTGAGCGCGGGTTGTTCATCCTGATCTTCCTCTGCATCGTCATCGGCGGCTCGCTGGCGCTCTATGCCTGGCGGGCGCCGGAGGTCTCCGAGGGTGGGCGCTTCGACCTGCTCTCGCGTGAGAGTGCATTGCTGCTGAACAACCTGCTGTTCGTCGCCTTCACCGTGTTGGTGCTGTTCGGCACCCTGGCGCCACTGATCTATGAGGCTTTTGATCTCGGCAAGATCTCGGTCGGCTTCCCTTGGTTCAACAAGATGTTCTTGGCGCTGGCGCCGTTCCTCGCCCTGCTGCTCGGCATCGGTCCGGCGACGCGCTGGAAGAGCGATCAGCCCTGGCGTCTGACCAAGCTGCTGTGGCTGGCCTTTGCGCTCAGTATCGGCGTGCTGGCACTGACCTCGATGTCCGCCGTCAGCGGCGACGATCTCTGGGTACCGGTTGGTATCGCCTTGGCGGCCTGGCTGTTGTTCTCGCATCTCATCATCCTGCGCGAGCGGCTCAAGCATAAGCAGCAGGGCTGGCGCCAGGCCATCGTCGCGGACTTCAGCGGCAATGGTCGTAGCTTCTACGGTATGGTCGTCGCCCATCTGGGCGTGGCGATGTTCATCGTCGGCGTCACCATGGTCTCGAACCATCAGATCGAGAAGGACCTACGCATGTCGCCCGGCGACAGCCACGAGATGGCTGGCTATCGCTTCGAGTTCTTGGGCGCACAGAAGGTCAACGGCCCGAACTATCGCGCCGACCAAGGGCATTTTCTGGTCTATCGCGGCGAGCGGCAGATCGCTGAGCTCTTCCCCGAAAAGCGTTCCTACCTCGGCGGCGGGATGCCAATGACCGAGGCGGCGATCGATGCCGGCTTCTTCCGCGATGTCTACGTCTCGCTCGGCGAGGCGGTTGGCGGTGGTGACTGGGCGCTGCGGCTCTACTACAAACCGTACGTGCGCTGGATCTGGCTCGGTGCGGCACTCATGGCCCTCGGTGGCGCCATTGCCGTCTCCGACCGTCGTTATCGCACGGCCCGCGCCCGCAGCACCGCGCCCGCGGGCGCTGTCGGCGCCAAGGCCTAGCAGGAGCAACGCAGTATGTCGAAATCGGTTCGTTTCCTGATCCCGCTGATCATCTTCGGCGCCTTGGTCATCCTGTTGGTGATCGGGCTCGGCAAGGACCCGAGTAAGGTACCCTCACCGCTGATCGGCAAATCGGTCCCAGCGTTCAGTCTTCCCGAGCTCACCAACCCCGGCCGCAGCGTTGGCGACGAGGATCTCAAGGGGCAGATCTCGCTGGTCAACGTCTGGGCCTCCTGGTGCGTCTCTTGCCGCCAGGAGCACCAGGCGCTGATGGCGCTCTCCAAGGAGACCGACTTCCAAATCGTCGGCCTCAATTGGAAGGACGATGCGCAGGATGCGCTCGCCGTGCTGCGCATGTCCGGCAATCCCTACGCGATGAACGGTTACGATCCGGATAACAAGGTCGGCCTGCACTGGGGTGTCTACGGCGCCCCTGAGACCTTCGTCGTCGACCAGCACGGCGTCATCCGCTATAAGCACATCGGCCCCATTGATCGCAAGATCTGGGAAGAGACCCTGCAACCGCTGGTCGCACAGCTCAAGGCGGAAGGCGCCTGATGCCCCCACTGCTCAAGAAGGACCCGCTGATCAACATGTCTCGCGTGATCAAATCACTGGCGCTTGGCGCACTACTGCTCATCGGCAGTGGCTCAGTCAGCGCCTATACGCTGGAAGAATTCCAATTCGATAGCCCCGAGCAGCAGACCGAGTTCCGCGAGCTGATCGCCAAGCTGCGCTGCCTGGTGTGCCAAAACGAGTCCCTGGCCGGCTCCCAGGCCGAGTTGGCTCAAGACCTGCGCAACGAGGTCTATCGAATGATGCGCGCCGGGCAGTCACAAGACGAGATCCTCGACTTCCTGGTCGAGCGCTACGGCGATTTCGTGCTCTATGATCCGCCGTTGAAGCCATCGACCTACCTACTCTGGTTTGGCCCCTTCGTGCTGATCGGGATCGCTGGCTTTGTCGTCGTACGCACCATCCTTGCTAAGAAGCGTGCCGCTGACGAGCCCATCTCAGCGTCCGAGCAGGAGCGTCTCAAGGCACTGCTCGACAACAGCCCCGATAGCCCCTCTTCCAGCTCTCGATCGACCTAGCCCGCACGCCATCTGATCATGACCATCTTCTGGATACTCGCTGCTGGGCTAGCCGGCCTAGCGGTCCTCTTCGCCGTTGCGCCCCTGCTCACGCCCACGCAAACACCTCAGGACGCACCTGCCCCTGATGACACTGAGGCCGAGCAGGCCCTCCTGAACCTTGAGCTGTTCAAGCAGCAGCTCACCGAACTGGATGCCGATCTCAGCAGCGGCAAGCTCGACCAGACCGTCTACGAGGCCGCACGGCGCGACCTCGAGCGCGAGCTCTTGCACGACCTCGGCGATCGCGATCCGCTCACAGCTGCGCGCGGCATCGAGGCCAAGCAACGCCGCTATCGGCTGCCCGGTCCCCGCCCCACCGCGCTGGCGTTGGTGCTGGCAGTCCCCCTCACCGCCTGGGCGCTCTATGGCCTGATCGGCAGCCAGGCGATCATCCCGCAGCTAGAGCAGCTTACGGCCAGCGGCGGCGCGGGCGGCAGTGGTGGCCACGGCGGCGGCCAGGCCGAACTGCCACCGCTTGAAGAACTGGTCGCAAGGCTCGAAGAGCGGCTGGAGCAAGAACCGGGTGACGCCGAGGGCTGGATGATGCTCGGGCGCACCTACTTCGCCACCGGTGATCGCGAACGGGCGCAATCGGCGCTGGCTCAGGCTTACAAGCTTCTGCCCACAGACCCACTGATCGTACTGGCCTACGCCGAGTCGATTGCAACCAACAACGACAACCAGCTCGAGGGGCGGCCAGCCGAGCTGATCTCAGAGGCGCTGAAGCTCGAGCCCAACAACGCCACCGCGCGCTGGCTGGCGGCGATGGTCGCCTTCCAACGCGGGCAGTTCCAGTCTGCCGCCACCACCTGGCGCAAGCTGCTCGAACAGCTCGACCCCGAGAGCGAGGATGCGGCCGAGCTGCGCACCCTGATCAGCGATGCCGAGCAGCGCGCTGGCCTGCCTGATGAGGCGCAGCAGATTGCTCAAGCGGGGATAGCGGCTGCAGAACAGCCCTCGGCAACAGCATCTGCCGGAGCGGATGTTCAAGACAGGCCGATCAATACGCCTGCTGAAGCTGCGCAGCCGGGCGTACAAGTCAACGTCGCCCTAGCCACCGAACTCAGCGGCCGCCTGCCGCCCAACACCCCGGTGTTCATCTACGCCAAGGCCGCCGCCGGCCCGCCGATGCCGCTCGCGGTGCAGCGCGCAACCCTTGGCGATCTCCCCGTGCAGGTCCGGCTCGATGACAGCATGGCGATGATGCCGGCGATGCAGCTCTCCAACTTCCCGCAGATCATCGTCGGCGCTCGCGTCTCGCCATCCGGTCAAGCTATGCCCCGCCCCGGCGATCTGCAAGGCGAGACCGGGCCGGTCGAGAGCACAGCGAGCGACCCGGTTCAGGTCCGTATCAATCAGGTACTGCGGTAAAACAAGCAGCAGTCGATCAATCGCGCACGACACGAAAACACGATGACGCAAGCGACCCAACGGATTGCAAAGGACTGCAATGCGATGCAAAACACTGCAGGGTTTGTCCGGGCTGACTGATGTTCGGCCCAGCCGTGCGCCTGATCGCCATCACGCTGCTGACCGTTCTGCTGCCCCTCGCGGGCGCTGTCTTGAGCGGTCAGCCGCTGAGTAGTCTGCTTAATTTTCCGCTCAATATGCGCGGTTGGGACCCGGCGCCGATCAATGCCGCCTTCACCGACGCAGCACAACTGTTTGCCATCCTACTCGTTGGCGCGTTGCTCTGGCTGTGCTGGCCACGCAAGCGCAAACGACCAGACATCGCCGATGGTCAACGCCGGACAGCACAGCGTCCTTGGCCGCGCTACGGCTGGATCTCGCTGTTGCTGCTGATCGCAGCCTTGATCGCGATTGACGGCAAGGCCTTCAATGCGGCGATTGGGCTGCTCACGCTGGCCTTGACCCTACTCCTCAATGCCGACACCGAGCGCCGCACCGGCAGCAGCCTGATCAGCCAGCGCCGCGGTTATTTCCTGCTACTGTTCCCGGCCAGTCTGGCGGCGGGATGGCTGGTCTTCTACTGGCTGAATCTCTTCATTGGCGTTTGGACCTATCCGAATGCCACCGAGGCCGTGCCCTTCGCACTCGGCAAGTCGCTGGATTACGCCAGTCTGCTGCCTGCGCTTCTGAGCCTGCGCCAATGGCTCGGCTCATTCCCGAGACTGCTGCGCTGGACTCAGTCGGGCCTGCCGCTCGGTGATTGGGTACAAGAAGGTTGGCCCCTGATCGGGCTCGCCAGTCTTGCGCTGGCCTGCGGGGCGGTCTGGCCGGATCAGCTCTATCCACTGATCCTCATCGCACCGACCATCCTGGCGCTTGGACTGCAGATCACCGCGCGCCAAGCCACAAGCTTGTCTGGAATCGCACAGGGCGACTGGAGCCGCCCCTTGCTCACAACCGCAGCCGCAGCACTGCTGATGGCATACAGCCAAGCCATCAATCTGCTGCTCGGCTCTCTGACGTCAGCATCGCCAGCCTGGGCCTATCAGCTGCCGTTGCTTGGCGGCATCGAGTTGCTTGGATTGCCGGCACCCGCCTGGCTGATCACCCTGCCCCTCGCTCTGCTGGGTCTCTGGCTCGCAGACCAACTCACCGAGCCTTTCAAACGCCGACCGCAGCAGCCTCCCTTCCGCCCTCGCTCGCCCATCCAGATCCCAATCGTCGACTTACTGCACGAGCAGAAGCGGCGTTAGCCTTTAGCTACAACACCGCCGCATCATGTGGGATCGTTCGCGCAGGCACCGAGGTTGATCGACAGTTTGGAGGAAACCCAGCGCTCGCTTACCACTACAAACAGCTGATTGCCACCTCGTACACCCCGCCGATCACCACCCACTCATCCTCGCCCTTGAGCATCCCAGGCAACAGACCGTTGAAGAAGAACACCTTCGGCAGCGGCACCTGCGCCTCAAGGATATAGTCACCAAACTCACAGGCCCGCTCGCGATTGCTGGTGAAGCTACTGAGATTATTCAGCAAGACCCGCCGCCAGCCGGGAGTCGTCGAGCCACTGCAGAACCGGCTGCTGCCCTGCCCAGGGTCACTCCGATCGTCCCGCACCGGCGGTTGAGCGGCGCTGGCTGCCCCCATGGTGGTGCCGGACTCGGGCTTGTCATCCAACAGCTCATGCTCGCCAATCCGGTTGATGCCCCGGTAGAGCGTCAGGTGGGTCTCTTCAGGGTGCTGGCGCACCAGCTCGTATTGGCAATAGGTATAGAGCAGATCGAGCTGAGCCTCGAGCGCATTGGTCGCATAAAGCCCCTTGGCCCCCTGCGCGAGGTAGAGGTGATAGGCATCCGGATCAGCACCGTCGAGCGGCCCCGCGTGATAACGGGCGAGCAGACCAAAGCGCGTCTCGACCCAGTGTTTGAGCACGGCGCCTTCGCGCCCGTCGGCGTCGAACGACCAGCCTCGCACCATCCGCAGGTAGTTGGCGTTGCGCCGGTACTTCTTGACGCGCTCTGCGGCCAGGCCAGCGGCTTCTAGATCATCCAGACAGAAGTGTGCGGCCAGATAGTCGACGAAGCGTTCGGCGCGCTCGCGACTGTTGTCGATCGGCGCAAGAAGCCGGAACAGGTCTTGATGAAAGGCACGGATGCCGTCGATCTCGAGTGAGACCGGATGCGCCTGGTAGGTGAGCCCGCCAAGGATGACGGCTGGAAGGTTGCAACGATTGATGGGCAGGCGCGCATTCGCCGGCAAGGATGGATGAGACCTAGGCCGGTCTGTGGGCTGGAGCTGGGGCATGTCGGAGTTAGAACGTCGGCTGTCGCTAGACACACAAAGACTGGGACCTTGTTGCCTATGCTACGAAGATGACAAACCGGCCACAGAGTTATTTTTAGCTTTAATTTCAGTATATTGACGAAATTTTTTTTGTTTGGCACAGGCCGTGCTTACTCCCCCGGTGAGCGAACCATCTGTTCATCGCCCCACAGGGCATTCAACCGGGAGAATCTCATGGCACTGCGTCAATGCGCCATCTACGGCAAAGGCGGAATCGGCAAGTCCACTACCACTCAGAATCTCGTTGCTGGTCTCGCTGAGCTCGGCAAGAAGGTCATGATCGTTGGCTGTGACCCGAAGGCCGACTCCACCCGTTTGATCCTGCACGCTAAGGCGCAGGAAACCATTATGCACCTTGCGGCGGATGCTGGCTCGGTCGAAGACCTCGAGCTAGAAGATGTGTTGCGCGCCGGTTATGCCGGCATCAAGTGCGTCGAGTCTGGCGGCCCAGAGCCAGGCGTCGGTTGCGCTGGCCGTGGTGTCATCACCGCGATCAACTTCCTCGAAGAAGAAGGCGCCTATGACGAAGAGCTCGACTTCGTCTTCTACGACGTCCTCGGCGATGTGGTCTGCGGCGGCTTCGCCATGCCAATTCGCGAGAACAAGGCGCAGGAGATCTACATCGTCTGCTCTGGCGAGATGATGGCCATGTATGCGGCCAATAACATCTCCAAGGGCATCGTGAAGTACGCCAGCTCCGGCGGTGTGCGCCTAGCCGGCCTGATCTGCAACAGCCGCAACACCGCCCGCGAGGATGAGCTGATCATCGAGCTCGCGCGTCAGCTCGGCACTCACATGATCCATTTCGTACCGCGTGACAACGTCGTGCAGCGTGCCGAGATCCGCCGCATGACGGTGATCGAGTATGACCCGACCGCCAAGCAAGCGGACGAGTACCGTCAGTTGGCACAGAAGATCATCGACAACAAGAATTTCGTCATCCCGACGCCGATCACGATGGATGCCCTCGAAGACCTGCTGATGGACTTCGGCCTAATGGAAGAAGAAGACGAGAGCATCGTCGGTAAGAAAGCGGTTGAGGAGGCCGCCGCGGCCTAAACCGCGCCCGAGCACTTTGCCCATCTCCCTGGTCCCTCAGGCCGCTCTTGCATAGAACGGCAGCGAGGGGCTCTGAATCGATGCTTCAACGCGCGTCGGTCCGCAGATTAGCGGCGGCGACGACGAGAGGAACGCCAACATGGCAACAATGACCCGTGACGAGACCCAGGCCCTGATCCAAGAGGTGCTGGAGGTCTACCCCGAGAAGGCGAAGAAAGATCGCGCCAAGCATTTAGCTGTCAATGACCCATCGGTCGAGCAATCGAAGAAGTGCATCACCTCCAACCGCAAGTCTCAGCCTGGCGTGATGACCGTTCGCGGTTGCGCCTACGCCGGCTCCAAGGGCGTCGTCTGGGGTCCGATCAAGGACATGATCCACATCTCCCACGGCCCGGTCGGCTGCGGTCAATATTCGCGCGCCGGACGTCGCAATTACTACACCGGCATGACCGGCGTGAACACCTTCGGCACGATGAACTTCACCTCTGACTTCCAGGAGAAGGACATCGTCTTCGGCGGCGATAAGAAGCTGGCGAAGATGCTCGACGAGATCGAGCAGCTGTTCCCGCTCTCAAAGGGCGTCTCGGTGCAGTCTGAATGCCCGATCGGCCTCATCGGCGACGATATCGAATCGGTATCGAAGCAGAAGACCAAGGAACACAACAAGCCGATCATCCCAGTCCGCTGCGAAGGCTTCCGCGGCGTCTCGCAGTCGCTCGGCCATCACATCGCCAACGACTCGATCCGCGATCACGTCGTGCACAACCGCGACAATGACGACAGCTTCGAGACCACGCCTTACGATGTCGCCATCATCGGCGATTACAACATCGGCGGCGATGCCTGGTCCTCACGCATCCTGCTCGAAGAGATGGGCCTGCGGGTGGTCGCACAATGGTCTGGCGACGGCACCCTCTCCGAGATGGAACTGACCCCGAAGGTCAAGCTCAACCTCATCCACTGCTACCGCTCGATGAACTACATCAGCCGGCACATGGAAGAGCGCTACGGTGTGCCTTGGATGGAATACAACCTGTTCGGGCCGACCAAGATCGCCGAATCGCTGCGCAAGATCGCCGAGTTCTTCGACGAGACCATCCAGGCCAACGCCGAGAAGGTCATCGCCAAGTACCAGGCCGAGTACGACGCCATCATCGCCAAGTACCGCCCGCGTCTGGAAGGCAAGAAGGTCATGCTCTATGTCGGCGGTCTGCGTCCGCGCCACATCATCGGCGCCTATGAAGACCTCGGCATGGAAGTGGTCGGCACTGGTTATGAGTTCGCCCATAACGACGACTACGATCGCACGGTCAAGGAGATGGGCGATTCGACCCTGCTCTACGACGACGTCACCGGCTACGAATTCGAGGAATTCACCAAGGCCATCAAGCCTGACCTGGTCGGCTCCGGCATCAAGGAGAAGTACATCTTCCAGAAGATGGGCATCCCCTTCCGGCAGATGCACTCCTGGGATTACTCAGGCCCGTATCACGGCTACGACGGCTTCGCCATCTTCGCCCGCGACATGGACATGACCATCAACAACCCCTGCTGGAACAGCATGCAGGCGCCTTGGCTCAAGCCCGCCGAGGGCGAGAGCGAAGCACCGATGGCTGCGAGCGCTTGATCGGCTGACGCTGAGAACGACCCAAGGGCCAGTGCCGCGCTCGCGGGCGGCGGCGTCGATCGCCCGGATGGCGATCGCCGAGCCTCCAAGGATGGATTCACGGCGTCCGCCGGCCGTGAGTGCGGCACCGGCCCTCAGTCAACGCCATCGCCAGAACCTAACGACCCGTTTTCACTCGCCGTCCGTCCGCAGATAAGCGGCGCGGCAGGAGCACTCTCATGACCCAGACCGCCGACAAGATCAAGCCCGGCTACCCGCTGTTCCTTGACGAAGACTACCAGGCTAGCATCACCAGCAAGCGCGAGACCTCCGAGGAGCGTGTTGATCAGGCCAAGCTCGACGAGGTCTTCGAGTGGACCACGACCAAGGAATACCAGGAGCTCAACTTCGCCCGTGAGTCCCTGACCATCAATCCGGCCAAGGCCTGCCAGCCACTCGGCGCCGTACTCTGCGCGCTCGGCTTCGAGAAGACCCTGCCCTACGTGCATGGCTCCCAAGGCTGCGTCGCCTACTTCCGCACCTACTTCAACCGCCACTTCAAGGAGCCGATCGCCTGCGTCTCCGACTCGATGACCGAGGACGCGGCAGTCTTTGGCGGCCAGAAGAACATGTTCGACGGGCTCGAGAACGCCAAGGCCCTCTACAAGCCGGAGATGATCGCGGTCTCCACCACCTGCATGGCCGAGGTCATCGGTGACGACCTCAACGCCTTCATCGGCAACTCCAAGAAGGAAGGGCACATCCCCCAAGAGTTCCCGACTCCCTTTGCGCACACCCCGAGCTTCGTCGGCAGCCACACCACCGGCTGGGACAACATGTTCGAAGGCACCATGCGCTACTTCACCCTCAACACCATGGAAGACAAAGCGGTTGGCAGCAACGGCAAGATCAATCTGGTGCCGGGCTTCGAGACCTACCTCGGCAACTTCCGCGTCATGCACCGGATGATGCAGGAGATGGGCGTTGACTACAGCATGCTCAGCGATCCAACCGACGTGCTCGACACGCCAGCCGATGGCGAATACCGGATGTACGACGGCGGCACCACGATCGACGAGATCAAAGACGCCCCGAACGCGATCGACACCCTGCTGCTACAACCCTGGCAGCTACCGAAGACCAAGAAGTATCTCGACACCGTCTGGCATCAGCCAGCCTCGAAGATCGACATCCCCATGGGCCTCGAATGGACCGACGACTTCCTGATGAAGGTCTCGGAGCTGACCGGCAAGGAGATCCCGGCCTCCCTGGCGAAGGAGCGTGGCCGCCTGGTCGACATGATGACCGACAGCCATCAGTGGCTGCACGGCAAGAGCTTCGCGCTCTACGGCGATGCCGATTTCGTCATGGGCCTGACCAAGTTCCTGCTCGAGCTGGGTGCCGAGCCGAAGCACATCCTCTGCCATCACGCCAACAAGCGTTGGAAGAAGGCGATGGATGCGATGCTGGCCGATTCGCCCTACGGTCAGAACTCGACCGTCTACATGAGCAAAGACCTCTGGCACCTGCGCTCACTGTGCTTCACCGACAAGCCGGACTTCCTGATCGGCAACAGCTACGGCAAGTTCATCCAGCGCGACACCCTGCACAAGGGCAAGGAGCATGAAGTCCCGCTGATCCGCCTCGGCTTCCCGATCTTCGATCGTCATCACCTGCATCGGATGACCACGCTCGGCTACGAAGGCGCGATGTACATGCTGACCACCTTGGTCAACGCTGTGCTCGAGCAGCTCGATCGCGAGACCAACGAGATGGGCGTTACCGACTTCGGT
Source organism: Lamprobacter modestohalophilus (assembly GCF_016583905.1). Lineage (GTDB taxonomy): Bacteria > Pseudomonadota > Gammaproteobacteria > Chromatiales > Chromatiaceae > Lamprobacter > Lamprobacter modestohalophilus. The sequence goes on along the minus strand of NZ_NRRY01000026.1, from coordinate 50,787 downwards.
TACGACCTGGTTCGGTAACCGCGAAGGTGGCTTTCGGCCCGACAAGCGGCTTCCTCCTCTTGTCGGGCCGGGGTGGGACTGTCTGCAAGCTCAGGCGACATGGAACGCCTACTCAGTGCCAAAGGTCCCGTCGCGGCCCTGGTGTCCCCGGTCAGCGGACGCCGTGAATCCGTCCTTGGAGGCTCGGCGATCGCCATCCGGGCGATCGACGCCGCTGACCGGGGGCACCAGGACCCCGACTCGCGCCTCAGGAACACCGGACGGCAGAGGGCGGCATGAATCCAGTCCCTGGTGGCCCGGCGACCGGCATGCGGGCGATCGACACCACTGAGTCACAAGCACCGCCGACTAGCCAAAACAAAGAGATAGCACAAGATGCCCAACGTGATGATCCGAAAGAACGACAGCGGTGGACTGCTGTTCTATGTCGCCAAGAAGGACATGGAGGAGACCATCGCCAGCGTTGAGACCGACACCAGCGACGCCTGGGGTGGCGCTGTCGAGCTGACCGATGGCTCGCGCTGGTACATCGACCCAGTCAGCCCACCGCCCAGCTTCCCAACCACCCTGCGCTTCAAGCGCGCCGAGAGCTGAGCGAGTCACAGAAGTCAGCAAACCTGCTACTGCAGCGACGCCCCAATCCAGTTCCCGCGGCAATGCATGACCAACATCCGACATAGCCGCCATCACAACGCCCCAACCGGAGGTACACCATGGCCTTGCAAATCATCCGCGACCTCTGCACCGCCTGCGGCGACTGCGTATCCGTCTGCCCGACCGACAGCATCACCCCGTTCAAAGGCACCTACAAGATCGACCCGAACACCTGTACCGAGTGCGACGACGCCGATCCGCAGTGCCTCGACGTCTGCATGGAAGACGACTGCATCGTCCCCGCCTAAGAAGGGTCGAGCGAAAAGCGCAGGCAACTAAAGGCTGTCCGTGAGCCAGCAGCAAACGTCGCCGGACGTCCGCAAACAGCCAAAGCGCGAGCAGAGTCTGTCGGGTGGCGCCCGCCGGGGGCGTGCGCAGCAAGGATGCTGCGCTCGAGCCTCCAAGGACGGATTCACGGCGTCCCCCGGCGGGCGCTACCCGGCAGACGCTGCCTGCACCCAACCCGCAGTCTCGGCCACCACCAACGCCAAGCGCGACAACAGGGTCCCAGTCTCAACACCAAGGCTCAAGCCCAACGCCAAGACGCCAAGACGCCAAGACGCCAAGACCCAGCCAAAGCCAATCCGGTAAGACAAGAAAGGAGCCACCGATGACCCAAACGACCTTATCCGACGAGATCGCGCTGCGCATCGGCCTCGCCGCCCGCGCCCTCCCAGATACCGACATCGCCCGGCTCCTGCGCGTGCTCGCCGACGCCGTCGGCCTCCCTCCAACCGCCGCCAATCTCGACAAACTCACCGTCAAAGAGCTCAAACAGGCCGCCGACGGCGAACTCGCCGACATCGACAGCACCTCCCTCAAAGAGGCCCTAGCCCGCCTCAAAGGCCAAGGCAGCACCGACATCGAGCCCGCACCCGAGCCCGAGTCCTACAGCGACGACGAGCTGCCCAACTCGATCCGCGTCGCCTGCGCCTCCAACGGCGGCGAGCTGCTCGACGGCCACTTCGGCTCCTGCCAGCGCTTTCTGGTCTATCAGGTCTCCGCCGACAGCTACAAGCTCATCGACTGCCGCGACATCGACCCGACCGCCGGCGAGCTACAAGACGATAAAAACAGCTATCGCGCCTCACTGATCGCCGACTGCCAGGTCCTCTACGTCGCCTCCATCGGCGGCCCGGCCGCGGCCAAGGTCGTCAAGCGCGACATCCACCCGATCAAACGCCCGCAGATGGGCAACGCCCGCGAGCACATCGCCGAACTCTCGCGCACGCTCGCCGCGAAAACACCACCCTGGCTCGCCAAGATCATGGGCACTGCAACCGAAGACCGCGTCCACTTCGAGCGATCCGCTGAAGAAGCATAAGGAACCCCAAGACCCGCTCGAGACTGGCACGGACGCTTGCTCGCGCACCACCGGCAGCACGGCGGCAGCCTGGAGCCAACACACAGCATGATCACTCCAGTCTTTCTCGATCAGATCGAGACCATCCTCAACCGCGCCGGCCTCAGCGCCGACTCGGTCGCAGCCTTGCGCGACGCCTTCCCAGACCATCACTTCACCCACTGCCTCGATGACGACATCAGTGCCGGCATCGAGCCGGTGCGGGAATCCGACGGCTTCAACCTCTACCTCATCGACGCCAGCGAGCACTGCCTGCGCTTCACCCGCGACCTCGACAGCGCCACCGGCCTGGTCCTCGCCGAGGTCAGCGACGAGGATGAAGTCGCGATCGGATGACGTCTTCCCAAAGCATCCAGGTTGCATTTCCGCTGGTAAACAGAGATGCTTTCACTGATAGAAACAAGGGGAGCAACGATGTCTCAATCCACTGAAGCCTTAGAGATTGCAGTCCTGCAGCTCCCCACTGAGGAGCGGACTCGGTTGCTGGATCGCCTCGTTGCCAGCCTGGATTCAGACAGGGCTAGAGATGCTGCCTGGGATCAACTTGCCGCGCAGCGCGACGCCAGCATCGAGGGCGGATCGCAGCAGGAGATCCCGGGTCCCGACGTCATCGCGCGTCTTCGTGCGCGTTTGAAATAACCGATCAGCTGCACCCTGATGCAGAGCGAGACCTCTTAGATGCCTTGCAATTCTATCAGCAGGAGGCCGGTCGAGCGGTCGCCGCTCGCTTCATCGACGCATTTGAGCAAGCGACCACACTCATTGCAGAGAATCCAAGCCTAGGCGCATCAACAAATGCATCTCGCCGCAGTTTCCCGCTGCGAGGATTCCCTTATTCTGTCATCTATCGGCCGTTGGAAACGGGCATTCGTATCCTAGTCGTCAGGCACCAGCACCGGCATCCGACCCATGGCGACGCCCGCCACTAACCCGCTGCGGTAATCCCATGGAGTCTTTCACCGTTGCGCAGACGACAATCCCTCTGTCACAAGCCCGACATCAGCCTGCCAGAGCATCATTAATATCTTTGATAATCAATAAACTAATAGCCATCCCGCTCTAGGCCCGAGATTTGCTAGCCGATATATCCATGCGGATTCTCAATCGCACCGCCCGGCGCCCTCTCTCAGCGCTAGCAGCCGTCTTCAACTCGAGCCTGGAGCCAGACCATGTGGGATTACTCAGACACCGTCAAAGAGCACTTCTTCAACCCGCGCAATGCCGGCGCCGTCGCTGATTCCAATGCGATCGGCGAGGTCGGCTCCCTCTCCTGTGGCGATGCGCTGCGCCTGACCCTCAAGGTCGACCCAGCGAGCGAGACCATCCTCGATGCTGGCTTCCAGACCTTCGGCTGCGGCTCGGCGATCGCCTCCAGCTCGGCACTGACCGAGATCATCAAGGGCATGACCCTCGATCAGGCCCTAAAGGTCAGCAACCAAGACATCGCCGACTATCTCGACGGCCTGCCGCCAGAGAAGATGCACTGCTCGGTGATGGGCCGCGAGGCCTTGCAATCGGCAGTCGCCAACTACCGCGGCGAGGTCTGGAGCGACGATCATGCAGAAGGCGCCATGATCTGCAAGTGCTTCGCCGTCGATGAGGTGCTGATCGAGGAGACCATCCGCGCAAACAGTCTCAGCAGCGTCGAAGAGGTGTCGAACTACACCAAGGCCGGGGGCGGCTGCTCGGCCTGCCACGAAGGCATCGAAACGATCCTTGCGCGGGTGCTCACGGAGCAGGGGCGCAGCTTTCAGCCGTCTGCTCCTCCCGCTAAAGCACCGGAGCGCCAGCGGGTTGCCATTGGTATGCCGCTGATGCCGAAGCGCGACCAAACATCTGCACCGGCGGAGCAGCCGTCGGCGAGCGCGACAGTCGTTGCAGCGGTCGCAACAGCGCCGCCAGCCATATCAGCAAGCGTCGCACCGCCTCCGGGCAGCGCCGCATTGGCCGCTGCATCGCCAGCCGCCACATCGCCAGCTGCGGCAACAGCGAACAAGGCGGAGTCCGGCGCAAAGGCTCGCCCCCAATTGAGCAACCTGGCCCGCATCCGCCGCATCGAGCAGACCATCGAGTCGATTCGGCCGAATCTGCAGCGCGACCATGGTGATATCGAGCTGATTGATGTCGACGGCAAGAACGTCTTCGTCAAGATGGTCGGCGCCTGCTCCGGCTGCCAGCTTGCTGCGGTGACGCTGGAAGGCATTCAGGAGCGCATCTGCGAGGATCTCGGCGAGCTGGTTCGCGTGCTGCCAGAACAGGCGATGGCCTTCGCTCAACGCGCCTGAGCTTCGGCGCGACCATGAGCCCGTGGCGGAGCAGCGTGACACATTGATCGGCTTCGCGAGATACAGACGATGAACACCATGAGCCCAACCAGCATGTCTAGCGATCAGCCCAACACCGGTATCTATCTCGACAACAACGCCACCACTATGGTCTCACCCGAAGTGGTCGAGGCCATGCTGCCCTACTTCAGCGAGCAGTTCGGTAATGCCTCCTCGATGCATCAGTTCGGCGATCGGGTCGGGCGCGCCATCAAGACCGCGCGCCAGCAGGTGCAAGCCTTGCTTGGCGCCGAGCTCGACTCCGAGATCGTTTTCACCTCTTGCGGCACCGAGTCCGATTCGACTGCCATCTTGTCCGCGATCAAGGCCCAGCCGGAGCGCCGCGAGATCATCACCACAGTGGTCGAACATCCGGCAGTGCTGAGCCTCTGCGAGCATCTGGAGAAGGACGGCTATAGCGTTCACAGGCTCGAGGTCGATGGACAGGGGCGTCTCGATCTCGCGCACTACCAATCACTGCTCAGCGAGCAGGTCGCCATCGTCTCGGTGATGTGGGCCAACAATGAGACCGGCACCCTGTTTCCGGTCGAGCAGATGGCCGAGATGGCCCAAGAAGCCGGTGTGATGTTCCATACCGACGCAGTCCAAGCCGTCGGCAAGCTGCCGATCGATCTCAAGACGACGGCCATCGACATGCTCTCGCTGTCCGGGCACAAGCTGCATGCGCCCAAAGGCATCGGCGTGCTCTATCTGCGTCGCGGCACCCGCTTCCGCCCGCTGCTGCGCGGCGGTCACCAAGAGCGCGGTCGACGCGCTGGCACCGAGAACAGCGCCTCGATCGTCGCGCTGGGCAAAGCCTGTGAGCTGGCCCAAGCCCATCTCGAGACCGAGCGCACCCAGGTCGCCGCGCTGCGCGATCGGCTTGAGCAAGGCATTCTTGATGTGGTCCCAAACAGCTTCGTCACGGGTGACCCCAGCAATCGACTGCCAAACACCAGCAATATCGCCTTCGAGTTCATCGAGGGCGAGGCCATCCTGTTGCTGCTCAACAAGCTCGGCATCGCCGCCTCCAGTGGCTCCGCCTGCACCTCGGGCTCGCTCGAGCCAAGCCACGTGATGCGCGCGATGGGCATCCCCTTCACCGCTGCCCATGGCACCACCCGCTTCTCGCTCTCGCGCTACACCACGGCTGAGGAGATCGAGCGCGTCATCGAAGCCGTGCCACCGGTCGTCGCCCAACTGCGCAAGCTCTCGCCCTACTGGGATCAAGACCGCCCAGCAACCGAGGGCCAGGGGCATCAAGCCAGCTTTCAGCCCGCTTATGCCTGATGCCTACCAACCCGCGTCGGCGCCAAATCGAGTCTTATCTTGCGGCCTCACTGCTGCGATAACCGCTCATTGAACAATGGCTCGGCGCCGATCAAGGGTATCATGCAGCCATCAGGCCCCCAATGTTGTCACGTTGTAGTGACGTCGAAGTGTAGTCGGAGGCTGTAGCTTATCAACCAAGATCCTGTGCCGATGCAACAGGGAATCAGATTCCCTATCGAGATTCCGGGTCGGACGACGCTGGCATCTCGAGCTTTTCCTCCAGCCGAGCCAGCCGTTCTTCTAGCCCTGGGGTGTTTAGCTGTGGGTCACGCGCCTTGGTGTCGAAGGTCGGGTTGCCACGCCACCAGTCGACGCCCATCTCGACAGCGCGATCGACCGAGCAGATCAACAGCCGGACCTCGATCGTCAGCAGTTCCACCTCGACCAGTTTGACGCGGATATCGCCCGCAATCACAACCCCCTTATCCAGCAAGCGCTCGAGCAGGTCGGCGACTGTCGTGCTGTCGGTCGAATGGGTCAGATTGCGTTGATTGGTGGCCATGATGCCTCCTTAGAGCAGTCGGCCCAGCGGGCCGAGGTCGAGATTCAAATCCTCGTCGCGTAGGCCAAAGGCCTCGCGGGAGAAAGTGCTGCCTGATCCGACCGCATTCCTGGTGCCGCTGGGACCTTCAGGCGGCCACGGGGTCGGGATGGGATGCGGCGATCTCAGCGAACCGCTCGTGGCAGGCCAGGAAGGCATCAACGACGTCCGGATCGAAGTGGCGACCGCGGTCCTCGAGGATGATCTGCGTCGTCTCGTCCAGCGTCAGCGGAGGCTTGTAGACGCGCTTGTTGAGCAGGGCGTCGAACACATCGGCCAGCGCCATCTGGCGGCCCGAGACCGGGATCGCCTCACCAGCCAGCCCGTTGGGATAGCCGGAGCAATCCCATTTCTCGTGATGGCTGTCGGCGATCTCGGCCGCGACCTCGAGGAAGGCGAAGGCATCCGGCACCTTGTCTGCCGCCTCGGGATCCGCTCCTGCGGCACTGGACCGTATGGCGTGTTCGATGGCCTCGGCGCCGATCCGCGCGTGGGTCTTCATGATCTCGTATTCGTGCGCATCGAGGCGGCCGCGCTTGAACAGGATCGCGTCGGGGATGCCGACCTTGCCGATGTCGTGCAGCGGGGCCGCTTTGATGATGTGCTCGAGCCGCTGCCCGGCGAGCGCCGGGGCGAACTTGGGATGCTCGGCCAGGTGCCGGGCCAGCACCTCGACATAGGCTTGGGTGCGCATGATGTGCAGCCCGGTCTCGTTATCGCGGGCCTCGGCCAGGTTAGCCAGGGCGCGGATGCTGAGCTCCTGAATCAGGAGGTTGTCGCGCATCCGGCGAGCGACCTCGGCCTCCAGCCATTCGTTTTCATTCGCGAGGCGGTCGCGAGCCTCTTTGAACTCCAGATGGGCCTTGACGCGTGCCCGCAGGATGACCGGATTGATGGGTTTGGTAATGTAATCCACCGCGCCAAGCGAGAGGCCAATCTCCTCATTCTCGCTGCTGTTCGTTGCAGTGATGAAGATCACCGGAATCTTGCGCAGGTCTTCATCGGCATGCAGGCGCCGCATCACCTCGTAGCCGTCCATGCCCGGCATCATGACGTCGAGCAGGATGAGATCCGGCAAGGGTGGCCTTTCGACCATCCGCAAGGCGCGCTCGCCGGAAGTGCCGACCCGCACGTGGTAGAGCGGCTGCAGGAGCTCTCCGAGTACGGTGAGATTCTCGGGCGCATCATCGACGATCAGGATACTGTGCCGGGTCGGCTCAAGGACACTAGGCATTGTGGTCACAATCAAGCTCCTGCGTTTGGGCTCATGTCGAAGAGGTCGACCTCGCCTACCAAGAGGCAGCGCTCGAAAGCCTAACCATGGCCTCGACTGATTGCCTCCATCGCTGAAAATAGGTCTCATCTGCTGTGACGTGGCTCTCATTGTGCCCGCGGCGCGCCGGTGGTGAGCTCATGGCTGATCCGCCGCCTCAGCGGTCCTGATCTCTTCGAGCAGTGTCTGCGCCGTCTCGAAGTCGAAGTCCTCTAGGGCAGCTTGCAGCTGTTGAGCCTCGTGGCGCAAGCCGGCGCGCTCGAGCAGCAAGCGTTCGGCCTCCAGACGCGAGCCGGCCGCGAAGCTTGAATCCTCGATCAAGACCGCCAGCTCGGCGAGCACCTGCTCGGGTTGCGGCGACTCCATCGCATTGGCCGGTGATGCTGGCGTTGCCGGCGAGGCTGCGCGCGGTGTGGGCATTGCGGCGGGCAGGGTTGCGATTGCGGCGAGCACGCGGGCGAGCTCGCGCTCTACGGCGGCCTGCGCATCGGGGTCGGCAGTTCGCTGCTTGGCGCTGGCTTCCAGGCGTGTGCAGGCCCGTTGCAGCGCCTCAGCGCCGAGGTTGCCGGCGACGCCTTTGAGCCGGTGGATCAGGCACTGGGCCTGCTCCCAGTTGCCACCGGCCACGGCAGCGTCGATCCCTGTGAGATCCTCACCATGGGTCTGTGCGACCTTGTGCAGCAGCTTTAGATACAGCGCGCGATTGCCCTGTACGCGCTCCAGCCCGGCGGCGGTGTCGAAGCCATCTAGCGCCAGCAGTGCCGGCGCTTCAGCCTCCGAGGGGCCGGGCACGGCTGGTGCGGGCGCAGCCGTGGCCAAGGACCCGGACCCGGCCTCTGGCACGGATTCAGGCCCGCTACTCTGGGCGGAAGCCCCCGGGTCCGGCAGACCTGGGCGCACCCAGTGCGCCAGGGTCTGGAACAGGACGCTGACGTTGACCGGCTTGGCGACATAATCGTTCATGCCGGCGGCAAGCACCTTCTCGCGATCGCCGGCCAAGGCATTGGCGGTCATGGCGATCACGGGCAGCTCCGCAAAGCGCGGGTCCTGGCGCAGCCGGCGGGTGGCTTCGTAGCCGTCCATGACCGGCATCTGGCAGTCCATGAGCACCCCGTCGAAGGACTCCTGCTCGAGCCGCGCCAGGGCCTCTTGCCCATCGTTGACGACCTCCACCCGGAGCCCGTTGCTGGTCAATAGCTCGAGCGCCAGCTCTTGGTTGATCGCGTTGTCCTCCACCAGCAGCACCTTGGCCCCCTGCAGCCGGGCGATATCCGCGGCCGACGCGCCGCGGTCGTGACGCTTGCGCGGACGCGGCGCCGGCGTTAGCGGGCGACCGAGCGCATGCGAGATCGCATCGAGCAGTTCCGAGGGGGTGGCGGGCTTGGTCAGGAACCCACGGATGTCGAGGTCCTCGGCAGCGGCCATAGCCTCCTCGCGACCGTAAGCAGTGACCATGAGCAGGGCCGGTGGCGGGGTGCTGTCGGTGCGCGCCAGGATCGCCCGCGCCGTGGCCAAGCCATCGAGCCCCGGCATCTTCCAATCCAATAGCATCAGGTCATGCAGGTCGGTGGTCTCACGCAGCCTCTGTAATGCCTCATCACCGCTGGCGACGCTCTCCACGTGCAACCCTAGGCTGGTGAGCATGGCGCTGAGGGTCTCACGGGCGCTGGCGTTGTCGTCCACGACCAATACCCGCAGGGCGGCGAGTTCGTGCAGCGCGATGGGCGCCTGCCGGGGGATGCCCTGCTGTTTGCCAAGCTGGGCGGTGAAATGGAAGCTGCTGCCAACCCCGAGCCTGCTCTCGACCCAAATCGCTCCGCCCATCAGCTCGCAAAGGTCCTTGGAGATGGTCAGCCCCAGGCCGGTGCCGCCGTAGCGGCGTGTGGTCGAGGTGTCGGCCTGGCTGAAGGGCTGATACAGCTTGGCCTGCTGCTCGGCACTGAGTCCGATGCCGGTGTCGCGCACGATAAAGTGCAGGCGGCAGGTCTCGGCGTCCTGCGCGAGCACCTCGGCACCAATGATGATCTCGCCCTGCTCGGTGAACTTGACCGCGTTGTTGGCGAGATTGGTCAGGATCTGGCTCAGACGCAGCGGGTCGCCGACCAGGGCGCTCGGCAGCTCGGGCGGTAGGTCAAAGATCAGCTCCAGCCCCTTGTGCTCGGCCTTGAAACCAATCACCGTCGCCAGGTTGCCAAACACCTCGTCGAGACTGAGCTCGACCTGCTCAAGGGTCAGCCTACCGGCCTCGATCTTGGAGAAATCCAGGATATCGTTGAGGATGCCGAGCAGCGCCTCGGCCGAGCGATACGCCTTCTCGATGTAGTTGCGCTGCTTGGTATCGAGCGCGGTCTGCAGCGCCAGGTGCGTCATGCCAAGGATGGCGTTCATCGACGTGCGGACCTCGTGGCTCATGTTGGCCAGGAATTCCGACTTGGCGCGGTTGGCTGATTCGGCGCTCTCGCGCGCAATGCGCTCTTCCTCAGCACGCTGCTGCTCGCGAATGTCCTCGACCATGGCCAGCGGCAGAAAGGGCTCGCCCTCGGCAGCGGGCACCAGGGTGACGCGCAGGCTTCCTCGCACTTCGGAGCCGTCCGGTCGCAGGTAGCGTTTGGACAGGGCGTAGAACGTTCGCTCACCACGCATCAGCTCTCCGAACAGCTGTACGTCCTTTTCCCGATCCTCGGGGTGGGTGAATTCCTCAAAGCGCAGGTCGGCCAGTTCTGCCGCACTGCGGCCCAGGAACTCTGTCAGGGCGCGGTTCACCAGGACAGCGCGGCGATCGGCGCCGACTAAGGCGATGCCGATGGGGGCATTGTCGATAAGGGCGCTGAGCCGGGCCTCGCTGCGGGTGAGACGTGCCTGAGCCTGATAACGCTCGGTCATGTCGGTGATGAAGCCCTCCAGGGCCTCGAGCGAGCCATCCGCGGCCCAGATCCCGATACCGCGCTCCATGACCCAGTGGACTTGCTGTTCACGATCGCGGATTCGATACTCGATGTCATGGGCCTGCCGGGCCGCCAGCGCCTGCTGCACTTGCGACCAAACCCGCTCCCGATCATCGGGCTCGATCAACGCGGCAAAGGATGTCTGCCGATTGCCGATCAGCTCGGCCGGGGCATAGCCTGTGAGGGCCTGCGTCTGCTCACTCATGAACTCCATGGTCCAGTCGTCATCATTACGGCAGCGAAAGGCGATGCCCGGAAGATTACCGATCAAGGTTTCCAACTGGCGCCGGTACTGGGCAACCGCGATCTCAGCTTGCTTGCGCTGCGTGATGTCCAGATGGATGCCGGACATGCTCAACGGCTGACCGTCTTTACTCCAGCGCGCCACCTTCCCAATGTCGAGGACCCAGACCCAGTGACCGTCCTTGTGGCGCATCCGGGCCTCACACTCGTACAGGTCGCTTTCACCACGAAAATGCCGTTCCAGCAGCGCTTGCGACTCCGTCAAGTCGTCCGGATGCGCCAGCGACAGCCAGGTTTCGATGCTGACCGGGGACAGTTCCTTGAGCGAGTAGCCAAGGATCTCGGCCCAGCGCTCGTTGAAGTGGGTTTCGCCGGTATCGATGCGCCACTCCCAGGTCCCCACCTTGGTGCCGCGGATGATGTCGGACAGGCGGCATTCATTCTCGTCGAGCGCGCTGAAACTGGCATTCAAGGTGACGGCCATCTCGGCTGTCGTGCTGACGAGTTCCTCAAGCTCCGATACACGGCTTCTTCGGATCTCGGGCAGCTTCACTCTGTCGACGGCGGGGGCTCGAGCTTTGCCTCTAGCCGGGCGAGCCGTTCTTCAAGCCCGGGGGTGTTCAGTTGCGGATCGCGCGCCTTGGTGTCGAAGGTCGGGTTGCCACGCCACCAGTCGACGCCCATCTCGACGGCGCGATCGACGGAGCAGATCAACAGTCGGACCTCGATCGTCAGCAGTTCCACCTCGACCAGTTTGACGCGGATATCGCCCGCAATCACAACCCCCTTATCCAGCAAGCGCTCGAGCAGGTCGGCGACTGTGGTGCTGTCGGTCGAATGGGTCAGATTGCGTTGATTGGTGGCCATGATGTTTCCTTAGAGCAGTCGGCCCAGCGGGCCGAGATCGATGTTCAAGTCCTCGTCGCGTAGGCCAAAGGCCTCGCGCACGCGTGCAAGCTCCTCGGCCTGACGCATCAGCGTGAGCCCAAGACGCTCAATCTCCTCGTCATCGAGCGAACCGGAGTCCATCCGTGCAATCGCTTGTCGCTCCAGAAGCTCGTGCAGCAGCTTGATCAGCGTCAGCACCAATTGCGCCAAGCCATCACGCACGCGCTCGCCATCGATCTCCAGGCGCTTGCGACCGCCTACTGAGCCGGTCCCTGAGAATCGGGTAGACGCCTGCAGCGACCTGTCCAGCGCATCCGGCAGCACCCCCTGAGGTTGTTTAGGATTTGCCGCCGTCGGCTGTTTGTCGTTCATGAGCCGCCTCTTGCTGCAACCGCCGCCCGGTCTCGACCGAGGTGATCAACGCCTGCAGATTGATGTAAATGAGATCAATATCGGCAACCGAGATGGTCAGATCAGCCACCACCACAGCGCCCTTGTTGAGGATGCGATCCAGCGCCTCGCACAGCGAGATGTGCTGCTGATCGGCTCCGGGCGTCCTCGCCCCGCCAGTGCCATTAACGAGATCTTGATCTTGACCCAGCCCCTGACTGCCACCGCTCGTGGTGCCAGCAGCGATGCCGATGCTTGCGCCGCTCACGCCAGGCTCGGCGGCTCGACCCTCGTCGCTCGGCGTGCTCATGCCGGCCCCCGCGTTGGGCGATAGAGGGCATCACCCAGACGCTTAAGCGCCTCAAGCCCCACTGGCTCCGCCTGCCGATAGACCAGCGTTTGCTGCAAGTCTGGAAAGCGTCGCCGCGCATGCGCCAGCTCGCGCGCCTCCCGTGCCTGCAACGCAGCGCAGAGGGAGCAGTCGCCGGCGGCCGGCGTGAGCTGGTTGACAAACAGTGCCGCGACCTGGATCTGCAGGCGCTTGAAGCCCATGATCAGATCTTCGGTCTCGGCCAGCCCAAGCGCCGTCGGCACGGTGACCAGATAACAGGCCGCCTGTTGCGGGTCGGCCAGCAGTGCGCGCAGCCGCTTGACCGCCTTCGCTAGCTCCACCAGATCCTGTGACAGCGCGGGCACGCGCAACACCTGGCGATACTTCAGCAGCAGCTGGAAAAACAGTTTCAGCCAGTCATGGATCAACTCCGGCAGCTCAAGCAGACGCAGCGTATGGCCGCTGGGCGCGGTGTCGAGGACCACAAGATCGTAGTGACCGCCATCAAGGTGGTCCATCACTCGGGTCAGGGCCATCAGCTCATCGAGTCCCGGTGGCGCCAGGTCCAGTAGATGCTCCATCGCCTCGCGATCAAAGGTGATGTCCAAATTGTTCAATGTGTCGGCAAGGAAGCCGCGCAGCTCATCTTGATACCGCTGTCGCAGCGACAAAAAGGCCTGCTCCGCCGAGAGCTCCTGGGCATCGAGACCGGCACAGACCGAGACCGGCTCCGGACCCAGCGCTTGCCCAAGACAGTCTGCTAGCGAATGCGCCGGATCGGTCGAAAACAACAGGATGCGCTGCTCGGGCTGCTCCGCCAGCAGCCGCAACGCCGTCGCGCTGGCGAGGGTGGTCTTACCCACGCCGCCCTTGCCCGTCAGCATCAGCAGGCGCAGGCTTGCCGGCGGCAACGGCGCTGGCGCGACCACTTGCGTCGGCAGCTCGGTCTCGGTCGCTAGCGCCTCGGCTGCGCGCGCAGCATCGGTTCGCTCGCCCTGCGCCAGCAGTTGCACCTGCGACCAGAGCCCCGTCAGGGCTTGCCCGCGGGGCTCATCAGCAAGCAGCGGTAGCGCCCAGAGCCTGACCTCGCGGCCAAGCTGATCGAAGGCCGCTAGCGCGCGCAATTGACGACGCCGTTCCAGCCGACAGAGCGCACAATCGGTTTCCGGCAGCAGCCGATTGACTACCAGCTCTTGGGTTCCGATACCCTGCGCATCGAGCAGCCGCAGCAGATCCGCGGTCTCCTCCACACTCATCGACTCGGCGAGCATCACCGGGATAAAGCGACAGCGCCTGCCATCCTCGATCAGCGCCGCCATAGCACGACGGCTGCCATCAAGCGCGAGCAGGAAGCGATCAAGATGATCTTGGCTCTGATCCTGCTTGAAGCGCCGACGCAGATAACGATGTTTTGCCAACAGCGCATCCAATGCCCTGATCCAGCGACTGATCAGCTCCGGCATCTCCAGCAGGCGCAGGGTATGTCCGGTCGGTGCCGTATCGACGATGATGCAATCGTAACGCTGCTGCTCGATCCAATCGGCCATCTCCAGATAGGCCGCTAGCTCATCCATGCCCGGCAGCGCCATTTCCATCAGCGCATGAATGTCCTCCTCGTCGAACAGCGTGCCACGGCTCGAGATCTCTTCCAGCTTGGCGCGATGCTGTTGCTTGAAGCGCGCGAGCGAGGCAACAGCATCCAGCTCAAGGGCCTCGAGATTGGCCGGAAGCGACATTCCAGCCAGCGCATCATTGAGCGAATGGGCAGGGTCGGTCGACAGCAGCAGCATTGACTCCGTGGGCCGCTGCTCGGCGATCTGTAAGGCTGCGGCACAGGCGCAGCTGGTCTTACCCACCCCACCTTTGCCGCCGAAATAGAGCAGCGCCAATGCGGGGTTATGCAAGAATTCAGGTTGTGTCGTCACAGTCATTCGCGGCCTTCCCAGTCATCCTCGCCATCCTCGCTGTCGGCCTCGTTATCCTCCGAATCCTCATCATTCGCCTCCGAAACCTCATTAACCGCATCCGCATCCGTATCATCCAGATCTTCATCTTCCGCATCGTCCTCATCCGCATAGTCCTCATCTGGCGCTTCATCCGCCTCGAGCTCATCGAGCCGGTCAAGCAGCGGTCCCTCGCGGCGGTCGAACTCCTCCTCATCGATCTGCTCGGTCTCGAGCATCATATAAAGGTCAGTAAGCTCGTTGCGAATTCGGGCCGCCTCGCCCTCCACCTCTTCGAGCGCAGCGTTATGGATCTCCTTAAACACCCAGAGCAGACCGCGATAGGGGCTGAGGAGGAGGTCATCGATTAGAAGCACATCACCGGCCTCATCCTGTGACTGGCCGGGCTGTCACGCAGCGACTGCCTAGCCGACCGCCGCTCGATTCGCTGACTGAGAGGGTGTCTGCAGATCGAGACCGACGAAATTGTGGGGAGCCCAAGGACCGTTGTAATCGAACAGAAAGTCGTTATTGAACCGCTTAGACGCCTGAAAGACACCTTTCTCGAACTCGGCCTGTCCGGCTTTGTCGACAAGACAAGCCAGATTCATCACCTCTTTTTCATGCTTTGTGGGATTCGCGACCACTTCTTCACAATAGCCGCGTAACACCTCGATGACCGCTGCAGTATGCCGCTCGCGCTCTTCCTGAACCAAGCGGTCGAACATCCGCCCTAGCTCGATCTTCTCTTCGCGTCGGTTATGCTCTTCTTGCATCACGTAATCGCGCATCTCGCGGAGGATTGGATGCATGCTGACGAAATACTCATAGATGTTACCGACGTCCCAAGAGACGCGGAGCCCCATTTCGACGCGCTGCCGCACCCGCTGTAACTGCTCCTCGATCGCCACGCGATTGCTGCTCAGGAGCGCTTGGACCGCAGGTGAACTCGAAGCGATGGTGCCGAAACGCATTGGCAACACGCTACCGAGTTCCAAAAGATGAGCCAGTACGGCCCGATGCGCCATCAGATGGCGTCGTTCCGGACGCACACGTCCGCTTTGGATATCACTGACGACGGCACCAATGTTACCCACATTGATGCCGTAGACCCGTTCCTTATTCAGCCCGGTCACACGATAGGCGGGGCTCTCTTCACCAACATCAACCAGTGCATAGATAAACTTTCCGCCCTGCGATTTCACATTACGAGCCATGATGATCCTACGGATTGTCCAATAGCGGTTCGATCTTGCATCTCAATAGCGAATTCGCAGCCCACGAGGCTGGCCTGTTGGCTCATTCGAGGTGACTGTACTACGGGTCTCCGAGCGACTGCCTACGCGCGCCCGCTCACCCTGTTTGGTTGGCCTTTGCACGCCCTCCGCTCCCGCCTCGACCAGCAGGCCCTGCATTTCGCCCTCGATCTCACCCAGGCGCTGATTAATGCCATCGATCCGGCCTTGAGCCGCGTCTCGCTCAAGCCCTCGGCGATACCGCTCGAGCTCCAGCGCACCCAATTGAAAATAGCTGGCATAGCGGCGTTGATTCTTGTTCGAGCTCCGCCCAGCAACCGTCTTGATATCACCCAACGTGCGCGGCGGGCGCGTTGTCTTGATCGCCATCATCAACTCCTAAACGTATTCAATTTTGTCGCAAAAGAAGCGTTGACAGCCTTCACCTTTGCTTGGACTTGAGCGCGAGTACCCTCATCCCCTGGCTGCGCGCCAACCGGCGGGCAGACCTGTTTGATCACGCTGTCGACCAGTTGATGGAAGATCGACTGCCCATCATGCAGGACCTTCGCGCTTTCGGTGCTGACCACGTCATAGCAGACACCATGAAAGAAGCGATCACCAAAGCGAGCGCGGCCATCAACCATGCCAAGGATCTTGCCAATCGCAATACCCGCGCGCAGGGTCGGTCGCGTCTTATTCTCGCCACTGCCCCGCAGTTCGCGAATGATGTCGACAATATGACCAGCCTCAAGCTCATCAATGCCTGCCTTCGCCTTGACGATCTCGATCTCGGTATCACGATCCGGCGGATTCAGACGGATCGTGATCATCCGATCTGCAAGCGCATCCTGGGTCTTGTGCGTGCCAGCGTATTCCTCTGGATTAGAGGTAAAGATGGCGCGAAAATCGCCGCCGACATCGAGATAGCCTTCACCCGCTGTGCGTAATCCCGGCAGGTTCAAGATCCCCTCCGACATCACCGAGAGCAGCACATTGTTCGCCTCTGGCCGTGAGCGGTTGAATTCATCGTAGATCAGCGTATCGCCATTGCGACAGGCCGTCGTCAACCGATTATCAACCCACATCTGCCGCATCTCTTCCTCGGTGCGTACCACCGAGTGGATGTAATTATCAACCACCTTACTGCGCCGATAGCCGGCATCATTGGTGCCGATGAGGTCAGAGACGCTAAACTCATCATTGCCATGAATCAGCGTCACCGGCCGGCCCCAGAGCGCGGCCAGATGGAAGGCCATGGTGGTCTTGCCAGTCCCGGAAGGGCCAGCAAGATGCACCGGATAACCGGCCCGCAGATAGACCAGCGCCCGATTTGTCACCTCTTCTACATAGGGCGTGGAGACAAAGCTCTCGCTTGCTTCAGGGACAACGAGGTCTTCATCATTAAGACCAACATCGGGTCGAAGACTTTCCAGCGTCATAATTCAATTCCAGGCTCTGCGCACATCGCGACATCATTAAAGCAGCTAACTCAATCGGGTCGGAACAAGACCGAGCGCTGATCTTGGCGACCCGCTCAGGTCGCAACCAGCGCTCAGGCATTGATCCCTTTCTTAGTCGCCCGTTTTCGGCTCCTTCGCCTTTGCTGCTTGCTGAGCGTTTGGCTTCTTCGTGTCGCGCTCAGCTGCCGAAGGCTTGCTCTCTTTCGCAGCAGGCTGAGGCTGAGCCTGTGCATGCATCGCTGTGGGCTTGCTTGGCTTGCTAGGAGCCGCTGGTCGCCGGCCAATCGGATCACTAAAGTTGCCACTGCCGAACAATTGCCTCACCCCATCCAGATCCTTAGCCACCGAGCTCTGGATCTCAGCGACCTGGCTGCCCAGTTCCTTGATGAAAGCGATTCGCGCCTGAGCATCCGTCGCAGCCTGTTCGCTGCGCTCCCGCCTGAAGCCACCAACCAGTTCAGCAACCTGACGCCCGGTATTGGCGACGAATCCAGCACGCGCAAAGGCATCCTCATTGACAGACGCCAGGTAATCGGAGCGAAACGCGCTCATCTTCTGTTTGAAGTCGCCAAGCGTCCCGCGGATGTCGTCAGCGATCGCCTCGACCTGCGCGCGACGCTCACCGGCCGCAGCCGCCGCCTGCTCGACCCTGGTTTGATGCAGGGTTTGCATCCTGTCGCGCACACCTTGGTTCAAAGCGTTGATATCTTGCTCCAAGCCGGCGAGAAACTGCTGACGCGAGGCTCGGTCAGCCGCACCCTGGTTGGCTCGCGTCGCGGCAAAGCCGGTGAGCATGCGCTCAACCATTGATGCACGATCCGCAAGCTGCTCGGAGCGCCCCTGTTGAGCCTGCGCGCGGACCTCGCGCGCGCGATCGATATCGCCGCGCAAATGCGTCATATCATCTAAAATCTTGCCCATCATCTGTCTCCTCTAACCTATCTCCTCAGGCCAATCTAAGACCAACAAGTCCCGCCTGTTGGCAAGCCAACAGGCGGAACCTCCTCGAGGACTCATCAAAGTGATCAGTTAACCCCGAGGCTGCCATGACTTCATGTCATTCAGGCGGGCGCTGCAGCGCTGGCGGTCAGGCCAATGGCCTCAGCATACTTCAGGTAGGTCTCAACCGAAGCCACGACCACGCGGGCCTCAACCGAGAGCAGCTCGATACCAACCAGCGAGACCTTAACCCACGCATCAACCACGATGCCTTTGTCGAGGATGCGATCAACAACTTCGGCCAGACTTGAGGAGTCAGTGGATTTTGCGATGTTAGCCATGTATCTACTCCTATGCGGCAAAGCGCATTTAACTTCAGAGACAGTGCGGTTGCGCTGTCAGTGATAAGGTTGCAACTCATGGGCCAAGATCGACGACAGGAAGAAAAAAAGTCCAAGCTATTGATTTATATTGCCAAAAGATCAGCTTGGCTTGTCCAGAAAAATCGTCTTGGCTAATATTCTGATCGATAAACCATGGAACAGATTCCATAGGTATGGTAACCAAGCCATAGTGATTGAGAATTATTAACGGCTAGCAAGTGGGTCGTCAGACCCCTCTGCCACTGGCGGCTCAGGATCGAGGGCGTCCAGCAGTGCTTGATGCGAGAAAGGCTTGGCCACGAAGCGCTGAATGCTGCCCTCGCTCAAGGCCGCGGTCACGGTCTGATCATCGCTGTAATAGAAGGCCGAGATCAGTACAATCCAGGCCTCAGGATTGAGCAGGCGAATGCGCCGTGCCAAGTCCAGCCCATTCATATCCTGGAGCTTGGCATCCACAATGATGCGCTCGAAGGACTCGTGCTGAAGTCGCGACAGGGCCTCCGAGCCGCTGTTCAGACTCAATAGCCGATAACGCGGAGGACGTAAGAGCGCCTTGATGGCCCAGCAAATATTGGGCTCGTCATCGACCAGTAGGACGCTGACCTCGCGCATTGCTCAAGCCGCTGTGACCCTTATCACAGGATCGGCAGCTGAACACGGAAGGTACTTCCCTCACCCACTCGACTGGTCACACTGATCGAGCCAAGATGGCGCTGGATGATGGAATAGCAGATCGACAGCCCGAGTCCGGTGCCGTTTGGCGTCTGTCGACTGGTATGGAAAGGGTCGAAGATCTTCTGTAGCTCGCTGCTCGGAATGCCGACACCGGTGTCAGTCACATCAACAAGCGCCAGGTTCTGCACCTGACGCAGCTCAACCCGTAGCTCGCCGCCATCCGGCATGGCGTTAATGGCATTCAAGAGCAGATTCAAGAACACCTGCTGCAGCAGATTCGGGATCGCCCGCAGCTGCAGATGAGGAACCTCGAGGCTCAATGTCAAACTGATCTGCTGGACCTTGACCTGATTGGCCACTAATTCGGTCGTATCCTTCAGCACAGCACATAAATCGGTTTCCTGCATCTCGTCATCGGCCGAAGGCCGCGCAAAGCGCAGCAGATTCTCAATGATGCCCGAGGCCTTCTCGACACTGGCCTTGATCTTATCGATGCATTCACGGCGCAGATCCGCATCCAGATCCGGATCATCCAGAAACTGCACGGCGGAGTAGCAGGTTGACAAGGGATTGCGGATCTCGTGCGCGATGCCACCGGCCATCACCCCAAGCGCCGCCAGCTTTTGCGATTGGCGCAGATGCATCTCCAGCTCTCGCCGCTCGGTGAGATCACGCCCTACCGCCACCATGCCGATCATCTCGCCATAGTCATCGCGCATCGCCGAGAACACCCAAGACACCAACAGCGACTGTCCCGAGCCGGTCGGCAATCGCCATTCCGCCGTCTGCGACTGGCTGCCGGCCTTGATCTGCGCCAGCACTCTTGAGGCCTCATCGATGTCTTCTTCGGCGCAGAGCTGCGCAAACCAGCGACCGGACACATCAGCAGCCGATAATCCTGACAGGGTCTCAGCCGCCGGATTCCAGGTTCGGATGCGGCCCTCGTTATCGGTCGACAGCACGATATCACTGGCGCTTTCGACCACCGACGCCAGACGTCGCTCGACCCGGCGCACCTCTTCCGATAGGCGAGCCCGCTCGCTGACATCCTCCACGAACAGCATCACCCGCTTCGATCCGTTCTCACAAGACAAGGGCACGATCGAGTAGAAATAGACCCGCCTGGAAATGCCCGGCGCACGATAGCTCATCTGCTCCCCGCGCATCGGCTGGCCGCTGCGGAAGACCTGCTCGATGTTGGCCTGCAGGTCGGTGCGCTCTAGGATGACACGCGGAAAGACCTCGGTAATCCGGCGCCCGAGGGTATCGCGCTCACGACGACGGCTCTTCTCCAAAAAATGCTGATTGACGGCGCAAATGCGCAAGGATTCACTGACCAACAAGACGGTCGAGGGAATCCCATCGAGCAGTTGTTGATAGCCAAGGGGTAGGTTGTCGTGATCGCTGGGGTCAGACATGATGATCCGCTGAATCTGCAGGCGGGAGCTCCGCGAGCGCAGCAAAATGAAAAGGGGGCCAAGGCCCGCTCAACAGCCAGGGCGCGGAGGCGGTCTCTGCAGCGCGGCTCAGCGCGGCCTCATGCAGCACTGCATCCACCTGCTCCAACTGTTCCCGCGGCACCAGATAATGTGCCGAGACCATCGCCTGCCCCGCAAACCAGCCCGACTCGATGTCGCGCCGCCGCACCAGTCCAGTCAGCGGCTGATCGAGCGCCTCGGCCGCGCGCACTGCCGCCTGCTCCGCGGCAAGCCTCTGCTTGCGCCCGAGCAGATAGGAGCGTCCACGGCGCAGCTCAGCGCCCGACGGCGCTGAGTCCGTGACCGGCTCCAAGTCCATTTCCAAGCCTACAGCCAAGCCTGCTGCACCCAAACCTGAGCCCAAACCTGAGCTCAAGCCTGAGCCCAAGCCAGTCTCCGCAGCCACCACAGGAATCCGCAGACTCAGCTCGACGCAGTCCTCGAGCTCCTCGAGCAGCGCCCGATAACGATGCTGCTGTTCGCCTAGGTGCGCCTCTACAGCTGCGGTATCAGCAAACACGCAGCCATAACGCAACGGGATCACGGTCATCGTCCGATGCAAGGCCTCGATCGCACGGCCAAAGGCGAGTGCCGCTTGCGCATCTTGCGCATTTTGTGAAGCCTCTGCGTTCTCGCCGACCCAGGCCGTCAAGCCATGCGCCGAGACCGCCTGCAAGGGGGTATCCAGTGCATCGGTCGCTGCATCGGTCGCGGCATCAATCGCGCTATTCGCCTCATCCGTCTCATCCGTCTCATCCGCGACCAACCCCCGCGGCGGCATCGAGCCGCGATCAGCGCCAATGCAATAGAGCATGAGCCCCATGACCGACTCAGGGCGCCTTTCCACAGAAACTATAGGGCGCGAAAGGCCCCTTACAGGCCAAGCGCAAGCCCCGAACCGCCTGCACAGCTCGCGCCTCGTCGAGGATCTGGTGAAAGTGCGCCGTCTCTTGCTGCCTCACCAGCACCGCCCAATTGAAGACCCATCCCTGATCGGCCTGCAGCTGCCGCTCGCAAAAACCCGCACACTGCCGACGCAAGGTCTCGGCCAGGGGCGCGGTGCGCATCAACAGCCAGGCATCGAGATCGCGCGCCAGCTCACGCCGCAGGCGCTGCTTCTCCAGATGCTGCCGCCCCAATGACACCGCCGGCACATAACGCCCACTCGCGATCGCCTCATCCATGCGCGCATCCAGTGCTGCCTCCCGATCCAAGTGCCCCTGGACCGCCCACTCGCGACAGCCCCGCAGCCGCTCCAAGGCCGACTCAATCTGCTCGCGCCGAGCATCCAAGGCCTCGCGTAACGCCTGTCTCGATGAAAACAGGGTACCGAGCGGCAGCGGAAAGACGGTGCACTGTGCCATCAACCGCTCGATCACCGCCTCATGCGCCAAGGCGCGCGGCCCCAGCCAGCCCAGATCGGCAAGATTCTGCTCGCCCTGCGGCCCACGAAACGCTGTCAGCAACACCGCACTCACAATCGCCGTCAAGCCGGCATGGTGCAGCGCCATCAGCGGTCGTGCGGCATCAATGCCCGGCACATCCAACCGCATCGGCTCGGCGCTGCGCACCACGGCATAGAGATACAGCGCCTCGCCATCCTTCAGCTCAGTGACAGCGTCAACAGCCATCAGCAGATATCCGGGCCCATCAGCTCCTGCAGCGCGCTGTTGATATCGTCCAGCTCCAGCTGCACCGCCGCCACCGCCAGCGGATCACCACCGCCCTGCGCAACGGCCCGGCGAATCGCCCGCAGCGCCGCGCGATTGCAGAGCGCTGCCAGCTCAGCACCACTGGTGCCATCGGTACTGATCGCGAGCTGTTCGACATCCACCGCCTCAGCCCCCGGCTTACCCCGCAGATGCACAGCCAGGATGGCGCGCCGATCCAGCTCGGTCGGCAGCGGAATCTCCACCACCTCATCGAAGCGGCCGGGGCGCAACATGGCCGCATCGATCAGATCAGCGCGGTTGGTGGCACCCAGTACGAACACGCCCTTCAGCTCCTCCAGCCCGTCCAGCTCGGCCAGGAACTGACTCAACACCCGCTCTGCCACATGCGAATCGGTCGCGCCCGCACCGCGCGCCGGCACCACCGCATCCACCTCATCCAAGAAGATGATGCAGGGTGCCGCCTGACGCGCCTTATGAAACAGCTCCCGCACCCCGGCCTCAGACTCACCGACGTAGCGCGACATCAGCTCCGGACCCTTCACGGCGATGACATTGACCCCGCTCTCATTCGCCACCGCCTTCGCGATCATGGTCTTGCCCACCCCAGGCGGACCCGCCAACAACAGCCCCTTCGGGGGTCGAACGCCCGCCTGCTCAAACAGCTGCGGATAGCTCAGCGGCCACTCGACCGCCTCCACCAAACGCTGTCGAATCGCATCCAACCCGCCGACATCGTCCCAGTGGACATCGGGCACCTCGACGAACAGCTCACGGATCGCCGAGGGCTCGACCTCGCGCAGCGCGGTGACGAAATCCTCCATATCAACGGTCACACCGGTGAGCCGATCGATCGGCATCTCCGCCAGCGAGACGCCGATATCCGGCAGCAGGCGGCGCAAGGTGCTCATCGCCGCCTCGCGACACAGCGCCTCGAGATCCGCCCCGACGAAGCCATGGGTGATCTCCGCCAGCTGCGCCAGCGCCACATCCTCATTCAGCGGCATGCCGCGACTATGGATCTCGAGGATCTCGCGGCGTCCAACGCGATCCGGGATCGGGATCGCCAGCTCGCGATCGAAGCGCCCGGGCCGACGCAAGGCCGGATCGATCGCATTCGGCAGGTTGGTCGCCGCGATCACGATCAGATTCTGGCGCCGCGTCAAGCCATCCATCAGCGCCAACAGCTGCGCCACGATGCGCTTCTCGACATCGCCGACCACCTTATCGCGACGCGGCGCAATGGCGTCGATCTCATCCATGAAGATGATGCTCGGCCCCTTGCGCGCGGCCTCCTCGAAGATCTTGCGCAGATGGGCCTCACTCTCGCCATAGAACTTATGCACGATCTCCGGCCCGCTCACGCTGAAGAAGTTAGCGTGGCTCTCCTGGGCAATGATGCGCGCAATCAGGGTCTTACCGCAGCCGGGCGGGCCATGCAGCAAGATGCCCTTGGGCGCATCGATGCCAAGCCGCTCGAACACCTGCGGATGGCGCAGCGGCAGCTCGATCATCTCGCGAATACGCTGCACCTGGCTGCGCAGGCCACCGACATCCTCATAGGTCATGGTGGTGCTGGGCGGTGCTGCTTTCGCATGCTCGCTGCGCTTGCCAATCACCAGCGAGGTGGTGGGGTTGATCACCACCGCCCCGCGTGGATCGCAATCGGCCACCGTAAAATCTGCCGACCGACTGCCGAACAGCGAGGCGCGCACCAGATCACCCTTCACCACCGGCAGCCCATCCAATAGGCCCCCGATGTAGTCGAGATCGCGCTTTCCAGGCGTCACCGTCGTCGGGATAAGCACCACCTGTCGGGCCGGCTGCCAGGGCAGCGGCTGCACCAGCGCCTGCTCATCCACCGCCACCTCGGCATTCTTGCGCGTGATGCCGTCGAGCTGAACGCAACCCTTGCCACGCATCTGCGGATAGGCCGGCATCACCTTCGCAACGCTCGCTGCAGCACCCTTGATCTGCACGATATCGCCCAGCTCCAAACCCAGTCGGTCGATATCGACCGGATCGAGGCGCGCATAACCGCGCCCGGCGTCCTTTGGCAAGGCCTCGGCAACCTTGAGCTTCAGTGGCTCGGACATCGGTCTCTCCTAGTAGCAGTATGGTCGTCAGCGCGCTCGCACGCCCAATTAGGTGCCCAATTAGGTCAAACGAACTTCGAGGATGCCGTTGCGGCAGCTATAGGCCAGCTTGTTCGGATCGCAGACCCGCGGCAGCAGGATCTCTTTGCGATACTTCTTCTCGCCGCGCTCGGCCTGCAGCAACAGGATGTCCTCGTCCAGTTCCAGCTTGACATCTTCATCGGCAATGCCCGGCAGCTCTGCGACCACCTTGATGTGATCCTGCTCGTCGAAGACATCGATCATCGGCTCAGTCACCTCCTGCACCACCGAGACACCGGTGTGCTCATCGCGGCGCACATTGCCAAACGGCTCTACCTTCGGCTCGCTGGCGGTAGCGCCGTCGCCGCCAGCACCAAACCTGACCGAAAACCCATAGACGGCCTTCATGTCCTGACCACTATCGGACTGCAGATCGAACTGACCACTGCGCTTGAGCTGCTCGCCGGTCTCGGCCAGTTGCCCTAGCTTCTCAACCAGGTCACCAAGACCATGCAGCACACCTTCGATACCGCCACCCGCCTGCGATCGATCACTCATCATTCACCTCACTGATGCTGTAGTCCGAATTGTTTCAATTTGTTATGGATCGTCTTGTAATCGACCTGCAGCAGCCGTGCGGCCTCGGCCTTATTGCCATGCGCCAATCCCAGGGCCTTATCCAAGAGCGCGCGCTCCAATTGCTGCTTGCTGTCTAACAAGATCTCGCGCATCGAGCGCTCACCGACAGGCAGCGCCTGCGCAGCGGTCACCGGCGCACCGGCCGCTGCCAGCACCGAGCGGTCCCGGCTCCGCAGCTGGATATGCTCAACATCGATCTGCTCCTCGGCGAGCAGCGCGGCGCGCCTGACTACCGCTCGCAATTCGCGCACATTGCCGGGCCAATCGAAGGCCAGCAGGCGCTGCTGCGCGGCCGCGGAGAAGCTCGGCACCGGCTTCGCCAGATCGATCTCGGCCTGCCGGCGAAACTGCTCCGCGAGGTGCAGGATGTCTTCACGCCGCTCACGTAGCGGCGGCACACAGAGCTGAAACTCATTCAGCCGATACCAGAGATCCTCGCGAAAACGACCGTCCTCGACGGCCTGCTGCAGATCCTCATGAGTAGCCACCAGCACCCGGCAATCGATCTTGATCGGCTGCTGACCGCCCACCCGGTAGAGCACCCGCTCCTGCAGCACCCGCAGCATCGAGGCCTGCGCCTGCAGTGGCATGTTGCCGATCTCATCCAAGAACAGCGTGCCCCCGGCGGCCGCCTCGAATTTGCCGATACTGCGGCTATCGGCGCTGGTGAAGGCGCCTTTCTCATGCCCAAACAGCTCGCTCTCGAGCAGCGACGCCGCGATGGCACCGCAGTCGACCGCGATAAACGGCCCCTCCGAGCGGGCGCTAAACGTATGCAGGGTACGCGCGACAAGCTCCTTACCGGTCCCGGTCTCGCCCTGGATGATCACCGAGAAATTGCTCTCAGCAACCGCCGCCATGTCCCGCACCAGCCGCTGCACCCGGGGGCTCGATCCCATCGTCGCCCTGAGGTGGCTCTGCAGCGAGGTCGCTTTGGTGGCGTTGGTATGAGCCTGAGTACCGGCACTTGATGCCTGGGCACCTGCAAGCACACTGTCCTCAGCCTGCTTGACCACCTGCTTCAACACGCTTACCGCGTGCCGGTTATCAAACGGCTTCGCCAGGTAATCCGCGGCCCCGGCCTTGATGGCCTCGACCGCCTGCGACACCCCGGCAAACGAGGTCATCATCACCACCGGCAGCTGTGGATGGCTGCTGTGTACACGCCGCAGCACCTCCATCCCATCCGGCCCCGGCATCTTCACATCCATCAACATCACGTCGGGCATGCGCTGGTTAACACAGCTCAGCGCACTGTTGCCGTCGTGGGTTGTACGCACATCGAAGCCACCACGGCTGAGCACCAGGCTCAGCATGCCGCAAAGATCCTGATCGTCATCGACGATCAAGGCCTCTGGACTGGCCTCGACGGGGCCTGCAGCCGCGGTCATTGAACCTCCGCCGAACTGAGCGCTGGCTTGCCAACCGGATACCGCAGCTGGATATCGGCATCGAGGTGGGCTTCGACGTTATGCAGCAGCCCGATGAAGAGAATGCCCACCTCGCCCTGCTGCAGTGTTTGATTGATCCGATGACCGATCCAGGCATCACGCTGGCTCAATAAGGCTGCTGCCGTGACATCCTTCTCGGCATCCGGCGCTTTAATCGCAAGCAGCTGTTTTTGCAGTTGATATTCGTCAACTAACAGGTCGCCAGACTCGGTGCCCATGAGCTCAGCACCGCGCTCGATCAGCTGCTGTAGGAGCCGGTGATTGCGACTGCCACCGGCAGCAAGCTCGTCGACGATCGCCTTTTCCTGCTCACACACCGGCAGGCCGTCTTGGTAGAGACGCCAGCCTGAAGGGCCAATTGGAAGCGACTCCAACACCTGCTCGATCTGATCCCAGACCAGACTGATGGTCTGTTCATGCTGTTGCCGCGCGGCCTCGCTTGTCCGAGCCTGAGCCACAGCCCCGGCGAGCCCGCCCAAATCTTCTGCGGTATGAATAATCGGTAGATAGATCAGTATGCGCATCCTGTTCATCCTGACGAGCAACCCGCCTGCGGAGCCGTTGCGTTCAAGTGATGTCGAACCGTCAGCTGTGAAACAGGCAGGCTGACTGGAAAGGGTCAATGATCACCATGGACCCTTCATGGATTACGCGCAACCGAACTTGACACTTCTTCATGAAGAAGCTACGCCGTTCGAAGCCTGACCGTGCCAGGCGCTGCATGCTGAGAATCTCCTGCGAGCCGGTACTGGAGTTTGCGATCTTCGCGGGCGTGCTGCCGTCATGGGTGCTCTATTCGCCGATCTTGATCGGCCTTGTGACGATTTTTCCTGTCGGATCTGCGACACGCCCTGAGCCACATCGGGTCGGAGCCGCTCCAAAAACCTCGGCCCTCATCGATAAGCCATTGATTTTAAATCCTATCAAATCTGGCCCAGAGTTTGCTTAAAAGCCAATAACGCGCAACCGGCGATGCCGAAGCAGCACGATCGACGCTGCTCCGACAGTGCCTCCGGTACAATCCGCCATTGGAGTTCAGACCGATGTCGCTGACCGAGACTTCGACGCCCCCATGGGTCTGCATCAACGACACCACGCTGCGCGATGGCGAGCAGTCGGCCGGTGTCGCCTTCTCGCTTGATGAGAAGCTGGCGATCGCACGCGGGCTCGATGCCCTCGGCGTGCCCGAGCTGGAGGTCGGCATCCCGGCCATGGGCGAAGACGAGCGTGACTCGATCCGGGCCGTCGCTGACCTTGGGCTCAACGCGCGCCTGATGGTCTGGGGACGCATGTGCAGTGCGGATATCGATGCCTGCATCGATCTCGGCGTCGACCTAGTCGATCTCTCGATCCCGGTCTCCGATCAGCAGATCACACGCAAGCTCGGCCGCGACCGCCCCTGGGTACTGGACTGCATCGCCCGGGAGGTCCGTATCGCGCGTGAGCAAGGGCTCGAGGTCGGTATCGGCTGTGAGGATGCCTCGCGGGCCGATCCCGACTGGCTCAAGCAGGTCGCCGAGGCCGCGCAGCAGGCTGGTGCACGCCGGCTGCGCTTCGCCGACACCGTCGGCCTACTCGACCCCTTCGGCACCTTCGAGCGCATCCGCGATCTGGCCAGCGTCTGCGACTGCGAGATCGAGATGCACGCGCATGACGACCTTGGCCTGGCCACGGCGAACACCTTGGCCGCGGTGCGTGCCGGCGCCACCCATGTGAACACCACCGTGCACGGTCTTGGCGAGCGCGCGGGTAACGCCGCGCTCGAAGAGGTCGTGATGGGGCTCAAGCATGTGCAGAAGATCGCAACCGGCGTTGACCTGACCCGGTTCGAGGCCTTATCCAAGCTCGTCGAGCAGGCCTCCGGCCATGCCATCGGCTGGCACAAGAGCCTGGTCGGCGATGGTGTCTTCACCCACGAGGCGGGCATCCATGTCGACGGCCTGCTCAAAGACCCACTGAACTATCAGGGGATCGACCCCGCAGAGGTCGGTCGCCAGCATCAGATCGTGCTCGGCAAACATTCTGGCCGCCAGGCGATTCGGCTCGCCTACGAGCAACTGCTGCAGCTCGATATCAACGCCATGCAGGCGGAGCGGGTGCTACCACTGCTGCGCCGCTTTGTCACCGAAACCAAGCGCGCCCCGGCCAGCACCGACCTGCGGCGGTTCTTGGAACAGACCACAAGCCCAGCGGCGACCGGCCAGAGACGGTTAGCCTGAGCCAACACCGAGACCAAGGCACCCTCATGGATCTGCTCGATCTCGACAACGAGGCGATGTATTTCGAGACGTCGCTACCGGACGATGTCCAGCAGCTGCTCGACGAGAGCGGCCAACAGTATCGCTCACAGGCACTCGACGGCTCATCCGAGGATGATCTGGAGCTGACCTCCGTCGACAGTGCGGAATGGGCCCTGCTGCGCGCCTACCTCAAGGCCCCAGAGCATCTCTCGGTGATCGTCGCGCTCTATCGGTTCTTCTATTACCGCCACCGCTATGCCGAGGCGGTGATGATGGCCGATCGCGCGATCCTGCTGAGCAGCCGACAGCTCGGTCTGACCGAGGATTGGCGCCAGCTCAGACAGGCCGACCTGGAGCGGGCAGCGCAGCACTCGATGACCAGCACCCGATTTCTGCTCCTAGCGCTTAAGGGCGCAGCTTGGCTGCTCCTGCGCCAACATCAACCACAGGCCGCGATCGAGCGACTGGCCCCGGTGCGCGCCTTCGATCAAAAGGACCAGCTCGGCACGAGCGAACTGCTGAGCTGGGCCGAAAAGGCGTTGCGGCGCGAAGAGATCAGCAACGCCGGTGGCAATGTCCATCTGCTCGGCGATTGAGCGATTGAGATTGAGCGATTGAGACCGCCGCGCATGGAGCGCAGCCGATACCACGCGATTCCAGAGTGACCTTGACCCGATAACGGAGACCGCCATGGCTGACCTCAACACATCGACACCGTTGTATTCGAGCACGAATTCGATGACGAATTCGAGGACCAATCCGATGCCCGATACGCTCAATCATCCGATCCCGGACTCGATCGATGCCTTCGAGGTTGATCTCGACGAGCTCGAAACCGCCGAAGACTTTTTGGACTACTTCGGCGTCACCTTCGAGCCGAGCATCGTGCATGTGAATCGGTTACACATCCTGCAACGCTTCCACGACTACCTCGGCGAGATCGACGAGCCGCCAGATAGCGCCGCTGCCCGCTATCGGCTCTATGCCGACCTCCTGCACGGCGCCTACCAAGATTTCGTCGGCTCCGATGCGCGCACCGAAAAGGTCTTCCGCGTCTTCAAGATGCGCGCGCCGCGGCAGGTCAATGTCGGCCTCGATCAGCTCCTCGCGAGCGCTAGCCGCAATGCGCCTGCTTCACTGACGGAGCAACCCCTCTGATGCGGCCGCTCTACGACTACGGCGACGAGGTGCGGGTACTGCGCAATCTGCGCAACGATGGCACCTTCCCTGGCCAATCAACCGGCACTCTGCTGGTGCGCCGCGGCAGCACCGGCTATGTCCGCGATGTCGGCACCTTTCTGCAGGACCAGATCATCTACAGCGTGCATTTCCTCGACGGTGATCGCATCGTCGGCTGCCGTGAGGAAGAACTGCAGCCGGCCAGCGATCCCTGGACGCCGAGCCGTTTCGAGTCGCGCGAAAAGGTCGCCGCCCGGATTGCGCTCGGCCGCGGCGGGCGCGTGCTGGTCGAGCAAGGCCGCATCGGCGAGGTGATCAAGGTGTTGCGCGGGCCAGCCACGGCCGAGCAGACCGGCGAGGTCGCCTACCATGTCCTCTTCCCAGGTTGCAGCCTGTTGCAGGTTCCGGAGTCCGCGCTCGAGCCCGCTCCACCCCCAGAGTCCTTCTCGTCGTCTACGGTCACCGCAACGCACGACCTCAGTCGCAGCAATCAGACCGCCATCGCGGAGCAGAGCCCATGAGCGCATCGCAGGCCATTGCCCCCAACCCCACAGCGTCCGGTCAACAGGACGCCGAGCCCGAGCACTACCGCTACCATCTGCTGCGCGCCGCAACGGCTCGCTTTCAACGCAACATCCCTGCCCTGTCTCGCGACGAGTTGGCTGAAGCCGAGCGTCAGGCCCAGCGCAGCTTCGCCCTCGAAGAGCAGGTCTTGAAGAGTACCGAAGCGTTGGATGTGTTGATCCCCGATACCCAGGTCCAACGCGCCTATCAAGCAGTCAAGCAGCGCTACGAGAGCCAAAGCGAGCTCGAGGCCGACCTTAAGCGTAATGGTCTCAACAGCCGTGAGCTGCGCCAAGCCTTGCGCCGCGAGCTGATCTTCGATGCCGTGATGCAGCGCGTCGGTGCGCGCCATGCGCCGATCACCGACGCCGATGAACGGCTCTTCTACGAGCTGCATCGCGAGCGCTTCGACACCCCCGAGACCCGCAGCGCACGCCACATCCTGATCACGATCAACGACGACTATCCCGAAAATTGCCGCAGTGCCGCACGCGCACGCATCGACGCCATCAGCGAGCGCCTGCAAGCACAGGCCAGCGTCCAGGCCGATGCCCCAGCGGCCGCCCTGCTCAACGCCTTTATCGATGAAGCCCGCAAAGGCTCCGAATGCCCAACCGCGATGGAAGGCGGTCAGCTTGGCAGGCTCAACCGCGGCCAGCTCTACCCCGCCCTCGATGCCGCGTTGTTCGCGCTTGCAGCAGGCCAGCTCAGCGGCGTGCTCGAGTCCGAGCTCGGCTTTCACCTGCTGCTTTGCGAGGCCATCCATCCCGCCAAGACGCTGCCGTTCGATTCGGTTCGGCCGCGTATCCACAGCGCGCTCGAACAGCGCCGCCGCAAGGAGCAGCAGCGGCAATGGCTAGCGAGCTTGAAGGCTTGAAGATTACAAAGCCGATCAATCCGGATCAGTCTCTCTAAGCTGCCGAAAAAACCGTCTGATGCGAGCTGTCTTCGCCGACACCGGCTACTGGATTGCGCTGCTCAATCCCAAAGACCAGACTCACGACTGAGTGCAACAAACACGGCAACCGCTACCCTCACCGATCACGCCGTTCAACGGTCTCGGGATCGACAGTGATAGGCCGGTAGATCTCGACCCGATCACCGTCGTTGACCTTGGCGTCGAGCTTGCTGAGCTTGCCGAAGATGCCGACACGCTGGATGTCGAGGTCGATATCCGGATATTGGCGCAGCAGCCCCGAGTGCTCAATCGCCTCGCGCACCGTGCTGCCGTCCGGAACGTCAAGGTTCAACCAGGTGTGTTTGAACTTGTCTGCGTAGGCGACACCGATGTGCATGGATCAAGCCTCTTGTTGAGCTGAATTGATGGGATGGAAAAGCAGTCAACAACCAGGATCTCGCCTGGAGGTTTCGCCTGAGGATCTCGCCTGGCTCGGCAGCGACACTTGGCCACAGGCATCAGCGTCAAGCCAAAGCAGCCAATCACCCTGGCGATGCAAGCGAGGCCGACTGTGCACGGCGCTTGATGTTCGGCAACCGTTTTAGCAGTCGCTGGCCAGCCAGCAAGAACCCTAGGGCTAGGAAACCACCCGGCGGCAAGATCATCAGCAAGAAGCCGCGATAGTCCGAAATCAGCGTCACCTCCAAGAAGCCCATCGCCTCGCCGAGCAGCAAGGAGGCATTCGCGAACAGGGTTCCAGAGCCAATCAGCTCGCGCATCGCGCCGAGCGTGACGAGGACCAGCGTGAAGCCGACGCCCATCATCAGCCCGTCGAACACCGCCGGCGCAATCCGATTGCGCGAGGCGAAGGACTCGGCGCGACCGAGGATGGCGCAGTTGGTCACGATCAACGGAATGAATAGCCCGAGCACCTTGTGCAGATCGTGCAGCCAGGCATTCATCGCCAGATCGACCAACGTCACCAAGGTGGCGATGATCAGCACGAACACCGGGATGCGCACCTGCGGTGTGATCAGCCCGCGCAGACTCGAGACCAGAAGCCCCGAAGCAACCATCACCACCAGCGACGCCAGTCCAAGGCCAAGCCCATTGGTGGCAGTGCCGGTGACCGCGAGCAACGGGCAGAGTGCCAGCATCTGCGCCAGCACCACATTGTTGTCCCAAAGCCCATCGCGAGCGATGCGGCCCCAAGGGGTGCGTTCACGGGCGGTCTCGTTAAGGTCTTTGGTCATCGCGAGCGCTTCCCACTGGATCTGAGGTCATGTTCTGAGGTCATGTATCAAGCCAGCTTCTAAACCACGTCCATTTTGGGATGTGCAATGTTGACCGCACCCGCTGCGGAAAAATGACGTTTCTGTCTCTGGACGCGGTTTAATCGCCATGCTTAGAACGAGAGCCATTATTGGCTGGTCTCGGTCGTGATCACGACTGAGGCGATCAAGGCATCGCGCTGCGCGGCGAAGATCTCGAGTCCGCCCTTGATCGCCGCGACCACCGCACGTGGGGTAATGGTCGCGCCACTGAATTGATCGAAGACGCCGCCATCCTTCTTCACTGCCCACTGCTCGGGCGGCGGATCGGTGAGATCGCGGCCATTGAAATCGGTGATCCAAGCGTCACGCGCAATCTCGATCTTGTCGCCAAGCCCTGGGGTCTCGCTGTGCGCCAGCACCCGGGCGCCGAGGATGCGTCCATCGACACCGATCCCGAGCAGCACGCGGATCGGGCCGGCATAGCCTTGGCCAAGGGTCTCAAAGGCGACCGCCGTCACGTCCAACCCCCGCAGCGCGCGGTAGACGATGATCGGGTTCTCGCCATGACGGCTCGGGCTTCGGCTCGAACCCGAACCCGAGTTTAAGCTCGAACGCGGAATCATCATCGGATTCGCGAGCAGGTCGTTGTCATGCAGCTCCGCGGGAATCACCTGCTCCAGCGACGCCAGCAGATCCTCGGCCTTGCGCTCGGCGATCGGCCCCTTGGTGACCAGATTCCCGACCACCAGCAGCACCGAGGCGGCGAGCGCGAATCCAGCCAGCAGCAGTGCCTGATAACCGATGCCATCCCGATCGGTGAAGGTTTGTGGCAGAGATCGGCTCATCGCTGGCGCTCCTGGGCGGTATCCCCAGCCACCGGCAGCGGGCGCCCGCGCCGATCGCGGCCGAAGATACGCGGCTTGATGTAATGATCGATCATCGGCGTCGCCGCATTCATCAGCAGGATGGCGAAGGCGGCCCCCTCGGGATAGGCGCCGAAGGTCCGGATCAGATAGATCAGCAGCCCGATCCCTGCCCCGAACACCGTCTGACCGAGCCGCGAGACCGGCGAAGTCACCGGATCTGTGGCGATGAAAAAGGCCGTCAGCAGGGTCGCGCCGGCGAGCAAATGCAGCAGCGGGCCGGCAAAGCGTGCGGGGTCGAGCAGGTGCAGCAGGCTGGCCGGAACCGCAACGCCGAGCAGGACCGCGACCGGGATCACCCAGTCGATCACGCCCTTGCGGATCAGGAAGAGCCCGCCGAGCAGCAGCAGCAGCGCCGAGGTCTCGCCGAGGCTGCCAGGGATACCACCCAGCAAGGCACGCAACGGCGCAAACAGCTCGGGGGTCGCCGCGGCCAGATCGCCACCCTGCTGCAGGATCAGATCGACCTGGCCCAGGATCGAGGCGCCGCTCATCGCATCCCAGGGCGCGGCTAGCCCGTCCAGACTAATCGCCAGTCCGGCGCTGAGCCCCGGCGTCTGCTCGAAGAACAGCGGCTGTGGACCCACCCACTGCGTCATCTCCAGCGGAAACGAGACCAGCAACACCACCCGCGCCACCATCGCGGGATTGAACAGGTTCTGGCCCAGTCCACCAAACACCTGCTTGCCGACGATGATGGCGATAAAGGCGCCCAGCACGCCGATCCACCAAGGCGCCCAGGGCGGCAAGGTCATCACCAGCAGCCAGCCGGTGAGCAGTGCCGAGCCATCCATCAGGGTCGGTCGCAGCGGCTTACCGCCGAGGATCAGCGCCAACGCCTCGAACAGGAGCGCGGCACTCAGCGTGGCGGCGAATAACAGGATCGCCGGCCAGCCAAATTGCCAGAGGCCGAGCAGCGTCGCCGGCAGCAGCGCCAGCAGGACCAGCCCCATGGTGCGGCTGATGCTGACCGGCGCATGCGCGTGCGGGCTGGCGAGGAGTGAACTGTCTAGCATGCTTGCGCCTCCGCAACCGCCTTGTCTTGATTCGACTCAGGCGCTTGCTCGAGCCCGTTTTCGGCCGACGGCTCAGTCTGAGGCTCGATCTTGGCCTCAGCCTGATTGGCTGCTATGACCTGCTGATGTGCTACGGCCTGCCTCTCCGCCTCGGCCTGCGCCTTCGCCTCGGCCTGCGCCTTTGCTTCGGCCTGTGCCTTCGCTTCAGCCTGTTTCTTCGCCTCGGCCTCGCGCTTGCGCTTGGCCATCGCCTCACGCTTGGCACGCTTCTGCGCCTCGAGCCGCTGCGCACGATGCTCGGCAAGGCGTTTGGTCTCTGTCTGCTTCTGCTTGGCCCGACCACGCGCGGCCAGCTCACCCTTGGCGTGATTGAAGAACTGCACCAGCGGGATGTGCGCCGGACAGACATAGGCGCAGGAGCCGCAGCCGATGCAATCCATCAGCCCAGTCGAGACCGCGCCATCGAGATCGCCACTGCGCACATGCGCCGCCATACCGAGCGGCACCAGCCCACAGGGACAGGCCTGCACACAGCTACCGCAGCGGATACAGGGTTGCGGCTCGCGCTTGCCGGTCTCAGCCGCGGTCAGCGCCAGGATGCCGTTAGTGCCCTTCATCACCGGCACCCGTAGCTCCGGGATCGGCTGCCCCATCATCGGCCCGCCGGCGATCAAACGGTCGGGGTCTTCGCGGAAGCGCCCGCAATGCTCGATCAGGTCTTCGATCTTGGTGCCGATCAGCACCCGCAGGTTCTTCGGCGCGCTGATCGCCCCGCCGGTGACGCTGATGACGCGCGAGACCAACGGCTGACCGAAGCGTAGCGCCTCATGCACGGCGAAGGCGGTCGCCGGGTTATGCACCACGACCCCGATATCGGCGGTCAGCCCCCGTGCCGGTGTCTCCTGACCGGTCAGGGTCTGCACCAGATGCTTTTCTGAGCCCATCGGATAACGCATCGGCAGTCGCACCACATCGGCCCCATCGAGTTCGGCCGTGGCCCGTTGCATCGCCGCCAGCGCCTCGGGCTTGTTGCCCTCGATTCCGATGAGCAGGCGATCGACGCCAAGCGCCCGCGCCATGATGCGCGCACCATCAACGATCGCCTCAGCCTGCTCGCGCATCAGTTGATCGTCACAGGTCAGATAGGGCTCGCACTCGGAGCCATTGATGACCAAGGTCGACAGCTTGTAGCGCTTGCCGAGCCCAAGCTTGACCGCCGATGGAAAGGTCGCGCCCCCCATGCCGACGACGCCAGCATCCGCCACTCGCTGCGCGATCTCAGCCGGCTCCAACGCAAAGGGATCAGCGACGCCTTCGATACGCTTGTGCCAGCGATCCTTGCCATCCGGCTGCAGGGTGATGGTGCGCACCGAGAGTCCGGAGGGGTGATTGGCGGGATACAGACCCAGCCCAACGATGCGACCCGAGGTCGGCGCATGGATCGGCGCCGAGACCGCGCCCTGAGCCTGGGCGATGCGCTCGCCCTTGGCGACATACTGACGTCGCTGCACCAGCGGATTGGCGATCGCGCCGATATGCTGCTGTAACGGGATATGCAGCAGCTTCGGCATCGGCAAAGGCTCGATCGGCCGACCAGCGGCGAGGGTCTTGCGGTCGTCGGGATGCACGCCGCCACGGATTCGGAACAGTTGCATCGAACAGGCCTCAGCGAGCGTGAGTAGAATGGATCATGCGTCAACAGAGCGGATCAAGCTTCATATCGATGGGTCAGGCCGCCACCGGCTGCGGCCAGATCCAATTCGATGGGGTCTGAGTTGGGCTGCGCATCTCGATGCACTCGGTCGGGCAGTCCTCGGCGCAATCGCCACAGCCGATGCAGGCGTCCTCGAACACGGCATGGATCTGATCCTTAGCGCCGACGATGGCATCGGTCGGGCAGCGCTTGAAGCACTTGGTGCAGCCGACACAGAGCCGCTCGTGGACAAAGGCTACCTTCGGCGCCTGCTCGGCAACCGCGCTAAGATCAATGCTCACCCCGAGGCGCTGCGCCAAGGCCTGCGCCAAGGCTCGCCCTCCAGGCGGACAGAGGGTCACTGGCGCCTTGCCCTCCGCGATCGCCGCTGCCGCTGGTGCACAGCCTGGAAAGCCACATTGGCCACATTGAGAGCCGGGCAACAGTGCCTCGATCTCGGCCACCAGCGGACTCTCCTCAACCTTCAAGAAGCGCGCCGCAACGCCGAGCAGCGCGCCCAGCCCGAGGCCAAGTGTGGTCAAGCTCAGGATCGCAAAAACCATGATGTCGAAGGCTCCAAAGTGAGCGCTGAGGTTCGCACTGAAGTTAGCGCTGGAATCGGCTCGCGCGCGGGGCTAAAGGGTTGCCGGCTGTCTCCATCCGGCGATCAGCTGCAACGACCATCCTCACGCCAGCCCCGCGAAACCCATAAAGGCCAGCGACAGCAGCCCGGCAACGATGAAGGCAATCGGCGCCCCGGCGAAGGTCGCCGGCACCTGCGCCAGTGCCAGGCGCTCGCGTAGCCCGGCAAACAGCACCATCACCAAGGTGAAACCGAGCGCCGAGCCAAATCCGTAGAGCAGGCTCTCGACAAAGCTGTGCTGCTCCTGGACGTTCAGCAAGGCCACGCCCAAGACCGCGCAATTGGTCGTGATCAACGGCAGGAAGATGCCAAGCACTTGATACAGCATCGGCGAGACCTTGCGCACCATCATCTCGGTGAACTGCACCACTGCAGCGATGACGAGAATGAAGGTCAGGATGCGCAAAAATCCGATCTCCAGCGGCGCCAGCAGCCAATGCTCCAACAGCCAACTGGCCGCCGCGGCCAGGGTCAGCACAAAGGTCGTCGCCAAACCCATACCAAGTGCGGTATCAAGCTTCCCAGACACCCCCATGAATGGGCAAAGGCCAAGGAATTTGACGAGCACCACGTTGTTCACCAGCGCGGTCGCGAGGATCAACATCAAAGACTCAGTCATGGGGCTTCAGCAGGGCTCTCCAGCGAGGGCAGTCAACGCACAGCCGGGGCGGCGCGCAATCGAGACTGGGTGCATCTAGCAAACTGAATGCCAGCGCTGCGCAGCCCGCGCGAAAAGCGGAGTGAGCGACCCCTGACCTAAGCCGAAATCCTCATCAGACCGGGGGTCTTCGGCCACGCTGGACTGGCTCGAGGTGGACTGTGCTCAGCCGTCGAGCACGCGGGTCAGCTGTCGCGGACGACACAGCCAGCATGCTGGGCCACAGTAAATTGTCGTAAAACCGACAAGGCTATCTGCGTTTCCTGTCGGTCAAACATCCCGACAGCGCCAAGAGCCGGAGCCTGATAGAGGCATGACAGTGTCGGCCAGGATGGTGCAAGCTTGGGGCCGGCATGATATCTGCTTAATACAGTGCCAACGTCAGGGCTCAACGCCCCGACCCGCGCTGATGGCACAGGCTGATGGCCCGCGCTGATGGCCCGCGCTGATGACACAGCAATGACTCGTCACGAAAAAAGATTAGGTCACGATAGAGGAGACACCCATGGCTCGATCATCCCCGGAGAGCAGCGCACCAGTTTCGCAGCATCCAAGTCCGGGTGCGACCTCGCCGCGTCAGTCGCCAGCGCACGCGTTCAACGCATCTGCCAGCGCCGGTCTGA
Organism: Lamprobacter modestohalophilus; assembly: GCF_016583905.1. Lineage (GTDB taxonomy): Bacteria > Pseudomonadota > Gammaproteobacteria > Chromatiales > Chromatiaceae > Lamprobacter > Lamprobacter modestohalophilus. The sequence goes on along the minus strand of NZ_NRRY01000026.1, from coordinate 12,799 downwards.
AGAAGAACGCGCAGCCCCTCATGCAGAATGCCATCTCGGCATTCCTACGCGAGCCACCCGATGACACCCCGCCCGAGGTGCTGACCGCGTTGCGACTGATGGCAGGGAACGCCTCCGAGCCATTACCGCCGCGCCTCTATTTCGAGACCGTCGAACAAGCACCCGTGGCGATCTCGATCACCGATCCAACCGCCAGCATCCTCTACGCGAACGCCGCGTTCGAGCATCTCAGCGGCTATCTGCGCGACGAACTGTTGGGCAAGAACCAGTCGATCCTGTCCAGCAACGCAACGCCAGACAGCATCTATCGTCAGCTCTGGCGCACCATCCAGCGCAAAAAAACCTGGACCGGAACCCTGGTGAACCAGCGTAAAGGGGGCGATGAATACCTCGCCGAGCTGGTCATCTCCCCGGTCCTCGATAGCAGCGGCGAGATTGCCTATTTCCTCGGCATGCATCGCGACGTGACGCGCGAACATGAGCTCGCGACCGCACTTCGGCAGCAGAAGACACGTATCGAGAATGTGCTCGACGCCGCGCCAACGGTGATGGTGCTGCTCGACGCCGAGGGCGAGATCATCCTCGACAACATGGAGTACAAAAAACTGTTCGGCGACCTGCGCGGGCGCGAGCCCTTGCCGTTGATCCGTGCCGCGCTGCGTCAGCAGGCTGGTTTCGACCCCATCGAGCGCACCGTCCCCGCCACCGGCGATGGCGAAGACTTCAAGAACGTCGAGGTCAGCCTCGAGGTGCCCGGCGGCCTCGGTCCGCGTTGGTTCTCTTGCTCCGGCACCCGCATCAGCGAACAGGACGGCAGCGCCCGCAGCTATTTCGGTCGCGGCAATCGCGGCGACGCCCGTCTGTTACTGCTCGCCACTGATGTCACCGCCCGCCATCGCGAAATCGAGCGCGCTCATCTAGAGCATCTGCGCGCGCGCATTGCCGAGCAACGACTGGCGCAAGGCATGCGCGAGGCGCTGGCCGCCGCGAGCTACCAGATTCAGACCCCGCTCAACCTGCTGCGCGCGGCGAGCGCCATGTTCGCCAATGGCGCCGGCACCCTCGAGGGCTTCGCGCCGACCCTGGCGCAGATCACCGAGACCAGCGAGCAGGCGCTGAAAACACTGCAAGCGGCGCTCCCGGACGCGATCGCCGAGGCCTGTGTCAGTGTCAATGTCAACGAACTGGTGCGGCACGTGCTTGCCCTAGAGACCGATGCGCTGCTCGCCGCCGGCGTCACCGTCGACTGGCGTCCAGCGCATGTCCTGCCTGAGATTACCGCGCGCCAGACCGAGCTGCGCTCGCTGTTCAAGAACCTGATCGACAATGCGCTGCAAGCGACAGGCGAAGCCGGGCGCAGCCAGCGCGAGCTGCATATCAGCACCCGCGCGCTTGATGACGCGGTCGAGGTCTGCATCCAGGACAGCGGCCCCGGCTTTCCGAGTGGCGATCGCTACAAGGCCTTTGAGCCCTTCTATATCGGCTGGCGAAACCGTCGCGGCCGTGCCGGCATGGGACTGCCACTCGCTCAGGAGCTTGCCAACCAGCATGGTGGCAGCATCGAGATCGACCCGGAATACAACGACGGTTGCCGCATCCTGGTGACCTTAACCAACGCCCTGCCCCGTGACTGACTTAGACCCCGTGCCAATGTACGACAAGGACCTACCAGAATCGCCACGCCCCGAAACGGGAACGGATACGCGAACAGAGATGCGAGTGGATACGCGAACGGATACGCGAACGGATTCGCGAACGGATTCGCGAACGGATACGCGACGCGCCGATCTGCTTGAGGCGCAGCTCGCCGCCTTGTTCGATGTCAGCCGCATTCTGAGTCGCTCACTCCAACTGCGCGAAACGCTGCGCGCGGTGCTGCAAACATTGCACGAGCGCGAGCGTCTGTGCCTGGGCATGGTCAGCCTGCTCGACGAAGAGTCCGGCGACCTGCTGATCAGCGCCCTGCACGATGACGACGCCGCCCCGTTCGAGAAGGTGCGCTATCGCCGCGGCGAGGGGGTCATCGGGCACATCCTTGAGACCAATCAAGAATGGCTGCTAGAGCGGGTCAGCGATGAGCCGCGCTTTCTCGATAAGCTCGGTATGTTCAACCGTGACCTGCCCTTCATCGGCGTCCCGATCCGCATCGGCGATGGCCCCGCCGCAGGCGTGTTCGCCATCCAGCCACCCGTGCGCGATGAACACTTGCAGCAGCGCGCGCGTTTCACCGAGATGGTCGCCAATCTCATCGGCCAGGCGGTGCTGCTGGCACGCTCGGTCGAGGCCGAGCGGCGAGCGCTGCGCGAGGAGCGCGATGCCCTGCGGCGTCACGTCAAAGGCACCCATGGCTTCGACAGCATCATCGGCCACACCCAGCGCATGCGCATCGTCTTCGAGCAGGTGCGTCAGGTCGCGAAATGGAACACCACGGTCTTGGTGCGTGGCGAATCCGGCACCGGTAAGGAGCTGATCGCCAACGCCATCCATTACAATTCACCGCGCGCACAGAGCACCTTCGTCAAACTCAACTGTGCAGCGCTGCCCGACAATCTGCTCGAATCCGAGCTGTTCGGCCATGAAAAAGGCGCCTTCACCGGCGCGGTGAACCTGCGCAAGGGCCGCTTCGAGCAGGCCGACGGCGGCACCCTGTTCCTGGATGAGATCGGCGAGATCAGCCCGGCCTTCCAGGCCAAGCTGCTGCGCGTGTTGCAAGAGGGCGAGTTCGAGCGCGTCGGCGGCAGCCGCACCATGAAGGTCGATGTGCGCGTGATCGCCGCCACCAACCGCAACCTGGAGCAAGAGGTCAAGGCCGGCGAGTTCCGCGAAGACCTCTATTACCGGCTCAACGTGATGCCGATCGTGATGCCAGCACTGCGCGAGCGCATCGAAGACGTGCCCGAGCTGGCCCAGTTCCTGGTCGCTAAGGTCGCCAAGCAGCAGGGCCGCGAACTCACCATCACCGACAGCGCGCTGCGCGTGCTGATGCGCTACGACTGGCCCGGCAACGTGCGCGAGCTCGAGAACTGCATGGAGCGTGCAGCGGTGATGAGCGAATGCGGCATCATCGACCGCGATGTGATCGACCTGACCGGGCTCGATGTCGGCAACTTGCCGGAACCGCGCGCGGCGTTTTCCTCAGCGGCCGGTTTGGGCGCAAGCTCTAGCGCCGGTGCCACAGACGACGCGATCGACTTCGACGATCCGGACGTCGACGAGCGCGAGCGGGTGATCGCCGCCCTCGAGCAAGCCGGCTGGGTCCAGGCCAAGGCCGCGCGCCTACTCAACATGACCCCGCGCCAGATCGCCTATCGGATTCAGACGATGAATATCAAAGTCAAGCAGTTTTGACGCTTAGCCTACCCAAACACGCGCATTCCGAAACAGCCGCATCCAGGGGCTGTCTTCGCCCCAATCATCAGGATGCCAGGACTGCTGTACGGTCCGGAAGATGCGCTCCGGGTGCGGCATCATGATGGTGACACGCCCATCGCTGTTGCAGAGGCCCGTGATGCCCTCCGGCGAGCCATTCGGGTTAGCCGGGTAGCGGATGGCCGCTGTGCCATCGGCCTCGATGTAGCGTAGCGCTGTCATCGGGCCGGCGGTCTGCTGCTGTGCCGTATCACGGAACTCAGCTCGACCCTCGCCGTGCGAGACGACGATCGGCAGCCTCGCACCCTGCATCCCCTGCAGCAGGATCGATGGCGAGGGCCTCACCTCGACCATCAGCAACCGCGCCTCGAACTGCTCCGAGCGGTTGCGCACGAAATGCGGCCAGTGCTCAGTACCGGGGATCAGCTCGCGCAGATTGGCGAGCATCTGGCAGCCGTTACAGACACCGAGCGCGAAGCTGTCAGCACGGGCAAAGAAGGCCTCGAACTGCTCGCGTGCGCGGGGGTTGAACAGGATAGTTTTGGCCCAGCCCTCACCCGCACCGAGCACGTCGCCGTAGCTGAAGCCACCGCAAGCAGCCAGCCCCTGAAAGCCGTCGAGCCCGAGACGCCCCTCGAGCAGGTCGGACATGTGCACATCGATGCAGTCGAAACCGGCGCGGTCGAAGGCAGCGGCCATCTCGATCTGACCGTTGACGCCCTGCTCGCGCAACACCGCGAGTCGAGGCCGGGCGCCAGTCGCAATCAGCGGCGCGGCGATATCCTCGGCGGGATCGAAGGGCAGCGCGGCGCTCAGGCCCGGCTCATCGGCACTGATTCGCGCAAATTCCTCATCGGCGCAGTTGGGGTTGTCGCGTAGGCGCTGCATCTGCCAGCTGGTCTCGGACCAGGCCTGCTGCAGCTCGGCGTGGGTTGCCTCGAACAACAGTCGTTCACGCTGGCGGATGCGGATCAGCCCATCGCTGCTTGGCTGGCCGAGCGGATGGCTGCAGGCGCCGAGTCCATGGCTGTACAGTCGATCCAAGACCGCCGCCATCTCGGCTGCGGGAACCTGCAGGACGGCACCGAGCTCTTCAGCGAACAAGGCCGCGATCGGATCACGCCGACCGCCTCGTGGTGCTTGCCTCGCGCTGCCATCAACCTCGTCCTCGCCATCAACGGCGCCCCTTTGGTTGAACACCGGCAGCATCCCGAGATCGCAGTCGACCCCGCAGCGCCCGGCAAAGGCCATCTCGCAGAGGGTCGCGAGCAGGCCGCCATCGGAGCGATCATGATAGGCGAGCAGCAGACCGTCGTCCTTCAGCGCCTGCATCGCAGAGAAGAAGGCCTTGAGCAGCGCCGGATCATCCAGATCGGGCGGCACCGCGCCGATGCGCCCGTAGACCTGCGCCAGCGCCGAGCCGCCGAGACGATCCTGCCCACGCCCGAGATCGACCAGCACCAGCACCGTCTCACCGCGATCGAGTCGCAGCCAAGGCGTCGCACAGCGGCGCAGATCGCGCACCGGCGCCACCGCCGAGACGACAAGCGAGAGCGGTGCGGCCATCTCGACAGGCTCTGTGCAGCCATCGCTGCCAGCAATGCCAGCCGTCTCTTTCGAGCCATTCGCAGCCTTCGCACCCTTCGCAACAGCAGGATCTCCTTCACCGCTTAGGTTCGCAGCAACGACAGCACTTTCTGCGACAGACCGGTCGGCTGAAGCGACTGGAGATACCGGCCGCTCCCAGACCGTCTTCATGCTCATCGAGTCCTTGCCCACCGGAATCGCGATCCCCAGCGCTGGACACAGCTCAAGCCCAACCGCGCGCACGGTCTCATACAGACGCGCGTCCTCACCGGGATGCCCGGCCGCGGCCATCCAGTTCGCCGAGAGGCTCAGCTGTTCGACACCCTGAATGTTGGCGCCAGCGATGTTGGTGATCGCCTCGCCAACCGCCATCCGCCCGGACGCCGGGGCATCGAGCAGCGCGATTGGCGCACGCTCACCAACCGCCATCGCCTCGCCGCTGAAGCCATCAAAATCGGTCAAGGTCACCGCGCAATCGGCCACCGGCACCTGCCAGGGACCGACCATCTGATCGCGGTTGACCAGGCCGCCGACGCTGCGATCGCCGATGGTGATCAGGAAGCCCTTCGCGGCCACGGTCGGCAACCGCAGCACGCGGCCAACCGCGTCGGCCAGATCGATCGCCGCCAGATCAAGCGAGTCGCCAACGGCCTCGACCGAGCGGACATCGCGCAGCATCTGCGGCGGCTTGCCGAGCAGCAACGACAGCGGCATCTCGATGGGGACTGTGCCAAACTGGCTGTCCTTCAGGATCAGCTGCTCGTCATCAGTCGCCTCGCCAACCAGCGCATAGGGGCAGCGCTCGCGCGCGCAGATCGCCTCGAACTCGGCCAGCCGCGCCGGATCGATGGCCAGCACATAGCGCTCCTGCGCCTCGTTGCACCAGATCTCCATCGGCGACATGCCGGGGTCGGCGTTCGGCACCCGGCGCAGCTCGAAGCGCCCGCCACGTCCGCCGTCATGGACCAATTCTGGCAGCGCATTCGACAAGCCACCGGCGCCGACATCATGGATGAACAGGATCGGGCTCGCCTCGCCGCACTCATTACAGCGGTCGATCACCTCTTGACAGCGACGCTGCATCTCCGGGTTGGCACGCTGAACCGAGGCGAAGTCCAGATCCTCGGCACTGGCGCCGCTGGTCATGCTCGAGGCCGCGCCACCGCCGAGCCCGATCAGCATCGCCGGCCCGCCAAGCACCACCAGCGGCACGCCCGCCGGGAACCCGGCCTTCTCGACATGGGTCTCGCGCAGGCTGCCAACACCACCGGCGAGCATGATCGGCTTGTGATAGCCGCGTAGCTCAAGACCGCCACCCGGCCGTGGCACCTGCTGCTCGAAGCTGCGGAAGTAGCCGGTCAGATTGGGGCGGCCGAACTCGTTGTTGAAGGCGGCAGCGCCGATCGGTCCGTCGCGCATGATCTCAAGCGCCGAGCAGATCCGCGCCGGCTTACCCCAGTCCTGCTCCCAGGGCTGCTCGGCGCCGGGGATGCGCAGATTCGAGACCGAAAAGCCACAGAGGCCGGCCTTGGGTTTCGCGCCGCGGCCGGTCGCGCCTTCGTCGCGGATCTCGCCGCCGGAGCCAGTCGCCGCGCCGGGATCAGGGGCGATCGCGGTTGGATGATTATGGGTCTCGACCTTGAATAGGATGTGCAGTGGCTCATCGCTGCGTCGATAGCGATGGTCCTCAGCGGCAGCGGCGAAGCGCTTTCCGGTCCAGCCGGTGACCACGGCCGCATTGTCTTTGTAGGCCGAGCGCACACGATCGGGCGAGCAGGCGGTGGTGTTACGGATCATCGCGAACAGCGACTGCGGCTGCGGCTCGCCGTCGATGATCCAATCGGCATTGAAGATCTTGTGCCGGCAATGCTCGGAGTTGGCCTGCGCGAACATCATCAGCTCGACATCGGTGGGATCGCGTCCCAGTGCGGTAAAACGCTCGGCCAGGTAATCGATCTCATCGGCGGAGAGCGCGAGGCCAAGCTCACTGTTGGCCCGATCCAGTGCCAATCGGCCCTCGGCCAGCAGCGCAACCTGAGCAAGCGGCCGCGGCTCGGCTTGGGCGAACAGACACTCGGCCTCGGTCGGATCGCGCAGCACGATCTCGGTCATGCGGTCGTGGAGCAGCGCTGCAGCCCTCGCGAGCGCGGCCTCGTCCAGCGTATCGATCGCGACATCGACATTGGCGTCGAGATCGGCATCGGCATCGAGATGGGTATCCATAGAGATCGGCCGAAGACGATAGGCCGTGCCGCGCTCAAGCCGGCGGACCGCGTTCAGCCCACAATGCTGAGCGATATCGGTGGCCTTCGATGACCAGGGCGAGATCGTCCCGGGGCGCGGCACAACCAGCAGCAGGCTGCCTTCTGCGGGTGAACTCTCACCACCGGATCGGGATGCGTCCTCAGCCAACGGCTGTCCGCCGCCAGCCAAGTCGCCCTGAGCGATCGCGGAAGACGACTCGGCAGCAAGACCCAGCGCAGCCTCAGCCGCCGGTCCGTAGCGAAGCAGCCGCGTCAGCACCGCCTCCTCATCGGCTTCGAGCGTCCGCGTCAGATCGACGAAGTGGACAAACTCAGCCGCCAAGCGGCACTCAGGTAGCCCAGCCGCGCGCAAACGCGCCTTGAGCTTGGACAGACGAAAATCGGACAAGGCGGGCGCGCCGCGCAGTATGCGCATCAGAACGAGCTCCAAAACAGGGATCGCGGGAATCAACGGCTAGATGATACGCGAGCCTAGAGCAATGAGTCTGGGCGAGGCGTTGAGAACCTGAGCCCAAGCCAGGATCTACAGATCCGTTTCCGATAGGCTAGCGCAGCTTCCATCGTCCTTTATGAGACAACGAAAATCATGCGTTTCGAGTTCGAGCCAATCGGCATCTGCCGCTCAGCCTACACCGATAAATTCGGCATCCCGCGGCAGCCGAGGCTGGTCACCGCTGCCGAGGCGCAGATTGAGCTGCTGCCGCCCTATGATCGCGAAGAGGCCTTTCAGGCGCTTGAGGGCTTTTCCCACGTCTGGCTGGTATTCATCTTCCACGCCGATTGCCTTGAGGCGAACTGGAGTCCAACGGTGCGTCCGCCACGGCTCGGCGCCCAGACCAAGGTCGGCGTCTTCGCCAGCCGCTCGCCCTATCGGCCGAACCCGATTGGAATCTCAGCCGTCGCCCAGCACGGGCTTGAGCGAAAAGGTAAGCGGCTGATGCTCAAAGTTGCCGGTGCTGATCTGCTCGATGGCACGCCAATCCTCGATATCAAGCCTTATGTGCCCTATGCCGATGCCATCCCAGAGGCTCAAGGCGGCTTCGCCCAGGCGCGGCCCGAACCGCGCTTTGTCGTCCGCTTCAGCGCTCATGCAGTCGTGGCCATCGCCGAGCAGGATCCCCAAGACCGGCTCCGCCTGCATGAGCTGATCGAGCAAGTCATCGCACAAGACCCGCGCCCCGGCTACATGGATCGCTATCCCGATCGGCGTGAGTTCGTATTGCAGCTCTACGCGCTGGAGATCCAATGGCGACTCGAAGGCGACTGTGCGCGAGTGACTCGCATCACCCCGCTGACGAGCTCGGGTTGATGTGAGCCGGTGTCTACGCCCCCGGCCCTCAAGGCCGCAGACATCGAAGCGATCAAGCAACAAGGCGACATGACGACCGAAGGTCTCGATCCGGAACGCGGGCACCATCAGCCCGGCCTGGCTTGTTTGGGTCGATCTTGTTTGGACGAGCTTGTTTGGACGATCTTTGTCTCAGCTGCCTTCGTCTCAGCGATCTCAGCGATCTCAGCGATTCTTGTTCGAGTCGTCCTGATCGGTGCCGTCGTTGCCTGTGATGCGCTGCTCGCACTCAAAGCGGCGGAAGCGTGCGCTGCCGTCCGGATCGGTCTCGGTCAGGGTCATCATCAGGTTGGAAAGATTGATCTTGAAGCGCCCCTGTTGGGCCTCGATCTGCTTACCGGTCATCCAGATCGCCTCCTCGTTCTGAAGATAGGCAGCGCTGCTCTCGATGACGGCAAAGTCATAGGTGAAATCTTCACCCGGCCTGCTCTTAGTGACCAGCACATCAACCGGGTCAGACTCCTTAGGTTCCTGCTCGCCGTAGCTCAGCTCGCCTGGCGCACCAAAGCTCACCGCGCGCATCGGCTGCTCGACACAGATCAGATCCAGCCGCTCCGGCTCAAAGCCGTCAGCGGCCCACAATGCCGCCACGGGCGCCATCAAACCCAACAAGCAGGCCGCAAGCGCGGGCGCTAGTGGACAGGCAGGAACAGCCGGGCGCAGGCAGGAAAGCGTGCGCCACGACAGACTAAGATCGGTTTCGTTCATCAATGCCTCCAACACAAAGATCATCCTCGATCATCAGGGACAACGCTCGGCGGATTCGAGCGCCGGTTATCTCAGCTGACCACGAAGTCGGGCCAGCTCGACGAGCAGTGCCTCTTTTTCGGCGCGTTCACGTTCTTTTTCCGCGCGTTCATGAGCTTTCTCACGACGTTCCTGGTCGGCGAGCCGTTCGGCCGTCGTGGCTCGCTGCTCGGCCTGCTGAAGCGCTTGCTCGGCCTGCTGGTGCGCTTGCTCGGCCTGTGCGCGCGCCTGGCGATCCCGCTGCCAGTTCGGCAGCACGAAGGGCGCGTAGACTGGGTCCTCGAGCATCGCCTCTGGGCTCGGCTGGCGACTGAGATCCTCGAGCCGAAAGCGAAAGCCGGGCAGGATCGCTGAGCGGATGAGGCCGGCTTCGCGGGGGATGGGCTCGTAGAGACCGAAGGCGTTGCGCCGATAGAACAATTGCCAGCGCGGGTCATGGTGGATGATGTAGTACTCGGGCACGCCGGCGGCTTGATATTCGTCGTGCTTTTGCTCGGTGTCGCGCTGAATCTCGGCTGGGCTGCTGTCGGAGAGGGCTTCGACGCAGAGGTCGAAGGTGCCTTGGTAGGAGCGGTCCAGGTCCGCGAGCGGCTGAGGATTGCTGTCGAGCACCAGGCCGAGGTCGGGCTTGCGGATGGCGACCTTGTTCGGCAGGCTGAGGCGAAAACCGAATTCCAGGCAGGTCAGGCGGGCGTTGTGGTGGCTGTCGAGGTAGAGCCGAAACAGCCCGAGCAACCATTGGTAGATCCAGGTGGTGAGGGCATCGGACACCGGCTTGACCTCCAGTACGCCGTTATTCCATTCGTAGCCGTTTTCGTGTTCATAGTACTGGGCCCAGTAGTCGGCTTCGCTGACGCGGGTGCCTGCTGGCGGGTCGATGAGCGGTTGGCGTTCGGCATCGCCCTCTAGGGGGGCGGCGGGCCGCGGATGCTCGGCAAATGCGCGGGGCGACATCATGGGGCTCCTATGGATGCAGGCCAGCATAGCCGGCTACTGACCGGCTACTGACCTGCTACTGAAGTGATTGAGCAACGCTTGCATGGCAGTTGGGGCATGATCACTGAGCGATTGAGCGCGCCAACGGCCGATATTGCAAGCCGTAGAACATCTCCAGATAGCGAGTCGTCTCGGTGCGCTCCAGGTTGCTGACATATTTCCAAAAGCCATAGACCCGCGACAGCGTCATCATGCGCTCGGCATAACGGCGCCAGGTGTAACGCTCCTCGACGCGCGCTAGGGCACCGTCGGACAACGCCAACCACTGATCGCCGTCCTCAGCGCAGCGGCGCAAGAAGTCGGCGATCAGCGTCGCCGAGGCCTCGCCGTGGTTCGGGTCGATATGAAAACCTGAGACTCCATCCTCGATGATCTCGAGCGGACCGCCATAACGGGTCGCGAACACCGGCAGCCCACAGCTCATGGCCTCGATCACCGTCAGCCCAAAGGCCTCGAACAGCGCCGGCTGCACAAAGAGACCGCGGCGATCGGCGATGCTGCGATAAAGCTCGCCAGCGAGCGGCTTCTCGAGATGAATCCCAAGCCAGCGCACCTGGCCATCGAGCCCATGATGGTCGAACAGGTAATGCATCGCCTCGATCTGTTCGCGCTCCTCGTCATCACCCGATCGGCCTGGATCGACATGACCACCGACCACCACCAGATTTGCCTGCTCGCGCAGCTCCGGGCTATTGCCAAACCAGTCCACCAGGCCGGTGATGTTCTTGATTCGGTCCAAGCGCGCCATGGTAAACAGCAGCGGCCGCTCATGATCGGCCAACTGGCCGCGTGATTCCCCCTCACGCGGGCCTCCGTAGATGAGATCCGCGATCTCATCCTGCAGATGGATCAATCGCCGCTCGCCATCGGTGTAGGGAAAATAGATGTCTTCATCCGCACCCGGCGAGACGATGTTGAACTTGGGATCATAGACATCGACACCGGAGACCACCCGATACAGCCCCGGCATGGTGAAGCTGGTGTAGCTCTCGTACTGACCGACGCTGTCGTCGGTGCCGGCGATCTCCTGATAGGTGCTGGTAATGACGAAGTCGGCGCTGTTGATCGCGATGAGATCAGCGGTGAACTGGGCCGAGAAATGATAACGCTCCTCGTTGTCGCGCCAGTACAGGTCCGAGAGCAGGTATTTGGTCTTCTCCAGCGCATGGGCGATGTTGCATTGGCTGACGCCCAATCGCTGAGAGAGCAGCGAGGCGACTAGGTTGCCATCGGAATAGTTGCCGATGATCAGATCCGGCCGACCGCCCAACTCGGCCAAGAGCTCACGCTCGGCATCGAGTGCATAGCCCTCTAGGTAGGGCCAGATGCGGAAGCGCGAGACCCAGTGCGGCAACACCTCACCCGCGGCATTGCGGAACGGCACGCGCAGGATCACCGCATTGCGAGTCCCGGCAATCGGCTCGAGGCGCTCATTGCACATGGTGCCCTCAGACTCGGGGATGAGTCGGGTCAGCACCACCACGCGCGGCTCGATATCGATCCCCTGCTCGGCCAGCCGCTGATGCATCTCGCGCTCGAGCGCGCGCACCTGATCCAGGATGTAGACGACCTGGCCACCGGTGTCTGGCCGCCCGAGCACGTTCGATTGGCCAAACCAGCCATGGGGCGAGACGATCGCGATCGAAAAGATCATCGGCACCCGGCTCAGGAAGCTCTCGAGCGACTGCGGCGAGGGCGCCTCGAGGATGTCGAGCAAGAGCCCCATGGTCTCGCGGATGCGCGCGGCGTCATGGCCCCAGCCGGCCTCGAAGCCGAACCCACGCAGGTCCGCTGAGAGTTCAGCATAGGGTGTATGACTCGGCCGACGGCGCAGCGGGATCATCGCCTGGCGCAAGGCGTTGCGCAGCTCGGCGACGCTACTGATGGCATCGTTCAGCATCAGCTGATGGCCGCGGTAGCTGTGCATGCGCAGAAAGCCGAGGAGACGCTGATCGCCCTTACCCAGCTCATCGAACAGGCGGCTCGAGAGACGTCGGTTGAGGAACTCGACCCCACGCCCAATCGAGCCCTCTTCGCTCAGTGTCTGCTGCTCGCGGTAGAACGGCCGCAGATCGATCTCCAGCCCGAATGGATCATCGTTGCCACCGGTGGCCAGATGCTCCTTGAAGCGTAGAAACTCAGAGACCGTGACCTCGTTCAGGTCCATGGTCTCGAGATGGATACGGAGGTAATCCCACTTCGCGACCCGGCGGCGCAGCGCCAGATAGACCCAAGAGGCATTGATCGCAGCCTCCTGTGCCTGCAACAGAGCGCGCGCTAGCGCAGTGTCCGCGATCTGGTCATCGTCGAGGCACAACTGCTCGAGCGCATCTTGTAGATCGCTCTGCAGCAGGAACGGGCGCTGCAGCCCGATCAGATGATGCATCACCCGATGCGCCTTGCTGCGATTCTCGGCGAGAAAAGCGGCGAGCGCTGGGATGCGGGCATTGGGGACCTCTGCTTGCATCGGCATCTCCCTAGCCCCCCC
>NZ_NRRY01000025.1 GCF_016583905.1 Lamprobacter modestohalophilus | reverse complement strand
CGTGATGGCCCGGTCTTTGTGAGTCTCTGTCATTGGTCTGCTCCGCTACCTTGGTTGACGATGGGTTCTCATCATCGCTTATTGTGCCCGCTCGGGGTGTGTTGGAGGAGCGGGGCGGACCATTCCATTACTTTGCAGGCTCATTGCAGGCTCAGAATGCGCCCTCGTCAAGCCAGGTATGAGGGCCTTGAGCGCTGGATGCCTAGACCAGAACGGGTTCCTGACCACCACCTTAAGGCGGGCAGCTTCCGCTAGAATGACGCCAGCATTAACGCTAGCGTCAACGCCTGCTCGAGGCGGCGGACGCCCATTCAACCTGCAGAAGGAACATCGTTCATGACCGCAACCACCTTGCGCCGGCGGCCCAGCCGATTCGGACTCCTCGGCCTGCTTTCCGCGCTGCTCCTGGCCAGCTGCGCCGAAGACCCGATGGGGCCCGAGAACCGGTTCGCGCTCATCGCTTTTGGCCAGTGCAGCTACGCTCAGGCGCTGATGCTTGCCGATCAGGCCATCGCAAAAGGCAATGCCGACAATGTCGAGCGAGGGCTGATGCTGAAGGCCGCGATCCTTCGAGATCGCGGCGATCCCGAGGCCGCTGAGGCGCTTTATCCCGAGATCGACGCGGCTTGGCAAGCGGCCAAAGAGAAGCCACTGTCAGAGAGTCGGCGCCAGCGCGACATCCAGATGTTTATCGACATCGCCCATGCCGAGCGGCATGCAAAAGGCCTAGATCCGTCTTGTCAGGGAAACCCTGATTCATCGCTAGGGACAATTGAGCATTCGGCGTCAGCCAATCGCTGAACCGACGCAACGGCGACAGATTTTTCTTTCAACCGCCGAATCGGCCGTGTATGCTCCCGCCATCGATCATCGCGTTGTGCAAGCCGATGGAGTCCGGGCTGCGCAACCCCGCCCCGCCATCCGCTTAACCTCGCTTTATCGATCCGACGGATGACCTGTTCATCCACTGCTACGGCCGCTTGATTTGCACACTGGTCTGCGGCGGTTCCTTTTTCTACGGTGTGTATTTCCAGAGAGACGAGACTGATGAATATCTACGTTGGCAACCTGGCCTACAGCGTGACCCAAGATGAGCTCCGTGAAGCCTTTGGCGCTTACGGCGAAGTCGAAAGTGCAAACCTGATCATGGATAAGTTCACGGGCGAATCGAAGGGCTTCGGCTTCGTCGAAATGCCTAACAATAGCGAGGCGGACGCCGCCATCAAGGCACTCAATGAGCAGCCAATGAAGGGTCGTCCGATTCGCGTCAACCAGGCCAAGCCACGCGCTGAGCGAAGCGGCGGCGGTGGTGGTCGTCCTGGTGGCGGTGGTGGTCCAGGCGGCGGTCGTCGCTGGTAAGCACTGATCACAGAGCCCACATCCTCAGCTGAGGAGCCGGGCTCGCCGTGATACAAACGGCCGGAACGGGAGCAATCCCGCTCCGGCCGTTTCGCGTTCCAGGCCTGACCGACGAATCGGCAACGCGTCACGCGCAAGGCTGAGGTAGCATTCAGGTTTGTGACCGCAAACCGACTGTACCAGAGAAGATCATGTTGGATAAGAAGCTCCTCGACATCCTCGTCTGCCCCGTGACCAAAGGCCCGCTCATCTACGACAAGGACAACGCGGAATTGGTCGCCGTCGCTGCACGGCTCGCCTACCCGATCCGCGACGGCATCCCGGTGATGCTCGAGGACGAGGCACGCACGCTGAGCGAGGATGAGGCAGAGGCTTGGCGTAAGAAGCGAGCATAAGTAACGGTTCAAGAACAACCTGAACAGGTCGTTAGCTCGATTGGTCGAACCGCTGAGCTTGCTCTACGCTACCTGTGCAGGTCGTGCATCCGGCAGTCCTCTTGGGCGGGTCGATGATCGTGTTCCGCACCCCCTGGATTCATTAGATAGCGCGGCAACGGCGCTGAGGAAGGTACAAGCATGAAGGTGCTGGTTACAGGAAGCGCCGGTTTTATCGGCTCGGCGCTATCGATGCGGTTGCTCGAGCGCGGCGATGAGGTCGTCGGGGTCGACAACCTGAACGATTACTACGATGTCGAGCTCAAGCAAGCGCGCCTAGCGCGGACTCAGGGTCAACCCGGTTTTACCGATCTGCGCCTTGACCTCGAGGACCGCGAGGGGATCGCCCGCGCCTTTGCCGAGCACAAGCCTGAGCGGGTGGTCAACCTTGCCGCCCAAGCCGGCGTGCGCTACTCGATCGAAAACCCGCTCGCCTACGTCGACACCAACCTGGTTGGCTTTGCCCACATCCTCGAGGGCTGCCGGCACCACGGCGTCGAGCATCTGGTCTATGCCTCGAGCAGCTCGGTCTATGGCGCCAATACCAGCATGCCGTTCTCGGTGCACGACAACGTCGATCACCCGCTGAGCCTCTACGCCGCCAGCAAGAAGGCCAATGAGCTGATGGCGCACACCTATAGCCATCTCTATCGGCTACCGACCACCGGACTGCGCTTCTTTACCGTCTATGGCCCTTGGGGCCGACCGGATATGGCGTTGTTCAAGTTCACCCGGGCGATCCTTGCCGGCGAGCCGATCGAGGTCTTCAACTACGGCAAGCACCGGCGCGATTTCACCTATGTCGACGATATCGTCGAAGGCGTGATCCGCGTGCTCGATCGCTTGCCGGAGCCAAATCCGAGCTGGAGTGGCGCTGAGCCCGATTCGGCCAGCAGCAGCGCGCCCTACCGGCTCTACAACATCGGTAATAACAGCCCGGTGGAACTGATGCACTACATCGAGACCTTAGAACAGTGTCTCGGGCGCACCGCCGAGAAGCAGCTGCTACCGCTGCAACCAGGCGATGTGCCGGATACCTACGCCGATGTCACTGACTTGGTCGAAGATCTCGGCTATCGACCCGCCACCAGCGTTGAAACCGGCGTTGCGCGCTTTGTCGACTGGTATCGGGCGTATTACCAGCTCTAACGTTTATGGCGCGTTGCGCCCCCCGACAATGACCTAATCGCCGCACCCCTAGGCCTCACAACGATCTCAGCTCGGACGCTGTGGTCAAAGCCTGTCGGGCGTCGGGCTGGCCGTGACAGCCCTCAATCCCAGGGTGGGCGATCTTCGGTCTCGGCGACCCCTGAAGCCTGATCCGATACCGCAGCCGGCGCGGAGCTTGAGCCAGGCTCAACCTGAGACGCCGGCATCGGCTCGCTCGGCCTCTGGACATCCGCCCCGAGCATTCCCGCTGGAGCGGCAATGGGCATCTCGGACAACACCTCGAACTCCTCGCAAAGCCGCGCCAGCACCGCGCGCAGCTCGAGCGAGAGCAGCGCCAGCTCGGCATCTAAGAGCGCGCCGTCATCATCGGCATCGCCGGTGTCGAGCTCATTCGTCACCTCGTCGGCAAAGCGCAGGCGCTTGAGGCTCAGATCCTCACCCAGCAGCAGCGAAAGTCGCTCCTTCCAGTTGATACCAATGCTCACCGCGCGCTTGCCAGTGTCCAGATGATTGCGAATCTCCGGCGCGCTCAGATCCTGCCCCCGGCAACGCACCGTCGAGCGTGCATCCTCGGCATCCTGCAGCACACAAGAATCTTCCAGCTCAATGCCCTCGGCGGCCTTGCCTGAGCGAATCCAATTACTCAGCCGCTCAGCGGCGATGACCTGCGGCTCCAGCGGCTTGACCGGGAAGCTGCCCAGGCTCTCGCGGAGCAACGCCAGCAGTTCTTCAGCCGCCTTGTCGCTGCCGGCGTCAATCACCACCCAGCCGTCAGCAGCATCGATATAGGCGCGCACTAGGCGCGAGCGGGTAAAGGCCTTCGGCAGCATCTCGGCCAGCAGCTCCTCGCGTAGCTGTGTGCGCTCGCGCCGGGCCACCTCGCGCATCTCGGCTTGCTCGATCTCAGCGACACGCTCGGCCACAGCCTCAGTCACCACTGAGCCCGGCAGCAGCCGCTCTTGCCGACGCATGGCGACCAGATGCACCTGGCCGACCGTATGCACCAGCATCTCGGCCTTCGGCCCCAGCGGCGCGGTCCAGCCCATGGTCGCCGTCTCGACCGGACCACAGGGGCGGAAGCGGCGCTCACCCAACTGCGCATGCAGGCCCATCTGATCCAGCTCGAACGGCACCTGCAGCCGATACACCTTGGCGTTCTTGAACACAGCCGAACCTCCGCAAAAAGCCCGGCATTATGAACCTCGCCGCGTTCCGCGCAAGTGATTTCGAGAAAGGACCCAACTGATGCGGTCCACACCCGCCGGTGGCTAGGCCCGCGGCAACTGCGACGGACGATGATTCAACTCAAGATGGCAACTCGCTGGCCGGATCATCGCCTGCGGGATCGGCGGATGCCTGACTCAACGCAGCTCGGAACGCACGCATCGCCGCCGAGGTGGTGTCATCGCCGTCGAGAAAACGCTCAAGCAGCCTCAGATCGAGATCGGGCAGGATCTCGCTGGTTGTCACCGGCCAATACTGCTCATCGCGCCAAACATAGGGCGTCAATCGCGCGCGCTGCCAGATCCACACCTCCGCAACACCAAGCCGGTGATACAGAGCGAGCTTGTCGATCCCGCCCGAGGTCCAGATCACCTCGATGGCGAGATGGGGCCGCTCAAGCGAGCTGTCGGTGCCAAAGATGTAGCACTCGTCTGGCTCCAGGCCCGCCTCTTTGGCCGCTTCCTTGAGCGTCCAGCTGCCAAGGGTGGTGAAATCGATATCGCGCTCCTGGCAATAGACCTCGACGAGGCGACCGATGAGCGATTTGATCCGTTCATGATGCGAGGATGGACTCATGATCTCGATGATTCCCCGGTCATAGGCGATTCTCGGCGCGGACCTTTCGCCACGCATGGCCAGAACGCGCTCGAAATCGTCCCAGCTGGCCTGCCGCAAGACAACGCGGTGGTCCTCGATCGCGGCATCAGCCAGCAGGTCGGCGGGAATCGCGACATGCGCAACCCGAGTCTTGACCGGCGGCTGCGGAATCATTGGTCGGACATGCACTGACATGGCTGATCACCCTTGACGCTGTTGGCTACAACAAACACAGCTTAGCCGCTCGTCCGGCATCCATGCCACTCGCGCTTGCCCTCAGACCAAAGCCGTCGGACGCACCCTCACCCGACCTGCGCCAAACGCCCCTGGCTCGGTCTCGAACACCCCAGCGCAGCGAGTGCCGCAACGCTCACAGGCTCCCTCAGCGGTCAAGCCCCAGCGCCCGAGTCGGTACCAATCGCGCTCGATCAGCAGATGCCCACAGGCATGGCACCAGGTACTGTTGCCCTCGTCGTCATGCACATTTCCGGTGTAGGCATGGCGCACGCCCTGCTCGCGCGCGATTCGCCGCGCGCGGGTCAGTGTTGCTGCTGGCGTCGGCGGCACATCGAGCATCTTGTAGGCCGGATGGAAGGCGCTGAAATGCATCGGCACATCCGGCCCCAGATGCTCGACCACCCAGGCCGCCATTTGCGCCAGCTCGGCATCACTGTCGTTCTCGCCCGGGATCAGCAGCGTCGTCAGTTCGAGCCAGACGTCGGTTTCCTGATGTAGATACTCCAGGGTCTCCAACACCGGGCCAAGCCGGGCGCTGCAGAGGCGCTTGTAGAAGTCGTCGGTGAATCCCTTCAGATCGATATTGGCAGCGTCCATCTCAGCGAAGAAGGTCTCGCGTGCGCCGGGACTGATGTAGCCGGCGGTGACGGCGACGTTGCGAAGGCCCTGCTCGCGGCAGGCGTGAGCGGTATCACAGGCGTACTCGAGGAAGATGACCGGATCATTGTAGGTGTAGGCGACGCTGCGGCAGCCGTGCTTGAACGCGGCATCCGCGATCTGCTGCGGCGATGCTTCCTCAGCGAGCAGATCCATCTCGCGGGATTTGCTCATATCCCAGTTCTGGCAGAAGCGACAGGTCAGGTTGCATCCGGCGGTGCCGAACGAGAGCACCGAGGTGCCGGGCAGGAAGTGGTTGAGCGGCTTCTTCTCGACCGGGTCGATACAGAAACCGCTGGCACGACCATAGGCATAGAGCAGGATCTCATCGCCCTCGCGACCTCGCACGAAACAAAGTCCGCGCTGCCCCTCATGGAGCGCACAGGCGCGTGGACAGACATCGCATTGAATCCGTCCGTCATCCAGCTGATGATAGAACTGCGTGGGATAGCCACGGGCTTGACTACGTTGTAAGCCCTGTGTGTCAGCTGTCGACTTGAACATGATGCGCCTCCATCGTTTGCCTGAAGCCTCGCGCTTTCTTGACTAAAATTGTAGTAGGCATGTCGGTAAGATCGAGTTGCACGAGGTCTACTATGAAGATGATGCGAAACGTACAAGCGCCGGCCGTCGCCGGCCTCTTCTACACCGCTGATCCACAACAGCTGAGCGCCGAGGTGCGGGGGTTTGTCGCCGAGGGCGTTGCCCGGGCCGGCGGTAAACCGCTGCCACGCGCTAAGGCGCTCATCGTGCCGCATGCAGGCTATATCTATTCAGGCTCCATCGCCGGCAGCGCCTACGCGGCCATCGCCGAGCAGGCCGAGCAGATCGAGCGCGTGCTGATCCTGGGGCCACCGCATCGGTTCCCGGTGCGAGGGCTCGCCACCAGCAGTGCCGATGCCTTCGAGACCCCGCTCGGCCGCGTACCGGTCGATCAGGAAGCAATCGAGCGTCTGCTCGCCGATTACCCGCAGGTTCAGCGTCTCGACCTGGCCTTCGACGGTGAGCACTGCATCGAGGTACAGCTGCCCTTCCTGCAGGTTCTGCTCGATCGCTTTCGCATCGTTCCGCTGCTGGTCGGCAGCAGCCAGCCACAGCAGGTCGCTGAGGTGCTGGAGCCGTTCTGGAGCCAGGATGATAGCCTGATCCTGATCAGCTCCGATCTCAGTCATTACCTGGATTATGCATCGGGGCAGGCCCTCGATGCGCGCACCTCAGAGGCCATCTTGAGCCTAGCATCGGAGCGAATCGGCCCAGAACAGGCCTGCGGGCGCAACGCCATTGCCGGCCTGCTGCAGTTGGCCAAGGCGCACCATGCTCAGGCACGGCTGCTCGACCTACGCAGCTCGGGCGATACCGCTGGACCACGCGATCGCGTGGTAGGCTATGGCGCCTATGAGCTCGCTTGATCCGCCGCCCCCATCCCCGCCGCCCCTCGAATCATCACTTGATCCGAGCGCGCGGCAGCGCCTGCTCGAGATCGCTCGGCTGTCGATTCGACAGGGCCTCGAGCAGGGGCATGCGCTGCAGCTGATCGCCGCGCAGGAAGCGCCAGCCCTTCAGGCCGAGCGCGCAAGCTTCGTCACACTTGAGCGCCAGGGCCGACTGCGCGGCTGCATTGGTCACCTGGAAGCAGTCACCGCCCTCGCCTGCGACGTCGCCGAGAACGCCTATGCCGCCGCCTTCCGCGATCCACGCTTCGCGCCGCTCTCCGCGCAGGAGCTCAACGACCTTGATGTCCACATCTCGGTGCTGACGCCCTCGCAGCCGCTCACGTTCAGCAACGAGGCCGAGCTGCTCGCGGCGATCGAGCCTGGTGTCGATGGGCTGATCCTCAGTGAAGGCCACCGGCGCGGGACCTTCCTGCCATCGGTCTGGGAGCAGTTGCCAACCCGGGAGGAGTTTCTCAGCCATCTGAAACAGAAGGCAGGGTTAGCGCCGGATCATTGGTCGCCGCAGATCCAGGTGGCACGCTACCGCACCGAATCCTTTGGCGACTGATCGCACCCCGTCCATCCGCGCATCATCGTGAACGAGATCCCGCTGTCCGTCCTCTTCGCCTCGCTCGGCGTGCTCTTGCTGCTGTCCGGCTTCTTCTCCGGCTCCGAGACCGCGTTGATGACGCTGAACCGCTACCGGCTGCGCCATCAGGCCGAGCAAGGCAAGCGCGGCGCCATCCTCGCCCAGCGTCTGCTCGACCGACCCGATCGGCTGATCGGCCTGATCCTGCTTGGCAACAACTTCGTCAACATCCTCGCCTCCTCACTCGCCACGGTGATCGCGCTGCGCCTCGGCGGCGAAGGCGCGATTGCCGCCGCTGCGGGTCTGCTGACGCTGATCATCCTAATCTTCTCCGAGGTCACCCCCAAGACCCTCGCCGCGTTGCATCCAGAGCGTATCGCCTATCCGGCCGCGTACATCTACGTCCCCTTGCTGAAGCTGCTCTACCCGATCGTCGCCGCCGTCAATCTGATAACCAACGGCCTACTCGGCCTGATGGGCGTGCGGCCGCAGTCCGGCCAGGGCCAGGCCCTCAGCCGCGAGGAGCTGCGCACCGTGGTCATCGAGGCCGGGGCGATGATTCCGCAGCAGAGCCGCGACATGCTGATCGCAATCCTGGATCTGGAGAACGCCACGGTCGAGGAGATCATGATCCCGCGCAACGAGGTCCAGGGCATCGATCTGCAAGACTCGCCCGACGAGATCATCGCCGCCATCCGCCGCGCCAATTACACCCTGCTTCCACTCTTCGACGGCAACTTCGATAACGTCATCGGCCTGATCCACTCGCGCACGGCCATGCACGTGCTGCTCGAGCACGGCTTCGGCCACGGCCAGTTGGATAAGGACGACCTCCGATCGATCGCCCGCGAACCCTACTTCGTGCCCGAGGGGACTCACCTCTACCAGCAGCTGGTCAACTTCCAGCGCGCCCGTCAACGGGTTGGCCTGGTCGTTGATGAATATGGCGATTTCCAAGGGTTGATCACCCTCGCTGACCTCCTAGAAGAGATCGTCGGCGAATTCACCACCGACCCGGCCGATGCCTATCCGGACATCCACCGCACTGACGATGGTAGCCTGCTGATCGACTGCACCATCACCATCCGTGAGCTGAATCGGGCCATGCGCTGGGCACTGCCAACGCATGGCCCGAAAACGCTGAATGGCCTCATCATCGACTATTTAGAGACTATCCCGGAGCAGGGTACGAGTCTCAAGCTGCGCGGCTATCCGCTCGAGATCATCCAAGCCGATGACACCGCCGTCAAGACTGTCCGCTATCGCAAGCTCACGACATCCTAACGCTCATGGCGAACGCTTATGGCGAATGCGCATGGCAAACGCGTATGTCGCGACGCACACCAAAAAATGAATCGCGTGAGATTCACGTTAACAGTCAGGTGTTCAGGAACCCAGATGTTAAAGTTTCAAAACAGCCTTATGTCGCCAATGTTGTTGACGTTATCGCTGACGATCTTGCTGACATTAGTCCTGCTTGCAGGATGCGGAAGAGAGCCGCAGTGTCAACAAGATAGCGACTGCCCTGCTGCTGGCGACTGTTTCGAAAGCATGTGTGATGCAGGAATCTGCAAAGCAACCATCATTGCTCATTGCTGCGGGAATGGTATTTGCGAAGACACAGTCAAGCCCCGTGCTGAGCTCCGCGTCGAGCCCATACTCGAAAACAACCTATCGGACAATCTATCCGACGAAGCAGACGCCGCACCCGATGACGAAGATGCTACGCCAGACGACGAAGACATCACGCCCAACACGCTTTTAGAACTCACTTCAGAGGCCGCAGCAGAACGCTCACCAATTGAAAACAAATGCACTTGCCCAGAAGATTGCGGCGAGTGCGAACGGAATATCTCTTATACTTCGGAAAACGGTGATACCGTCATCGCCCAGTTTATCAAGATGCTCTGCACCGAATTAAGAATGTGCGAGCCCTCCTACAGGAAAGAAGATCAGGTCTTCCGCAGTGAATTTCGCGAAACCGAACTCGACGGGATACTGTTCAACAGTATCATCACTTATCCTAACCCAATCGTTACCAACAAGGATCGGGTCGTTGTCGAAATTGAGCTCGTCGAGATCACTGACCCACGGATCGTGCTCCCAATCAACATCACCAGCGCAATGATCCTCGAGGGTACCGGCCTGTTTGGCCAAAACCTCAACCGTTACTCGCTTGATGCGCCTGAGCAGCGGGTTCAGATAGCAATCCCTATCACTCAGTCGGGGAACCAACCAGAAGAAAATCACCAACTCTCCGTTCGTCTCAGCTTGGAATATATTTATCTGCATGAGAAGCAAGTGATCAGCGATGGGCTTTTGGCTTATGATCTCTATGGACGTCCGGTTATGCAGATCGTCAGAGACAATGTCCTCAAGCCGAACCTGGCGATCGGCCTCGAGCAAAGCATGACCGTGATTGATTTGACAGCAGCCGCGCGTCAATCAACACCATGAAAACGCAGTACCGGGAGCTGCCCATTGAGCCGTCTTTGAGCCGCCCACTCCGGAAGCTCAGGAGGCTCGCTCAAGGCGTTTTTGAACAGGGCACCGGTCCATACTTTGCGCAACCAGCCTTATCCAGAACCGGGGTCATGAACATGGCATCGTACCAACCAACCTTTTTGCCACAGATGTGATAGAGGCTCACTGACGTTGTCTGGCCTTGAAAGAAAAAGATGACACCGGCCGCCAGGACGACGAGGACAACAACTAGAGGTAACAGCGCCAGAAGTCTCACCACATGTTCTCCCTTAGTAACTCATCTCGTAACACATCTCGTTACACATCAATGCAGCCGCATCGGCTGACCGCCCAGTTGATCGATGATCTGCGTCACTGCGGCGATCTGCTCGGCATCGTCGGAGACCTCGACAAAACGCCGCAGATCACCCAGCGCCGCCGGCGCATAGTCGAGATCGCGGTACAGCAGCCCGCGCTCGCGTAACTCACCAGGCAGATCGGGGGCCAGGGTCAAGGCGGCCGTGAGGGCCGACAGTTGATTGATGTGCTCACCGCGATCACGATAGATACCGATCAGATTGCGCAGCATCCGCACCAGGATCTCGCGCTTGGTGGCGGGCCACAGCAGCGCCGGATGGCTGCGGATGTTGAGTGTGCCGCGCCCGTAGAGGTCCGCCAAGCGCTGATCGAGCTCATCCTCGGGCAAGGCGACGCCACCGGCGTAGACGTCCAGCATCAGCGCCGTATCACCGCGGCCGATACGGACCAGGAAATGCCCCGGAAACCCCACCCCATAGGCCGGCAGGCCCAGCCGCGCGGCGATCTCGATGTAGATCACCGAGAGGCTGATCGGAATGCCCAGCCGTCGCTCCAGCACCTGATCAAGAAAGCTGTTGCGCGGATCGTAGAAGTCGTCTTGATTGCCCGTGAAGCGCAGCTCATCGAACAGAAAGCCGTTCAAGGCTCGCACCTTGTCGAACAGATCCGCCTCAGGCGCCACCTGAGTCGCCGCTCGCGCAGCCAGCGCTTCAAGGCTCTGCAGCGTCTCGCTCGGCGCTAGCCCGGGTTGAAACAAGCCGCTCACCGCAAGTGCTGCGGTGGCCAGATCGATGCTGTCATCAGGTTGTTGCGCGAGTTGCGAAAAGCGCTGTTGTGCCTCTGTCATCGAACATCCTCCTCGCCTTGGGCTGCCGATCGCTGCCGGGTCTCCAGCAGCTGTTTCAGCGCCTAGGATACAGGAGACCGCTCGAAGACCCGAGCTTCGATAGAATGCGGTCCTCCGCCCCCACAACCAATCCCTGACGAGAGCCCAATGCCGTCCAATCCGATTCGCGGCGCCGCCTTTATGCTCGAAGGCCTGCGTTTGATCCTGCGCCCAGGCCTCAGACGTTTCGTCGTCATTCCGCTGCTGGTCAACATCGGCGTCTTCAGCGCGGCCATCTGGTATGGCATCCATCGCTTCGAGGATGCGCTCGGCTGGATGGAGCAACAACTGCCGAGCTGGCTGCACTGGCTTGATTGGCTGCTCTGGCCGGTCTTCGTGCTGGCCCTGCTGATCATCGTGTTCTATAGCTTCACGCTGGTCGCCAATCTGATCGCCTCGCCGTTCAACGGCATCCTCGCCGAGAAGGCAGAAGCCATGTTGACCGGGCGCTCGCTCAATGAGCCGATCGACTACGCCAAGCTCCTCAAGGAACTGCCGGTCATCCTCTGGGACGAGGTGAAGAAGATCCTCTATGCGCTGATCTGGACCATACCGTTCTTGATCCTGGCCCTGGTGGTGCCGGTCATCGGCCCGCTGATCTGGTTCCTGTTCACGGCCTGGATGCTGGCGGTGCAGTACAGCGACTTCCCGATGGGCAACCACGGCCTGCTGTTCCGCGAGCAGCGCGCCCGACTGCGTCAGCGCCGCGTCATCGCACTCGGCTTCGGCTCCGTCGCTGCAGCGCTGACCATGATCCCGGTGCTGAACTTCATCGTCATGCCCGCCGCCGTTGCCGGCGCAACGGTGATGTGGGTCAGAGCGTTCAAGGACAACAATGGCTCCTGACCCTACAGAAACAGCCCACAAAGACAGCCTTCGCCAACAGCCTTCGCATGGACTTCCATTAAACCGCAATCACAGACGCTGCTGAGCTGATGCATCACCCCCGGGACCGCGCCAGCGAGGGAGGCCCGACGCGCTTTGCCATCCTCTTACTAAGCCTGCTACTGCTAACAACGGCAAGCAGCTTGGTACCCTTGGCCATCGGCGCGCTGGTTGGAAACCTGGCAGCCTCAGCAGTGCTCTTGGCGGGGCTGTTCTCGATGTACCATCGGCGTGGGCTGCTGCTGGTTGGCATGCTGCTGCTGACACCGGCGCTGGCCACGCGTTGGGTCTTCTTTTGGCTCGAGACCCCGGCCCTGGCCCCAATCTCGCTCGCGTTCTGGCTGTTGTTCACGTCCTACAACGCCGGCGCGCTCTTCGTCTTCATTCAGCGCCGCGGTACACCGACCAACGACACCATCTATGGCGGTGTCTGCGTCTACGTGCTCATGGGCTACTGCTTCGGCGCTGGCTTCGCGCTGCTCGAGACGCTGAATCCAGGATCGTTCAATTTCGTCAATGGCACCCCTGAGAGCCCGTTGGCGCTCGAGTTCCAAATGGCCTACTTCAGCCTTGTCACGCTCAGTACGCTCGGCTACGGCGATATCACGCCGCTATCGCCCGTGGCCCGGTCGCTGGCCATGGTTGAGGCGGTGGTCGGGCCGATGTTCGTCGCCGTGTTCCTGGCCCGATTGGTGGGCGTGCGCACTGCAAAAGACTGAAATCAGCGTGATGACACCTCACGAACGACCTATTGCTTTACTCAGCCTCTTTCGGCACATCCCAGTCGGCCAGACGCGCCTCGCCGATCTGGTAGAACTGCCTAACAAGCTTCACGTACTCTAGGAGATGGTGAGGCGCACTGGCAGCAAGTGGAGCCCTCGATGGATCGGCTTGCCGAGCTGCTGGCACCCGAGGACACCCGCGATGTCATTTCAGCCGTTGTTGAGTTGGACCTCGTCGCCCGGCCTGCCGCCCGCGTAGTAGCAGAGCTGGGCGTCTACTACACCCTGTCCGGCAATGAGGACGAGGAGCCCGTTGCCGATACGGACGCGGCGGAAGAATTCGAGACACCGGCAACACCTGTCTGGCGCAGTAAGCGTCAGCAAAAACGCACAGTCCAGAGGCGGTTTCTGGGCTGCCTCCTCGGTGGTGCAGTCGGCGATGCGCTGGGCGCACCGGTTGAGTTCATGAAGCGCGCCGAGATTCTCCGTCGCTTCGGCCCGAAGGGAATCACCCAGTACGCACCGGGCAACACCTGCCTATCGGCCCTGCGGGCGATGAACTCCCTTGGGGAGCCGGCCCGCAACGACCGCAAGGGCTGCGGCGGCGTCATGCGGGTTGCGCCGGTCGGTCTATTCGCCTGGCGCCTGCGTCAATATGAATCTCCCCAAGACACCTTCCGACTGGGTACCGAGTTAGCTGCGCTGACCCATGGGCACCCGACCGGAGCCCTGACCGGTGGTGTGCTGGCAGTGCTAATCTTGGCGCTGACCGATGGCGCGTCGCTGCGCGAGGCATTAGCCGCAGCCAAACCCCTCCTACGAGCCGAGCCCGACCACGAAGAGACGCTGCGTGCAATCGAGATGGCTGAGGAGTTAGCCGATTTCGGTCTTGCGCACCGCGAAAGATTGATCAGCAGTTGTCGATGATCTGGCTGCCGTTCAACACAGCCACATCAGGGCGGCACGGATCATACCAACCCAGGCTGTCGCCGCAACAGATCGATCCGATGCGGTTTCAGAAAATGCGCGCCCGTCGGCGTTAGATGCTGTTCGAAGGCGGCGCGGATGCGGGCCACGCGCTCGGCCTCGATCGGGTCCGGGCGATAGCTCACCTGCAGATAGCGCTCCGCAAACGCGTCCCAATCCGCAATCGTGCCCGGGATCTGCACGAATCGTTGCGCTTCGAGGACGAAGCGCCCCGAGGCCACTGCCCGCTCGAGCGCCGCGAAGGCCGCTTCGCGCTCGGCGCGCTCCTCATGCACCATCGCCATCAGCGCATTGAACTCACCCCAGTACACCGGCTCGATGAAGCAGGCGGGACAGCCGGGCTTGAGCACGCGATGAATCTCGGCGAGCGCGGTGTCGAGCTGCGCGACCGGCACATGGTGCAGCGACTTGAACATCAACACCGCGTCAAAGCTCGCATCGGGGGCGCCGATGGCCTCGGCACCACCGACCACGAACCGCACCTGTGGCAGATCGGTGATCGCGCAATTCTTCGCCAGCTGTGTGGCGTCGACCTCGGTCGCAACCACCTCCGCCGCACCTAGCTGCTCGACCAGCGCGCGCGTCGCCACCGCAGCGCCACAACCAAGCTCCAACACCCGCGCACCACGCAGATCGAGCAACTCGGCGAGCAGAGCAATATCGGTCGCCGTTTGATAAGCATCAGGGTCGTTCAAGCGCATCATGGATCTCAGCCGGTTTGCAGGACTGGAAACACTCCATTATCGCGCACTCGAGCCAGGCTCAAGGCGGACGGTTCTTTTCCACCTGGTCAATTTCTGACCAGTCTAGCGGTTTATGCCAGTCAAAGAGCCACTTGGCACGCCCCATCACAGGTTATCCACAACAGTCCTAACAGCGGCTGTGGAGAACGCCTGCTTGCGCCGCTGAACACAGGTCAGGTCAGACCAGACCAGGTCAGGTCAGGCCAGCGATGGCCCAGCGAGCATTGACCCCGCTGTTCGATTGCAGGCAGTCTCGGTAAAACATCCGATGACTCTGGAATCTCCGCCCAAGTTAGCCATAGATGGACGCGACCACCACCCCACCAACCGCCCTCGAGATCCTCAACCGCACTTTTGGCTACTCAAGCTTCCGCGGCGCCCAGGAGCAGATCATCAGCCATGTCGTCGGCGGCGGCGATGCGCTGGTATTGATGCCGACCGGCGGCGGTAAGTCGCTCTGCTATCAGATTCCGGCGCTGTTACGCGCCGGCACCGGCATCGTCGTCTCGCCGCTGATCGCCCTGATGCAAGATCAGGTCGACGCCATGCGTCAGCTGGGCCTGCGCGCGGCCTTCCTGAACTCTGCGCTGGACCTGGACCAGCAGCGCCAGGTCGAGCACGCCTTGCTCAGCGGCCAGCTCGATCTGCTCTATGTCGCCCCCGAGCGCCTGCTCACCGAACGCTTCCTCGCGCTGCTCGAGCGCGCCCAGATCGCCCTGTTTGCGATCGATGAGGCGCACTGCGTCTCGCAATGGGGCCATGACTTCCGGCCCGAGTACGTGCAGCTCAATCGTCTGCATGAGCGCTGGCCGAAGATCCCGCGCATCGCGCTGACCGCCACCGCCGATGGTCCCACCCGCAACGAGATCATCACCCGCCTTCAGCTCGAGCAGGCCGGCCACTTCGTCTCCAGCTTCGATCGACCGAACATCCGCTACCGCATCGTCGAGAAGCAGAGCCCGCGCCAGCAACTCCTGCGCTTCCTGCGCGAGGAGCATCCGCAAGATGCCGGCATCGTCTATTGCTTGTCGCGCAAGCGCGTCGAAGAGACCGCCGACTTTCTTGCCGCCCAAGGCTTCAACGCACTGCCCTATCACGCCGGGCTCGATGCCCGCATCCGCCAGGCCCATCAGGCCGAGTTCCTGCGTGGCGAGTCTGTGATCATCTGCGCCACCATCGCCTTTGGAATGGGCATCGACAAGCCCGATGTGCGCTTCGTCGCACATCTGGATTTGCCCAAGAGCATCGAGGCCTATTATCAGGAGACCGGACGCGCCGGCCGCGATGGGCTGCCGGCCGATGCCTGGCTGACCTACGGTCTCAGCGATGTCGTCAGCCTAAGACGCTTCATCGAGAATTCCGAGGCCGAGGAGCGCTTCAAGCTGGTCGACCTGCACAAGCTCAATGCCCTGCTCGGCCTCTGCGAGACCACCCGCTGCCGGCGTCAGGTGCTGCTCGATTATTTCGGCGAGACCGGCAGCCCGGCCTGCGGCAATTGCGACACCTGCCTGACCCCGGTCGCTTGCTACGACGAAAGCACCGTGATTGCCCAAAAGGCGCTGTCCTGCATCCATCGCACCGACGAGCGTTTCGGCGCCGCCTATCTCACCAATGTGCTGCTCGGCAAGGCCGACGAGCGCATGCGCCGCTTTGGCCATGACCGGGTCAGCACCTTCGGCATCGGCAAGGAGCTGAGCGCCGAGCAGTGGAAATCGGTCTATCGGCAGTTGGTGGCGGCCGGGCTAGCCCAAGTCGATATCGAGGGGCATGGCGGGCTGCGGCTGAACCGCGAGGCCTGCCGGCCGCTCTTCCGCGGCGAGCAGGCGGTCAAGCTGCGCCGCGATCCCGACCGCAAGCGCTCAAGCGCCGAGCGTCGCGCGCCGGCCGCAGCGCCGTCTGACCCCGAGGCCAATGCGCTCTGGGAGCGTCTGCGCAGCCGCCGTCGGGCGCTCGCCGAGGAGCAAGGCGTGCCGCCCTTCCACGTCTTCCCCGACAGCACCCTGCGCGAGCTGGTCGCTTACCGACCCCGCAACCCCGATGAGCTGGCGCGGATCAGCGGCGTCGGCGTCGTCAAGCTCGAGCGCTATGGCGAGGCCTTTCTTGCCGAACTCTTGGCGCACGAGTCCGAGCACGGCCGTCCCGAACATCTGCCACCGCTGCCACCAGAGAAGCTGCGCCCTGAGCGCGGGCGTGATGTCAGAGGGGGCGCTGGACGAGGCAATAGCGGCGCTGGAACCGCGCCCAGCACCTGGGCTGGAACTGCGGCCAGGACTGGAGTTGGGGCCGGAGCTGGCGCTGGCACCGCATCCGGCACAATCTCAACCTCCAGCGGCCGGATCTGGGAAAGCGGCCTCAGCAACACCGTTCGCGAGACCCTGGAACTCGCACGCGCCGGGGCCGATATCGACGAGATTGCCCAACAGCGCGCGCTCAAGCCCACCACCGTCTACAGCCATCTCGCACGCTGCATCGAGCTTGGCGAGCTGTCGTTACGCGAAGTCGTCTCGCTCTCCGAAGGAGAACTGAAGACCATTCGTTACGCGCTCGAGCAGATCCCTCCTGATTCGGCCATAGCACTGAAACCGGCCTTCGATGCCCTGAACGGTGAATACGACTACGGGGTGCTGCGCTGCGTGCGCGCGGGGATGGATCAAGTGTAAGTTGGCCCTCGGTCTCAAGACCCCAGGTCTGCAGGATCGCGTTGACGAGCAACCGAATGACTGCTCAACTCAGTGCTAAAAAGGTACCTCATCAGCCATGAACAGTATTCCAGCCCACGAGATCGAACGCAGTGGCATCTCCGCCATTGACGAGGCACTTCGCGACGGCCCGGTTCATATCATTAAAAACAACCACCCGAGCTATGTCGTGCTCAGCGAAGCGGCCTATGCCGAGCTTCTCGAAAGCGCCCAGGACGCGGCCAGCGCAGGCTTGCGAGCGTCCCTCAATGACTTGGAGGCTGGCCGAACGCGCCGCTACGAGAACGCCGATGACTTGATGAAGGCCCTCGATGCCGACGCATCATGAGCTTCGCGCTGGTCACGACCCAGCATTTCGAGCGTCGCGCGCGCAAGTTCCTGCGCAAACATCCCGATCTTCGCCAACCCCTGCGGGATACCTTAGACGACCTGAGCCGAGATCCCTTCCAACCCAAGCTGAAGCTCCATCCACTCTCCGGCAATCTCGGCGGAGTGCAGGCAGTCAGCCTGACCTATTCATATCGGCTAACGCTGCAGCTGAGAGTGACCGAGCAGGAGGTCATCCTGCTCGATATCGGCACTCACGACGAGGTCTATCGTTGAAAATGATCAAGGGTGAAGATCCCAGTTTCCCATCCTGCCAAGGAGTCCGCATTGGCCTCGATCGATGATCTGATCGCCCAAATCTCTGAGCCGCGCGTGCGCGAGCAGCTCAAGCGCGAGTGGGCGGAGGTGCGCAAGACGCGCCAGTTTGGACTGGTGTTCGACCGCCATCTGCCAGAGCTGGTGCCACTGCCGAAGGTGACACCCAGGCGCGGCGATCTGGTGGCGAAGAAAGGCCAGTCGCTCACCGAGCGCTGGCGGGTGCGCCGGGTCCGCGATGGGGTGGCCGAATGCCTGCGTCCGGAAGGCACAGCGGATGCCGGCGCGCGGTTCGACTGGCCGCTGGCGGAGCTGGTGGTGGTGCGTCAGTTCGGCGAGCCGATCTTTCCGTCGCTCACGCCCATGGCGCAGGTGCAGAACGGCCCGACTGATGCGCCCTGGCATTGTCTGATCGAGGCCCAAACCGGAGGTGATCGATTGGCGGTTGGAAGCCAGCATCGACTTCCGGCGCAGCACGAACGCACCGATCTACCAAAGGCACCTGTATTTGGAGGAAGACGGCCAGTTTCGTGCAGATCTTGGCACTTGGGAGCGCGAACTGCTCGAGCAAGAACTGGCCAAGCCGGATCGAGTAGCCTGGCTGCGCAACCTGGATCGCAAGTCCTGGTCGCTGGAGATCCCCTACCAAACCGGCGGCGATATTCGGCCGCTGTTTCCCGATCTGGTCATGGTGCGCCAGCAAAACACTGCCGATGGAGATGAGCCAAGCTATCTGTTCGATATCCTCGAACCGCACGACCCGAGCCGGTCTGACAATTTTGAGAAAGCCATCGGGTTGGCACGCTTTGCCGAGCACCATGGGCACCTGTTTGGGCGGATTCAGCTCTTACGCAAAGACAGCAACGGCCATTTCCAGCGCCTGGAGATGAACGACTCCAGCATCTGCAAACAGGTCTTGCTAGTGACCTCTAACCCGCAGTTGGATGCGTTGTTTGATGCGCATGGGCTAGTTTGTTGATTGATCCAACGACGACTAAAGGGCTCACCAAATATGGAAAAAGCGATGAGTAATCGATTTCCAAAAGGCTGGGATGAAGAGCGTGTCAATCAAGTGATCGCTCATTATGAGGGCCAGTCGGAGGACGAACAGTTCGCCGACATTGAAGCGGCCTTTGAGCAAGAAGATATGATCATGATGGCTGTACCCGCGAGTCTCGCTCCTGAAATACGGGCGCTGATCGCGCGGAGGCCCGATCGCTAGGCGGCGAGTCCAACCCCGTCGAATAGGCAACAGCCATGCAACATGCTTACAAGCAAACCCTGTACGAACAGCTCGAAACCCTGCCCGGGGGGCTCACCGGAGAGATCCTCAACGGCCAATTGCACACCCAGCCTCGGCCAGCCGGGCCTCACGCTAAAGCAGAGAGTGAGCTGACCTACGATCTGGTCGGCAGCTATGGGCGCGGCCGAGGCGGACCGGGTGGCTGGTGGATCATCGTCGAGCCCGAGATCCACTTCATCACCGATACGGAGGTCACGGTTCCGGATCTTGCGGGTTGGCGCAAAGAGCGCATGCCTCAAATCCCCGAGGGACATCGCTTCGAGGTCGTCCCGGACTGGATCTGCGAGATCCTATCCCCCTCGACCGAAAGCAAAGACCGTCACATCAAGATGCCCATCTACGCCCATTACGGGGTTGCCTACGCCTGGCTCGTTGATCCCAAACAACGAACCTTGGAGGCCTATGGACTGGATAGCGGCGAATGGCGGTTACTCGCAGAGGTAGCCGGTAACGATTGCATCGCGGTCGCCCCCTTCGATGCGCTGAAGCTCGAGCTGGTAGTGTTATAGATCTGGATGCCCTCCGAAACCATGGCGTGATGATCCAGTTACAGGGTTACAGGGATAGCGTCATCTACTCGTTACCAACATATCTGTAGCACTACCGAGCGCCCCTACCGCGATCTCGAACCGCAATCATCGCCATCGCCACCAGGCACAATAAGCCGAGTCCCATCATCGCACTGACCCAGATCAGCGAGCCATCGAAGCTGCCTGTCACCTCAGCCAGCTCGCCAGCGACCACCGGCGCGATGATCTGCGCGATGCCGTAACCCACCGTCAGCCGCGCCATGATCTGTGCCGGATGCGCGGGATAGCGCACACCGACCATGGTCAGCACCAGCGAGACGATGCCAATGAAGGTCAGCCCAAACAGCAGCGAGCTGGCTACCGCGGCGATCAAGGAGCCGCTGAGCACTGGCAGCAGGATACCGATGATCTGCAGCAGATAGGCGACCTGCAGCGTGCGCAGATAACCCCAGCGGCGCGCGATCCGGTCCCAGAGGATCGGCGCCGGGGCCGCGGCCAGCCCGACCAGTAGCCACATCAGCCCACCCTGCCCGCTCAGGGCTGGCTGCTGCTCGGTGATCAGCACGGTGAAGGTGGCATTGATCGCATAGCCGAAGCCGGCGCAGAGATAGGCCGCCTGCAGCAGCCACAACCAGAGCGGCCCAGGCTCGCCCTCGACCGCGCTCGCGCCAGCTTGGAGCTGCATGCCCTGATTCGGCCGCGGCAGCCAACGCCAGGCTGGGATCAACAGCAGCAGCCCGACGCCGGTGAGCAGCCACCATTGGCCGCACCAGTCGGTGTAAGGCGCGGCCAGCTCGACCAGCAGGCCACCGAGCACAATCCCCAGCCCGAGTCCGCTGAAATGGATGCCCAGCTCACTGCGGTGGCCATGGCGGATCAGCCAGTTCAGGATCAACCCAGAGCCGAGCATCAGCCCACCGGCGGTGCTGAGGCCGGCCAGAAAGCGGCTCAGGCCCCAGATCAGTGGCGCATTGGCCAGGAACATTGATAGCGGCATGCCGGCCAGCGGCATCATCGCCGTGGTCAGCACCGCCAACAGCAGGCTGATGCGATACAGACGGTCCTTGAGCATCAGATCCTTGAGCCGTGTCACCAGCAGCACGCCGGACAGATAGCCGAGATAATTCCAGCCCGCCAGCCAGCCAGCGAGCGCATCGCCCATGCCGGTCTGCGGCTGCATGTAGGCCAGCATCGGCGTGTAAGCAAAGCGCGCCACGCCCATGGTGAGGATCAAGGCGAAGATGCCCGAGACGAGCACGAACAAGGGACGGGGCGACATCATCGACCAGCTCCAAGGCTAACAGTGCCCGGATGAGGATACCGGGCGCTGGACTCCAGAGGCTCCCCTGAGCGTTTGCGACTATCCGCCGGAGGTGCCGCGCAGACGCGCCAGCTCCGCTTCGAGCGCCGCTCGTGCGACCGCCTCGCGCCGAGCCTCTGCCAAGGCCTCATCGCGCTCACGGCTGGCTTGATCGCGCTCGTGGCTGGCTTGATCGCGTTCGCGACTGGCTTGATCACGTTCGCGGCTGGCTTGATCGCGCTCGTGGCTGGCTTGATCACGTTCGCGACCGGCTTGATCGCGCTCGCGACTGGCCTCTTCGCGCTCGCGCTCAGCCAGGGCTCGCGCCTGCTCGGCTCGAGCTTGCGCCTCCTCGGCCCGCGTCCATTCCGGCAGCACGAAACCGCTGTAGACCGGGTCGCGACGAATCGCATCGAGATCAGGCCGGCGGATCAGGTCATTGACGCGGAACTGGAAGCCTGGCAATACCCGCGAGCGCACCAGGCGCTCGTCACCGCTGCCCTCGATCGGCAGTGGGCTGTAGACGCGGCTGCCCCGGGTGCGGCCGTAGAAGGCCAGATTGCCATGCTCGCGGTGCAGCACGTAATACTCGGGCACACCGCCGGCGGCGTACTCGGCCTTCTTGACCACCAGGTCGCGATGCACATAGGCCGGCTTTTCCGTCGACAGGGCCTCGACACAGAGGTCGAAGATGCCATGATAGGAGCTATCGGTCAGATCAAGGGCGACCGGGTTGCTGTCCAGCACCACGGCTAAGTCCGGCTTACGGATCACCGTGCCCGAGCTGAGCGACAGTCGGAAGCCCATCTCCAGCGCCACCAGCTTGCCGATCGGCTGCAGCCGTAGGTAGTGCCGCAACAGCTCCAGGAACCAGAGGTAGACCTGAAAGGTCTCGAAATCCGACACCGGCTTCTCCTCCAAGCGGCCATTGTTCCACTCGTAGCTGAGATCACCGGTGTTGTACCAGTCCTGCCAGTACTCGGCTTCGCTCACCAGCCGGCCGTCAGCGGAGGTCGTCTCGACGCCGGCGAGCGGCTCACCTGTCACTGGCCATTGAGTCATTCGCGCGACCCTCGAGTCGATCAGATGGCGTTCGATACTAGTCAATGCCGGTCAGTACCGCAACCGCGCATGCAGACCAGACCACAGCGATCGGCTGAGCGTGCCATAAGCCTAGGCCGACATTGAATAGGCCTGCCTTGATCATGACTTTGACTGTTGTATACTCCCGCCAAACGTACTAAACAGACGTTTGAATCTAAGCGATTCAGTTGTCGTGTCAGTGATCTTGGTCTCCCGCACTCGCCCCCCAACTCGCCCCCTAATCCGCCCACGGAATCGATTCATGATCCTGCGCTCGCTGCTCGTCTTCTTCCTCCTCGCGCTGCTGGCCGGCGGACTCGCCTTTCTGAAGTATCAGCAGATCCAGGAAGGCATGGCCATGTTCTCACAGCCGCAGCCGCCCGCCGTGGTCTCGGCGGCCAAGGTCCAGATGAGCAGCTGGCAGCCGCGACTAGAGGCGGTTGGCAATGTACAGGCCGTCCAGGGCGTGATGGTCAATAACGAGGTCGCCGGGCAGATCAAAGAGATCCTTTTCGAGTCCGGCGATCAGGTGACCGCAGGCCAGGAACTGGTGCGGCTCGACACCGAGGTCGACGAGGCCGACCTGAACGGGCTCCGAGCCGGCTTGAATCTGGCGCAGTTACAGCTGGATCGGAACCAGAAGCTACTGCGCGATCGCGCCGTCTCGCAGGGCGACTTCGACCAGATCAGCGCGCAAGTGACCCAAGCACTGGCCCAGGTCCAGGCCAAGCAGGCCCTGATCCGCAAGAAGACCATCCGCGCGCCCTTTACCGGCCAGCTGGGCATCCGGCGCGTCAATCTGGGACAGTTTCTCGAGGCCGGCTCGGCGATCGTCGAGCTGGAGGCCCTCGACCCGGTCTATGTCGACTACGCGCTGCCGGAGCGGCGACTGTCTGAGATCGCGGTTGGCCAACCGGTCGAGGTGCGGGTCAGCGCCTACCCGGATCAGGTCTTTGAGGGCAAGATCAGCGCCATCAGCCCGGCGGTGAACCAAGCGACACGTAACATCCAGGTGCGCGCCTTGTTGCAGAACCCGGATCAACGACTGCTGCCGGGCATGTTCGCCAAGATCTCCACCCTGCTACCAGTCAAGGATCAGGTGCTGACCCTGCCACGACAAGCGATCACCTTCAATACCTACGGAGATTCGGTGTTCCTGATCCAGCCCGGCGAGGGCGAGCAGGAGGGTCAGCTGGTGGTCCAGCGCCGGCAGGTCAAGACCGGCGCCGTGCGTGACCAAGAGGTCGAGGTGCTGGAGGGCCTAGAGGCCGGCGATCAGGTGGTCTCGTCCGGCCAGGTCAAGCTGCGCAATGGCTCGGCCGTCAGCATTGCCGATGACAGCGACGCTGTCGGACCGGACGCTCCCGCCGAGAGCAGGGTGCCGAGCAACGCTGAAGGCGCGCCCGACTCGGCCTCGATCGCACCGGTTGATGATCGACGCTCGCAGGCTGATCTGCGCGACCCGAATCAAGGCCTGCCGGCATGAGATTCACTGACCTCTTCATCCATCGACCGGTCCTCTCCAGTGTCGTGAGCCTGCTGATCTTGGTGCTTGGGCTGCGAGCGATGCTCGGCCTCGAGATCCGCCAGTATCCCGAGACCCAGAACACCGTCGTCACCGTCACCACCGCCTATCCCGGCGCCAGCAGCGAGCTGGTCAAGGGCTTCATCACCACGCCGCTGCAGCAGGCCATCGCCGAGGCCAATGGCATCGACTATTTGACCGCCACCAGCACCCAGGGCGTCTCGGTGATCGAGGCCAATATGCGCCTCAACTACGACCCCAACGCCGCCATCGCCGAGATCCAGGCCAAGGTTGCGAGCAAGCTCAATGTGTTGCCGGCGGCGGCGCAGAATCCGGTGATCGACTCGACCACCGGCGATTCCACCGCGCTGATGTATCTGGCCTTCTACAGCCGCGAGATGACCCTACCGCAGATCACGGATTACATGATCCGCGTGGTCCAACCGCAGCTGCAGGCACAAGAAGGCGTGGCCAAGGCCGAGCTGCTGGGCAACCAGACCTATGCGATGCGCGTCTGGCTGGACCCGGACCAGATGGCCGCGCTCGGCGTCAGCGGCGATGAGGTGGCGCGCGTACTCGGCGCCAACAACTATCTCGCCGGCATCGGCCAGATCCGCGGCGAAAATGTCCAGGAAGACCTGTCCATCACCACCGATGTCGGCAGCGTCGCGGCCTTCCGCCAGCTGGTGGTGCGTGAGGACGGCGGCACCCTAGTGCGGCTCGAGGACATCGCCCGGGTTGAGCTGGGCGCCGAAGATTACGACTCGCGCACCCTCTACAAGGGCATCCCGGCGATCTTCATCGGCGTCGAGCAGACCCCGGGCGCGAACCCGCTGCAGGTCGCCGAGCGCATCCACACGCTGTTGCCCGAGCTGCGCGCCCAGTTCCCGGAGGGACTGGAGGCACACATCCCCTACGACGCCAGCGAGTTCATCGAAGAATCGATCATTGAGGTCTTCAAGACCCTGGCCGAAGCGGTGCTGATCGTGCTGTTCGTGATCTTCCTGTCGCTCGGCTCGATCCGCGCCGCGATCGTGCCCTCGGTCGCGGTGCCGCTATCGATCGTCGGCGCCGCCTTCCTGATGCTACTGATGGGCTTCTCGATCAACCTGCTGACGCTGTTGGCGATGGTACTGGCGATCGGCATCGTCGTCGACGACGCCATCGTCGTGGTCGAGAACGTGCATCGCCATCTGGAGATGGGCAAGGACGGCATCACCGCCGCCGTCGATGCGGCGCGCGAGTTGGCGCTGCCGATCATCGCCATGACCACCACCCTGGTCGCGGTCTATGCGCCGATCGGCTTCATGGGCGGCCTGGTTGGTTCGCTGTTCGTCGAGTTCGCCTTCACCCTGGCCGGCGCGGTGCTGATCTCGGGGATCGTCGCGCTGACCCTGTCGCCGATGATCTCGGCGCGGGTGCTGCGCTCGAGCAAGGAGCAAGGC
Organism: Lamprobacter modestohalophilus; assembly: GCF_016583905.1. Classification (GTDB taxonomy): domain Bacteria; phylum Pseudomonadota; class Gammaproteobacteria; order Chromatiales; family Chromatiaceae; genus Lamprobacter; species Lamprobacter modestohalophilus. Next base: position 50,604 of record NZ_NRRY01000025.1, on the reverse strand, counting down.
CGCTTCGAGCACGCGGTCGAGCAGTTCTTTCAGGGGCTGGCGCGAACCTATGGCAAGGCCCTGCACAGTTGGCTGCGCTATCCCGGCGTCACCGTGCTGGTCGCGGTGGTGGTGACCGCCAGCATCTATGCGATGTACACCATGACGCAGAAGGAGCTGGCGCCGACCGAGGATCAGAGCATCCTGTTCGTGCTCGCCAACGCCCCGCAGACCGCAACCATCGACTACGACATCCGCTATGTGCAGGAGATGCAGGCGGTGTTCGAGCAGTTCCCCGAGTACAAGGAGAGCTTCCTGCTCGCTGGCTTCGGCGGCAGCCCGACCACCAGCTTCGGCGGCTTCAAGATGCAGCAGCCATCCGAGCGCGAGCGCTCGCAGATGGAGATCCAGCCGCAGCTGCAGGGCGCGCTCGCCAGCGTGACCGGGTTCCAGGCGCTGGTGTTTCCGCGACCCAGCCTGCCCTCGCCCGGTCAAGGCATCCCGATCGAATTCGTCATGGTCTCGGATGCCGACTATGAGGAACTCGACCGCCTCAGCGGCGAGCTGATCGGCCGCGCCATGGGCTCTGGCCAGTTCATCTTCTTGGATAAAGACGTCAAGTACGAGCGTCCGCGCACGGTGATCGAGGTCGATCGCGACCTCGCTGGCGATCTCGGTATCGACATGGAGCAGCTCGGGCGCTCGCTCGCGGTGCTGCTGAACGAGGACTATGTGAACTGGTTCAGCCTCGAGGGGCGCAGCTACAAGGTGATCCCGCAGGTCGACCAGCGCGAGCGCAATGACATCACCGACATCGAGGACTTCTCCATCCGCACCGGCAGCGGCGACCTGGTGCCGCTGTCGACCCTGGTCAGCATCAGCGAGACGATCGAGCCCTCCAAGCGCACCCAGTTCCAGCAGCTGAACGCGGTGACCATCTCCGGCATGATGGTGCCCGGCATCGCGCTCGGCGACGCGCTCGGCTATCTAGAGCAGACCGCCGCTGAGCTGTTCCCGCGCAATGTGCGCTGGGATTACAAGGGCGAGTCGCGCCAGTTCAAGAGCGAGGGCGCGGCGCTGGAGACCACCTTCTTCCTCTCCATCCTGGTCATCTATCTGGTGCTGGCGGCCCAGTTCGAGAGCTGGCGTGATCCCTTCGTGATCCTGATGTCGGTGCCGCTGACCATCGCTGGTGCCCTCGCCTTCCTGTTCCTAGGCTTTGCCAGCATCAACATCTATACCCAGGTGGGGCTGATCACGCTGATCGGACTGATCGCCAAGAACGGCATCCTGATCGTCGAGTTCGCCAACCAGGTGCGTGAGGAGGAAGGCCTCGACAAGCGCGCCGCCGTGCTCAAGGCCTCGATGATCCGGCTGCGGCCGATCCTGATGACCACCGTGGCGATGCTGGTGGCGATGATCCCGCTGCTGCTGGCGACTGGGCCAGGCGCGGTGAGCCGGTTCGATATTGGCCTGGTGATCACCACTGGGCTCGGCATCGGTACGCTCTTCACACTGTTTGTGGTGCCGGCCATGTATGTGCTGATCGCGTCGAAGGAGCTGAAGCGGCAGGTGATTGATTCATCAACCGAAGCGGCCCCAACCGGATGAAGATCAAGAGCCGGCTCGCCTTCGCGACGGGGCTAGTGGCAGCCGCGGCGGCCGTGCTCATCGTCTTGACGCTTCTGGTCACGCAGGATCTGTCCGTCGTGGTCGACGACCATCGTAAAATCTGGGAGGCCAGCCAGTCGGTGGCGCGGCTGCAGGCGGTCGGTTACGACTATCTGATCAGCGGCGATGAACAGGCCTTGCGGCAGTGGCGCGCTCGCCAGGCTGAGCTGTTATCGTTGCTTGCGCTGCTCTGGCAATCCGCTGAGGCGGACTCGGCACTGGTCGAACGCCTGCTCGCCGATGCCGGGGAGATCGAGGCGCGGCTGAATGCCTTTGTCTCCGACAGTTCGGATTTGGCGCCACTCAGCCGCGAGCGTGCCGATCGGGTTCAGCTCCATTTTCGTGATCTGCAAACGGCCTTAGCTCAGCTCGGCCGGAATCTCAGCGAACTTGATCAAAGTAATGCCGAGCGCGTCTTAAGCCTGAAGCAGCGCTTGCTCATGGTGGCGCTGGTCGGGCTGTTGCTGACCGCGCTGGCCGTCGGCATTGCCACCCTGTGGCTGACGCGAACGGTGCTGCAACCCATAGCGCGTTTGACCGCAGCCATCGACGACATCGACATTTACGATCTCGAACAGCGCATTGGCCTAGATCGAGATGATGAGGTCGGGCACTTGGCACGGGCCTTCGACCGCTTGCTATCGCGACTGCGACGCACCAACGCCTCCCGCGACCACATGGAGGCCGAGGCCAGCCGCCGCGCTCACGCCGAGCGCGAACTGAAGCGCTCCAACGAAGAGCTGGAGCAATTCGCCTCGGTTGCCTCGCATGACCTGCAGGAACCGTTGCGGACCATCACCAGCTTCCTGCAACTCTTTATGCGCCGCTACGGTGATGGCTTGGATGAGACGGCAACCGAGTATCTCAATTTTGCCATCGGCGGCGCGCGCCGCATGAAGCTGCTGATCGACGATCTGCTGACCTTCTCGCGGGTGGGCACCCGCGCACAGGCATTCGAGTCGGTAGATTTGAACGAAGTGGTCGCGCAGGTGCAGGCGGATCTTGCCAACCGCTTGACCGAGACCGATGCGCAGATCGAGGTCGCGAACTTACCTAGGCTGCTCGCCGACCGCAGCCAGATGGCCCAGCTCTTTAGCAACCTCATCTTGAATGCGATCCGCTACCGCAGCGCGGCGGCGCCACTGATCCGGATCACAGCCAAGCGCATAGGGCCTGACGAACCGGTTGCTGATGCGACCGCCGCTGTCCTCGGCCCACAAACCCAGGGACCAGCCTGGGTGATTTCAGTCGCCGACAACGGCATCGGCATCGAGCCGCAGTATTTCGAGCGCATCTTCATCATCTTCCAGCGTCTCCATACTCGCTCCGAATATCCTGGCACCGGCATTGGTTTGGCGGTCTGCCAACGCATCGTCGAGCGCCACGGCGGGCATATTTGGGTGGAGTCGGAGCCCGGCCACGGGTCCGTCTTCTCCTTCGACTTACCTGTATACTAATCGGCTTGTACCTGCTGCGCGAGTTCAGGCGCCGTGTCGAGTCGGCCCCCTGCGATCGCTCATCGCATCTAATATCGATCGCGCAGCACTAGCGGGCATCGCTAACAGGCAGTACGCGCGCTCATCACACGCGCGCACGATGAGGCGCATGTTTCACGGTAACCTGATGCAACATCGACATGCTTAATGTGAATTTCATGCGATTCATTGACCGGGCTGGCTCCGCGCCATGAGCGTTAGGTCCGACGCGTGTCGCCACCCCAAAAGATGGAGCGATTGCTTCAGGGTCACAGGTGACGCATCGTGCCGGACCATCTGACTCCAAATTACGACCCCAGCACACCACTGCGGCTGCTCATCGTCGAAGACAGTCCAGCCGACCAGCGCCTGATCGAGGAGATGCTGATCGGCTCCTCCATTACCACCGAAGCCGTCGCATCCTTAGCGGAAGCCGAAGCGCGCTTGAGTCGCGGGAATCTTGAGCTGGTACTGCTCGATCTTGGTCTGCCGGACAGTCAAGGACTGGATGGTCTGATCCGACTGCTGGCAGAGGCGCCCGGCATTCCGATCGTCGTCATGACTGGCCTCCGCGACGACGAGCTCGGCTTCGAGGCGCTGCGAGTCGGCGCTGAGGACTTCTTGCAAAAGGACTGGATTGCCGACGCGGCGCTGATCAAACGCTCGCTGCGTTTTGCGCTGGAACGGCACCGCTTACGCCTGCGTGTGCAGATCGCCGAACGTGAACAGGAGGCCATGGCGCTCGAACGTATCGGCGGCGTCGCCAAGGTGCGCATCAGCGCCAGTGCCTTTGGCCTCAAGCCCCTGCGCGATAGCGATCCAACCCTGTTCACTGAAATCCGCGATACCTACGGGCAGATCTTGCGCGCCGCGGCCGAACGGCAGGTCTATCAGGTCCAACACCCGATTAGTGACCAGCTCCGCAAGCTCGCCGATCAGCTCGGTTTCGTCCGCGCCAGCCCACGCGACCTGATCGACATCCACAGTGCCGCGCTCGAAATCGAGACCCATTCCGTCGGCCCTGCGCATGAACGCCTGATCATCAACGAGGGTCGCATCACGATCCTTGAACTCATGGGCTACCTGGCCTCCTACTACCGGCGCTACTATGTCGGCAGCATGGGTATTCAGGCCAGGGGTGCCTGATGAGTCCGCTCATGAATCGAGAGCATGCACAATGAGCAATTACAAACTCCGTCTCTACATCACCGGCCACACCGCACAGGCGGAACGCGCCGTCGCCAATCTCAAGCGCATCTGCGCCGAGGAATTGCAGGGACGCTATGAGATGGAGGTGATTGACCTGGTCGAGGACCCGGAGGAAGGCGAACGCCAGCGCATCGTCGTTACGCCCACGCTCATTAAACAACTACCACCGCCATTGCGGCGCATTATTGGCGATCTCTCAGACAAACAACGGGTCGTGTCGGGTCTCGATGTCTTTCCTGCCTTCAGGGATGAAGTCGACACTTCAGGAGATGAAATAGACGCCTCAGGAGAGGCGGCAAAAAAAGCATCAGGAAAGGCATCAGAAGACGACTCATGAGCAAAGAAACCATGCTAACCATTGAAAAGCTACCGAGCGGCGTTCCTGGTCTCGATATCGTCACAGACGGCGGGCTACCCCAGGGTCGCACCACACTGATCAGTGGCACAGCAGGCAGCGGCAAGACGATTCTCGCCGCTCAGTTCTTAGTCGAAGGCGTGCAAAAGTTCGGCGAGTCCGGCGTCTTTATCACCTTTGAGGAAAGCGCGGCTGATATCCGCCACAACGTGGCCTCGCTCGGATGGGATATCGAGGCGTTCGAGGCCGCTGGAAAATGGACCTTCGTTGACGCGGCGCCGCAGCCCGGCGAGCCGGTAGTGGAAACCGGTGACTATGACCTAGGCGCACTCATCGTGCGCATTGAGCTGGCTGTGCAACGGGTGGGCGCCACACGCGTCGCCTTGGATTCACTCGGCGCCATCTTCAACCAGTTTCAGAACGCCAGCATCATTCGCAACGAACTGTTTCGTCTCGCCGTCGCGCTCAAGCAGATGGGCGTCACCGCGATCATGACGGCCGAACGCGATGACGAATATGGCCGTATCGCCCGCCATGGGGTCGAGGAATTCGTCGCCGATAACGTCATCGTGCTGCGCAATGTGCTCGAAACCGAGAAACGCCGGCGCACCGTCGAGGTGCTCAAGTTCCGTGGCACCACGCATCAGAAGGGTGAATACCCCTTCACCGTGATGCCCGATGAAGGCATCGTCGTCATCCCGCTATCGGCGATCAAACTCAAACAGCGCTCATCGAATGTGCGCATCAGCTCTGGCAATACCGAGCTCGACGCGATGTGCGGTGGTGGCTTCTTCCGCGACTCGATCATCTTGCTATCCGGCGCGACCGGCTGCGGCAAGACCCTAATGACCACTGAGTTCATCGCCGGCGGCGTCAGCCGCGGCGAACGCTGTCTGTTGCTCGCCTTTGAAGAAAGTCGGCATCAATTGATGCGCAATGCCAGTGGCTGGGGTCGGGATTTTGAGGCCTACGAACAGGCCGGGCTCCTCGAGATCATCGCGACCTATCCGGAAACCTGTGGCCTGGAAGATCATCTGATCGCCATCAAGCATGCCATCGAACGGTTCGATCCCAACCGGGTCGCAGTCGATAGCCTGTCAGCGCTCGAGCGTATGGCCAGCGTCAAGGGCTTTCGAGAATTCGTCATCGGACTGACCTCATTCATCAAAGACCGCGAGATCGCCGGACTCTTCACGGTGACCACCGACACCTTACTCGGCGGCGAATCGGTGACCGATGGGCATATCTCCACCATCACCGACTCCATCATCCTGCTGCGCTATGTCGAGATGCTGGGAGAGATGAAACGAGGGCTCACGGTGCTGAAGATGCGCGGCTCGCCGCACAATAAAGACATCCGCGAGTTCAGCATCGATGGCACTGGCATGCATATTGGCCGCGCCTTCCGCAGCATTTCAGGCATCCTCGCCGGACATCCGCAGCACGTCCCACCGCGCGAGCTGGAGCGCATGGAGGCATTGTTTCAAGATACGCCGGGAACATAGGCGATTGCTGTCGAAGCTGATACCAGCCTTGCTGGTCTTTTCGCTGGTCTTCTTCGTCGCGCCGCCCGGTCACAAGCTCATCCATGCCCTCGACGACACTTCTCGAAGGCAAACGAACATCCTGCGCAATTCGGTACGAGCTTTTCCGCCAATCGCCTTAGCAAGCGTGCGCCCGGCTTGTGCGCAGCTAGGCCGCGAATTTGTTCAGTGGCCTTGGGTCAAGTCTGCGGCGGCCGTGGAAACAGCACCGGTGTGCGCGCCTTGTAGTCGCGATAGCTCGGATCATCGCCCCAGCGCTCATCGGCACGCGACTCCAGCATTGGGATACCGCTGATGAAAACGATCAGCACGTAGACGAAAAGCGGCGATATCAACGTGACATATTGCCAGCCCGAGAGCGCGGGCAGCGCAATCAATGCGATGCCAAACCAGAGCGTGATCTCACCGAAATAGTTCGGATGCCGAGACCAGGCCCAGAGACCAGAGTGAATGAAGTGCCCCTTGTTGGCAGGGTCTTTGCGAAAGTTCTGCTTCTGGGCATCGGCAATCGCCTCGATCGCAAAGCCGATCATCCACACCAGGATGCCGATCACACCGATGACCCCCAACGGCGGTGTTGTCGACGCCGTCATTGCGGCCAGTGCCGCTGCCAGCGTCAAGAAGACCCAAAGACCCTGCAGGGTCCAAGCCATCAAAAAGCTGACGAAACATGGCTTGATCTCGTCAAAGCGACTGTCGCTGCCAGCCTTCCGCACGCGCCGATAGAGAAAGCTGCCGAGGCGTGCAGCCCAAATCGTCACCAACCCAACGATGACCAGCGATCTCAGGTCGAAACGCCCCACCAAGAGTAGCGTGCCGATCACCATGCTGAGATAGGTCAGGCTACCGGTCAGGTCATACCAGTGCTCGGTCTGCTGCCGATAGGATGGCACGAACACCGCCCATTGGATAGCAAAGGCGACCACAGCGGCCAGAGTGAATAACGGAACGCCAGCGATGCTGACGCCGCCTTGGCTACCCGCCCAAGCAACAGCGGCGGCCACCAGAAGCGCGACCAAGATCGCAATGACTGCTTCGACTTCTTGCTTCTTCATGGCTTTTATGTGCTCCGCCATCTCTCGATACGCTTATTGATCGGTGTCTCAACAATCCCGCGCGCAGCGACAGCGTGTAACGCGGGATCAAGTCACGCAACAACTTCTCCTCGACGATCCTTGCTCACTTTTTGTACACCTCGCCCGGGTCGAAGACCTGCACGCCAACATCGGTGACGCTGTCCTGATCGAGCTTGCGGAAGAAGCAACTGCGCTTTCCGGTATGACAGGCCGCACCGCCGATCTGCTCCACCTTCAATAGCAGCGCATCGCCGTCGCAATCCAGATACAGCCCGCGAATCTTCTGGGTATGGCCGCTCTCCTCGCCTTTGTGCCAGAGTTTCTTGCGCGAGCGACTCCAGTAGACCGCCTCGCCGAGCTCGATGGTCTTGGCCAGAGATTCCTCATTCATATTGGCCACCATCAAGATCTCGCCGGTCTCGGCATCTTGGACGATAGCCGTCACCAGCCCATTGCCTTTGGAAAAATCGACAATGTTCTTGATTTCTTGGTTCAGTGTCACGGTTTGTTAATGACCTGGTGATAATGATCTGGTGATTCAGCCCATAGGCTGCGCATAAAGAAACGGCGGAGCAACTGATCGATCTTCGGCCAATGGCATGCAGCATGGAGGTCCGTTGGAGCTAGTCCACTGAACCGCGCAGCTGAGCCTTGAGGCGCTCAACCTCCGCAAGGGCAGATTCCTTGGCCGCACGCTCTTGTTCAAGCGCCATGCGCGTCTGCTCTTCACTTTGCCGCGCCTGCTCTGCATTTTGCCGTGCCTGCTCAGCCATCAACCGTTCACGCTCGGCCTCGGCGCGGCGTTCGTCTAGCTCTTGCTGAATACTCATCTGCTGGCGTAGATAATTCTGCCGCGCTTGATAGGCATGATAGGCGCGGTCTTTCTCAGAAAAGCGTTCTAAGGTGCTCATGGCTTGCCTCATCTCAGGGGTCTGCATCCAAGGGGGGAGCGCCTCGCTGTCCAGGCTGGCGCCCTCCTTAAAGAACTTTAACCAACGTTCTTGCTCAGTTTCGACCAGCTCAGCGTGGAACTTGTTCAGTTCAAGAACCCAGATGCCACCGTGCTCGACGAGGCTGAGGCCTTGGACATCACGCAGACGGAAGTCGTGCAGGTAGGCATCACTGTCACAGATGAGGTCTTGGGCGAGCAGCCAGATGGCATACGTTGGCTTAAGCTTGGCATAGGTCTCCCCACTGTTGAGCTGGGAGCTGTAGAGATCGGCCCAGCCATAGCTGATGCGGGCGGGAAGATCGCGATAAGTCAAAAGCTGGATCTCGACCTGGTGCAGTCCGCCATAGTCATCACGGGCCTTCACGTCGACGACGCTGAGCTTGTCGTCGAGGAATTCGCGCTCGTTGTAAGGGTTAAGGATATCGACCGTGGTGATCGGCGCGGGTAGATCCGCTCCCAGCATGGCATTGAGAAAGTGGATCAGCAGGCAGCGGTTGGCCTCAGCGCCGAGTAGCGCCTTGAAGACGCAGTCAATCTTGGGGTCGATATGATGGCGCATGCGAGCAGTCTAGCAGAGCCCCTGCAAGCGTGGCGACATGCCAGGCGGACAGCTCTGCACCAAGTCTGCGCTCAAACAAGCATCCCTTGGCGAACCACAAAATCGACGATGGCCTCAACGCCCTCACCGGCGCGCAGGTTGGTCATCACGAAAGGGCGCTCACCACGCATGCGCTTGGTGTCGCTCTCCATGACCTCGAGTGAGGCACCAACATGCGGCGCGAGATCGATCTTGTTGATGACCAGCAGGTCGGATCGAGTGATGCCCGGGCCACCCTTACGCGGGATCTTCTCGCCTTCGGAGACATCGATCACATAGAGGGTTAGGTCGGCAAGCTCCGGACTAAAGGTCGCGGCTAGGTTATCGCCGCCGCTCTCGATGAAGATCAGATCCAGCGCCGGAAACTGCTGCTGCAGATCGGCAACCGCGGTCAGATTCATCGAGGCGTCTTCGCGGATCGCGGTATGTGGGCAGCCGCCGGTCTCAACGCCGATAATCCGCTCGGCCGGCAGCGCCTGGCTGCGGATCAGGAATTCGGCGTCTTCACGGGTGTAGATGTCATTGGTGACGACGGCGATCTGATAGCGGTCGCGCAAGCGTTTGCAGAGTGCATCCAGCAGCGCGGTCTTGCCGGAGCCGACGGGACCGCCAACACCGACCCGGAGCGGATTCGAGGTTGCTGTAGTCATGAGCGATAGAGTCGTGTGTATTGGGTTTCGTGTCGACTGCTGGCGATGGCTAGGGCCGGTGTGCTGGCGCCGATATCTGCGTCATCGAGCCTTTGCGCAGCCTCGACCGCGGCCGGGATCTGTTCCGCAAGCCGCAGCAGGATACGCTGTCCAGCGGTTTGCCCGAGCGGGATCAGCTTGACGCCCGCCAAGGTCAGATTCTCGGCCCAAGACCAGGCATAGCCGAGCAGCGCATCGGTGGGCTCAATCTGCCAGGCCGCAGCGGCGAAGGCGAAGCCTGAGAGTTGGCTGCCTGAGAGCAGCGCTCGCCAGTGCACGCTTGGCTCATCGAGCAGCCCAAGCGAGCCGAGAAGATCGGCCAGCGCCCGGCCCCGTCCGGTCTCTTCTGCACGTAGCTCTGGGGTCTCCCGCAGCGCCCGAAGCTCGCTGATCCAGTGCGACATCAATTGCGCATCGTCGGCCACTGCCGCTTCTATCATGCGCAGCAGGATCGGCAGATCAACATAGGTCAAGGCCTGCGAGAGTTGATCCGAGAGCCAATTCGCAAGCGCCTGTTCGCTGTTGACCCAGCCGGTTTCGGCCGCCCATTCCAAGCCCTGCGAGTAGGCGAAGGCGCCCACCGGCAGCGACGGGCTGAGCAGTTGGAACAATCGCAGCCGCCTTATCTGCCCATCAGTGATGGTGGCTGTGACCATATTCCTGCCCAGCCTCGCCTAGCGTTTGTCCGTGCCCATGTCCATGTCCGTGCCCATTTCCATGTCCATGTCCCGGGCCAATCGCAGCGCCACCGTAGGCACCCGCTTCAGGCTCAAACGGCGCGCGCTCGGCGCTCACCCTCAGCCCGAGCCCGCGCACCATCGCGTCCAGCACATGATCATGGAGCCAGCACAGTCGCCCAGGCTCGATCTGCAGCGCCACATGCCGGTTACCGAGATGATAGGCAGCACGCGTCAGTTGCAGTGGGTCATCGACCTCGGCGCAGGACACCGGCTCGGCGGCGGCTCGTATCCGAATCACCTCGCCCTGCTCATCCGCCAACAGGTCTCCATCGCGCAGGGTCTCGCCGCGCGGCAGCAGGATGCCAACCTGACGGCCGTCATCCAGCTGCGCACGCAGGCGCGAGCGTGAGCGCTGCTCGTAGGTGAGCGACAGTGTCCCGGCCGGTGTTACAGCCGGGTCCGTACAGGTGAATTCACTGGCCGTTTCACCAGTCTCTTCAGCCGTGGTCGTGACCCGACGCACCAGTCGCAGCGAGACCTCGTCGCTAAACGTCATGTCGCTGGACCCATAACGTCATCGTGCTGCACCAAGCCATCGTCTTGCGAGATCTGATCTCAAATCGCCGCACCAGCAGTGCTGCTCGGCGCCAAACGGTGCCGAGCGTGAAGTTACGATGAGGCATCAAAAGAGAAAATACCGCTGCGCCATCGGCAACACATCCGCCGGCTCGCAGGTCAGCAGCTCGCCGTTGGCGCGCACCTGATAGGTCTGCGGATCGACCTCGATCTTTGGCTGCCAGAAGTTGTGGATCATGTCGACCTTGCGCACCTGGCGCACATCGCGCACCACGCCGATCCGCCGTCTCAGGTTCAGGCGCTGTGGCTCGCCGGCCTGCAATCCCCATTGCGAGATGAAGGTCATGCAGGTCTCGCCGAGCGCGCCGCCGAAGGCGCCGAACATCGGCCGATAATGGACTGGCTGCGGGGTCGGGATCGAGCCGTTGGGATCGCCCATCGGTGCCATCGCGATCATGCCGCCTTTGAGGATCAGGCTCGGCTTGGTGCCAAAGAAGGCCGGCTTCCAAAGCACTAGATCAGCCAGCTTGCCGACCTCGATCGACCCGACCTCATGCGCGATACCATGGGTGATGGCCGGATTGATGGTGTATTTGGCGATATAACGCTTGGCGCGGTAGTTGTCATTATCGCCACGGTCGACCACCCCAGCCCAATCCGGTGCGGACAGATGGCCACGCTGCACCTTCATCTTGTGCGCGGTCTGCCAGGTGCGGCAGACGACCTCGCCGACCCGACCCATCGCCTGCGAGTCCGATGAGATCATCGAGAAGGCGCCGAGGTCATGCAGGATGTCCTCGGCCGCGATGGTCTCGCGACGGATGCGCGACTCGGCAAAGGCGACATCCTCTGGGATCGATGGGGACAGATGATGGCAGACCATCAGCATGTCCAGGTGCTCATCGACCGTATTCACCGTGTATGGCCGAGTCGGGTTGGTCGACGAGGGCAACACATTGGAGAGACCGGCGGCCTTAATGATGTCCGGTGCATGGCCACCGCCCGCGCCCTCGGTATGATAGGTGTGGATACAACGATCCTTGAAGGCAGCGATGGTGTCCTCAACGAAGCCCGACTCATTCAGGGTATCGGTGTGGATCGCGACCTGCACATCCATCTTCTCGGCCACGCCGAGGGCGCAGTCGATCGAGGACGGGGTCGTCCCCCAATCCTCGTGCAGTTTCAGGCCCATGGCCCCGCAGCGCACCTGCTCCTCGAGCGCATTCGGCTGGCTGCCATTGCCCTTGCCGAGAACACCGATGTTGACCGGCAGACCCTCGGCGGCCTGTAGCATCCGACGGATGTTCCAGGGCCCAGGCGTACAGGTCGTCGCCAGACTGCCCGAGGCCGGACCAGTACCGCCGCCGAGCAGCGTCGTGACGCCGGAGGCGAGCGCCTCTTCGGCCTGCTGCGGGCAGATGAAGTGCACATGCGCATCGATGCCGCCGGCGGTCAGGATTCGCCCCTCACCGGCGATGATCTCGGTGCCAGGCCCGATCAGCACATCCACGCCGTGCTGCGTGTCCGGATTACCGGCCTGGCCAATCGCCGCGATCCGTCCGCTCTTGATCCCGACATCGGCCTTGACCACGCCCCAAAAGTCGAGGATCAGGGCATTGGTGATGACCAGGTCCATGACCTCGTCGGACTGACGTTGGCACTGCCCCATGCCATCACGGATGACCTTGCCGCCGCCAAACTTGACCTCGTCGCCGTAGTGGGTCAGGTCTTCTTCGACCTCGATGATCAGGTCGGTATCGGCCAGACGCAGCTTGTCGCCCGTGGTCGGACCGTACATCGATGCATAGGCCTGCCGGCTGATTCGACTCATGCCTTGATCTCCTGCTCGACCTGATTGTTAGCGCCCTCGTCGTCGGGCTCGATGGTTGGCGCAGGCTCCGGATCGAGCGGCCCCATCACCTCGCCACGAAACCCAAAGACGATGCGATCACCGGCATAGGGCACCAGGGTCACGGTGCGCGACTGGCCAGGCTCGAAGCGAACCGCGGTGCCTGCGGGGATATCCAGTCGGTGACCGCGGGTCGGACCACGATCGAAGCGCAGTGCCGGGTTGGACTCGTAGAAATGGTAGTGGGAGCCGATCTGGATGGGCCGATCGCCGGTGTTCGCAACCTCGACCGACAACTGGAGCCGGCCGGCGTTGAGCTCGATCTCACCGGCGGCTGGAAAGAGTTCGCCTGGAATCATGCTGCGATCCTCAAGGTGGGGAAACGGGCTAGGGGAACGGGCTAGACGATCGGAGCTAGACGATCGGATCGTGGACGGTGACCAGCTTGGTGCCATCAGGGAAGGTTGCCTCAACCTGCACGTCCGGGATCATCTCCGGGATGCCGTCCATGACATCGTCTCGGGTCAACAGGGTACGGCCGAAGTCCATCAGCTCGGCGACCGTACGGCCATCGCGCGCACCCTCAAGGATGGCGCAGCTGATGAAGGCCACTGCCTCCGGATAGTTCAACTTCAGCCCTCTGGCCTTGCGCCTTTCGGCCAGCAGCCCGGCCGTGAACAGCAGCAGCTTATCTTTTTCGCGGGGGATCAGTTCCATGGTCGACGCCTCGTCGAGTCGCGGATGGAAAGTTGAGAGTTTACGCCAGCGCCGTCTGCCGATACAGCATCGAGCAAAAGGGTCAGACTCCCTGCTAAGGTGACTATGCTAGGGCGACCGCCAGGCTGACGATCTGGCTGGCGCTCAGGTTGCCCAGATCCGGGGCGAAGATGCCTCCTGCCCGAGCAGCCGTGGTCGCAGACACCGCCAGATCGCACGAAACTGGTGCATCACCGGCTCGACCTTCGACGCCAGCGCCCGCGCTACGAGCAGGTCGTCGAGCAAGGTGAGGCCAAGCGCAAATCCAGGCTCAGCCGGAACCGCTGCGCGCGCCGCCTCCAGATCAGCAGCCACCGCACCGGTCGCGATCAAGGTTGCTGTGATGGGCAGCCCACGCAAACCGCTAGCGCCGTCAAGGCCGGTCTGCGGCGACTGCTCCACATCGAGCCGCAGGCGCTCACTCAGCATCGGCTTGTCATCGCGTTCGATACGCAGCCCGATGGTCGCGCAACCCCGATCGAAACGCTCATCGATCACCGGCCGTCCGAGGCTGAGGATTTCCCAGCCGATCAAGCGCGCGCTGCCGCGCAGGGTAACCTGAGTCTGCAGCTGGAGGCGCGCACCCGGGAACAGAATCGACTCCTGCGGCAGCCACTCGAGCACGCCGCCATCAGCAACCTCGAAGTGCTGGCGCTGTTGGGCCATGGCGCCGGCACTGCGATAGAACTTGGCCGCACCCGGCGTGGTCAGCAGTGCGTGTGCGCCGGTTGCGACCTGTGCCTCAATCTCGAGGCGATCGCCGCCGACGACGCCACCGGGCGGATGCAGCAGGTAGAGATGACAGGCCGCCCCTTCCGGATAGAAGGCACGCTGCACCGTCAGCGGGCCCTGCTGCTGCTTTTGCGCCAGAACGGTGCGCTCGCCGCGCGACGCGAACTGAAGCGCGATGCGTGCGCCCCACCCTCGTGCTGGCTTCATAGATCGAGCCTCCGGCGGCGCCGATGGCGCGATAGGCTTCGCTGATGGCGTAGCGGGCAACTGCATTGACTGTCCCAAGCGCCGGTCTTCGATCAGTCTCGGTGCGATTGACATTAGACGGTCAGATACTCGCGCACTAGCTCATCGCCGAGCGCGTCCATCGTACCTTCGGCCTTGAGCCGACCGCGATCAAGGATCGCAAAGCGGTCACCCACCCGGCGCGCGAATGGCAGCTTCTGCTCGACCAGGATGACGGTCAGGCCAAGTTGCTCCATCAAGCGACGGATGATGTCGCCGATCTCATGCACGATGTTGGGCTGAATCCCCTCGGTGGGCTCATCTAAGATCAACAGCTTTGGGTCGATCACCAAGGCCCGACCGATCGCCAGCTGCTGCTGTTGACCGCCCGAGAGATCACCGCCACGGCGGCCACGCATCTGATCTAACACCGGAAACAGCTCGAAGATAAAGTCAGGGATGTGACGACTGCGATCGGCGCGCGCCGGCAGGCCAATGCGCAGATTCTCTTCGACCGACAACAGTGGAAAGATCTGCCTCCCCTGCGGCACATAGCCGATGCCAAGACCAGCCCGACGTTCGGCGGGTAGGCGCGCAAGGTTATGGTCTTGGAATTGGATCGCGCCGCTGCGCAGTGGTCGTAGCCCCATGATGCAGTCCATTAACGTCGTCTTGCCGACGCCGTTGCGGCCCATCACGCAGGTGCACTCCCCCTCCGGGAAGGTCACCGACAGATCCCACAGGGTATGGCTCTCGCCGTAGTATTGATTCAGCGTATCGATCTGTAACATGAGGCTGCCCAGGGGTTTGCGAGCTAAATCGTCTTGTGATCAAGTCGTCTTGTGATCAAGTCGTTTTGCGAGCAAGTCGTTTCCAGATCCAGTCGGTTCGAGACGACATTCTGATAAGCAATCGTCAAGCCATCCTTGCTCATTGCAGCGCCTCTTGAGCGGCCTCGAGGGCCTCCCAGCGTTCGTAACAACCTTTCAGCTCAGCCTCGACCTCAGCCAGCCGGGCCTGAACGCTGCTGACCTCGCTTGCAGGCCCCTGGTACAGCGCCGGATCACCCAGCCGCGCATGCAGCTGCTCGACCTCGGCCTCGAGTGTTTCAATCTGCTGCGGCAGCTGCTCCAGCGCACGCTGATCCTTGTAGCTGAGCTTGGCCGGCGTTTTACCCCGACCCGCCGAGGCGACGCCCCCATCCTCGCGACGCTGGCCCTTCTGGCTCGGCGCTGACGTGCTCAGCTGGGCTGACGGCCGTTTCGCCCCGGGCGTGGTCGACGCCACAGCTCGATCGTCGCGTTGCCGCTGTCGCTGCCAGTCAGAATAGCCGCCGACGTATTCCTGCACCCGACCGTCCCCCTCGAGCACCAGGCTTGAGGTGACCACATTGTCAAGCAGATCACGATCGTGGCTGACCAACAGCAGAGTGCCGTCGAAGTCGTTCAGCAACTCCTCCAACAGGTCCAGCGTCTCAGCGTCCAGATCGTTGGTGGGCTCGTCGAGCACCAGCAGATTGGCCGGCTGGGTGAACAGCTTGGCCAACAATAGCCGGTTACGCTCGCCCCCGGAAAGGGCCGAGACCGGTTGCTGCGCACGGTCGGGGGCAAACAGGAAGTCTTTCAGATACGACAGCACATGCAGGCTGCGTCCACCGACCTCGACCTTGTCGCTGCCACCCGCCACGTTATCGCGCACGCTCCGAGCGGGATCGAGCTGCGCTCGCAATTGATCAAAGTAGGCGACTTTTAGGTTCGTACCCAGCCGGATCTGCCCAGAGTCCGGCTGCAACTGGCCGAGCAGCAGCTTCAGCAAGGTCGACTTGCCGGCGCCATTGGGGCCGATGATGCCGACCCGGTCGCCGCGCAGGATCAGGGTACTGAGGCCCTGGATGGTCGCTGGCACGGCCGCATCAGGCTGGTAGGAAAAGCTCACGCCCTCCGCCTCGACTACCAACTTGCCGCTGCGATCGCCGCTGTCGATGCTCAGGCGCGCCTGCCCTGGACCCTCGCGCCGCGCCTGCCGATCCTCTCGCATCGCCTGCAGCGCGCGCACCCGGCCCTCATTGCGCGTCCGGCGTGCCTTGATACCTTGGCGAATCCAGACCTCCTCCTCGGCAAGACGCTTATCGAAGCGCTCACGCTCCTTGGCCTCGGCGTGCAGACGCTCCTCGCGTCGGCGCAGGTAGTTGTCGTAATCGCCAGGCCAGTCCGTCAGCTGGCCGCGATCGAGTTCGAGGATGCGGGTGGCCAGATTGCGCAAGAAGCGGCGGTCGTGGGTGATGAACAGCAATGAGCCCTGAAAGCCGAGCATCAACTCCTCGAGCCACTCGATGGTCTCGATATCCAAGTGGTTGGTGGGCTCGTCGAGCAGCAGCAGATCCGGCTCGCTGATCAGCGCTCGCGCCAGCATCACGCGCCGCCGCAAGCCGCCGGAGAGGGTTGCGTAGACCGCCTCGGCATCGAGACCCAGCCGCGAGATCACGCGCTCGGCGCGTTGTTCGATCTCCCAGCCATTCTCGGACTCCAGCGCTTGCTGGACGTTAGCCAACCGCGCTAAGTCACGCTCCGACGCCGCGGCGCCATGCTCAGCCAAACGGTGGCTCAGGTGGTGATACTCGGCAACCAGGCGACCCAACTCACCCAGACCGCTAGCCACGACATCCAACACCCGATGCTCGTCGCCAAGCGGCGCCTCTTGAGCCAGGCGGGCGACGCGCAGGCCGTCGGTGCGCCAGACCGAGCCGGCATCGGGCTGGATCTCACCATCGATGATCTTGAGCAAGGTACTCTTGCCAGTACCGTTGCGCCCGATCAGGCAGGCGCGCTCGCCTGGACCAATCTCGAGATCGATCCCCGCGAGCAGCGGCGGATGGCCATAAGTAAGCGTGACAGAGCGCAGCGAGAGCAAGGACATTGGGACAATCAGCCTCAGCAAGACTAGGATCAAACATCGATTCCCTGCATCATACTGCGAGGCTGTTGATCGGGTACTTCTTCGCTAGGCCGATTATGCAGCGCAAAATTCCTGTACACTCGTCCGTTAACCGTCATTGACAGCGCTGATAATAGACTTAGAGGCATGGTCAGATCCGTGACACTCCGTGAGGCTTGGGCCGGCGAGGCCGACTGCCGGAATTGCTCGCTGCGAGCATCGGTGCTGTTCGCCGGACTCGCCGAGCAGGACTTCGACCGCATCCACGACCCGATCGATCAGTTTGAACTGAAGCCGGGCACCCCCCTGTATCAAACCGGCGAGATCGGGGACTACATGTTCACCGTCCGCAGCGGCTCCCTAAAGCTGGTGCAATATCTGCCAGAAGGTAGCCAGCGCATCGTCCGCATCGCGCGCGGGACCGATGTGCTCGGACTCGAGGCACTCCTTGGCAATGCCTATCAGCACGACGCTGTTGCGCTCGCGCCGACTGAGATCTGTCGCTTTCCAACGCGGGTCGTCAAGGCACTGAGTAAGGATAATCCTAGCCTGCACGAAGAGCTGATGCAGCGCTGGCAACGCGCCTTGAACGAGGCCGACGCCTGGCTCACTGAGCTTTCCACCGGCTCGGCTCGGCAGCGCGTCGCGCGCTTACTGTTGCGTTTGGTGCGCGATCGCGAATCGAGCGAATGCCAGCTGTTCGGCCGCGAAGACATGGGCGCCATGCTCGGCATCACCACGGAAACGGCCAGCCGCACCATCGCGAGCTTCAAGCGTGAAAGCCTGATCGTTGAGTCGCGCCCGAATCGCTTCCTGCTCGACATCCCCAACCTCAGGCGTATCGCTGAGGATTAAGTGATGACAGGGACAGCGCTTCCCGAGGGGCGCCGAAGCCGTCACTCGGACCCGCTCCTCGCGGGCCTCCCTCCATCCAAGCGGTCAGAGACTTGTGCGGTCAATGACAGCTTTCAATGTCGCTGTTGAGTCACGCCTACTATGCTGCGCGGACGACGCGCAAGAACAACCCCGACTGGCCATTCGGGCCAAGCGACGCACAGCACTATGAAGCAAACTCTGCTCAACGAACGTTATCCGCTCTTTGTGCTCAAGCTTGATCGCAACGAGACCCGATTCAACAGCATCGACGAGATCTGCGACTACTTTCGCGGCTGCATCGAAGCCCATCGCTGCGCGCATTTCATCTCGATCTTCGACCACTATGCGCATACCTGCGCCCTGCCGGACGGCCACATGGCCAGCGAGATCCGCGCAGCGAAGAATGTGCTGTTTTGCTTCGGCCTGGCGCTTCCGAGCCCCGAGATCCTGGGGCTCCGGCCGCGCTCGATAGGCGTCGCTGAGCTAGACGAGCAGTTTGTCATTAGCTTCATGGAAACACCGATGCCAGTCGCCAACGCGGCGATGGAAGACTGGGCGCTCGAGCTGCGTCAGAACGACGCCGAGCCGCAGCAGGCATAGACCCAAGCCGAGCCCTCACCGAGAGACCTAACCCATGCGCATTGCCGTCAGCAGCCAGAACTTCAAGACCATCACCGGGCATGCCGGCAAGAGCCGCCGCTTCATGATCTACGATCTCGAGCCGGGCAGCGAGCCGGTCGAGGTCGAACGGCTCGATCTGCCAAAGGAGCTCTCGCTGCACGAGTACCACGGCCCCGACCATCCGCTCTATCAGCGCCAGCTCACCCATATTTTGACCGGCGGCGCCGGAGATCTCTTCATCGAGCGCATGGCACGCCAAGATATCAGTGTCATCAGCACCTCCGAGACTGATATCTCAGCGGCACTGAGCGCCATCGCAAACGGGCAGGCATTGCCGCCCGCCGCCCCTCACGAGCACTAACTCCAAGCCAGCCCTCACTCGGGATTCCAACGATGCTAGATAGCGCAATGGTCGAGCTATCGCGGTGGCAATTTGCCATCACCGCGATGTACCACTTCCTCTTCGTCCCGCTGACCCTCGGTCTCAGCTGGATGCTGGTGATCATGGAAAGTGTCTACGTGATGACAGGACGTCAGATCTATAAGGATATGACCAAGTTCTGGGGCAAGTTGTTCGGCATCAACTTTGCCCTCGGGGTCACCACGGGCCTGACCATGGAGTTCCAGTTCGGCACCAACTGGGCCTACTACTCCCACTATGTCGGCGACGTCTTCGGCGCGCCGCTGGCCATCGAGGGCCTGATGGCCTTCTTCCTCGAATCGACCTTCATCGGCCTGTTCTTCCTCGGCTGGGAGCGCCTGACCAAGCGCCAGCATCTGGCCGTCACCTTCCTGGTCGCTGTGGGCTCGAGCCTCTCGGCGATGTGGATCTTGATCGCCAACGGCTGGATGCAGCATCCGGTCGGCTCCGAGTTCAGCTTCGAGACCATGCGCATGGAGATGGTCAGCTTCACCGAGGTGCTGTTCAACCCGGTCGCGCAGGTCAAGTTCGTCCATACCGTTGCCGCTGGCTATGTGACGGCGGCCATGTTCGTCGCCGGCATCAGCGCCTACTACATGCTCAAAGGGCGTGATCTCGCCTTCGCCAAGCGCTCGTTCTCGGTTGCGATGGGCTTCGGCCTCGCATCGATCCTCTCGGTGATCCTGCTCGGCGACGAGTCCGGCTACGAGGTCGGCGACGTGCAGAAGGTCAAGCTCGCCGCGATCGAGGCCGAATGGCACACCGAGCCTGCACCAGCCGCCTTCACCGCCTACGGACGGCCGAGCAATGAGGACGAGGAGACCCATGACGCGATCAAGATCCCCTGGCTGATGGGGCTGATCGCGACCCGCTCGCTCAATCAAGAGGTCACCGGGCTGAAGGAGTTGATGGTCGACCACGAGATCCGTATCCGCTCCGGCATGATTGCCTACGAATACCTGCAGCGGCTTCGTAACGGTCAGGACACCGAAGGCAACCGCGCCATGTTCAAGGACCACATGGACGATCTCGGTTACGGACTCCTGCTCAAGGCCTACATCGACAACCCGGCCGAGGCCACCGAAGAACAGATCCAGATGGCGGTCAAGGACTCGATCCCGGAGGTTGCCCCCTTGTTCTGGAGCTTCCGCGTCATGGTTGCCGCCGGCTTCTGGATGCTGCTGCTGTTCGTGCTCGGCTTCTACTACAACGCCAAGCGCCAGGTGCAGGACAAGCGCTGGCTGCTGCGCGCCTTCCTCTTCAGCATCCCGGTGCCCTGGATCGCGGCCGAGACCGGCTGGTTCGTGGCCGAGTTTGGTCGCCAGCCTTGGGCGATTGGTGAGGTGTTACCCACCTCGGTTGCAGCCTCCAGCCTGGCCGCGAATGATCTGCTCATCAGCCTCAGCGCCTTCATCATCTTCTATACAGCGCTGTTCATCATCGAGATGTTCCTGATGTTCAAGTTTGGTCGTCAGGGGCCAAGCTCACTGCACACCGGCAAGTATCACTTCGAGAAGCTCGAGAAACAGCGGGCACCCACGACGGCAACCGAGACTGACCCGAGCGGCGCTGGCGCCCCCTCAGCAAGCGCACCCGCTAATCGGCACCTAGGAGATGGCGCATGATCATCGACTACGAAGTCCTCAAACTGATCTGGTGGGTGCTGGTCGGTGTGCTCTTCATCGGCTTTGCCGTCACCGACGGCATGGATATGGGCGTGGGCACCCTGCTGCCCTTCCTCGGTAAGGGTGACGACGAGCGCCGCGTCATCATCAATACCGTCGGCCCGCACTGGGACGGCAACCAGGTCTGGCTGATCACCGCGGGCGGCGCCATCTTCGCCGCCTGGCCGCTGGTCTATGCAACCGCCTTCAGTGGCTTCTACTTCGCCATGCTGCTGGCCTTGTTCGCGCTCTTCTTCAGGCCAGTT
Source organism: Lamprobacter modestohalophilus (assembly GCF_016583905.1). Lineage (GTDB taxonomy): Bacteria > Pseudomonadota > Gammaproteobacteria > Chromatiales > Chromatiaceae > Lamprobacter > Lamprobacter modestohalophilus. The sequence continues at coordinate 29,456 of NZ_NRRY01000025.1, read as the reverse complement.
GGCTTCGATTACCGCAGCAAGATCGAAAACAAGGCCTGGCGCAACGCCTGGGACTGGGGGCTGTTCATCGGCGGTGCAGTACCGGCGCTGGTGTTCGGCATCGCTTTTGGCAACCTGTTGCAGGGCGTGCCCTTCCACTTGGATGAACTGCTGCGGCCTTACTACACCGGCAGCTTCTTCGGCCTGCTCAACCCCTTTGCGCTGCTCGCTGGGCTCATCAGCCTTGGCATGTTGACCATGCACGGCGCCATCTGGCTGCAGTTGCGCACCGCCGAGCCGATTGCATCTCGCGCCAAGCATTGGGCGAAGATTGTCGGGCTGGCCACGATAGCGGCCTTCGCACTAGCCGGGATCTGGCTAACGCTCGGCGTCGATGGCTTCAAGGTAGTGAGCATGCCGCCGCTAGATGCGACACCAAACCCACTGACCAAGGAGGTCATTGTTGACCCTTACGGCTGGCTAACCAATTACCGGCAGTATCCCTGGACCCTCCTGTTCCCGGCCCTCGGCTTTGCTGGACTCGGACTTGCCATCTCGCTGTCGATGCGCGATCGGGCCGGGCTCGGGCTGATCATGAGCGGGCTCGGTATCACCGGCATCATCATGACCGCTGGCGCCGCCATGTTCCCGTTCATCATGCCCTCGAGCAGCAACCCGAACAGCAGCCTGATCGCCTGGGATTCCACATCCAGTCATCTCACGCTGACGGTGATGTTTTGGGCCGCGGTCATCTTCATCCCGATCATCCTCATCTACACGACTTGGACCTATGTCAAGATGTGGCGTCGGATCACGGTTGAGGAGATTCGCGCCCAGGACAAGCTGGCCTATTAGGCAGCCTTAGAGGCTGCCTGAAATCCCAATCGCAGCGGCAAAGTTCCGTGCTTGAGAGACTTCTAGGCCAGCCAACGCAGCATTTCCAGACAGCTTCTTAGTCGCCGAGGCAGTCCCCTGATCAGCAACCACCCAAGCGCCAGCCACTGGCTGGCGCGGTCCATCCCGATTCGGAGCAGCAACGCATGTGGTACTTCACCTGGATTCTCGGCGTGTTACTCGCCGTCGCCTTTGGCATCATCAATGTCTTGTGGTACGAGTCGTCGCAGTGTTTAGGTGGCGCCGAAGACGACCCCCAAGAGGACGATCTATCGGCTTAACCCCCATCAGCGCCTGTACGCGACCCTAAACGCCCGCGCTGACTGGCCTTGCTGATCAAGCGCTAGCCTCAAGCCATCGCTATCTTGCTCATCAGCGCTGGCGCTGTAGGTCATGACCAGCGCTGCCGAGAGCGTCCTTGGAGATATGCTTTTGATTGTCGAAAAACAGATGCATCGCCGTGAAGCCTAACCTGCAGGACTACCAACCCCGCCCTAACCTGCTCGAGGATCGCGTGATCCTCATCACCGGCGCCGCCGAAGGCATCGGCAAGGCATTGGCGCTCGCCGCGGCGCGCTACGGCGCCACCGTGATCCTCAGCGGCTTTCGCCAGAAGGCGCTCGAGTCGGTCTACGACGCGATCACCGCCGAGGGCTCGCCCGAGCCTGCCAGCCTGCCACTCGACCTCGACAAGGCCGACGAGCCACTGATGCTCGGCATCGCGACCACGCTTGGTGATGAGTTCGGCCGGCTCGACGGGCTGGTACACACGGCCCAGTACATCCCCTTCCTGAGCCGCATCGATGACTACGACGCCGAGCAGTGGAACAAGGTGCTGCGCATCAATCTGACCGCGCCCTTCCTGCTCACCCAGGCCTGCTTGCCGCTGTTGCGCGCCGCGGAAGCCGCCTCGGTGCTGTTCCAATCCGATCGCGTCGGTCGCCGTGCGCTCGCCTACTGGGGCGCCTTCGCCGCGGCGATGTCCGGCATCGAGGCACTGATGCAGACGCTCGCTGAAGAGACCGAGAATAGCAGTCGCATCCGCGTCAATAGCATCGATCCCGGCGCGGTCCGCACCGCGCAGCGGCGGCAGCTCTACCCAGCCGAAGATCCGAACACGCTGGCGCCCCCTGAGCAGATCATCAACGCCTACCTCTACCTGCTCGGACCCGATTCGCGCGGCGTGACGGGCCAGGCATTCAGCGCACAATCTGCGCCAGCCGGCGCAGCCGCAGAATGAACGCGCAACCATTGCAAACTGGACAGCAGGCAACGTCTGCTCAGCCGCCGTCGCCGTCGCCGTCGCCGTCGCCATTGACGGTTGAAGCAGTCGCTGCAGGCATTCGCCGTCGCGTGCTCGAGCATACCCTGCGCAACAATGGCGGCTATCTAAGCCAGGCCTGCTCGTCCGCTGAGATCCTCGCGACCCTCTACCTGCGGGTCATGCGGCTCGGCCCCAGCATCGCCCCGTTGATCCCTCGCGCCTTTGCTGGCGTGCCCAGTCGTGATAATCCCAACGCCTTCACCGGCGCCGGCTACAACGGCCCGCGCGCGTCCGAGCTGGACCGCTTCATCTTCTCGCCGGTGCATTACGCACTGGTCTTGTACGCGCTGCTGATCGAGCTTGGCCGACTCGGCCCAGATGCGTTAGAGGCCTTCAACACCGACGGCAGCACGGTCGAGCTGATCGGTGCCGAACATTCCCCTGGCCATGAGCTTACCGCAGGCTCACTCGGCCAGGCCCTGAGCCAGGCCGGTGGCATTGCGCTCGCGCGCCGGCTGCGCGGCGAGACCGGACGGGTCTGGGTGTTCATGTCCGATGGCGAGTTCCAAGAGGGCCAGACCTGGGAGGCCTTCGCCGCGCTCGCCCATCACCGCATCGGCAATCTCGGTGTCTACATCGATGCCAATGCCCAGCAATGCGATGGTCCCATGACCGATGTGATGACCATCGAGCCCCTTGCCGATCGCCTGCGTGCGTTTGGCGCCGAGGTGCATGAGGTCGATGGCCACGACAGTGAGGCATTGGCTGCGCCGGCGCTGGCGCGCTTATCAGGATCAGGCGCGGGCACAGGTGCAACGCCGAGAGCCGTGACAGCAACGGCACCAACGCCCCAGCACCAAGCCGAGCCGGCGCCAACCGATCGGCCACTGGTCGTCATTGCCCGCACCGACCCTTGCCGCGGCATTGAGCTGCTGCGCGAGCGCGCACCGAAGCTGCACTATCTGCGTTTCAAGACCCCTGCCGAGCAAGATGCCTATGAGGATCTGCTCGAGCACTGGCAAGACAGTAGCAGCCAATGAAAGCCAGATCGCAGCCAACCGAAGAGCGACAAGTCGAGTCGGGGCGCGCGCCTCGTCAGTCCATGCTGCAGGCCTTCCGCCAGGACCACCATATGATCGAGCTGGTCACCCGCCCCCATCGCTCGAACCTGATCCGCTTCGCTGCCGAACACCCGGACCTGCTGGTGCTCGGCGCCGATCTCACTGCCTCCTGCGAGGCCGATGGCTTCCGTGACCAATACCCGGAGCGGTTCTTCTCCTTCGGCATGGCCGAGCAGAACATGCTGGGCTTCGCCGCCGGACTCGCGCGCGAGGGCTTCTTTCCTTATATCCATACCTTCTCGGTCTTCATCACCCGCCGCCCCTTCGATCAGTTGGCGATGAGCATCGCCTATCCGAACTTACCGGTGCGCATGATCGGCTTCCTACCCGGTATCACCACCCCCGGCGGCGTCACTCATCAGGCCATCGACGACATCGCCCTACTGCGCGCGGTGCCGAACATGACCATCCTCGAGGCCGGCGACGCGACCGAGGTGGAATCCGTGCTCGCGGTCGCGCAGACCATCGACGGCCCGGTCTATGTGCGCCAGTTGCGCGGCGAAGTGCCCCGCCTGTTCCCAGCCGATCAGCCGTTGCGACTTGGCCAGGCAAGGCATCTTGGGCAAGGCACCGATCTCGCCATCATCAGCGCCGGCATCTGCACCGAAGAGGCCATCAACGCCGTCGCCGCCCTGCGCAGCCGGGGCGTCTCGGTCAGCCATCTGCACGTCTCGACCCTCAAGCCATTCGATGACCCGCAGCTGCTCGAGCAGATCGCCAAGGCCCGCCATGGCGCGATCTCGATCGAAAACCACAGCATCATCGGCGGACTCGGCAGCGCAATCGCCGAGCAGCTCGCCGAGCAAGGCATCGGCAAACGGCTGATCCGACTCGGCCTACGCGACACCTATGCCCACGGCGCCAGCAAGCCCTACCTGATGCGCGAATACGGGCTCGATGCAGCAGCGCTGATCCGAGCCGCTGAGACCTTGATCGGCGAATCACTGCAAATCGACGACATCGCCTTAGCCAAGATCGCAGCCAACATTCGCACCGAGGCTCAGGGCGAAACCCTCGCCAAGGCGGATAAGACCGAGGATCTCTGATCGTGGATCTCTAGCTGGCAGTGATCATCGAAGGCCCAGTCGCCGAGTAACCTTGCATTATCAAACTCAAGCTTTGATATTGCGCGCTTGTGACGCCATGCTCGTCTCTGTTGGTTGATCTGGCACTGGAAGACAATCTTTGCTTGACTTTGCCTATTGTCTGAGCAACACCGCAGCTGCCTCTGTCTGATCATGCTCAAAGGCTGGTGCGAAGTCGCCCAGCTCCGCTGGTTGCAGTCCCACCTCCGAGCTGAGTGCAATCTGGCGCCAGTTCGAGACTGCCGCATACACCTCGGCCAGAGCCGCCAACGCTTGCTGCTGGTTCAGCGCAAAATATTCGGCCCTTCCTAGCAACATGGCCACATCCGTGATCGGCCCATCCTCCTCAGACAGCCAGGTCTTTGATTCCAGCTCCTTGTCCGGAAAAGGATTAATATCGAACGCAGGCGCCAGCTGCCAGAGGCCTTTCCCAAGGTGCAGGAAGCCATGATTTTGCAAATGATCATCCACATTGGTGATCAAGAGATTGAGAACCAGCCGGCGCCAGAGCTGCTGTAAGTCCTGGGTCGGGGCATAGCCGTAACGACGAATCGCATCAGCGATTTCCGTGTAGCTGCGTTCCTCTGCGCGGGAGGCCTGCAGCAGCGTTGCCGCCGACTGGTAAGGTACCCGGGCGTCGCTCTCGCTGCGGTCGAAACGACGGATCACGGCCACGGGGATGTTATCCAGCTGCACGATACGCGCCTGAGCTGCTTCAATGCCAGCAAGCCGAGCCAGCTTCAGAGCCAGCACTTCCCCTCGTGTGACACTGCGCAGATCGCCGACACTTGGGAACTTGCCAATCGCCAGCCAGCCGTCCTCCTCCACCACAGAACATTTGGGCCGCATTCCACCCAGCGATGTCCCCTTGCCCTGCAGGTAACGCAAATCGGCGATGGTTTCCTGACCGCGCTCTAGCGCCTGGCTGGCCTGGAAGATCCGACTCAGCTCGATCAGCGGCGGTGTGCTGCGACGTCCTTCTTCGACTGTTCGAAGGTAACATCCGTCCCCATCAGAGAGGCGCAAGGCGCCGACGCGGCTAAAATCATCGACCGCCAGCAGGTAGTCCATCTCTGTGAGTGGAGCAAGGCGTGGATGCTCTTTACGGCGCTTGGCATGGTCACGGGCAATGACCCGTCTTCCCCAGGCGTCCGGGGCCGTGTCAGCGATCGCCCCATGAAAGACGGAATCCTGCGCGGTGGCCGCTTTATGAGGCTGGTAGCCCAGGCCCAATTGCAAATCGGCGGAGATGTTGAATCGGTCAGGGTTGGACAACCATGACTCGGCATAGGCCAGCGCGGTGTTTTCCCGTCGCCCCTGGCGGACATAGATCAGTTGGCCGACTCGCGTTCCCGCCTTGCCGATGCGGAGCTCGACTTGTTGGCGGACCGATGCTGTCGCAGACTTCATGACCTCTCCGTCATCATAGGGCCTCAGGGTGTTGCGCTATAAGGCCTGCGCCATAAGGCCTGCGCTATAAGGCCTCAGGAGTGTTGCGCTTGTTGCGCACACGCTTGGGCAGTTGCTCATCCATCAGCGTCAGACCAATATCATCATTCGCGGTATCAAGTAGCTGCTCCAGCGCCTGAATGTCGCCAAAGACATGCAGAGCGCGCGCAAAGAAGTGGATAGGCACCCGGACATCGCCTTTCTCCATGCGCCGGACCGTGGACAGAGAGGCGCCCATCCGCTCCGCGAGCGACGCCTGGGTGATGTGGCGCCGCCGACGGGCAAGGGAGAGATCAGCGCCCAACTTGCGAATCGCACGCTCAACCGGCAGGGGGATCGGTGATTCCATCTAAACATTCCCAGCAGGACTGATGATTAACTTTAGAACTCTTCTGAGAACGATTATAGAAAAATCCGAGTCAAAATCAACAATCGCTCCAATGGAAGCCCTTAACGACTATAAGCGCCCTCTTGAGAGCACTTAAAACACCAGCACACCAAAAAGCCCCGATGACACCCAGTTCAACACTCTCCCTCAGCGGCGAGCGCTTCACCGCGGTCTATCGCCTCAGCGGCACAGCGGCGGAGGTCGAGGTACGCGCCCGCTCGATCTGCCTTGAGCAGACAGTCGAGTTCCCAGAGGCGCTGATCCCAAATGAGGCGATTCGCGCGCAGATCGTCGGCGTGATTGCTGAGATTAAGCCCTGCTCCAGCATGGGCTCCAGCACCAGCCAAGGCACTGGCTTCAGTCCAAGCTCCAGCACTAGCCACGGCACTGATTCCATTTCCAGCTCGAGCTGGAGCGACAGCTTCGACCCCGACGCCAGCGATGAAAACCCAAGCAGCTTCGAGGTCAGCATCCGCTACCCGATCGAGGCCGCTGGACGCGAGCTCACCCAGCTGCTCAATGTCCTCTTCGGCAACGTCGCGCTGCAGCCTGGGGTGCGACTGCAGCGCATCGATCTCCCGCCCGCGCTGCTGCAGCACTACACAGGACCGCGCTTCGGTATCGCCGGGCTGCGCCAACAGCTTGGCATCACCGATCGGCCACTGCTCTGCACCGCGCTGAAGCCCATGGGGCTCAGCCCGACCGAGCTGGCCGACATGGCCTATCGCCTCGCCCTGGGCGGCATCGATTTGATCAAGGACGACCACGGCTTGAGCGATCAGACCTTCTGCCCCTTCGACGAGCGGATCACCCGCTGCGCCGAGGCGATTGCCCGTGCCAATCAGCAGACGGGTCGCACCAGTCTCTATCTGCCGAACATCACCGCGCCCGCTGACGAACTCAACGCTCGCGCCGAGCGGGCTCGCGAGCAGGGCGCCGGTGGCCTGCTGCTCTGTCCCGGTCTGACCGGGCTCGACAGCCTGCGACGACTCGCCGCGGACGATCAGATCGCGCTGCCGATACTGAGTCATCCGGCACTGCTCGGCGGCCTTAGCCTGGGGCCGAGCCAGGGCCTAGCCCACGGCCTGCTGTTCGGCACCCTCACCCGCCTCGCTGGTGCCGACGCGACCATCTTCCCAAGCTTTGGCGGGCGCTTCGCGTTCACCGCCGCTGAGTGCCAAGAGATCACGACCGCCGCCAGAGCACCGCTAGCTGGGCTCGCGCCGATCTGGCCAGTGCCCGCCGGCGGCATGCGCCTCGAGCAGGTGCCTGAGCTGGTGACCTTCTATGGACGCGACAGCATGCTACTGATCGGTGGTGATCTGCATGCAGGCGAGGATCTCACAGCGCGCTGCCAGGCCTTTCTGCGGCTCGTCAGACAGGCCTCTGAGCAAACGTCAAATGATTGAAAAACCGAAGACCGACAGCTGCGCTGAGTCCGGCGACCAAACTGCTCGCTCGGCGACAGGCCCCGTCATGGATCAACCGACCACGCTTAGCCTTCGCTGGGCGCAGCGGCATCCGGCGGCCTAAGCGCAAGCCCCCGTCAATCCGCGGCTTTTTGTTTGAACAGGCTTTGTCAACCTGACCCCATCGACCCCAATGAAATAATCAGTATTTGCCAATTCACTGAGGCTCGGGTAGCTTTGAAGACTTTCGACCGCTCGCCGCCGCGTTGCGCCCTCGCTCTCAAGGAAACGCCATGCCCAATAAGCCCGATATCGACCCCCAGGAGACCCTAGAGTGGCTCGAGTCCCTGGATGCCGTGCTCGAGAACGAGGGGATCGAGCGCGCGCACTACCTGCTCGAGCGCCTGATCGATAAGGCCCGCCGCTCTGGCGCCTATCTACCCTTCAGCGCCAACACCGCTTACCTGAACACCATCCCGATGCAGAAGCAGGAACGCTTCCCCGGCGACCGCGCCATGGAACGCCGCATCCGCTCCTTCATCCGCTGGAACGCGATGGCAATGGTGGTCCAAGCCAACCGACTGTCCTCGGAGTTGGGCGGACATATCTCCTCCTTCGCCTCCAGCGCCACGCTCTACGACGTCGGCCTCAACCATTTCTTCCGCGCTCGCAGTAAGGATCACGGCGGCGACCTGGTCTTCATGCAAGGCCACTCGGCCCCCGGCATCTATGCCCGCGCCTTCCTCGAAGGCCGCATCAGCGAAGAGCAGCTCTACAACTTCCGCCAAGAGGTCGATGGCCCAGGGCTGTCATCTTATCCGCATCCCTGGCTGATGCCCGGCTTCTGGCAGTTCCCGACCGTGTCGATGGGCCTCGGGCCGATCATGGCCATCTATCAGGCGCGCTTCATGCGCTACCTGAGCGACCGCGGCGTCCTCAACACCGAGGGCCGCAAGGTTTGGGCCTTCCTCGGCGACGGCGAGATGGATGAGCCCGAATCCCTCGGCGCCATCTCCCTAGCCGCGCGCGAGCGACTCGACAACCTGGTCTTCGTCGTCAACTGTAACCTACAGCGCCTCGACGGCCCAGTGCGCGGCAACGGCAAGATCATCCAGGAGCTCGAGGCCGTCTTCCGCGGCGCCGGCTGGAACGTCATCAAGGTCATCTGGGGCAGCTATTGGGACCCACTGCTGGCGCGCGACAACCAGGGCTTCCTACTCAAGCGCATGGAAGAATGCGTCGACGGCGACTACCAAGCCTACAAGGCCAAGGGTGGCGCCTACACCCGCGAGCATTTCTTCGGCAAGTACCCTGAGCTCGCCGACATGGTCGCCAACATGACCGACGAGGACATCTGGCGCCTCAACCGCGGTGGCCATGACCCGGTCAAGGTCTTCAATGCCTACGCCGCAGCCATGAGCCATCAGGGCCAGCCCACGGTGATCCTGGCCAAGACCGTCAAAGGCTATGGCATGGGCGTCGCCGGTGAGGGCATGAACATCACCCACTCGCAGAAAAAGATGGGCGAGACCCATCTCAAGGCCTTCCGCGACCGCTTCAACATCCCGATCTCGGACGAACAGATCGGTGCCGCGCCCTTCTACAAGCCAGCGCCCGACAGCCCCGAGCTGAAATACCTGCAGGAGCGCCGCGAGGCCCTCGGCGGCCCGCTACCGGCGCGTTTCGACGACGCCCCGGCGCTCGCGGTGCCCGAGCTAACAGCCTTCTCCCAGCTGCTCGAATCCAGCGGCGAGCGCGAGATGTCGACCACCATGGCCATGGTCCGGTTGATGACGATGATCCTCCGCGACAAGGCCATCGGCAAACTCGTGGTGCCGATCGTACCGGACGAGGCGCGCACCTTCGGCATGGAAGGCATGTTTCGCCAGCTCGGCATCTACTCGCATGTCGGCCAGCTCTACGAGCCGGTCGACTCTGATCAGGTGATGTACTACCGCGAGGAGACCAACGGCCAGATCCTGCAAGAGGGCATCAACGAAGCCGGCGCCATGTCGTCCTGGATCGCCGCCGCCACCGCCTACGCCAACCATGGCCAGGCGATGATCCCGTTCTACATCTACTACTCGATGTTCGGCTTCCAGCGCGTCGGCGACCTGATCTGGGCCGCCGGCGACATGCAGGCGCGCGGCTTCCTGCTCGGCGGCACCGCCGGACGCACCACGCTGGCTGGCGAGGGTCTACAGCACCAGGACGGCCACAGCCATCTGGCGGCAGCAACCATCCCCAACTGCGTCAGCTACGACCCCGCCTTCGCCTACGAGCTGGCCGTGATCGTGCAGGACGGTCTACGCCGGATGTATGCCGAAAAGCAGAACTGCTTCTACTACATCACGGTGATGAACGAAAACTATCCGCAGCCGGCGATGCCCGAGGGTGTCGAGGACGGCATCCGGCGCGGCATCTACCGGCTGCCGCCGGCCGAGGCGGCAGCAACGGAAGCGGCGCCGGCGACGAAAAAGAAGACGAAGGCGAGCGCCAAGGGCTCAGCACCGCGCGTGCAGCTGCTCGGTAGCGGCACCATCCTGCGCGAGGTCCAAGCCGCCGCCGCACTGCTCGCCAAAGACTTCGAGGTTACCGCCGATGTCTGGAGCGTCACCAGCTTCAATGAGCTGCGCCGCGAGGGCATCGATGTCGAGCGCTGGAACCTGCTGCACCCGGAAGAACCACCCCGCAGTCCCTATGTGACCGAGCAGCTCGCCGACAGCGAAGGCCCAATCGTCGCCGCCACCGACTACATGCGCGCTTATGCTGATCAGATTCGGCCCTATCTGCCGCGCCACTACAGCGTGCTCGGCACCGATGGCTTCGGCCGCAGCGACATGCGCAGCCAACTGCGCAAATTCTTCGAGGTCAATCGCTGGTATGTGGTGATCGCCGCACTCAAAGCGCTGGCCGACGAGGGCAGCATCCCGGCGTCGCGCGTACGCGAGGCCATTGAAAAGTATCGAATCGATCCAGAGAAGCCGAACCCGGTGACCCAATGAGCGTTCCGCAGCGTTTTCCAATAAAGCCAGCGGGACTAAGCCATCGCTTGCGGATGCCAAGGCTCCTGAGCACCCACTGGCCCTTCCAGATCGCGCATCCCCATCTGGCCCCTCACTGGTCACAGGAGACAGCAGCGTGGCAACGGTAGAAGACATTCTGCTTCCCGATATCGGAGAGTTCGCCGATGTCGAGATCATCGAGATCCTGGTCGCCCCTGGCGATCGCATCGAGCCCGAACAGTCGCTGTTGACCCTAGAGAGCGACAAGGCATCCATGGAGATCCCGTCGCCCCTAGGTGGCGAGGTCACCGAGATCAACGTCAAGGTCGGCGAGCGGGTTGGGCTAGGTCATCTGCTGCTGCGGGTTGATACCAGTGCTGACGGCGGCAAAGCGGCCGCTGAGCCAGAAACCAGCCGCGCTGGGGGAACGGCAAGCGGCGCCGATGAAACTGCATCAACCGCGAACAAACCCGCCTCGACGGCATCAGCGAAAACCGGAAATAAGCAGGCTGCGGCAGCAACCAACGCCGCCTCCACTGAGCAGATCGAGGTGCCGATGCCAGACATCGGCGACTTCACCGACATCCCGGTGATCGAGGTCTTGGTCGGCATTGGTGACCAGGTCGAGGTCGATCAATCCATCGTCACCCTCGAGAGCGAGAAGGCGACCATGGAGATCCCCTCGCCGACCGCCGGAACCGTCGAGGCGGTGCACATCAAGACCGGCGACAAGGTCAATCAGGGCGATCTGCTGCTGACGCTGAAGGGAGCGGCTCAGGCTAGCGTTGGGGATGGATCAGACGCACCCGCAGCCGAAGAAGCCGAGATTGCGCAAGCACCCGCGGCCACCGCAAAGCCCGAAGTCGCCCAAGCCCAACCCGAAGCAACCAGCGCCTCTGAAAGCACCCAGGCTCAACAGGCTCGATCCACGAGCCGCGCGCCCGGTGAGGCCGAGCGCCGCAAGGCACCGATCCTGCCACGCCCCGCGGATATGCAGGCCATCGCCAGTGGCCGCACCCCGCATGCTAGCCCCGCGATCCGCCGCTTCGCGCGCGAGCTCGGCGTCGACCTGGCACAGGTCAAGGGTAGTGGGCGTAAGGGGCGCATCCTCAAGGACGACGTTCAGGCCTACGTCAAAAAGACACTCTCAGCCGGCGGCCCGCCTGCCGCAGCCGGCGGCATGCCATTCCAGCTCCCGGCCGCGTCCGAGGTCGATTTCAGCAAGTTCGGCCAGACCGAGACGCAGCCGCTGTCGCGCATCAAGAAGCTCAGCGGCACCCATCTGCACCGCGCCTGGCTCTCGGTGCCGCATGTCACTCAGTTCGACGAGGCCGACATCACCGAGCTCGAGGCCTTCCGCAAGGGCCAGAAGCAGACCGCCGAGCAAGCCGGTGTCAAGCTCACCTTCATGCCCTTCCTGATGAAGTCCGTCGCCGGCGCGCTGGCGCAGATGCCGACGCTCAAGGCCTCGCTCTCGGCCGACGGCGACAACCTGATCCTCAAGCACTACACCCACCTCGGCGTCGCCGTCGACACACCGAACGGGCTGGTGGTGCCGGTGATCCGCGATGTCGACAAGAAGGGCCTGTTCGAGATCGCCCGCGAGCTGATGACGCTCAGCACCAAGGCACGTGATGGCAAGCTGCTACCGGGCGATATGCAAGGTGGCGTGTTCAGCATCTCCAGTCTCGGCGGCATCGGCGGCACTGCGTTCACACCCATTGTCAACGCCCCCGAGGTCGCCATCCTCGGTGTCTCACGCACTGAGATGAAACCGGTCTGGAATGCTGACAGCAACAGCTTCGAGCCACGGCTCATGTTGCCGCTGTCGCTGTCCTATGATCATCGTGTCGTCGATGGCGCTGATGGTGTGCGCTTCACCACCTTGCTCGCCAACCTGCTTGCCGATATCCGCCGGCTACTATTGTAGAGTGTCCACTGCTACGCGGACCGGGCGAGGCAACTCAACAAACACCTGAACGAGAGACTTCATGAGCGACACCGCTCCGAATAAAGAACTCAGCGCCCAAGTCGTCGTCCTCGGCGGCGGACCCGGTGGCTATACCGCCGCCTTTCGCGCTGCCGACCTCGGCCTGCGTACGCTGCTGATCGAGCGCTACCCCAGCCTCGGCGGCGTCTGCCTCAATGTCGGCTGCATCCCCTCGAAGGCGCTGCTGCACACCGCGCAGATCATCGAAGAGGCCAAGACCATGGGCGCGATGGGCGTCACCTTCGCCCCGCCCGAGATCGATCTCGACAAGATGCGCGTAGGCAAGAACAAGGTGGTCAAGAAGCTCACCAGCGGCCTCAGCGGCATGGCCAAGCAACGCCAGGTCGAAGTCGTGCAAGGCACCGGCCGCTTCGAGACACCCAACCGCATCAGCGTCGACAGCCGCGAAGGCAAGATCGCGATCAGCTTCGACCAGTGCATCATCGCCGTCGGCTCGACTCCGATCCGCATCCCCGGCTTCCCGCACGATGACCCGCGCGTGATGGACTCCACCGATGCACTCGAGATCGACGGCATCCCAGAGCGCATGCTGGTGGTCGGCGGCGGCATCATCGGCCTCGAGATGGCCAGCGTCTATGCCGCGCTCGGCGCCAAGATCGACGTCGTCGAGATGAAAGACCAGCTCATGCCAGGCGCTGACAAGGATCTGGTGCGCGCGCTCCAGAAGGTGGTCAAAAAGCGGTATCAGAACATCTGGCTCGAGACCAAGGTCGCGACCATGAGCGCCAGCTCCAAGGGCATCGACGTCGTGTTTGAAGGCAAGCACCCCGGCGAGGCCAGCTACGACAAGGTGCTGGTCGCCATCGGCCGCCGCCCCAACGGTAAGCTCATCAATGCCGAGGCCGCCGGCGTCAAGGTCGACGAGCACGGCTTCATCAAGACCGACCAGCACATGCGCACCAATATCCCAACCATCTTCGCCATCGGCGACGTTGTCGGTGGGCCGATGCTCGCGCACAAGGCCACCCACGAAGGCAAGGTCGCCGCCGAGGTCATTGCCGGCGAACCAGCGCTGTTCGACCCCATGACCATCCCGTCGGTCGCCTACACCGACCCCGAGGTGGCCTGGATGGGCCTCACCGAGACCGAGGCCGCAGCCAAGGGCATCGAGGTCGAAAAAGGTGTCTTCCCCTGGGCCGCCAGTGGCCGCGCGCTCGGCATCCATCGCGACGAGGGGCTGACCAAGCTGCTGTTCGACCCCGAGACCAAGCGCATCCTCGGCGCCGGCATCGTCGGCCCCAACGCCGGCGAACTGATCGGCGAGACCGTGCTCGCACTCGAGATGGGCGCCGACATGGAAGACCTCGGCATGACCATCCACCCGCATCCGACCTTGAACGAGACCATTGGCCTCGCCGCCGAGATGGCCCATGGCAGCATCACCGATCTCATCCCGCCAAAGCGGCGTTAATCAGAGCGATCGCTGAGGCTTAGGGGGCTCTTCGCAACCTGGTAGGCGCTTTTACGGCAATCGCCTAAAAGCTCATCCGCCAGCCAAGGGCGACATTCGTGTTATCAGAGAAATAGTCGCCAAAGGTGCCATTCTCGCCCGCGAAATAGTGCAGTCCAGCGTAGATCTCCAATGAACGGATGCCAGTCCAAACAACCTCCGGATTGAGATAGAGGTTGTCGTGATTCAGGTCGGCGACCATGTTCAGACGCGCGCGCCAGCGGCCTTGGCCCCATTCGGTTTCAAGCTGCCCGTTCAAGGAAATCACATCCACCTGGTCCAACACCCTGGGTGGATTCATCAGGTGGTGCCCCATCAGCTGGAGATTCAAACGGGTATCCGCATCACCAGGGTAGAGTTCGATGCCAGCCACCCAATCCACGCCGTTCACGGTCTCCATCTGTAGCGCTTCCGTGGTCACTGGCACGTCGCTCAGCCAAGCCGCCTCCAAGCGCAGGGTGGCCGACCCCAGCACCAGACCGAGGTCACCGCCAACCACTGTGGTGTAAGGATGCTGGCCTTCAAAGGTTGGACGCCCCTGCCCCTGAGCGACCGCTAGCTGCGGACTGGCACCGGCGAGCAAGGCCGCACGAACCTGCGGGTCCAACGCGTAGTAGGGCAGCGAATGCCGGACCCGCTGCAGGGTCAGGGCGTAATCGAGACCGCTCAAGGTCTGACTAAAGCGGACACCCCCGCCAGCACCGCCGGGTCGGGCATCATCCCCCACACTCCCAGCCGCGAGCAGCCCCTGGAGCAACGGACCGGTCGGAATCCCCAGCACCATCCCGCGCTCCTGATCGACCGGATACCAGACGCTCTCCTGCTCCGGCAGCTCGGCGGCGCGAAATTCGGGAATCAGAATGACGTCCAGCTTGGTGCTATCGCCGAATTCTTCCCAACGTAGCATCGGCACCGCACGGCGGCGCTCGCCCAATTCGTCGAGGATAAAGCGCGTGATGTCCTGCACCGAGAGCCGATCGGTCGGCGCCACTTCGTCAACCCGACCCCAGAGCACGGTCTGAGCACCCGCTGTGATGCTGCGACGGTCATCCCGATAGCGGACGAAGGTCTCGCCATAGTCGAGTCGAGTCCCCTCGGAGTGACGCGCACCGGTTTGCAAGGTCGAATCTAGTCGCCCCGCAGCCTGCCACTCCCAAGTCTCGCTCGGTCTCCACCGCGCTGAGACCTGGCCTTGAGCGTACAGGGTGCCAGCCGCCTCGCTGCTGGAGCGGGTGAAGGCCGCGGTTTCAAGCCAAAGCCGGTCTAACCCGATCTCGAAGTCACTAGAGCCCAACGCCTCAGCGCCAGCGCTTGAGCCGGATGTTGGCTCGGCCAGCGGCTCGGCCGCCGCCGGGAGCTGATCGGCATCCGCACCCTGCCCCAGCACGATGACATCACCGTCCTGCGCCCCGCTGGCGTAGCTCCCAAGCACCATGCTCACACCAGCGACCAGCGCCATGAGAGGCCTCAGCATCGACATGCAGCGTTCCCCAACAATGACTTCCGCAGACCTCTCAGGGCCGAGAGCGCGCTTCGAGGCTTGGATCTTCCAGCGCACGCTTCGAGAACAGCGATGATGGCAGACCCCGGTCGTACCGAGTCACGGCACTCGTTAGCCGCGTCTCGTGGTTTTGCTCCAGGTCTGTCATCACACTCGAGGTCACCGTCCAGTAACCTTGAATGCGCTCCAACCGCTCCACAGTCAGACGCTTGAACGGCTTGCGGGCTCCAGGCTCATAATATTCAATCTGCAACGGCACTAGCGCCGTCGGATGAATCCAGCTCACCCGCTTGCCGTAGACCGAGTTACTCGCGCTAATTGGAATACTCTCGAGCACCTCGGTTTGCACGCCCTCAAGGCGCTCGGAACGCAGCCAAGTGTGGCGATCCATCGACACCTTGCGGTCCCGCAAGTCCTCGTAGAAAAAGTCCGAGCCAACAAAACGCCCACCCTGGCGATCCGCTGAGATGCGCCGCGAGCGTTTTAGCGCCGGCAGATACACCCATTGCTCGGTATCGCCTGCCGCAGGGTCGATGGTCAGCAGCCCCGTATCCGCAATGTCAGGTGGATCAGTGAAGCGAATCAACGTCGACACCGCTCCGCTCCCCGACTCCTGCCGATAAATAATCAGACTACGCGTGCGCGGTGAGCCACCCCGCTCTGTCAGCACCATACTGCCGCGGGTCGTGACATCATCGCCATCCGGACGGTTATAGACCCGTTCAGCCAGATCACGACCACGCGCTTCATCAGCGCTCAGCGCGCAAGGCAACAGCACCAGCACAACGGCAAAAAGCAGCCATGGAATCAACAAGCGCGGCTTGTTGTAGGCAAGCAAAGCGTAAGCAGGCAAAGCGTAGGCAGGCAAAGCAGGGGCAGCAAACACGGGAAGATCCTCCAACTCAAGCAGCACCAGGCTGACGAGCCTAACAGACATCAGCGATCAGAGGTCTTGTCAAAAACCGGGCGGCCAGTCGTCAAACTCAACTGACAATCGCGGTATGTTCTGGTCAAAATGCCGCGAGGCATCCTGAGCGGCGACCAAGTCCTCGACCGACATCCTGATCTGAAGCCGCTCCCGCTCTCGCTCAGCATCATACAGCCCGCGTGCCGCCGCAAGATTCAGCCACTGATAGGCCTGAATGACATCGACCTCAACGCCACGACCATCCGCCAAGAGCTTTCCCAGCAGCAGCATCGCCATGGGATTTCCTGCGAACGAGGAACGCTGATACCACTGATACGCCTGGGCATGATCCTGAATCACGCCGCGCCCCTTCTCATAAGACCGGCCGAGGAACGCCTGCGCTTGATGATGGCCAGCGTCGGCCGCCTTGCGTACCCAATTGATCCCATCCACGAGCTTAAACTGCTGGTCTTGCTGCCAAGCCCGTTTCACCAGACGCACACCAACCTGATATTGCGCCTCGGGATCACCCGCCAACGCCGCCTGCTCAAACCCTTGATGCGCTGCTGCCGGATCAAGACCGAGGTCTTCCGCCCCTACCCCAGGACCAGAACGCACGATCCGGCTCACCGACTCGACCGAATCCGAAACCGGCGTCACCCAGGGCTGACGCGAGTAGCCCCAAGACAGCGCCGCGACCACGGAGACGATACCCAACGCACTGAGTAGCCCAAGCCGGATCAAGAACGCATCTTGCGCGACAAAGAGATGACCACACTCGCAACATCGAAACCGCCGCGTCACTCGCAGGCCGCCTACCGAACCCGCTGTATCACGCCGCTCCAGCCTCGATTTTCTGACATTGTCGGTGCCACACTGTGGACAACGCGCAGATCGCAAAACATTCGGAATCAATGGGAGCAAATGAGACTCCATCGCAAGCAGATGCACAACGAGCCGGTAGATTGTCGACCTAACTTTCGCACATTTTTCACCCAAGCGACAACACACCCAGCCAACCGCTCACAGTAACCTGAGTCAAGCGCTTGCCCCGGACGCTTCTAACCCAATCAATGCGCGCAGCGGTGCCAATTGTTGATGCCAAGAATAAACCCGACGGATGGTTGCAAGCGCTTCGCGACGAACCGCAGCGTACCTGAGAGGATGCGTCGTCAACGCCTCAATGGTTTGCAAGTAGCGCGCTGCAGAGTCCGCGATGAGAATATCGACGCTGTCGTCAGCTGCGATGCCCTCTGCACCAACCGTCGTTGCGATCACCGGCAAACCACAGGCCATTGCTTGCAGGATTTTGTTTTGCAGCCCGCGCGCGATGCGAAAGGGCGCCACAAACAAAGTCGACTGCTGAAAGTACGGCAAAATCTCATCAACATACCCGGTCACGCGGATGCCCTCGTCCCGAGCCAGCGCTTGAATAGCAGGCGTCGGATTCATCCCCGCAATGGTGAACGTCGCTCCAGGCCAGCGTCTTCTCACTGCGGCCCAAACATGCTCATAGAACCACAGCACCGCATCAACATTGGGTGCATAGTCCATCACGCCCACGAACAACAATCGTGGAGGCGCAAGCTCCATCGGCGACACTGCCGGCGAAAACTCATGACCGTCGATCCCATTGCCAACGGTCAAGATCCTGCATTTCGCTTGGGGTTGAGAGGCTCGAAACAACGCTGTCTCGGGCTCCGCCACCAGCAGTGCTGCATCAAAGCGCTCTGCCACTGCCTTTTCGAGCGCAGCGACCTTCTCAGCTTCGCGTTGATAGACAGACGCCATGACTAACCCAGCATGATCAGCATACTGTTGCCATTTATAAGAATCCAGATCCATAAAATCCATAATCGTTAGCGTCTTTGATGACAAATAACGACGACTCTTATCGATATAAGGCGCCATACTTGACGCAGTACAGAGGATGGCATCCACTGAAGTCGTTGAGAGGCTGCCCTGCAAGTCTTTCAGCAACTGACTGGAGTAAAAAAAAGACTCACTGATGGCACAGTTAACAACAAAGGCGCGAAAATAACGGATAAGCCTTGAGCTCGCGCGATGATAACGTACCTGGCATACAGGATGCATCCGTTCGAGTTGCTCGCAGTAAGCAATATCCAGGTCGGTCTCCACCGTACAGAGAACAGTGACCTGAGCACCATTGGCAACAAAATCCTTGATTTGGTGATATGTTCGCAACTTCTCACCCTTGTTGGGCGGGTAAGGAACTCTATGCGCCAAATAAACAATATTCAAATCGTTCACCACTGCCCAACAAGTCGACAGCCGACACGCGGGTCATCTGACACTCGGGTCATCTTTAGGTTAACAGCCTCTTCATCGTCTGGAGACAACATCCTTGTACAGCGCATCGTATGCCTTGACCATGTGCTCGACTGAAAACTGCCGATTAAAGCGAACAAAGGCTCCGCGCGAAAATGCCTCGCGGAGATCCGGTTGCTCCACCATCTGCTTCATCGCAGTCGCAAACGCCATCTCATCGTCATTCGGCGTCACTATCCCATTCTCAGCCCGAGCAACGACCTCGGCATTACCACCCGCATCAGTGACGACACAAGGCTTGCCAAGACTCATCGCCTCCAACAGGGTCATCGAGGTCCCCTCACTCAGAGAAGACAGCAAAAAGATATCCATGGCTGCGATATAATTGACAGGGTCAGTGATATAGCCAGTAAAAAACACGCGCTCATCCAGACCCAATGCGTGCACGAGCGTTTCCAAACGCATTCGCTCCTCGCCATCCCCGACTAAGAGCAATCGGGCATCAGCATGCTCAGCAACGACCCGAGAAAAGGCCCTGAGCATCATCGTCTGATTCTTAATCGGATCGAAACGGGAAACGGTTCCAAACAGAAAATGACGTTCGTCTAAACCATAGCGCGCACGAATATTCCGAACCTCCTCGTTATCTGAGTATAGCTGAGCGATCCCGTTGTAAATCACAACAACGTCTTCAGGCTTGATCGCCTCATAATCGACCAACGCCTGCTTGGTCGAACCTGAAATCGCCGTGATCGCAGAGGTTAGACGCGCAAACCATGGATTCAGCAACGTCCGTTTCCAGCGGCGTGAATCGGGATAAAAACGCCCATGCTCGGTAAAAATAACCCTAGCCCCTGTACCCAGGGATGCAATGAGCCCATACACCCAAGGGGTATATTGATGACAATGTAGAACATCAATCGCTTGCGCCTGAACAAGGCGACGAATACGTCGTATCAGGGTCCAGTCGAAACCCGGATGCCGACGATAGCTTTCTATCGCAATACCTTTGCTCGCCAGCTCTTGCCCCCATGGTCCTAGCGGATGTTCTATACAGAACAAAGAAAAATCAACGTCCGGATCAGCTTGCGCAAAACCTTCAATAATGGCCTTGATGACCATCTCCGTGCCACCAATCCGCATGTCGAAAGTAACATGGAGAACCTTCATTGGTAGGCGACACTCTCTTGATCAGCGGCAGTCTGTTGTCTTCGCATGTAATAATCTTTGGCAAGTGCAATATATTCGTAAAATGCTCGGCGCGCTGCCTCGAGCGCAAGGATCGAGGGAATCTCAAGCCTTGGCGTCAGGTTTCCTAAACTGATAAAATCGACAGGGTAGAAAGAAACATTCTGGCGATTATCCACGAGCAGCCTGATTCGTCGAATATGGGTGGCAGATGAAATAATCAGTGTCGGCCGATCTTTCAAGAACGCCATTGCAGCAGTAATTTCCCCAGCAGTAGTGCCACCACGCTCAATCAACATGATATCCTGCTTCCTGACACCAAGGGAAACCAAAAGCGCTGCCGCCTTTTCCGCATAACTCACGTTTTTATGAGAATTGTTTTTCCCACCGGTGACCAAGATCTTACCCTGATACTGATGATAAAGCCGCGCCGCCGCGGTTAATCGCTGCAACGAGCATTCAGCCCAACGACTGATCTCCGGAACGTCTCCCTTGTCGGAGTAATAGCAGGCTAATGGATAAATAAATGATTTCGCATATTCTAGTTCAGGCTCGACGCGATTCATATACTCAAGCGGATACAGTAGCAGGTCAGTGAAATAGTGCTGGGAGAAGATAAACAATACGCTGACAGCGATCCCATAGCTCATCATACGGGCAAGGGCACGGTGCGCTAAACCAAACAAAAACCCCAGGACAAAAAACAGGCCCGCGATGACCAACGGGGAGCAAAGGGTGACTACAATACCCTTGATGATCGCCACTCAAGAACCTCCCGCGTATCCGCTCACACGACCGAGGCCGCCGACCTTGTACACCGCAAAAATCACGGACCTCAAAAACACCGATCAATTGAAGGATACTTGGACCTCGGTTCAGGCCACGGTCCATGATGCCCCGTTTTTCCTGACCTGGCCGTGGATTTCAATCTGGCTCGAGACCTACAATCCGCAATGCCTGCAGCTCACCGGCTATTGTGGCCAGCAAGCCGTCTGCGTCGGCCTATTGACGCGTTCCTACGTCAAGCGGCGAAAGCTGATCGGCGCGCGGCAGCTGCGGCTTCACCAAACCGGCATCCAAAGTCAAGATCAAATCTGGATAGAGTACAACGACTTTCTCGTTTCTGAGCAACACAGAGCCGCCGCAGTCAGCGCGTGCCTGAAAACATTGGCGTCGCTGACAGACTGGGACGAGCTCATCATCTCCATGATGCCCCGCAACCGCACCAAACAAGTGCAGCGCTGCTTTCACCGAAGCCGAATCCTGATGACGGCGCCGGCCTATGCTGTCAGCTTGTCGCCGTTCGGTCGTGATCCAGCCAAGTACATGCCCAGCCTGTCCCCCAACACGCGCTACCAGATCCGAAGATCGGCGCGTGACTACAGGATGCAGCATGGTAACATCTCCCTCGAAATCGCGGCTACCGAGGAGCGTGCGATCACCCTATTTCATTTGGCCGGGTCCCTTCACAAGACGCGGTGGAGTGACAGCGGCTTCAACAACGCCGAGTTTGTGCGCTTTCATGAGCACCTCATTCGCTCTACTTTCGCATCAGGCAAAACTGCAATATTGAGTATCACCGCCGGTAACCACCTCATCGGTGTGCTCTATTTCCTAATCGACAACACGACGGCCTACTTTTATCTCCAGGGGCTGAACTATGACAACAACCCCAAGCTCAAGCCAGGCCTTTTAGCTCATCAACTGGCCATCGAATATTTCATCGCCAGAGGATTACAAGTGTATGATTTCATGGGAGGCCATAGCCAGTACAAACAACAACTCGGCACTCTCACACAGAATCTCGACAGTTTTCTCATTCAAAGACCGCGGCCACGCTTTTTCATAGAAAATCTGGCCCGATCGCTAAAAGATCGTCTCATTTCCTTCGGGACAGACAGCCGATGACTAAGCTCGACAATACCTCCCTACTGATTGGCCTAATCCTGCTGATCCCAGCGGTCTTCTTTGGCACCACATTCTCAATGGCCCAAGTCTGGGCTACCAATGAAACCTTCACACATGGTTTTATCGTTTTTCCGATTTCGCTGTGGCTAATCTGGCAAAATAGGCAGCAGATCAATCAAGCCCCGCTGTGCAGCACGCCTATGGCATTAGTGCTGGCACTGCCCGTGATCGGCCTTTGGATGTTAGGTGCCCTGGTTGACGTCAAGATCGCTCAACAACTGGCCCTGATCACGCTGATCCCGCTTTCGGTCTGGGCGCTGCTGGGCCCGCGCGTCCTCAGTGCGGCCCTCTTCCCTATCGGTTACCTGATATTCGCGGTTCCTCTCGGTCAGGAGCTCATCCCTCCGCTGATGGATTTTACCGCCTACTTTACCGTCGAATTGATTCGACTATCCGGCGTCCCGGTTTATCAGGATGGACTCTATTTCACCCTGCCCTCGGGCAACTGGTCGGTGGTCGAAGAGTGCAGCGGCGTCCGCTATCTCATCGCATCGCTCGCCCTGGGTACCATCTACGCCTACCTCAGTTACAACAGCTTCTACAAACGGATCATCTTCTTCCTGTTCGCCATCGCTGTTCCCATCATCGCCAACGGATTGCGAGCCTACATGATCGTAATGATCGGACATCTTAGCGGCATGAAATATGCCGTCGGAGCAGACCACCTGCTATACGGATGGGTGTTTTTCGGTATTGTTATCTTTCTCATGTTCTATATCGGCAGCTTCTGGCGAGACCCGCAACCAGAACCCTCGTTCTCTGATGACAAGCCTGCACCGCCCCCCAGTCGCTCCAACAACATCAGTTGGCAGGTGGTCGTCTTATTTTCCGCCCTGTTGGTAGCGACCAAACTGGTTACAGCTTCTCTCGTGGCACCACCAACGGAAGACTTCATACCACAGTATGTGGAAATCCCCAGCCAACTCGGAGACTGGGGCGAACGAGAGACAATCGGCTTTGACTGGGCGCCTATTTTCAATAATCCAGACCAGCATGTGGACGTCATTTACGGCAATGACACCCAGGCAGAAACAGGTGCTGACACCGATACCGTGCGGGTCGACATCGGTTTCTTCCGTTATCAACGCGATGGCGCCGAAGCGGCCTCCTCGCTTAACCGGCTATCAGATCCCTACGATGGAGACTGGAAAATCATCGCCAGCAGAACCAGTCGCCATGGTCGCCAAAGCATCCAAGAAACCGAGCTCAGAAAGCAAAATGAAAAGATCATGGTCTGGAGTTGGTATCGTGTCGGCAATCAAGCCGCGAGTAGTTCCGTTGAGGCAAAGCTCAAACAGTTGTTTAGCCACTTGCTCAGCGGCCGACGTGATGCCTCAATGATGACCCTTGCGACAGACGCAGGGGAGAGTGCCGCGGCCGCAAGAGACCGGCTCAAGCGCTTTAAGACCAGTCTCGAGACACAAGTGTTTGAGTGATTCAACATGTGCGGCATTGCAGGTTTCACCCAATTCCATCGCCCCCTCGGTGACCATGACACCCTTACGCGGATGGGTGAGGCCATCCGCCACCGCGGCCCCGACGCGCAGGGCAGCTATCTCCAAGGCTCGGTTGGATTACATCACCGCCGCCTCTCGATCATCGACCTCTCCGCGGCCGGCAACCAGCCGATGCATTCCCATTGTGGCCGCTACGTGCTTGTCTTTAACGGCGAGATCTACAACTTCCTCGAATTGCGCGAAGCCCTGGCAAAAGACGGATACCCATTCCGCACCCAGACAGATACGGAAGTCATTCTCGCGCTCTACGCCCAAAAAGGAAAAGACTGTCTTGCTGACCTAAACGGCATGTTCGCCTTCGCGCTCTGGGATCGCGAAGAAGAGCGCTTATTCCTGGCACGTGACCGCATCGGCAAGAAACCACTCTACTACAGCCTCATTGACGGCGACATCGCCTTCGCCTCAGAGATCAAGGCCTTGCTCGCGGCAAACCTAGTCAATCGGACCATACGCCTCGATGCGCTGCGCGATTACTTCGCCTTCCAATATGTCCCAGACCCAAAAACCATCTTCGAAGGGGTATTCAAGCTCGAACCGGGTCACTGGCTGGAAATCACGGCCAGCGGCCATCGCAAAGCAGAGTACTGGGATCTCTCCTTCGCAACCAACGGCATCGACGCAGACCAAGCCATCGGTCAGTTGCGCGAGCAAATCAATGCCGCCACCCGACGGCGCATGGTCGCCGACGTACCGCTCGGCGCCTTCCTCTCTGGTGGGATCGATTCCAGCGGCATCGTCGCCACCATGGCCCAACAGAGCGAGCGTCCGGTCACCACCTGCTCGATCGGTTTCGACGAAAAACGCTTTAACGAGACTGAATTTGCCCAGATCGTCGCCCAAGCATACGCGACGGATCACCATGAATACGTCGTCAACCAGCAGGTTGCAGAGAACCTGCATGAGATTGCCCGCTACTTCGACGAACCCTTCGCCGACGCGTCTTTAGTCCCCACCTATTTCGTCTCAAAACTGGCCCGCCAACAAGTCAGCGTCGCGCTGGCCGGTGATGGTGGTGATGAAGTCTTCGCCGGCTATGAAAAATACGCCATCGACGCCATCGAAAACCGCTGGCGCGAGCGCGTACCGACCGTCATACGGCACAAGCTGCTGCCAGCCATCGCCTCACTCCTGCACCGCACCCCTGTCAGACTGCTCCGTCGCGCGGGCACGCTCTTGTCAGCCTTAGCCACGGAACCGGCCATGGGCTTTTATCTCTCCAATGCCCAGATCACCGATGCACAATGGCAGCGCATTGCCAGCGAAGACACCCAACAACGTCTTTCCGACTACCACCCGAGTACCCAGGTCATCGACGTCTACCGGCGCTGTGATGGGCCAGACCACCTCTCACGCATCCTCTACACCGACATCAAGACCTTTCTGCCGGGCGACATCCTCGTCAAGGTCGACCGCATGAGCATGGCCCACTCCCTAGAGGTCCGCGCGCCGCTGCTCGACTACCAGCTCATCGAATTTGCCGGCCATCTGCCGTCAGCGCTCAAGTTCCATGAGGGCGAGAAAAAACGCATCCTCAAAGCCGTCTTCAAGCCAGACCTACCCGAGGCCATCCTCGACCGCCGCAAGATGGGCTTTTCCCCGCCACTCGCAGACTGGTTTCGCCAGGATTTACGCAGCCTCGCCGAAGACAAGCTCCTCAAGGCCCAAGACGGCCTCCCCCGCTACTTCAACATCGAACGCATCCGCGAATTGTGGAGCCAGCACCAAGCCCGCACCCACGACCACGGCGCGATCCTATGGAGCCTGCTCATGTTTCAACTCTGGTGGCAGGAATACATGACCTGAATTTTGCTAGGCTTCTGCGGCGCATGGGCTGTGAACGGCTCGACGCGCAGTCTGGGCCAACTAGGCAGATTCCATGCTAATCCACATAATAAATCATGCCTCGTAAAATTCGAGCATTACTGAACGATCTGCAGAAATCAGGGTTCATAAATCGTGGAGGAAAAGGAAGTGAAGCAAAAGACTCGAGAAGCAAAACAATGAAAGGAAGTGCAAAATATTTAAAAATTGTTGAGTGGTCGGATGAAGATCAATGTTTCATTGGTGAATGCCCTGGTGTTATTGGCCCATGCTGTCATGGGGAAAATGAAAGAGAAGTTTATTCGGAGCTTTGTGAAATAGTAGATGAATGGTTGGATTTATGGAAAAAAGAAGGAAAGCCATTGCCACCATCGACCTATGGTAGAGGTATCGCTCAAAAATTGGCAGAAATGGCCTAACAAGCTGCCGTAGCCCACCGCCCACTTCGCTTTGAAATAGCCGAGAGCATTCCGCTGATAGTCGAGCGGATGGCGTAGCGCTCGCCGTCGAGCATGACATCGCCTCCGCCCGGGCCGTACCTTGGATGTCTCGCCCAAGGATGCCCTTGGCCTGGGAGCCGACGAAGGCCAGTTTGGCGCTGGTCAGAGCAGTGCCTTGATGATCAGCGAGACGATCCCCTGAATGATACGCTAGGGCATGCGTGAGGATTCTGGAATCGACACCCTGCTTGACCTGCACGATCAGGTCATCGAGCAAGGCCAGGGGTATTGGCTTAAGATCGAGGCATGGCGGGTTGAGCCGACAAACCAAATCCCGCACGGCATTCGCTACGCGCTGACGCTCCACGAGCCATCCGGGCAGCGCATCCTCGGTTATGACAATGCGCATGCGGTTAAGCCACCGAGGACGTTCAAATATGCCGGGCGCATCCTGACCTTTGATCACAAGCACCGCCACCGCTCGGACAAAGGCGTGCCCTACGAATTCCAGGATGCCCACCAACTGCTGACAGATTTTTTCGCGGACGTGGATCGCGTGCTGCTGGAGGTTCAACAACGATGAAGGCCATTGTGATCGGAATCATGCCGCAGGAGAAAATCCGTGCACGGATGCTGGCCATCGCCCGGGGTGAGTACCGGCCCAAACCCGGTGAGCCCAAGGTCTGGTTCACCTCGATGAAGTCGCTGGCCGAAGTGTTGAGCGATGAGAACCGAGCGCTGCTGAAGGTCATCAGCGAAACTCAGCCGGAGTCGATTACAGCGCTGGCCGAGGCCACCGGGCGCAAACCCAGCAACCTGTCTCGTACACTCAAGACCTTGTCGAACTATGGCATTGTCGATATGCAGCGCGAAAAGCGCCATGTGCGCCCCATTGCCAAAGCAACCGAGTTTCGGATTCTGACGGCATAAGCCTAATGCCCCATGAACCGCTACCTGGCCCACAGCGCATGATCTACCAACAAGAGCACGCGCCGGAAGCCACCGCAATCAGCGGTTTTGCCGAGCGCTTTCTGCGCCAGGGTGAAGCCATTGGCGAAGCCCGCGGTGAAGCTAAGGGCGAAGCCCGTTTACTACGGCAGCTGTTAACAAAACGTTTCGGCGAGCCCTCCGAGTCGATCCACCAGCGTCTTGAAACCGCCGACGCCGAGACGCTAGCCCTCTGGTTCGAGCGCGCCTTAGAGGCCCCCACACTCGAAGACATCTTTTGCGATTGACCGGTATTTCTACCTCGTGGCCGTTGAAGGCCTCCCACAAAAAGCCCAGGACGCGGACATAGCGACCCGCCCGGAAAGACCATCCTGTTTCGGATATTTCGATTATTCGTTTATTTTGGTTATACTCCGCCTCATGATGCTGCTTGAAGCTCCCAGGAGGCTGCCATGACTACACTCTCTCTCACCCATTCGTTGCCGACGGCCGAAGAAGTTGCCATCGCTCGCGAGAGCGGTCGGGCGTTGTCCGCCTTCCTGCAGACCCGCGCGGAAGCTCAGCAGTTCGAGATCTTCGACGACAAGGGCGCGTCTCATCCGGTCCGCGTCCCGGTGTCGGCGTTGCGACTGCTCGTCGACGTCCTGACCGAAATCGGTGAGGGCAACGCGGTCAACATCATCCCGATCCACGCCGAACTGACGACCCAGGACGCAGCGGACATGCTCAACGTCTCGCGGCCCTTCCTCGTGCAGTTGTTGGAGCGCGGCGAGATCCCGTTCCACAAAACCGGAACGCACCGTCGCGTCCGCTACCAGGATGTGATCGCGTACAAGGAGCGGATCGACGCTGAGCGCAGCAAGGCCCTTGATGCATTGGCCGAGCAAGCCCAGGCGCTCGAGATGGGGTACGACTGAATGAGTTCGAACTTTACCGTCATCTATGACGCGTGCGTACTCTACCCGGCACCGTTGCGCGACCTGCTGATGCGCCTGGCACTGACCGATCTGTACCGGGCGCGTTGGACGGACAGGATCCACGACGAGTGGACGCATAACGTTCTGAAGCAACGGCCGGACCTGAAGGCGGAAGACCTGGAGCGGACGCGGTCGCTGATGAACGCTCATGTCCGCGATAGCCTGATCACCGGCTTCGAGCATCTGATCCCGTCTATCGAGTTGCCGGACGCCGATGATCGGCATGTGGCAGCACCCAGACGACTTCATCTTTGATCTACTGGATCTGCACGCCGCCCGAGTATGCGAGGCGGCTGCCAACCATCGCCGATCGCTGAAGAACCCGCCCAAGACGGTCGACGAATACCTGGACACGCTGCTCAAGCAGGGACTGACACAGACCGTCGGCCAGTTACGGGAGTGGAAGGTAGTGATCTGACGGACGCGGGTTCAATTCCCGTTTCGGGAATTGAACGGGTCCCCGAAAGCTGATGGGGTTGAGCAGCCTTCCTTGCCACCAATCAGCTCGAAAAACCCGCTTGCAGACCTCACGGAAATGCCGTGAGCTGGAAGCGTTCGCAGAGCGATTGGTAGCCGAGGCAACCCATTTTTTCTTCAAAGGCCAAGGTTTTTGTTAAAAAAACCCTATCATGCCACTTTTTTGTTAACGCCGAATCAAGCCGGCGGAGGTCGTCGAAGAACAGGGACTCGGCGCCGCGCTTTCGGTCGTCACAAGCGAACCGCCTCGCGCAGCCAATCTTCATGTCCATGTCGCACGCGCAGAATGTAGATGTCGTTTGGCCGAATGGTGTAAATCAGGATATGCGAACCGACCGGGTGAATGCGGCATGCAGGACGCAGCTCCGAGCGCTCTGGCCCGGCAAACGGGTTGTCGGCTAAAAAATTAAAGGCCTGATACAGTTTTCGGTGGTAGCGCTTGGCTTGCTCAAGCCCAAAGTCCATCGCACCTGTGACGTAAATCTGGATCAAGTCCTCCTCGGCCAGTTCACTGAGAACATACGGATTCACTTGATATTCGCAAGCCTTGCGAGCGCCTCGGCTTCGACCGCCTCCATGGATCGCCGCCCTTCACCAGCGGCCAGTGCCTCGTCAATGAGGCTTTGTAGCTCGACAATCTTTGCAGCACGCTCCTGATCGCGACGTATCAGATCCCGAACGTAATCGCTTACATTGCTGTAGCGACCTGAGCGCGAGCATTGATCGACCCAGGCCTTCATCGCATCCGGCAAAGAAATGTTCATGGTTGCCATAAGATCACCTCCGGGGACGAGGTTGGCAATCTTTGCCAAATATTGTCAAGCTACTAAACAAACTACATCGCTTCATATACCGCCCGCTCACGCGCCTGCTCGCCCAGCCGCCCCGTCTCGCGCTGCGCCAACACCCAGGCGATGTCGAAGCTGATCACCGGGTTGGCGCAGACTGACATCATCGTGTAGACGGCACCCTGGGAATGCCGGTGACAAACTCGATAAAATCCCACTGGTCGGCATGGGCTGAGTACCCACCGATACTGTGGATCTGGGCGCGGATGGCGTAGCACTCGCCGTCGAGCATGACATAGCCTCCGCACGGGCCGTAGCGCTGAATGTCTCGCCCGGGCCTGCCCTAGGCCGGGTAGTCAACGAATGCCAGTTTGGCGCTGGTCAGAGCAGGGCCTTGATGATCAGCGAAACGATCCCCGCCAGCACAGCGCCCATCATCCACTTCAACAGTAATGGAATGGTCCGCCCCGCTCCTCCAACACACCCCGAGCGGGCACAATAAGCGATGATGAGAACCCATCGTCAACCAAGGTAGCGGAGCAGACCAATGACAGAGACTCACAAAGACCGGGCCATCACG
>NZ_NRRY01000024.1 GCF_016583905.1 Lamprobacter modestohalophilus | reverse complement strand
CGTGATGGCCCGGTCTTTGTGAGTCTCTGTCATTGGTCTGCTCCGCTACCTTGGTTGACGATGGGTTCTCATCATCGCTTATTGTGCCCGCTCGGGGTGTGTTGGAGGAGCGGGGCGGACCATTCCATTACCAGTGCGCTATTGTGCCGCGATAGCGACTGGCTGGTGATGTCCTGACATGGTCCTGCCTGATCACTATCGCCAGCAGACTGGCGCCTGACAGCAGCGCTGCGCGAGCTGGCCCCTTAGCAGGTTCATCCGTTCTGCGCGGTCGGCGAAGCTTGCGGAGCCGAATCGAGCGCGCTATGCTTCGTCGATTAACCTGACAAGAAAGCCGATCCGGAGCAGGCTGGCCATGAAAGAAGGCATCCACCCAGAGTATCAAGACGTTAAAGTCGTGTGCAGTTGCGGTAACACATTCCAAACGCGCTCGACGCTGAAAGACGAGCTGCATGTTGAGGTCTGTTCTGCCTGCCATCCGTTCTATACCGGCAAGCAGAAGATCCTCGACACTGGCGGCCGAGTCGATAAGTTCCGCCGCAAGTACGGTCGTTGAGTCTCTGCCCAGGGGCCGGCTGCTGCTCTGAGAGACCGCCAGCAACGCCAATGGCACTTGATCAGCAAGCCACCGCCATAGGTTAGGGCCGGATCGCTGTTACACTTTCTCGGCGCCGCTGCGCCTCCTTGCGCTCGATCGGCGCTAAATCGCCACCGGAGCGCCATCCATGTCCGATGACAAGAAAACCGATGCCGATGCGGAGCTGAATGCGGCCGCGCTCGTTTATCACGAGACGCCGCGGCCAGGAAAGACCGCGATCGAGATCACCAAGTCTGCAGCTACTCAACGCGATCTCTCGCTCGCCTATACGCCCGGGGTTGCAGAGCCGGTACGGCGCATCCACGCCAACGCCGAGGATGCCTACCGCTACACGAATCGAGGCAACCTGGTCGCGGTCATCACCGACGGCACCGCGGTGCTCGGCCTCGGTAATGTTGGTGCTCTCGCCGGCAAGCCGGTGATGGAGGGTAAGGCGGTCCTGTTCAAGCGCTTCGCCGATATCGACGTCTTTGACATCGAGGTCGATGCTGAGACCCCAGAGGACTTCATCGAGACCGTGGCACGGATCGCGCCGACCTTCGGCGGGATCAATCTCGAAGACCTTGCCGCGCCGCATTGTTTCGATGTCGAGCAGGCGCTCATCGAGCGGCTGGACATCCCCGTTTTTCATGACGATCAGCATGGCACCGCGATCATTATCGCGGCCGGGCTGCTCAATGCGCTCGAATTGCAGGGTAAGTCACTGGCCGATGCGCGTGTCGTGGTTCTCGGCGCCGGGGCGGCCGGTATCGCGTCGATCAAGCTGCTCACCGAGCTGGGTGCGAGCCCTGAGAAGATCCTGACGGTTGATCGCAAAGGCGTG
Source organism: Lamprobacter modestohalophilus (assembly GCF_016583905.1). Taxonomy (GTDB): domain Bacteria; phylum Pseudomonadota; class Gammaproteobacteria; order Chromatiales; family Chromatiaceae; genus Lamprobacter; species Lamprobacter modestohalophilus. Next base: position 76,691 of record NZ_NRRY01000024.1, on the reverse strand, counting down.
ATCCATCAGGGGCGCACCGACCTGAATCGCCACAAGGCCGAGATCGCGGTGGAGACCGAGCGACGCACGCTCGCCGACGCCTTCGAAGGCGCCGATGTGTTTATCGGTCTGTCGGGGCCGGATCTGGTGAGTCCGGAGATGCTTGCATCGATGGCGCCGCAGCCGATCGTCTTCGCGCTCTCGAACCCGGTTCCGGAGATCCGGCCCGAGGTCGCGCTGAAGGTGCGAGACGACCTGATCATGGCGACGGGCCGTTCGGATTATCCGAATCAGGTCAACAACGTGCTTGGCTTTCCCTTCATCTTCCGCGGTGCGCTCGATGTGCGCGCCTCGCGCATCAACATGGCCATGTGTATTGCCGCCGTCCATGCACTCAAGGACCTCACCAAGGAGCCGGTGCCGGCGTCAGTGCTGGAGGCCTATGGTCTTGATGCCCTGACGCGTGGGCCTGACTACATCATTCCGAAGCCGTTGGACCCGCGGCTACGCGAGAGCGTTGCCGGTGCAGTGGCGCGCGCAGCGGTCGCGAGTGGCGTCGCCCGGCTTTTGCCCGACTCGGCCTGATCTGTCCTGAGTCGCTCTGTTTTGTACTGAGTCGTTCTGTTCTGGCTTAGCGGGTCTGCGGCCTGAGGGGCCGCGTCTCGGTCGTTCTCCGCGAGTTGGCCGAGGCGCCGAGCGACCGGATCTGCCGATCTCCGTGCCCGCGTCTGGGGTCGCGATGACTGGCGTCGCGATGCCAGAGCCGCGATGACCAGTGTCGGTGTGCCGGCGGCGCTGCCTTCGATGTTCGCGCGCGACGTCTCGGTTGATTGCGGCACCTTTTGTGCTAAGTGATCTCGGGCGAGGGTTCGGATCGCACGCGCTGGGCGCGAGTAGAATGACAGCGGTTGAACGAGGACCGGCCCTGGCTGCGGCTAGGGTTGGCATTAGGGGTGGCCTAGATGCACCGAAATCTGGCCGGAGTGCACAGTCTTCGTGCAAACTGCCCCGACTCAGTGCGCACGCATCCATCCTTTCATAGGTCTGATCGCCTTTGGCGATCAGGCTGAACATCCTCTCCGGCGCTCGAGCGATATCAAGATGCCGAGGCGAGGGGACCGATAGACGGGAGAGATCTCTATGGCCGATCAGATCATCACCATTTCCGACAAGGCGGCCGGGAAAAGTTTCGACTACCCACTAAAGACGGGTACCCTGGGGCCTGGCGCGCTCGATATCTCTTCGCTCTACCGCGACGCCGGCTTCTTTACCTACGATCCGGGCTTCATGGCGACTGCCAGTTGCCACAGCGCGATCACCTTCATTGATGGCGAAAAGGGCGTACTGCTCTACCGCGGATACCCGATCGAGCAGCTCGCGACCAAGTCGAGCTTCCTTGAGGTCGCCTATCTGCTGCTCTACGCTAATCTGCCGACCGAGGAAGAGCTGAATCATTTCGAGCATCTGATTACCAGCCATACGATGCTCAACGAGAACCTGAAGCGGTTCTTGAGTGGCTTTCATTACGACGCCCATCCAATGGCGATGCTGTGCGGCGTTGTCGGCTCACTCTCGGCGTTCTATCACGAGTCGATCGATGTCAATGATCCGCGCTACCGGGAGGTCTCGGCGCATCGACTGATCGCGAAGATGCCGACGATTGCCGCTGCGGCGTACAAGCACTTCGTCGGCGAGCCGATCATGTATCCGCGCAACGATCTGCGCTACGGGGCGAACTTCTTGCACATGATGTTCGCGACGCCTTGCGCGGACTACGAGCCTGGCTTACTTGCTGAGAAGGCATTGAATCTGCTGTTCATTCTGCATGCCGATCATGAGCAGAACGCGAGCACCTCGACGGTGCGCCTCGCCGGCAGCTCGGGCGCTAATCCGTTCGCCTGTATTGCAGCGGGCATCGCCTCGCTCTGGGGGCCCGCGCACGGCGGTGCGAATGAGGCTGTGCTCGACATGCTCGAGGAGATCGGCCATGTCAAGAATGTCGCCAAGTTCATCGATAAGGCCAAGGATAAGGATGATCCGTTTCGCTTGATGGGCTTTGGGCATCGGGTCTATAAGAACTATGACCCGCGGGCGAAGATCATCCGTGAGGTGTGCCATCAGGTGCTCGAGGAATTCCCGGGCGCCTCTGATAGTCCGCTGCTGGAATTGGCGGTGAAGCTCGAGGAGATCGCGCTCAGCGACGAGTATTTCGTCGAGCGCAAGCTGTATCCTAACGTCGATTTCTATTCTGGCATTATCTACCGAGCGCTCGGTATCCCACGCAATATGTTCACGGTGATGTTTGCCGTTGCCCGCACCGTCGGCTGGGTCTCGCACTGGATGGAGATGATGAGCGATCCGGCCAACCGCATCGGGCGTCCGCGTCAGATCTACCATGGACCGGGCGTGCGTGATTACGTGCCGATCTCCAAGCGTTAGTCATCGGGCGCGCGGTCAGCAGCCGAGCAGGGCTTCTCCATCATCGTTCGCATCGTTCGGGTCTGCAGCCTTCTGGAGTAGGCGTTCGACCGCGTCGGCATTGAGCCCCCGTTCCGGTCGCTCCGAGATCGGGCTCAGCGGCGGATTGCGTCGAGCCCGCTCGGGCAGAACCACCAGCTCGACTGGGATCTCGCCGGCGACGAAGGCGAAGGTCGGATGCATCTGTCGGCTGCCGTCCGCATAGCGATGCTGGCGATCATGCGCCTGCCAGGGGATGCCTCTGTCGATCAGCCGGAAGACGATTTGGCGGGGGTCGTCAGCGAACAAATGCAGACGCACGCCTTGGTCGAGCGAGGCGGTGCCTGACAAGGATTGGCCGACCAACCGCGGGTCGAACTCGGCGAAGGTCTGCATCGCGGCGAGCGCCTGCTCGTGCAGGGTGCTGGTGACCTGCTGCTGGGCCTCGGGCTGAAACAGCTGATATTCATGCTCCAGAGCGGCCTGAATCTCAGCATTGTCTGGCCAGCAGCGCTTATTCGTGATCCCGAGCCGTTCGACCGCCTTACGCCGTGCGTGGTCCAGCGCGAGCAACCCCTGCTCGCGCATGAGGCGGGCCGCCTCGTAGGCAAGCTGTTGCCGTTGGCTCGCGCAGGCAGTGCGTGTGGCCGGTCTTGTGCCGCCGCGAGGTTGATCTAGAGCCGAGCTTGGTCGGCGCGAGCGGCGGGCAAGTCGGCTCCCATTTCGTCTAGGCATGCGTTTCTTGGTCGGTTGGGTTGCTGCGTAAGGGTTTTGGTGTTTCTGATATAGTCAACGAAAACGCGAGAAATGCTGAGGCTTTAGGCTCCGTCTTTGGGCTTCGGCTTTAGGCTTCGTTAGGAGTGTTCTGACGCGGGATGTTCAGATTCGGTCGGAAACAACATGCATTGCTTGGCGTCGATATTGGGTCAAGCGCCATCAAGCTCGTTGAGCTTGGGCCAGGCTCTGCGAGCAGGCCGGAGCATTTCCGGGTCGAGGCTCTGGCGCTTGAGCCGCTGCCGTCTCATACCCTGGTCGAGAAGAAGATCGCCGATGTGACGCAGGTCGGCCAAGCGATTGCTGCAGCCCTGCAACGCTCAAAGTCGAAGACCAAGCGTGCGGTGGTGGCCGTTGCTGGGTCGGCGGTGATCACCAAGGTTCTCTCACTGAGTGCTGAGCTCTCCGATGCCGAGATGGAGGCTCAGATCCAGCTCGAGGCCGATCAGTATGTGCCTTATCCCCTAGAGGAGGTCAACCTCGACTTCGATGTGCTTGGTCCGACCGAGGGCTCGGCCGGGATGGTCGATGTGTTGCTCGCGGCCTCGCGTCAAGAGAATGTCGATGACCGGGTTGCGGCACTCGAACTGGCGGGGTTGAGCGTCGAGATTGTCGATATCGAGTCGAATGCGGTTGAGAACGCCAGCGGCATCTTCATCCATGCGTTGGCGCCCGGCTTGGATCGACTGACCGCGGTTGCAGATATTGGTGCCACGACAACGACATTGCATGTGCTGCGGGGCGGGCAAAATATCTACGCGCGCGAGCAGAGCTTCGGTGGTCAGCAACTCGTCGAGGAGGTCCAGCGCCGTGCCGGTCTGGGACGGGAGGAGGCGCTGTCACAGCTCGCGACGGCGTCGCTCCCGCCACAGCTTCAGACGGTTGTGCTCGGGCCGTTCCAAGATGCCTTGGCGCGGCAGTTGGCGCGCGCACTGCAGTTTTTCTACTCAACGAGCGCCTTCAGTCAGGTCGATGAGGTCTTGCTGACCGGCGGGGTGACTCAGGTTCCCGACCTCGCGCAGCAGATTGCCGAGCGGCTTGCGCTGCCGGTACAGATTGTCGATCCATTCGCTAAGATGGCGCTGTCTCCTGATGCTGAGCGCGTCCTGTCGCAGCATGGTCGGAGCACGATGCTGATAGCGGCCGGGCTTGCGATGCGCCGGTTTCGTTGACCCATGGCTCGGATTAATCTGCTGCCCTGGCGTGAACAGGAACGCCGTCGTCGTCAGCGTGACCTGGTTCTGATTGCCGTCGCTGCGCTTGGCTCTGTACTCCTGATAGGCGTGCTGCTCAAGGTTCAGTTCGATGCGATGACCGATGCCCAGCGAGCCCGTAACCTCTATCTAGAAGGGCAGATCACGGTCCTGAATCGTCGTATTCGAGAGATCAATGAACTCGAGAAGCAGAAGGCTGACTTGCTTGCGCGGATGGGCGTGATCCAAGAACTGCAAGAAAGCCGTCCAGAGATCGTGCATCTGCTCGATCGCTTGGTTGATGCGGTTCCGGTCGGGGTGTTCTTGACTCGGCTCCAGCAAGAAGGCGCGCGTATCACCATTGAGGGACGCGCCCAGTCCAATGCGCGCGTCTCAGCGCTGATGCGTAATATCGAGTCATCGGCCTGGATTGGCAAGCCCGAGCTCTTGCTGATCGAGAACAAGGACGAGACCGGCACCGGTTTCAGCCATTTTCGGCTGCGCTTCGAGCAGCAGCGCTTGCAGCCGGACGCAGGCGAAGACGCCATCGCGCTTACTGTTGGGAGGCGCTGATGGACCTCAATGAACTCGACTTCAATAACATCAGCGAATGGCCATTGGCGGCGAAGGTCGTTCTCATCGTGTTTGGCTGTGGCGTGATCGGTTTTGCTTGGTATCACTTCATCACTAGCGGTCAGATTGAGCAGCTGGAGCGCGCTGAGCAGAAAGAGTTGGAGCTGCGCCAGAGCTTCGAACAGAAGCAGCACAAGGCAGCCAATCTTGAACAGTATCGCCAGCAGCTAGCCGAGATGGAGGAGACCTTCGGTGCCATGCTGCGCCAGTTGCCAGACGAAACCGAGGTGGCGTCACTGCTGGTCGATGTTTCCCAGACGGGGGTGGCAGCTGGTCTCGAATTTGAGCTGTTTCAGCCATCCGCAGAGGAGAACAAAGACTTTTATGCGGAGTTGCCAATCCGGGTGCGGGTCCGCGGCCGCTATCATGCGTTTGCGACCTTCATCAGCGGTCTTGCTGCGTTGCCGCGGATTGTGACGGTGCACAATATCGAGATCGGTGGCGAGCGTCGAAGGGGCGAGCCAGAGGCTCCGATGACCCTTGCTGCGATCGTGAAAACGTATCGCTACCTGGATGAACCTGAAGCGCAATGAGGCCGTTCATGAGAGGCCAAATGCCATTCAGATTGCAGCGGCTTGATAGCTATCGACGGGTTCTTTGCCGGCACATGCCCGCGACGTTAACGCTGCTGCTCATCTCAGCCTGTGCAGATCCAGGTCTGCCCGAGCTTGAAGCCTATGCCGAGCGCGTGCGGGCGCGGCCGGCTGGGCCGCTTGAGCCGGTGCCGGAGGTCGCTTTGGTTGCCCCGTTCCCCTATCTGCCCCGGGAGCGGCGTGATCCGTTCATGATGGACGAGCAAGCGGCTGATGTGGCGCAGCGGCGCAACCCCTCCGGCATCTCGCCAGACCCGCTGCGACGCAAGGAGCCATTAGAAGGCTATTCGCTCGACTCACTGCGCATGGTGGGTACCCTGGAGCAGGACCAGACGCGCTGGGCGCTGATCATGGACCCTGATGGGATGCTGCACCGCGTGCGGACTGGCAACTATCTTGGGCGCAACGATGGCAAGATCACTCGCGTCGATCCGACCGAGCTGCTGCTGACCGAGATTATTGAGAAGGCGCCTGGCGAGTGGGACCAGAGGCAGGCATCGATGGCACTAAAACAGTAAGCGGTCATGATCATGAACCTCTCCAGGCCCCGCGTGAGACCTTTGCTTGAGCAACTCGATTGGCAGCGATGGCCGTCGCTGGTCGAGGCTCTTTTCGCCGGCCTGATGGCATGCCTAATGGCATGCCTAATGGCATTCCTGATGCTGTTCGTGAGCGTCACCCCGGCACTTGGGGCGAGTTTGGAGGTCGCCGAATTTGCGACCTTGCCTGGCAATCAGGTCGAGATCGATCTGGTCTTCTCGGGGGTGCCACCGACGCCGAGTGATTTCGCGACCGAGAATCCGGCGCGTATCGCGATCGATTTTCCTGGCGCATCGAGCCAGCTCGGCCGGAAGTCGATTCCGATTGGGCTTGGTGTCGCGCATAGCCTAGTGGCGATCGAGGCCAGTGATCGCACGCGCGTCGTGGTCAACCTGACCGACAGCGTGCCCTATACGATCAAGACCGAGGGTAGTCGCGTGCGGATCGCATTGAACCCAGAATCGGTTGCTCCGGCGCCTCTGGCACGCGCTCGGCGCGACAGCCTTGACTCGAGTTTCGCTGCCCGCAGTGCAGGGCCGGTGAAGGATATTGATTTTCGCCGTGGCGCGGACGGTGAGGGCCGGGTCATCATCAGCTTGCCATCCGCACAGACGCGGGTGAATGTGACTGAAGAGGGTCGCGACGTCATCGTCGGCATCAGCAATGCTACCCTGCCGCAGAGGCTCTTCCGCCGCCTCGACGTGGTTGATTTTGGTACGCCGGTGGTTGCCGTCGAGTCACGTTCGCAGGGCAGTAATGTTCGAGTCGATATCCAGACCACGGATGAATTCGACTACCTTGCCTATCAGACCGAGAACCTGTTCACGATCGAGTTCCGGTCGCTGACGCAAGCGGAGAAGGAGCAGCTGGCGCGCGAGAAGATCGTCTTTTCCGGAGATCGGTTGTCGCTCAACTTTCAGGATATTGAGGTCCGTGCAGTATTGCAGCTTCTGGCCGATTTCACTGGTCTGAATCTCGTTGCGAGCGATACCGTTAGCGGCAGCATCACGCTGCGCCTCAAAGAGGTTCCCTGGGATCAGGCGCTCGATATCATTCTGAAGACCAAGGGCCTCGCGATGCGCCAGAGTGGCAACGTGATTATGGTTGCGCCGGCCGCTGAGTTGGCCGAACGCGAGACATTTGAGCTGGAGGCGCAACAGCAAATGAAGGAGTTAGCCCCTCTGAAGACTGAGTTTGTGCAGGTCAACTATGCCAAAGCGGGAGACATCGCTGAACTCTTGGAGGGGCAGCGAGAGCAGACGGCCGAGGTCGCGCAGATCGGAAACATGGAAACCGTTCATCGCGTCTCTAGTCAACGTGTGGCTCCCATGTTGTCCAGCCGCGGGTCGGTGTCTTTTGACCCAAGAACGAATGCACTCATTATTGAGGATACCGCCGAGCGGCTAGGCGCGATCCGAGCGCTCATCACCCGGCTTGATGTGCCCGTGCGTCAGGTGTTGATCGAGTCGCGTGTCGTCATCGCAAGTAACAGCTTTGCGCGCGATCTGGGGGTGCGTTTTGGGGTCAGTGGGTCGACCGGTAGTAGCAGCGGCAACCAACTGCTCGTGGGTGGTGGTCAGGACCCGGGTGACGGTGGGATCGAGGGGCTCGGCAACTTTGATGCGGGTCCGTATGGGTTCGACTTGGAGGCTAGTGCACCTTTTAACTCTATCATCCAGAACGATGAGGGCGCCCCCAATCTCTGGGTCAATCTGCCCGCGCCTGATCCGGCAGGTGCAGTCAATTTTTTGCTGGGTAAGGTCGGTTCGCACCTGATTACTCTTGAACTCTCAGCGATGCAGCGCGAAGGCCGTGGCGAGGTGATCTCAAGCCCGCGTATCGTGACCGCTGATCAGACGAAGGCGGAGATCGAGGTTGGTCAAGACATTCCTGTCGTGACGCCAGCGACCGCTGAATCGCCGGCCACCGTGCGCTATGAACCCGCAACGCTCAAGCTGGACGTCACTCCGCACATTACGCCAGATGACCGCGTGATCATGGACTTGAAAGTCAATAAGGACGAAGCAGACTTCACCTTCACGGTGGATGGCAATCCGCTGCGCAACCGGCGGGCTGTGAGTACCTCGGTTTTGGTTGATAACGGAGAGACGATCGTGCTCGGCGGTGTCTATGAGGCGACTAAAGACTTCAACGAGGAAAAAGTGCCCTGGCTCGGCGACTTGCCCATGGTGGGGCGTCTGTTTAAGACGACTGCAAAATCAGAGACCAACCAAGAGTTATTGATCTTCGTGACCCCTAAGATCCTGAAATCAGACCTTGCGATTCGCTGACGTGGATTGCTTTGACGCCGCTGCTTGCCAAGGCCGGGTTCGGCCTACAGCTTGCTAGTGATCGGCAAATCTGGCATACCTAGCACCATGATCAGACCACCAAACATCTTTCTCGTCGGCCCCATGGGCGCCGGCAAGAGCACCGTCGGCCGGCAGTTGGCCGAGGCGCTGGGGTACGAGTTCCGCGATAGCGACCAGGAAATTCAGCGCCGAACCGGCGTTGATATCCCGACCATCTTTGAGTTCGAAGGTGAAGAGGGCTTCCGCAAGCGTGAGCGCGGGGTTGTTGAAGATCTGGCGCAGGAAGAGGGCATTGTGCTCGCCACCGGCGGTGGCGTGGTACTGACCCCCGAGAATCGCCAGCAGCTTGCCGCGCGTGGCTTCGTGATTTATCTGCATTGCAGCCCTGAGCAGCAATTCGCGCGCACGGCGCGCGATCGCAGTCGCCCGCTGATCGATACCGATGATCCGCAACAGCGGCTTCGGGATCTGATGGCCGAGCGCGAGCCTATCTATCGCCAGGTTGCGGACATGGTGGTCTCAACGGAGCGTCGTGGTACCGCCTCGGTGGTCAAGGAGATCCGCCGGCGTTTCGAGGACGAAGAGCTTTAGCATGGGCGCCCTGGGTCCAGTCTCTGTTTCGACTGCAGAGCGCCAACGGCTTGACGTCGAGCTTGGCGAGCGCAGCTATCCGATCTATATCGGCCGCAATTTGCTGTCAGATCCAGCCTGTTATCGCCCGTATATCGTTGGTGAGCGGGTGATGATCGTGTCCAACGAGACCGTTGCTCCGCTCTACTTAGATGCACTGCGGGCGGGCTTGGAAGGGTTCGAGATCGATCAGGTGATCTTGCCGGACGGTGAGCGCTACAAGGATCTGACGACACTCAATCACATTTTTGACGCGCTGCTCGAGCGCCGCTGTGGCCGAGATGTGACCATCGTCGCGCTCGGTGGCGGCGTCGTTGGTGATATGGCCGGCTTTGCAGCAGCCTGTTATCAGCGTGGCGTGCCCTTCATCCAGGTGCCGACGACGCTGCTGGCGCAGGTCGACTCATCGGTTGGCGGCAAGACCGGTGTGAACCATCCCGCTGGCAAGAACATGATTGGCGCCTTCCATCAACCGCGCGCGGTCATCGCTGACACCGCAACACTCGAGACCTTGTCCGAGCGCGAGCTTTCGGCGGGCTTGGCGGAGGTCATCAAGTACGGCTTGATCTCGGATCGGCTCTTCTTTGACTGGCTCGAAGAGAAAGTGCCTGCGCTACGTGCCCTTGATCCGGTCGCTCTGGCGACGGCGATCGACCGCTCTTGCCAAAATAAGGCTCTGATCGTGGCGGCGGATGAGCGCGAGTCGGGCCAGCGCGCGCTGCTGAATCTAGGGCACAGCTTCGGCCACGCGATCGAGGCAGGAACCGGTTACGGCACTTGGCTGCATGGTGAGGCGGTCGGCGTTGGGCTGGTGATGGCGGCCCAGCTCTCTGAGCGTCTCGGCTGGCTCAAGCCGGTCGATACGGCTCGGATTCAGGATTTGGTTGCCTGCGCTGGGCTGCCCATTGTGCCGCCGGACAGCCTGCCAAGCGAGCGTTGGCTTGAGCTGATGGCAGTGGATAAGAAGGTGCAACGCGGGCGGTTACGCTTGGTTTTGTTACAAGGGATCGGGGCAGCGCTGCTGACCGCCGATGTCGATGCTGGTCAGCTCCGAGCCACCATTGCAGCCGCTCAGCGCCAAACCGCTTGAACGCGAAGATGCCAACAATGTTCATCGCAGACGCGCAGACGCGCAGACGCGCAGACGCGCAGACGCGCAGACGCGCAGACGAGCCAGGGGTCTGGCGGGCAACCCAGCGGTGACGTTGTTGCACCGATTTAGCCCAGTTTCCCGCCTTGTTGCACCTGATTGACACATTTGCCTGTCGCCCTGAGTGTGGCAGCGCGGTCAGTCGCTGGCTGCCGAATGGCATAGCGGCTGCATCCACAGTATGATTGGCGGTTCGCTATTTGTTGCGCGTGTTAGAACTGGGTGCGCCCGGTCTGACGTCAAAGGCGCTGCGAGCCCATCGCCATCGGTTGGCTCCGCGATGCTGCGGTGTCCGCTTCGACTCACGCGTAAAACCACTTTAATCCAGACCGGAACTTCCCCGACTGTTCAAGGCACTGAGGGGACGTCTTTTTGACCGTTATGTACCCGGTTTAGGGAGGTCCGCTGATGAACCTTCGCGCCTATCCAGCCGCCCAGGGCCTGTACGACCCCGCGCATGAGCGTGACTCTTGCGGTGTCGGTTTCGTCTGCCACATCAAAAACGAAAAGAGCCACCGCATAGTCGAGCAAGGCCTCGAGATCCTTGAGCGTCTAACCCATCGTGGCGCGGTCGGCGCTGACCCCAAGGCCGGTGATGGCGCCGGCATCTTGGTGCAGATGCCCGATAGCTTCTTCCGCGCCGTGGTCGATTTTGAACTGCCAGCGCTAGGCCATTACGGCGTTGGTATGGTGTTCTTGCCGAAGGATGAGGCCGCGCGCGCTGAGATGCAGGCGACGGTTGAGCGCTATCTCACCGAAGGCGGCCAGGGGCTGCTCGGCTGGCGCGATGTGCCGACCGACAATCGCGAGCTCGGCGAGAGCGTGCTGCCGACCGAGCCGGTGGTTCGCCAGGTGTTTGTCGCTTGCGGGGAGAACTGCCCCGACCAAGACGCCTTCGAGCGCCGGCTGTTCGTGGTGCGCAAGCGGATGGACAACGAGATCCGTGCGCATGGCTACGACAAGACGGCCTACTACGTCGCCTCGATGTCGTCGCGGACCATCAACTACAAGGGCATGCTGCTCGCCGGTCAGGTTGGCAATTATTACCTCGATCTGCGCGATGAGCGCTTCGAGTCGGCGCTGGCCCTAGTGCATCAGCGCTTCTCGACCAATACCTTCCCGACCTGGGATCTGGCGCAGCCGTTCCGGATGATCTGCCACAACGGCGAGATCAACACCCTGCGCGGCAACGTCAACTGGATGGCGGCGCGTCGGCATACGATGCGCTCCGAGGTTCTCGGCGATGACCTCGACACCATCTGGCCGCTGATCCCCGAGGGTCAGTCCGACTCAGCCTGTTTCGACAATGCGCTCGAGCTGCTGGTGATGGGCGGCTACTCGCTGGCGCAGGCGATGATGATCCTGATCCCGGAGGCCTGGTCAGGCAACAAGCTGATGGACGAGAAGCGGCGCGCCTTCTACGAGTTCCACGCCGCGCTGATGGAGCCCTGGGACGGTCCGGCCGCGATCGCCTTTACCGACGGCCGTCAAATCGGCGCCACGCTCGACCGCAATGGCCTGCGCCCAGCCCGCTATCTGGTGACCAACGATGACCTGGTGGTCATGGGCTCCGAGATGGGTGTGCTCGACATCGATGATGCGCGCATCGTCAAGAAGTGGCGCCTGCAGCCGGGGCGCATGTTCCTGATCGATCTGGAGCAGGGCCGCATCATCGATGATGCCGAGGTCAAGGCCGAGCTGGCCGGGGCCAAGCCCTATCAGGAATGGCTCGATCGCACCCAAATCCATCTCGATTCACTGCCGACCGATGTCGCTCCGATGGCGCCGGAAGAGAGCGTCCTGCTTGATGCCCAGCAGGCCTTCGGCTACACCCAGGAAGACGTGAAATTTCTGCTCACGCCGATGGTCGCCACCGGCCAAGAGGCGATCGGCTCGATGGGCGCGGATAACCCGCCGTCGGTGCTGTCATCGCGCTCCAAGCATCTGTCGACCTACTTCAAGCAGAACTTCGCCCAGGTCACCAATCCGGCCATCGACCCGATCCGTGAAGAGCTGGTGATGTCGCTGGTGTCGCTGATCGGCCCGCGCCCGAATCTGCTCGGCCTCAATGAGGCTGGCCAGCATTGGCGCTTGGAGGTCGACCAGCCGGTCCTGACCAACGAAGACCTGGAGCGTATCCGCCACATCCAGGACAACTCGGCCGGTGCCTTCCGCACCAAGAACCTGCACATGGTCTATCCGGCTGCCGAGGGCGCGGAGGGCATGGCGCCGGCGCTGGAACGGCTGTGCCAAGAGGCCGAGGCGGCAGTGCATGAGGGGCACAACATCCTGATCCTCTCGGACCGCAACACCAACGCCGATTTCATCCCGATTCCGGCCTTGTTGGCGACCTCTGCCGTCCACCATCACCTGATCCGCCAGGGCCTGCGCACCAGCTCCGGGCTGGTGGTCGAGACCGGTGGCGCGCTCGAGGTGCATCATTTTGCGACCCTCGCTGGCTATGGCGCCGAGGCGATCAACCCTTATCTGGCCTTCGATACCATCCAGTCGCTGCTGCTCCGGCTGCGCACTGATGGTGCCGGCGAGTTAAGCTTCGAGGAGGCCCAAGGCCGCTACATCAAGGCGGTTGGCAAGGGCTTGAAGAAGGTGATGTCGAAGATGGGCATCAGTACCTTCCAGAGCTACTGCGGCGCGCAGATCTTCGATGCTGTGGGACTCAACCGTGAGTTCATCGCCAATTACTTCACTGGCACGCCGAGCATGGTCGAGGGTGTCGGCCTGGCCGAGGTCGCGCGCGAGGCGGTGCTTTGGCATTCGCGCGGCTATGGTAACGAGCAGATCCTCCGCAAGCACCTGGATGTCGGCGGCGATTATGCGTTCCGGTTGCGCGGCGAGGATCATGTCTGGACGCCAGAGACTATCGCCAAGCTGCAGCACGCAACCCGCGCCAACGATGCCGGCACCTATGCGGAATACTCGCGCCTGATCAACGAGCAGAACGAGCATCTGCTGACCTTCCGCGGACTGATGGACCTGAAATGGGCCGATGAGCCGATCCCAATCGATGAGGTCGAGCCGGCGAAGGAGATTGTGAAGCGCTTTGCGACTGGAGCGATGTCGTTCGGCTCGATCAGCCACGAGGCGCATTCGACATTAGCGAAGGCGATGAACGCGATCGGCGGCAAGTCGAATACCGGCGAGGGTGGCGAGGAGGCCGCACGCTTCCTGCCGCTGCCGGATGGCTCGATGAACCCGGAGCGCTCGGCGATCAAGCAGGTGGCTTCCGGGCGCTTTGGTGTCACCATCGAATACCTGGTCAACGCGGATGACATCCAGATCAAGGTCGCCCAGGGCGCGAAGCCGGGTGAGGGCGGTCAGCTGCCCGGTCATAAGGTCAACGCGCAGATTGCGCGCGTGCGCCACTCGACCCCAGGCGTCGGCCTGATCTCGCCGCCGCCACATCATGATATCTACTCGATTGAAGACCTGGCGCAGCTGATCCATGACCTGAAGAACGCCAATCCGAAGGCGCGGATCTCGGTCAAGCTGGTCTCTGAGATCGGTGTCGGTACGGTCGCCGCGGGCGTCTCCAAGGCGCATGCGGACCATGTGACCATCGCTGGTTATGACGGCGGCACCGGCGCGAGTCCGCTGACCTCCATCAAGCATGCCGGCTCGCCCTGGGAGATCGGCCTCGCCGAGACCCATCAGACGCTGGTGCTGAACCGCTTGCGTGGGCGCATCGCGGTCCAAGTGGACGGTGGCATGCGCACCGGTCGCGATGTCGTCATCGGCGCGCTGCTTGGCGCTGACGAGTTCGGCTTCGCCACCGCGCCGTTGATCGTCGAGGGCTGCATCATGATGCGCAAGTGTCATCTGAACACCTGCCCCGTCGGCGTGGCGACCCAAGATCCGGAGCTGCGCAAGAAGTTCACCGGCAAGCCGGAGCATGTGATCAACTTCTTCTTCTTCATCGCCGAGGAGATGCGCCAGTACATGGCGCGACTTGGCTTCCGCACCGTCAACGAGATGGTCGGTCAGATGGATCGGCTCGAGATGCGGCGTGCGATCGAGCACTGGAAGGCGAAGGGCTTGGACTTCTCGCGCATCCTGACCAAGCCGAAGGTTGGCCCCGAGGTCGCCCTCTACAATTCCGAGCGGCAAGACCACGGCCTGGAAAAGGCGCTTGACCACAAGCTGATCGAGCAGGCACGTCCGGCGCTGGAGAACCGCGAGCCGGTGCGGATCGAGACCGAGGTGAAGAACTTCAACCGCACGGTGGGCACCTTGCTCTCGGGGCGCGTCGCCGAGCGCTACGGTCTTGCTGGGCTGCCGGACGATACCATCTACATCAAGGCGCAAGGGATTGGCGGTCAGTCGTTCGGTGCCTGGTTAGCGCAGGGCGTGACCATCGAGCTGGCTGGCGAGGCCAACGACTACGTCGGCAAGGGGCTCTCGGGTGGGCGCATCATTATCTACCCGCCTCAACACGCCAGCATCGATCGCGCTGAAGACAACATCATCGTCGGCAACACCGTGCTCTATGGCGCGATCAAGGGCGAGGTCTACTTCCGGGGTGTCGCCGGCGAGCGCTTCTGCGTGCGCAACTCGGGTGCAACCGCGGTCGTCGAGGGCGTTGGCGATCACGGCTGCGAGTACATGACCGGCGGCGTCATGGTCTGTCTGGGACCAACGGGTCGGAATTTCGCCGCTGGGATGTCCGGCGGCGTCGCTTACGTGTTGGATGAAAAAGGCAATTTTGCTGATCATTGCAATCAGGCGATGGTCGAGCTGGAGCCGATTGCGGCTGAAGACGCGGCGCTGGAAGCATTGGAGCACCAGGGCGGGGATCTCGAGACCCACGGCTTCGTCGATGTCAGCCACGACATGACCCGCTATGATGCGCTGCGTCTACGCCAGCTCATCGAGCGTCACCTGCACTACACCAATTCAGCCGTTGCGCGGCGCATCCTCGATGACTGGCCGGCGATGCTCGGTCGCTTCGTCAAGGTGATGCCGGTCGACTACAAGCGGGCGCTCGAGCAGATGCAATCGAGCAAGAGTCGGCCGCCAAGTGCGTCACGGCCACACCCGTCCAAGCTCAGAGAGGTTGTCGAACATGGGTAAGCCAACCGGATTCATGGAGTACGAGCGCATCGAGCTGGCCTACCAGCCGGCTTCCGATCGCGTCGTCCATTACAACGAGTTCGTCCAGCCGATGACCGATGCCGAGATCGGCATCCAGGGCGCGCGCTGCATGGACTGCGGCATCCCGTATTGCCATCAAGGCTGTCCGGTCAACAACATCATTCCGGATTGGAACGACCTGGTCTATCAGCAGGACTGGGAGTCGGCGATCGAGGTCTTGCACTCGACCAACAACTTCCCCGAGTTCACTGGGCGCATCTGCCCGGCGCCTTGTGAAGCCAGCTGCACGCTGAACATCGATGACCAGCCGGTCGCAATCAAGGCCATCGAGCGCGCTATCGCCGATAAGGCTTGGGAGCAGGGCTGGGTCAAGCCGCAGGTGCCGACCCATCGCACCGGCAAGCGCATCGCCGTGGTGGGCTCGGGTCCAGCCGGTCTGGCCTGTGCCCAGCAACTCGCCCGTGCTGGCCATACGGTCTCGCTGTACGAGAAAGAGGACCGCATCGGCGGCCTGCTGCGCTACGGCATCCCGGACTTCAAGCTGGCCAAGACCATGATTGACCGGCGCATGAGCCAGATGCGGGCAGAGGGCGTGGAATTTCACACCCATTGTCACATCGGTGTCGATCTGCCCGTCAGCAAGCTGACCGACGACTACGACGCCGTTGTCCTCTCCGGTGGCTCGGAGAAACCTCGCGATCTCGATGTCCCGGGCCGTAGCTTCAACGGCATCCATTTCGCGATGGACTTCCTGCGCGCCAACTCCAAGCGCGTCCAAGGCGTGTTCGTTCCGGATGAGGACTTCATCAGCGCCCACGATAAGCACGTGATCGTGATTGGCGGCGGAGACACAGGCTCCGATTGCATCGGCACCTCCAATCGTCATGGTGCCACGTCGGTCACCCAGATCGAGATCCTGGACAAGCCGCCGGAGAAGGAAGACAAGGGGTTAACCTGGCCCAACTGGCCGAACAAGCTGCGCACCTCAACCTCGCAGGAGGAAGGTTGTGAACGGCTGTGGAATCTGCTGACCAAGTCGTTCGAGTCCGATGCCGATGGCAATGTGACGGCCCTGAATTATGTCCTAGTGCGTTGGGACAAGGATGAGAACGGGCGTTGGCAGATGTCCGAGGTCGAAGGGTCTGAAGCCCAGCTGAAGGCCGACCTAGTACTCTTGGCGATGGGCTTCGTGCACCCGGTGCACGAGGGCATGCTCGAGGAGCTACAGGAGGCCAAGGGCCTGGAGCTTGATCCCCGCGGTAACGTCAAGGGTAGTACCGAGGGCGCCAAGGCCTACTTCACCAATGTGGATGGCGTTTTTGCCGCCGGCGATATGCGCCGGGGCCAGTCGCTCGTGGTCTGGGCCATCCGCGAGGGTCGTCAGTGCGCGCGCGCCGTGGACGAATGGCTGATGGGGCGCTCGGACCTACCACGCTGACATCGGCCGACAATGTCAGGGTTCGGGAATAGGTTCCCAATGTGATGACCAGGGCTGGGTGAGCATTGGATAGAAGTTTTGACATCGGTTGTTGCTCGATGACCGTTCAGCTTGATTGACTCAGGAGTCAAGATGCAATCGTTTCAGGGCACCACGATCTTATCGGTGCGTCGCGGGCGCAATGTCGTGATCGGCGGTGATGGACAGGTCTCGCTCGGCAACACCGTCGTCAAGGGCAACGCCCGCAAGGTGCGCCGGCTCTATAAGGAGCGTGTGCTCGCTGGTTTCGCTGGTGCCACGGCTGATGCCTTTACGTTGTTTGAGCGTTTCGAGGCCAAGCTCGAGCGCCACCAGGGCCATCTGACGCGCTCAGCGGTCGAATTGGCCAAAGACTGGCGCACCGATCGCATGCTGCGGCGACTGGAGGCGATGCTCTGCGTCGCTGACCATGAGGCATCGCTGATCATCTCCGGTACCGGCGATGTGCTCGAGCCCGAGTACAACCTGATGGCGATCGGCTCCGGTGGCTCGTTCGCGGCCTCGGCGGCGCGGGCGCTGCTGGAGAATACCGAGCTGGGCGCACGCGAGATCGTCGAGCGCTCACTTGGCATCGCCGCCGATATCTGCATCTACACCAATCGCAACCTCGTGCTTGAGGAGCTTGCCGAGGATTAGCGTGACGGGCTAGCCTCCAAAGAGGCGGCGGCGAGTTTGACGCCTGCTGAGGCCCACCGAATTGACCCATAACCGCGCCGCGGCGCACTCAGTGACCGCAGGCGTCCTGCCGATCCCCTCGCTTATGTCCGACACCACCACCCCGAAACGCATCGTCGCTGAGCTTGATAAGCACATCGTCGGTCAGGACCAGGCCAAGCGCGCGGTCGCAATCGCGCTGCGCAACCGTTGGCGCCGATCGCAGATCCCCGAGCCGATGCGCTCGGAGATCACGCCGAAGAACATCCTGATGATCGGCCCCACCGGCGTCGGCAAGACCGAGATTGCGCGCCGTCTGGCGCGGCTGGCGAATGCGCCTTTCATCAAGGTCGAGGCGACCAAATTCACCGAGGTCGGCTACGTCGGGCGCGATGTGGAGTCGATCATTCGTGACCTCGCCGACATGGCGATCAAGATGGAGCGCGAGCAGCAGATGCTCGGCAACCGCGACCGCGCCCAAAGCGCCGCTGAGGAGCGCATCCTCGACGCCTTGCTGCCGCCGCCCTCGGACTTCGATGAAGACAGCCGTGGCCGTGGTGCCACGTCTGGCACGCGTGAGAAGTTTCGCCAGAAGCTGCAGGCCGGTGAGCTTGACGAGCGTGAGATCGAGATCGAGGTGAGTCTGGCGCCGATGGGCGTCGAGATCATGGCGCCGCCCGGCATGGAGGACATGACCAATCAGCTGCAGGGGCTGTTCAAGAACCTCGGCTCGAACCGCTCCAAGCGGCGCAAGCTGCGCATCAGCGAGGCGCGCAAGGTACTGCTCGATGAAGAGGCCGCCAAGCTGATCAATGAGGAGGAGATGAAGCTCAAGGCGATGGACAATGTCGAGCAGAACGGTATCGTCTTCCTGGATGAGATCGATAAGGTGACCCGTCGCGCCGAGCAGAGTGGTGGCGCGGATGTCTCGCGCGAAGGCGTGCAACGGGATCTCTTGCCGTTGGTTGAGGGCAGCACCGTCTCGACCAAGCACGGGATGGTGAAGACCGATCACATCCTGTTCATCGCCTCCGGCGCCTTCCATCTGGCCAAACCCTCGGATCTGGTGCCGGAGCTACAGGGCCGACTGCCGATCCGGGTCGAATTGCAGGCCCTGACCTCGGACGATTTCATCCGCATCCTGACCGAGCCCGATGAGTCGCTCACTGATCAATATGCCGCGCTCCTAGCGACCGAAGGCGTGACCATTGAATTTACCGAAGATGGGATTCGGCGTATCGCCGAGATCGCCTACCAGGTCAACGAACGCACCGAGAACATCGGTGCCCGCCGCCTGCACACGGTGATGGAGCGCCTGCTCGAAGACGTTTCCTTCAATGCGACCGAGATGGACCGAGTGACCGTCACCATCGACGCCAACTACGTCGATAAGAGCCTCGGCGAGCTGGCCGCGGACGAGGATCTGTCGCAGTACATCCTCTGAGAGAGCCTCTGCTGAGAGCGACCTCTTCTGAGAGCAGCGCAGGCTCGTTCCTTCGGTATTGGCCTGCATCATCCCGCGTTTAGCGCCGGGCGGACAGATGCCGGCCAGGACCAAGTTGAGCACCAAATTCCGGTGCGTCTTCGATATTGGGGTGTGAAGCCCCACATTTGGACGCAAGCTGCCGTTCGCGGCGATGGTTCACTGCAAGGAGTTTTCATGCCAACCCCAACCGAATTCAATCTGCACCGCAGCTCGCGTGTGCTCGAGATCAGCTTTGATGATGGCAAGCACTTCACCATGCCGGTGGAGTTCTTGCGCGTCTACTCACCCTCGGCTGAGGTCCAGGGGCACGGTCCCGGCCAGCGTGTGCTCCAGATCGGCAAGGAAGAGGTCAACATCGATCGGATCGAGCCGGTCGGCAACTATGCGGTGTGCCTGTTCTTCGATGACGAGCACAACACCGGGATCTACTCCTGGGAGTACCTGTACAAGCTCGGCGAGAACCAACCAGAGCTTTGGCAGACCTACCTCGACGAGTTGGAGAAGGCCGGCCAAAAGCGAAAGCGGCCGTCCTGACGTCCTGCGACAGTCGGTTTTCGACCATTCGCTCTCAGGCCGATAATCGCCCTAAAGTGGTGCTCAAATCGCGAAGTCGTTGATGGAGAGTTGCTTACTCGGCCTTGGGCGGTGCGATCAGGTTGCGCCAGAGAATGATCAGGCTGGTCAGCAGGAGCAGGGATGCAGCGATCGGGGCGAGCAACGGCATGGTGGCCGTAGCCGCAGGCGGTATCAGGATCAGTGCGGTGGCCAGCCCGGCTAATGCGATCGCTGACAGCGTTGCTGTGGTGCGGCCATGATTGGTCTTGATCTGCGTCGTGAGTCTGGTCAGACCTTGACTGCCGCCAGCCGGATAGAGTGCCGCCTGGTGCTCGAGCTGGTCGATGATGCGGGTCACGGCGACCGGCAGATCGGGCAGGCGCTCAGCCAACGCTGGCCAGTTGTGCCACAGGCGCTGGGCCAGCATGCGCGGGCCGATCTGCTCGCGCATCCAGCGCTCCATGAAGGGCTTGGCGGTGGTCCAGAGGTCGAGCTGCGGGTAGAGCTGGCGGCCGAGGCCCTCGATGTTGAGCAGGGTCTTCTCGAGCAGCACCAGCTGTGGCTGGATCTCCATATCGAAGCGTCGCGCGGTCTGGAAGAGATTGACTAGGAAGCCGCCGAACGAGATCTCCGACAGCGGCTTCTCGAAGATCGGTTCGCAGACGGTGCGGATCGCGGACTCGAATTCCTCAACGCGGGTGCCGCGCGGCACCCAGCCCGATTCGACATGCAGCTCAGCCACGCGCCGATAATCACGGCGGAAGAAGGCGAGCAGGTTCTCGGCGAGGTAGCGCTGGTCTTCCTTGGTGAGGCTGCCGACGATGCCGAAATCGACCGAGATATAGCGCCCGGAAGGTTCGACGAAGATATTCCCCGGGTGCATGTCGGCGTGGAAGAAGTTGTCGCGGAAGACCTGGGTGAAGAAGATCTCAACCCCGCGGGTGCCGAGCAGACGCATGCTGATGCCTTGCTCCTTGAGCTGCTCGACGTGCGACACCGGGGTGCCGTAGATGCGCTCCATCACCATCACCGTCGGCCGCGTCCAGTCCCAGAACACCTCGGGGATGTAGAGCATCTGACTGTGCTTGAAGTTGCGCCTTAGCTGCGAGGCGTTGGCGGCCTCACGCTGTAGGTTGAGCTCGTCGAAGATGGTCTTCTCGTACTCGCGCACCACCTCGACCGGCCGCAGTCGCCGGCCATCGGGCCAGTAGCGCTGCGCGAGCTGGGCGAAGGTGAGCATCAGGTCGACGTCGCGCCGGATGATTTGCGCGATATCTGGCCTTAGCACCTTGACGATCACCGCTTGGCCGTTCTTCAGGCGCCCGGTGTGGACCTGTGCAATGGATGCGCTGGCGAGGGGCTGCTCCTGGAACTCATCGAGCACGGTCTCGATCGGCACGGCCCAGGCCTTCTCGATCAGCCGCCGCGCCTCAGGACCGGGGAAGGGCGGGACGCGGTCTTGCAGCAGCGCCAGCTCGACCGCCAGATCCTCTGGCAGCAGATCGACGCGGGTCGAGAGCAGCTGACCGAACTTGATGAAGATCGGCCCCAGCTCTTCGAGCGCGAGGCGCACGCGCACCGGGTAGGCCGGCAGGTCACGCCGATACCAGTGCCAAGGCGCCAGATAGAGGAAGAAGCGCAGCGGCCGAAACAGCTTGGTCGCGACGATCACCTCGTCGAGGCCATGCTTGAGCAACACGAGATTGATGTGGAGGAGTCGCAGCGACTGCGAGAGACGAAACATGAGCGGTTCAGTGGCTCCGGGCGGTCCTGGGCGTTTCTGCGGCTGCGCGATTCAAGCCGTCTCCATCAACTGCTTCCCGACTTGATGAGCCCTATTGGCTGATCCCTATCGGCTGATCGTCGGGAAGGAGACATGGACGGCTACTAGGTGGGATCGGTCCCTGTACCCTGGCTAGGTTGGCGGGCGAGCCGCTCAACGCGGGCTTCGAGGCGCTCGACGTCGTCACGCAATCGGTCGACCCCGTCCAGGAAGCCTCGCATCTCGGTCTCGCTTGGTAGGAAACGGCCTTCCTCGATCAGATACTCGCGCACGTCGGTCTGCAGGGTGTGACCGCTGCGCTCGGCCCAGCGGCTCCCGGCGCGCGCCTGGTTGCCGAGCTGATGCGCGATGTTGTCGCCAACGAGGGCGGCAAGCTGTTCTTCCCAATCGATATCCAGTCCCTTGAAGACTTCGCCGATCGCCTGCGCAAGACCATTGTCGCCGTCGATCTGAACCGCGCCGCTGAAGACCTCGTCTTCGCGGTGTTGGGCTAAGGCCATCCCCAAGAGTGCTGCCGGCGTAGCGCGCAGGATGCAGTCGGGCTCGGCGGCGTAGTCGCCGAACAGGCGCAGCGCGGCGGCTTCCGGAACCACGCATAGATGCATGCCGAGCCCAAGCAACTCGACCCGAAGCACCTGCCCCTGGATGCTCACGAGCCGTGAGGCACCTTCTGGATCGAGCGCGAGAACCCGGTTGATCACCGTTTCCGCGGCAGCGAGGAGGGCTGACGGTGGCGTCAGGCCAGGGTCGCTCGTCTGGCGATGCTCGCCAGGGGGCTGCCAGTCGGTACTCACAGCTTGTAACCGCGATGGATGGCGACGATGCCGCCGGTCAGGTTGAAGTACTCGCAACGCTCCAGCCCCGCCTGCTCCATCATCGAGCGCAGCGTCTCTTGGTCCGGGTGCATGCGGATCGACTCGGCCAGGTAGCGATAGCTGTCGGCATCGCCGGCGACGAAACGACCTAGGGTTGGGAGCACCGAGAACGAGTAGACATCGTAGGCCTTCGCCAGGGGCTTGACGGTCGGATGCGAGAATTCGAGCACCAGTGCCCGCCCGCCGGGCCGCAGCACGCGGAACATCTCGTCGAGCGCGAACTGTTTGTGGGTGACGTTGCGCAGGCCGAAGCCGATGGTGACGCAGTCGAAGCTGTCGTCGGCGAAGGGGATCTTTTCCGCGTTGATGAGTACATAGTCGAGGTTGCCGACGATGCCAGCATCGACCAGCCGGGTTCGACCTTGCGCGAGCATCGCCTGGTTGATATCGGACATGATCACGGCGCCCGAATCACCCACAATGCGGGAGAACTGCTCAGCGAGATCGCCGGTTCCGGCTGCGAGGTCGAGTACACGCTGACCTCGGCGAACCCCGGCGAGCTCAATCGCGCGCCGTTTCCAGAGCCGATGGATGCCCATCGACATGAGGTCGTTCATCAGGTCGTAACGCGAGGCAACCGAGTCAAACACGGCGCGCACGCGATCGGCTTTTTCTTTCTCCGGCACCTTTTGGTAGCCGAAATGGGTGGTCTTATCGTCAGACATCGAGACTTGGGGGACTGAGACGGCTATCGGTATGCGTCGAGTTTACACCTTGCGGCTCAGGCAAGGGCTGCGAGCTGTCAACGCGTGCGAATCATGATGCTCTCTTGACCTTCGTTCTGCAGCTTGGTGCGCATCGCCTGGGCGGCGGATTTGTCGTAGGCGGCGGTGCGGACCCGGTGATAGGTCTGGCCGTTGTCGATGGTCACGGTTTGGATACTGGTCTGAATCCCCTTCAGGGCCATCTGCGCCTTGAGCCGCTCTGCATCGGCGGTGCTGCGGAATGAGGCCAGCTGTAGCAGGTAGTCACCACTGCCGCCGCTCGGAGCAGCGCTGGCCGTCGCATTGGGCGCAGGGCTGGGCGCAGCGGGGCTGGGCGCTGGTGTTGCCGCAGCGGTCTTGGCTGGCTGTGGAGTCGGCTTAATGGTCGGCTTGGCAGTCGGCTCTTCGACCTTGGGCGGTGGCAACGCAATCGGCTCGGCGGCCTCGTCGGCCGGCACCACCACCTCCTCGGCCGGCAGCATGCTGAAGAAGTCGAATTGGCGCTCTTGCGGCGGGGTTGTGGGTGGGCGCGTGGTCGCCTCTTCGTTGATGGCGCCGGATGCAGTCGGTTCATGGATCATCCAGGCGTAGCCGACGCCGAAGGCGCCGAGCACGCCGCCGAGCAAAAACCAGAAGGCACAGGTGCCACGGCGGGTGCCGCGGCGGCGCGGCGCTGGGGCTGGACGGCGATAGTCTTTGGTCATCTTGATCCCGCTTGCCTCTGTTCGGTCACATCTGTTCAATCACAACTGTTCAATCACATCTGATCTGGCGCTGAAACACCGATGAGCGCTAAGCCGTTTTTCAACACCTGGCGGGTGGCCAGGATGAGCTTGATGCGCGCGTCTCGGAGCGCGTCATGATCGACCAAGAACGGATGGGCGTTGTAGTACGTATGTAAGTCGTTGGCCAATTCGCGCAGATAGGTCGTGAGCAGATGGGGCTCGTGGCCAAGGGCTGCGGACTCGAGCACCTCTGGGTAACGCGACAGCGTCTTCATCAGCGCGAGTTCATGCGGCTCACTGAGCTGATTGAGGTTGTTGATACCGCTGCTGGGCTCGACCAGGATGCCCCGGTCGGCGGCCTGACGCAGCACGCTCTGGATGCGTGCGTGTGCATATTGGCAGTAGTAGACCGGATTGTCAGCGGACTGGCTCTTGGCTAAGTCGAGGTCGAAGTCCATGTGCTGCTCACAGCGGCGCATCACATAGAAGAACCGGGCGGCATCGCGGCCGACCTCTTTGCGCAGCTGACGTAGGGTGACGAACTCGCCCGAGCGGGTCGACATTTGCACCTTGTGACCGCCGCGGTAGAGCACCGCGAACTGCACTAGAAGCACATCGAGCCGGTCGGCATCGTCGCCGAGTGCGGTTAGCGCGGCCTTCACGCGCGGCACATAGCCATGATGATCGGCGCCCCAGACATCGATGACGCGCTCGAATCCGCGCTCGAGCTTGTCCATGTGATAGGCGATATCGGAGGCGAAATAGGTGGTCTGCCCATTCTCGCGCACCAGCACGCGGTCCTTCTCGTCGCCGAAGGCGCTGGAGCGGAACCAGAGGGCGCCGGCCTGCTCGAAGACATGGCCGGCCTCGCGCAGGCGTTCGAGCGCGCGATTGACGGCGCCGCTTTCGGTCAATGTGCGTTCCGAGTACCACTCCTGATAATGGGCGCCGAACTCGGCGAGATCTTGGCGGATATCGTCGAGGATGCTGTTCAGCCCCAGCTCGAACATGAAGCGGTAACGATTGTCGCCGAGCAGACGCTTGCTGTTCGCAATCAGCGCGTCGATGTGATCCTCTTTATTGCCGAGGGGGGCATCGGGCAGCGGCTGGCCCTCGGCGTCCAACTCGTCGGCGGCCGCGGCGTCTTCCGGGATGGCGGCGAAGACTTGGTCGACCGAGATCCGATAGTCGTCACCGTGCTCGCGATGCAGCGAGGCCGCAATATCCCAGACGTAATCGCCGCGATAGCCGTTGGCGGGGAAGCGCAGGCTCTCACCACAGAGTTCCAGGTAGCGGAGCCAGACCGAGGTGCAGAGGATGTCCATCTGGCGGCCGGCATCGTTGACATAGTATTCCCGGTGCACGTCGTAACCGACTGCAGCCAGCAGATCGGCAACGACCGCGCCATAGGCCGCGCCACGGCCGTGACCGACGTGCAGTGGTCCGGTCGGGTTGGCGGAGACGAACTCGATCTGCACGCGCTTGCCGGCGCCGATCTGCGAGCGGCCGAAGGCGGGGCCTTCAGCGATGATCTCGGCGACCTGGGCGTGGAAGGCGTCGGCGGCCAGATAGAAATTGATGAAGCCGGGGCCAGCGATCTCGATGCGGTCGATAAACGCCGATGCCGGCAGCGCGGCGACGATGCGCTCGGCCAGCTCGCGCGGCTTGCTATGTGCGCGCTTGGCCAGCACCATGGCGGCATTGGTGGCGAAGTCACCGTGGCTGTCATCACGGGTGCGCTCGATCTGCGGCTCTGGCAGGCCTTCGCCAAAGGCGGCGGGGTCGAGCACGGCTTGGGCGACGAGCTGCTCGAGTGCAGCGCGCACCAACCCTTGGATCTGTTGCTTCATGGAATCTTGTCTTGCGCAAAGGGGTTTATAGGTGTTGCCGCTGCGGTCAAACAGCTCAGACGGGCTCGCTGGCACTCTAGCAGATCACCCCTCGGGGTCTGAAGGTCGACCCTGAAAGAGCTGGTTATCCGAGCCCTCGGTCAGCCTCGCTTAATAACGTGTATCGCGCGTCGCCACCTCGGGCGATGCAGTGCGTGTTTATCGGTAAGCCCTAGGCGGCCGGGATCTTCGACCGGCAATCTGCGGTGTCATCAAGGCCGGCAATCGGGTTCTGTCGTCGGTGAGCTGGGCACGCGCCTGCGCGGGTAACAACTGAATGCCACAAGGATACGGAAACGACGGTTGGCTCGCTAGATGCTTGTGACGGCGGCGAGTAGGTTCAGGATCGATCGGCGTCTGAGACCGGCCTGCGCATCGATTTAGTCCGTCCACGCCGAACCTTCTCATCCAGGCGGCGGCGCTTCGCGGCGCGGGTCGGCTTGGTGGGGGTGCGCGGCTTTTGCACGATGCTGGCGCGCGCGATCAGGGCGGCGAGCCTGGCGCGGGCATCGTCGCGGTTGCGCTCGCGGGTGCGGAAGCGATGGGCGTGAATGGTCAGCACCCCATCGCGATCGATGCGCCGATCGCCGCTGTTCAGCAAGCGCTCGCGAATCGCCTCGGGTAGCGATGGCGAGCCTCTGAGATCAAGGCTGAGCTGCACCGCGGTTGCGAGCTTGTTGACGTTCTGTCCACCCGGTCCTGGCGAGCGCACGAAGCGCTCGCTCAGCTCCTGCTCTGGGATCTGAATGGTCGCGGTGATCTTGAGCATGAGGCTAGCCCTCGAACTGATCAGCAGGCGTCGTCGCCCGCACGGCTGCTGCGGGTTTACGTGCGCTAGTCGAGTCTAGTCGTCGCGCCCACCGAGCAGGGCGGGCGTCTCCTGTGAGCGGCCCCGTCGCGGATGACGGTGGGTGCTCGGGCGGCTGGTGTCAGCCCCTTGGCGGCGTCCGTGGCCGCGTTTGGCGGTCGCGGAGCCGGGCCGGGGTGCGGCTCCGTCTCTCGGCGCGGTTCCGTTCGCCGCTCGCTGCGCAGTCTGACTGCCGGCTGAGCGACGTCCAGCTTGGCCATCGGCTCTATTGCCGTTGTCGCTGGCCGCGTTGCGACCGCCGTCGCTGACTGCGTAGCGACCACCTGAGCTGCGACCGCCCGAACCGCGCTGCTCGTCGGCTCTGCCGCTGCCGCCACCGGCACCCGCGCGGCGCGGTCGTTGTCCCGGAGCGGCGGCGCTGCGACCCTCGCCGTTGCGACCGCCGGCGCGTGCTTGACGCGGCCCGCTGCGACCATTCTTGATCGGCTCGGCCGGGATGCTCGGGTCAGGATCATAGCCGGGCTGGATCACCTTCGGCACCTCACGCTTGAGCAGGCGCTCGATGTCGCGCAGCAGCCGGTGCTCGTCGACACAGACCAGCGAGACGGCCTGACCCTCGCGCCCGGCACGACCGGTGCGGCCGATCCGATGCACATAGTCCTCAGGCACATTCGGTAGCTCGTAGTTGACCACGTGCGGCAGCTGGTCGATATCGAGTCCGCGCGCGGCGATGTCGGTGGCAACTAGCACACGCACATCGCCGCTCTTGAAGCCGGCGAGTGCGCGAGTGCGCGCACCCTGACTCTTGTTGCCATGGATCGCGGCGGCGCTGAGGCCGTCGGTCTCGAGCTGTTCGGCGAGCCGGTTGGCACCATGCTTGGTGCGGGTGAAGACCAGCACCTGGCGCCAGTCGTTGGCACCGATCATGTGACTCAGCAGCTCGCGTTTGCGATGCCGATCGACCGGATAGACGACCTGGTTGATACGCTCGGCGGTGGTGTTGCGCGGCGCGGCCTCGATCAACTCGGGGTTGTTCAGCAGCCGTTCGGCGAGGCGCTTGATGTCATCGGAGAAGGTGGCCGAGAACAGCAGGTTCTGCCGTGCGTGGTTCGGCGGCAGCAGTGCCAGCACCTTCTTGATATCGTTGATGAAGCCCATGTCGAGCATGCGGTCGGCTTCGTCCAGGATCAGGGTCTCGACCTGGGAGAGATCGACCGTGCCCTGGCCAGCATGGTCGAGCAGCCGGCCAGGAGTGGCGACGAGGATGTCGACGCCGCGGCGCAGCTGGTCGATCTGCGGGTTGATCTTGACCCCGCCGAAGATCACCGCCGAGCGCAGTGGTAGATACTGACCGTAGGTCTGGATGCTTTCTTGGACCTGGGCTGCAAGCTCGCGGGTCGGGGTCAGCACCAGGGCGCGAATCGGGCGGCGTCCGCTGGCGGAAGCGCGGCCGTTGGGCTGTCTAGCCGATTGTCCGCTGGTCTGTGCGCTGGAATGTCCGCCTGTCTGCCTGTCGGCCTGGCCGCCTGCCTGGTTACCAGTTTGGACGCTGGATTGCTCGGCACTGCGGCGCGAGGTCTGAGTGCTCAGGCGTTGCAGCAGCGGCAGGGTGAAGCCGGCGGTCTTGCCGGTGCCGGTTTGCGCCGCAGCCATCACATCGCCACCGCTGAGGATGGTCGGGATGGCCTTGGTTTGAATCGGGGTAGGTTGGGTGTAGCCCTGCTCGCGAACCGCGCGCAGAAGCTCGGCCGATAGGCCAAGGGTGTCAAAAGACATTGGGGTTTGAACTCCAGATGGGCCCTCCCGTCCTCAGTGAGGCGGGAGCCGGTCCGGGCTGGATTGTGGGGTGCCAGTGTGGCGATGCTTGCGGGTCAGCGAGTCGCCCTGCTCAGGGCGGTGGTCGATGGCATGACGCCAGTTGACTAGCGTGATGCCCTCGAGAGCAACGGCCTTCGGACGATGGCCCCAGGGTGATCGTGGGGCGGTCGTCTCGAGATGAGCAGGGAAAGCAGCGAACGGCCCAAGCGAGTGTTCGGCAACCGCGGCTGTCATGGAACAGCTGGTTGCGAGCGGTGCCGACCGGTCCAGGCACCCGAAGCGGGCAAGTTTAACCCAAAACCGAGTCTGATTATCTGTTTTTCTTTCCAGGCCGCTTTGAAGGGCGGTCACGATCGGCTCCGGGCGGGCCTGATCGACTGGTCTTTGGTCGCTGTGGGCCACCCGGGCCGCGGCCAGCCTCGGCGTCATCATCAGCCGGGCCGTTAGCCTCAGCCGGGGCGTTGGGGTCAAGCCGCGCGATCGCCAGCGGCCGGCCGCAGACGCGGACCCTGCGCAGGTCTTGCAGCAGCTCGCGCGGCATGCCGGTGGGCAGGTCGACCAGGCTGAACTCGTCATGGATGTCGATGCGGCCGATATGCTGCGCATCCAGGCCAGCCTCGTTGGCGATGGCGCCGACGATGTTGCCGGGCTTGACCCCGTTCCGATGACCAACAGCGATGCGGAAACGCTCCATACCCTGATCCGGCTGCGATGGCGGTCGGCGTTGTTGGCGTGGCTGGTACCGATCAGCGTCATCGCGGCGCGGACCACGACCGCGCTCGGGACGCTCCTCGGAGCGCTCAGGGCGCTTCGGGGCGGTCAGCAGTAGCGGCTGATCGCCGATCGAGAGCTTGGCCAGGGCGGCGGCGATCTCGACGGCGGGGATGTCGTGTTCTTCCTGATACTGCTCGATCAGCCCCTGCATGAAGCTGAGCTCGCCGGCCGCCAGGGTATCGGTGATGCGCTGCTTGAAGTCGGCGATGCGTTTGTTGTTGACGGTCTCGGTCGAGGGCAGGGTCAGCGGCTCGATGCGCTGGCGCGTCGCGCGCTCGATGGCGGCGAGCATGCGCCGCTCGCGCGGGGCGACGAAGAGGATCGCCTCGCCAGCACGGCCGGCGCGGCCGGTGCGGCCGATGCGGTGGATGTAGGCCTCGGTGTCGTAGGGGATGTCGTAGTTGACGACATGGCTGATGCGCTCGACGTCGAGCCCGCGCGCGGCGACGTCAGTAGCGACCAGGATATCGAGTGCGCCGCTGCGCAGCTGATCCACCATCTGCTCGCGCTGTTGCTGCGGCATATCGCCATTGAGCGCGGAGGCGGCCCAGCCGCGGGCGCTGAGGCGGGCGGCCAGCTCGGTGGTGGCGGTCTTGGTGCGCACGAACAGCAGCAGCCCTTCGAACGGCTCCACCTCCAGGATGCGGGTCAGGGCATCGAGCTTATGCATGCCGCTGACCAGCCAATAGCGCTGGCGGATGGTCTCGGCGGTGGCGGTGGCGGCCTTGATACTGATCGACTGCGGATCATTCAGATGGCGCTGGGCGATGCGCTGGATCGCGCTTGGCAGCGTCGCTGAGAACAGCGCGATCTGGCGTTGTGGCGGCGTCTGCTCCAGAATCCACTCGACGTCGTCGATGAAGCCCATGCGCAGCATCTCGTCGGCCTCGTCGAGCACCAACGCCTGCAGGGCGTCCAGCCGCAAGGTACCCTTGCGCATGTGGTCCATGATGCGCCCCGGCGTTCCGACCACCAGATGCACACCGCGTTTGAGCTGGCGGATCTGTCCGCCATAATCAGAGCCGCCATAGATCGGTAGCACATTGAAGCCGCCGAGCGCGCTGGCATAGCGCTGACAGGCCTCGGCGACCTGCAAAGCCAGCTCGCGGGTGGGGGTCAGCACCAGCACCTGGGGCGTGCGCTGGGCGAGATCGATGCGCGCGAGTAGCGGCAGCGCGAAGGCCGCGGTCTTGCCAGTGCCGGTTGGCGCGTGGCCAAGCAGGTCACTGCCGGCGAGCAGGTGCGGGATGGTCGCGGCTTGGATCGGCGAGGGCGTCTCGTAGCCAACGCTGTCGAGCGCGGTCAATAGGGCTGGTGGCAGCCCGAGCTCAGCGAAGCTCGGAGTGGATGAAGCGTCTGACATGGGGCGGGGCCTAAGGGCGGGAAGAGGAAGGCAGGTCGACGGGCTTACTCGGCGCGACGCGTGGGGCCTGCAGGTCGAATCAGCCCAACAGTGTAGCGCAGCTTTGCTGCCGAGCTTGTAACAATCGTCAGGGGGTTGCCCCGGCGGGGAGAGCGTATGCAGATTTGGGTTGATGCCGATGCCACGCCAAATCCGGTCAAGGCCATCCTCTATCGGGCTGCCGAGCGCGTGGATCTGCCGTTGACGCTGGTCGCTAACCAACCGCTGCAGGTGCCATCGCTGGCGCGGATCAAGGCGGTGCGCGTTGGTGCCGGCTTTGATGTGGCCGATGACTATATCGTTCAGCATGCCGGTGCCGGCGATCTGGTCATCACCGCGGACATTCCGCTGGCGGCTGAGCTTGTCGCGAACGGCTGTCAGGTCCTGAGCCCGCGCGGCGAGCTGTTTACGACGGAAACGGTTCGCCAGCGCCTGAATATGCGCGACTTTCTCGACACCATGCGCGCCAGCGGTCTAGACACCGGCGGGCCGCCGGCCTATAACCAGGCAGACCGTCAAGCCTTCGCCAACGCCCTCGATCGAATTCTAGCGCGGGCGAAGCGGGATGAGCCTGATGCCTCGCGATGAGGCTGTTTAGGCCGTGGACTTCAGCCTGTGGCTTATTCAGGCTATCGCCTATCGCCTATCGCCTATCGCCTATCGCCTATCGCGTTCAGCGGCGCCATGCTGACCATCGTGCGCGGATCTCAACCCGTGGCAACGGAGCGCAGCTCGCCCGGATAATGCTGGCGAATCCAGGCCTCGACCTCAGCCGAGATCTGCTTCGGCGACTTGCCCTCGGTCGCGATTGGCTGGCCGATGCGCAGTCGGATGGTCCCAGGCAGGCGCAGCAATGAGCGGCTGGGCCAGCAGTCGCCGCTGTTGTGGCACATCGGTAATACCTCGACTCCTGCGCGCGCCGCGAGCATCGCACCGCCGAGGTTGAATCGGCCGATGGTGCCGGGCGATTGACGGGTTCCCTCCGGATAGATGACCACGCTGATCCCCTCTTGCAGCCGTTCTTGCCCCGCGCGCAACAGCGTTTTGAGCGCCTGCGAGCCTTTTGAACGATCGATTGCGATCGGTCGCAACAGGATGAGCGCCCAGCCGAAGAATGGCACCCAAAGGAGCTCGCGCTTGAGGATGGTGGCCTGTGGCGAGACGAGGATCTGGAGATAAAAGGTCTCCCACTGGCTCTGGTGGTTACACATCACCACGACAGGCTTCCCCTTGGGGATATTCTCCAGCCCGTCGACCTCGATGTTGACACCGTTAAGCCGCTGCAAGAGCCACATGGTGGCCCTTGACCAGAGGTTGACGAACCAGTAGCGCTGCTCAAAAGTTTGAAAAGGGGCCACGCTGAGCGAGAGCAGGCTATGGACGATGCCGATGAGGTTGTAAAGGCCGAAGAACAACAGGCTCAGGAGCCGGGTCTTGATGTTGGTCGTGAGTGAGGTATGGGAGGGTGAGGCGGTGGGCATCTGGTCCAACTGAGATCGGTGGCGGATGCTCGATTATCCCCTGGCATCTCGTCCGCTTAAAGGACGATGCGCTCTGAACTCAGCCACCCGGTCGCTGAACCGATTGCGTCGGGAGGGTTACAGGCTCTCTTGCGGGTCGATGTCGATGCTCCAGCGCAGCTTGCGGTTGCTCGCTTGGGCGCGCAGGGCTGGAAGCAAACGATCGATCAGTGCATGCAGTGGCCCGCGCTGGCTGCACTGCAACAGCAGCTGGGCACGGAAGCGTCCGGCTCGGCGCTCCATGCTCGCCGGTGCCGGCCCCCAGATCTCGACCGGTCCGGGCTCGAGCGCTAGGGCTAGCGTCCGCGCGCCGCGCAGAAAGTCGAGCGCGAGCTGCTCGGTGCGGCTGTCGGCGCGGAGCAAGGCCTGAAAGCTGAACGGAGGTAGCCCTGCCTCAGCACGCTCGCTGAGCGCCGCGGCAGCGAAGGCCGCATAGCCTTGTCGAAGCAGCCGGATCAGCAGGGGATGATCGGGATGTCGTGTCTGCACCAGCACAGTGCCCGGCCGCTCAGCACGCCCGGCGCGCCCGGCAACCTGGATCAAGAGCTGCGCCATGCGCTCGGTGGCGCGAAAGTCACTGCCATACAGTCCGTGGTCCAGGTCCAGAATACCGACCAGGGTCACGCCGGGCAGGTGATGGCCCTTGGCCAACATCTGAGTGCCGAGCAGGATCGGATAGGCGCCATCGCGCGCAGCGGTTAGCAGCCGCTCCAGCTCGCCTTTGCGGCGCGTATTGTCGCGATCGATCCTGGCCAAGGGGATGCCGGGGAAGCGTTGCCGAAGGCTGTCCTCGACGCGCTCGGTCCCTTGCCCGAGTGGGCGGAGGTCTGGCGATTCGCAGTAGGGACATTGCACCGGCAGCGGGCGCTGATCGCCGCAATGGTGGCAAACCAGCTGGCTATGGCCGCGGTGCAGTGTCATGCGCGCATCGCAATGCTGGCAGACGCTGATCCAGCCGCAATCGTGACAGGTCAGCACCGGCGAGAAGCCGCGCCGATTGAGAAACAGCAGCACCTGATTGCCGGCCTCGATGACCTCTGTCATACGCGTCAACAGTGCGTGCGAGAGACCGGTGACCAGCGGCTGTGAGCGAACATCGGCGAGCAAGAAGCGCGGTGCCTGGGCGCCGCCGGCACGGTGGCGCAAGCGCAGATGCTGATAACGCCCACGCTCGGCGTTGCGCAGGGTCTCCAGCGAGGGGGTGGCCGAGCCGAGCAGGATCGGGCACTGGCTGATCTGGGCGCGACGCACGGCGAGGTCGCGGGCCGAGTAACGAAAGCCGTCCTGCTGCTTGAGCGAGACGTCATGCTCTTCATCAACGATCAGCAGTCCGAGATCCGGTAGCGGGGTGAAGATGGCAGAGCGGGTTCCAAGCACCAGCCGCGCTTGGCCGTGAGCGGCGCGTCGCCAAGCCGTTTCACGCTCGCGCTCGCCGAGGCCGGAGTGGAGCACCACCCGCTCAGCGCGAATACGCTGCGCAAAACGTTCGGCAAGCTGCGGCGTCAGGCCGATCTCGGGAACCAGGACGAGGACTTGTTGGCCTCGCTCCAGGGCACGTTGGATGAGCCGGATATAGACCTCGGTCTTGCCGCTGCCGGTGACCCCGTCGAGCAGGAAACAGTTGAATCCGCTGGCTTCACTGACGGCCTCGACGGCGACCTGCTGCTCGCTGTTGAGCGCTGGGCCGAGCATAGGCTCACCGGCTGTTGGCGAGTCTGGCGAGGCAGCGCATGCATTCGTTGCGAGTGAGCTGGTTGCTAGACCGTCTGGCGATGCGTCTGGCGATGTTGTAGGCACTGCTTCTGGCGATATGTCTGGCCATGCTTTTGGCGATGTAGCTGGTGATCCGATAGGCGGGATACCCAGATTCTGCGCACCTATGCGATCGAGCGGCGCCGAAACCTGGCAGCGCTCGATGAGCCCTTTCGTCGCGAGCGCTTTGAGCGCGGCGCTGCAGTCGCCGAGCTGATCGCGCAGCGATGTGTCATCGATACCCGCAGGCTGCGCCTTTAGGGCTGTCAGCGTCGCGGCTTGACGAGGCGCACGTGCTAGCTGCGCTAGCGGGCAGGCGTCGCCTGCTGCGGTGAGACGCCAGCCCTTGGGCTGCGCCTGGCTGCTCGGTACGGGTCGGCGCAGGCGGGTGGGTAGGGCGCTGAAGATGGCCTCCCCAGGCGGGCAGCGGTAGTAGTCAGCGGCCCAGCGAATCAGCTCGAGATCCTTGGCTGACAGCAAAGGCTCCTGGTCGAGACAGCGTGCTATCGGCTTGAGTCGGTCCGGTGCAATCGCTGACTCTCGACGGCAGCCGACGATGATCCCCATTCGCTGACCGCGGCCAAAGGGAACGAGCACACGCTGGCCGATGTCGTAGGCCGTGTCCGGAGGCGGGGGGAGGTAGTCGAAGACCTCGGGAAGTGGTGCGGCAACGGCAACTTGAACGATCGCCAAGGCAGGCTCCTTTAAGACGTGGCGGCGGCTTGCTGGTTGCGCTGAGGCCTGCAATCAGGATTCCAGCGCCGATCCTCGGGTGCGTCTGCGGCTTGCCCGATATCGGCATCCGTGTATTATTGCCGCGACGCTCTGGTCGCTGTCGAATCCTTTCGCTCCTGAGCCGGGTTCCGAGCTATGTTGTTACTGAGCCAACAGATCCTGCGCACTGATCTAGCCGGCATGCCGCTGGAGTGGATCGACTATAAGGCCGCCGCTCGACTCTATTTTCTCGGGCAGGTTGCTTATTCCTGTGGCAACCCGATGATCTTGCTCCGTGGCGGCATCAACGCGCGCACTCGCACCCAGAGCGAGCTGCAGATCCACTCGATCATCGCGACCCAGGGTGCGCATCACGGCCCGACCAAGTTTGCCGACGACTACGTCCCGCCGCTGTCCAACCGAACGCTGTTTCAGCGTGATGACCACCTCTGCATGTATTGTGGCGGCCGGTTCTCCCCGCGTTATCTGTCACGCGACCATGTGCGCCCCGTTAGCAAAGGTGGTCAGGATGACTGGAACAACGTCGTCACGGCCTGTGTGCGGTGTAATAACTACAAGGCCGGCCGCACGCCCGAAGATGCGCAGATGCAGCTGTTGGCGGTGCCTTTCGCGCCGACGCATGTCGAGTACATCTATCTGATGGGCCGAAACGTGCTGACCGATCAAATGGCGTTCCTACGGGCTCACTTCCCTCGCAGTAGCCCCTTGCTGCGTCGGTTGGCCGATGCCTGATCTGGCCGTGCTTGAGTAGCATCGTTATGACGGATTGGCAGGCTATCGTCGATCAGATCAGTGCCGTTTCCGGACGCCGGTTCCAGCCAGGCAAGCCTCAAGCCATCGGCGGTGGTTGCATCAATCAGGCCGTGGTTCTTGGTGAAGGCGCGCAGCGTGTCTTTGTCAAACTCAATCGGGCCGATAGGCTCGCAATGTTCGAGGCGGAGGCGGCAGGCCTGGCTGAGATGGCCGCCACCAAGAGCATTAGGGTGCCTGAGCCACTCTGTGCCGGAGTCGATCGCGACCAGGCGTTTCTCGCGCTGGAGTACATCAAGCTCGGCGGTGGGCGCGGCGATGCGATTGCTGCCGGTCGGCAACTCGCCGAGATGCATCGCACAACGCGGCAGCGATTCGGCTGGGATCGCGACAACACCATCGGCTCGACACCGCAGCACAACGCAGAGCGCGACGATTGGGTCGCGTTCTGGTCCGAGCAACGGCTCGGGTTCCAATTGCAGCTTGCGGCACAAAACGGCTACTGCGGTCGGTTGCAACAGCGCGGTGAACGTTTGTGCCAAGGTCTTGCGGCGTTGCTCGACCACGCGCCCCCCGCTTCGCTTCTGCACGGGGATTTATGGGGCGGGAACATCGGCTACGCAGCCGACGGAGAGCCGGTGATCTTTGATCCGGCTTGCTATTATGGAGATCGCGAGGCGGATCTGGCGATGACCGAGCTCTTTGGTGGCTTCGGTGGCGCGTTTCGTGCAGCTTACGAGGAGGCCTGGCCGCTAAGCCCCGGCTTTGCGGTCCGCAAGCAGCTCTACAATCTCTACCACATCCTCAACCATCTGAATCTCTTTGGCGGAGGCTACCTCAGCCAAGCCGAGCGCATGATCGACCGACTCTTGGCCGAGCTCGGCTAAGGTTCATCGCGCGCCGCCAGCCGGGAAGAAGGAGCGATTGCGGCCCAGGCCTAAGGCGTCTGAGCCGTTTCCTAGCGGTGCGGGTTTCGTCTTCGTTACCGTTATGTTAAAAGTACGGTTTGGTGAGCGCTCTCGGCTTGCCGATGAATCCCCCCTGTCTCGCCCAACCCGCGCTCCGATAACGATCTTCTTCAATGGCCCGTGAGCTGCTATTGCTGCGACACGCCAAGTCCGATTGGGACAGCGATGCGGCGTCTGACATTGAGCGCCCGCTCGCGAAACGTGGCAAGCGTGATGCGCCCCGAATTGGCGAATGGCTTTACCGGGAAGGCTTAGTGCCGTCTCTGATCCTAAGCTCGCCAGCAGAGCGCGCTCGCGAGACGACATTGCGCGTCTGCAAGGGGCTCGACTACAAGAAACGCGACATCAAATGGGAGCCGGCCATCTATGAGGCTGATCTCGAAACTCTGCTGCGCGTTCTTGGAGATTATGGTCAGGCCCCAAGCATCTTGCTCATGGTTGGTCACAACCCCGGGCTTGAGGACTTGCTGCGGTATCTGGCCGACGATGATCTGGATGAGATCAAGGATGAGAAGCTGCTGCCGACAGCTGCCTTGGCGCGATTAGAAATGCCTGACGACTGGTCCTCGCTTGAAGCCGGATCGGCCCTGATTTCAAGGATTGTTCGACCCAAGTCGCTTAAATAGCGAGTGTCTGCGCTGCCTTGGCACCCGCCAGGCGCCTTTTTGCACCCCCAAAACGGCTGGCGCTGGCTCCCGAATCTTATCCTCTGCCTCTGTGAGGCATCTGGAATGAGCCGCGGAGCCGGGGCCGTTCGGGTTTCAGTCGACACGGCGCTCGGCCTTCTGCCAAGGCGAGACGATCCCTAGCAGATGAGCCATGTCTTTCAGAAAGATTCTGAGATGGGCGGCTGGCTTTGCGCGCACTAAGCGCTTGTGCATGTAAGCCTCCCAGGTCAGATGCTGGATGTCAGGGTCATCACAGAGGCTGACGAAACGCTCGCGGCGCTTGTCGCTCTTGTACCAGAAGCGCTGCATGATCCCGAGTATCCAGAACACGCGGCCATGGGCCTTCATGAATCGCTTGCGGGCGTTCGCGAGCGCCTTGGTATTGCCGGTGGCCAGGAGTTCCTCGACCGCATCGCCGGCGAGGCGGCCACCGACCAAGGCGTAGTAGATGCCTTCGCCAGAGGCCGGGGCAACAACCCCAGCGGCATCGCCGGCCAAGACCAGATCGCGGTCGTTGTCCCATTTCTTCAGCGGGTGCAGCGGGATCGGCGCGCCCTCGCGGCGCAGGGTCTCGCACTGGTCGAGCCCGGTCTCCTTGCGCAATTGGTCGACTGCGTCGTGTAACGAGAAGCCCTTCAGCTCGGTGCCGACACCAATGCTGGTGGTGTCGCCGTGGGGAAAGATCCAGGCGTAGAAGTCGGGTGAGAGCTTGCCCTGGTAGTAGACGTCGCAACGGGTGGGGTCGAAGTCGTGAAGGCCTTTACCCGAGGTCGGCGCGGGCGAGCGGACGATCTCATGGTAGGCGGCCACATGCGGAAGCTCTTTGGCGCCGGGTACGCACTGCTTGGCGACCGATGACATGGCTCCGTCGGCGCCGATCACTGCCCGTGCGCGCACCGTCTCGGTGACACTTCGATCGCCGGCCTCGGCCGGACGGAATTCGACCAGCGCAGTGCCGTCAGTGTCGCGCAGTACCCGGGTGAAGGTACCGTTGCGGCGCTCAGCGCCGGCGCTGGCAGCGCGCTCTCGCAGCCATTCATCGAAGGGCTCGCGATCGACCATACCGACATAGCCGCCATTGATCGGCATATCGACATGGCGGTCGCTCGGCGCCACCATGCGGGCTGAGCCAATCTTGGCAACCAGTTGCTCGTCCGGGATCTCGAACTCTTCGATCGCCTTCGGCGGGATCGCCCCGCCGCAGGGCTTGATGCGACCGGGTCGATCGAGCAACAGCACCTTGCGGTTGCGTTTGGCCAGATCGGTGGCGGCCGTTGCCCCGGCTGGGCCACCGCCGACGACGACGACGTCATAGGTCTCGGAATTTGCCATCAGTCTCACCTTTGGGAGTTATCTGTTGTTAAGGGCAATGGCCGCCATCCGCCTAACGCTCATGGCGCGGCGCCACCCCGAAAAATGAACCGCGTGAGATTCACGTTAACCGTGGCATTGCCAAGCGTGCCCGCGGGTGCGCGAGGTCTGTATTCTCGCCTAGGAGACCGCAGCGATCACGGCACGCGCTGCAAATGCGCTCACCATCATGCCGCTGACATAGACGGTGACGCCAAGCGCGCTGAGCCAGGTCGCGCGAGCGATGGGGTCTTCCAAGAAGCGAAACATCAACGTGATCTGGACCATCACCAGGGCGGCCACGGCGGCGGCGTGCACCGGCTGCATCCAAGAGAAGAGCAGACCGACGACGACCAACTGCGGCACGATCATGACGATGCAGGCAGCCCACGCTGCACCGCGCACGCCCAGTTGCACCGGGAGTGTGCGCACGCCCATCTGCTGATCGCCTTCAATCGCCTTGAAGTCGTTCAGGGTCATGATGCCGTGTGCGCCTAATCCATAAAGGAACGCCAGCGCGAGGATGCGCCAATCCGGCATTGCGCCACCAATCATCACCGCGGCGCCGGTAATCCAAGCCAGACTTTCATAAGAGAAACCGACCGCGGCGTTACCGAACCAGCCGTTCTGTTTCAGTCGCAGCGGTGGCGCGCTATAGGCCCAGGCCAGCGCTAAGCCGACGACCGTGGCGCCGAATACCCAGGGGCCGAGCACGAGTGCCAGCAACAGCGACATCAGGGTCCAGATGATCGACAGCTTGAAGCCCCAGTTACCGGGGATGCGGCCGGATGGGATCGGACGGTTCGGCTCGTTGATGGCGTCGACATCGCGGTCGTACCAATCGTTGACGACCTGACTGGTTGCACACAGGAGTGGACCCGCCAGAATGACGCCAGCGAGCAGCAGCAGCCAATTCTCGACGATCGAGGTGCCGGAAGACACCACGCCGCAGGCGAAGGCCCACATCGGCGGGAACCAGGTAATGGGATGTAGGACCTCGAGGATGGCCGAGGGCTCGGGGCGGTTCGCCGTGGCAGCGGGGGTAGCCGGCTCTATCATAGGTTCAGAGGGTCGTGTCTGGGTCGGTTGGGTTTGGACGGAAATCGCGCAAGTTTAGCCCGAAGCCCAGGGCGCGGGCGCTGTGCTGCACAGGAACGCTGATCAGGGTCAAGCCGCGTCTTGCGTCCGCGCTTGTGTCGACGCGAGCGGGAAGGCACCGGGGCGTGACGCCTTAAGGGTCTCGAGGTGGTTGATCGCCGCTGCTATCGCCGACCGCGTCGCTCAGGCCAAAGCGCCTCAACTTGACATAGAGACTCTGACGGCTCAGGCCGAGCAGCTCGGCTGCGGAGGCACGGTTGTCACCGGTGAGCTCAAGCGCGGCTTCGATGCAGAGGCGCTCGATCATATCGGAGGATTCGCGCACGACCTCTTTTAAAGGGACCCGTCCAACTAGCTCCGTCAGATGCTCGACTGAGCGCGGTAGGGCTTGTTCGTTACCGGTCGCTGCCGAGACGCGGCGGTCGACGTTACGGATGATGAAACCGAAGCTCGGTTGATCGCCGTTCTGGATGGCGACCGCTGATATCTCAACCTCGCTACTGGCGCCGAAGTCGCTGCGGATCGTGGTTGCAAACAGCCGAACCGCGCCATGCTGGCGCAGGTTGGCGAGCAATACATTGAGGTCGACGCCAGGGCGACCGAGCCAGCGGTCGAGCGATTCGCCCCGAACCTGATCTTCGCTGTTGACCTGAGTGAGATCGAGAAAGGCCGTATTCGCGTTCAGGATGCGGCCGTCCTGTGCGGTCACCACGATGCCATCGGGTGCCCGTTCCATGATCTTGGCAAGCCGCGATCGAGGCTCGGATGCCTCAATTGTGTCTTCCGAGGAGCCGCCTGCGGTCTGCGCGAGCCGCAGCAGCACTAACGCGGTGTTCTCCTGGCGAATCAGCGCGGCGGAGACGCTGACCTCGATACCATTGCGCAGACGCGCGCTGATATCGCTGGCGCGGCCGGCGGCGCGCACGCCCGCAATCAACGACTCGACTGCGCGCGTGCCGGCCTCGTCGAAGCCCTCCGGAAAATGGCGCCCAACCAGGCGCTTCGGCTCGGCCGCAAGCAACTGGCTCGCGGCCGGGTTGGCCTCCACCACCTTGCCGGTGGTTGGGTCCATCACGAGAATCGCGTCCGATGACGACCGGAACAGGAGCCGATAGCGGGTCTCCAGCTGGCGCAGCCGCCAATAGTCGCGCTCCAGCGATTGTTGAGCATCGACAAGGCGCTGTTGCAGCGCGGCAAAGCCCTGGAGGTCGCGACCGACCGCAATCAGGTGATTGTGACTGCCGAGGCGGGTCGCACAATAGCGCACGGGAACCTCGCCGCCGCTGCGCGAGATATGGGCGATCTGCTGCCAGATCGGTGCGCCAGTGTCCTTTAAGGCATCGGTGATCAAGTTCTCGACCCGACCGCGGCTTTCCGCAGTGACCGTGTCGCTCCAAGAGCGGCCGACCCAGTCGTCGGAGACCTGTGCGCTGAGCTCGTCGTTGCCGAGGGCGACGTCGCGGATCATCCCTTGTTGGTCGAGGATCAGGGCGATATCTGAGACCGCGGCGATGAGGTTTGCGACACGGTCGGTGTCGACTTTTCCGAGCGCGGCTTGCGGTGCGTCAAAAGGCTTCACAATAGCCCGCTCCAAGCCGCCACCTGCAGCCCCCCGGGCTTCGACCAGTCCAGAGCCTGTTCAGTGTTCTTTTCGCAACGAACTCTAGCGATAGCGCCTGCGCCAACTCGCTTCACGTCATCACCTCGGCTCCCCCAATACCGCAGCGGGGCGGTTTGCACCCGCCGAGCCCGAAGGGCGATGATCAAAACCCATTGTTTTTTGTGGGAAATGATCCGCGACTTGCGCGGCACTGCGGGCAACGTTCGACGTGGCGTGCCTTGCGGTGTGTCGCCTACCTCGTGTTTGACTAGGGCAGGATTGATCGAACACTCATGCAGCACAGCGCGCACGCCGTTGACCCCTTATTAGGTAGTCGTGAGGCGTCGATCTGTCAAGTATTCTTTACGTTAAGCTGAGTTGACATGTTTGGGGATGCAGACTAGATTCCTTATACGGCGGCAATTCCCAAACACTGTTCGAGGAGGCTAATGCGTCAGCCCGTGAAAAGGCATGACCAGCATCAACTGCTGTATACGCCAGAAGAGCGTAAACGGCGCGACGAGACCCCCTGGACCCTGGTTCAAGGCATCTTGGCGCCCTTGCAGTTCTTGGTGTTCTTGGTCAGCTTGGTGTTGGTGATCCGTTATCTGACGACGGGCGCGGGTGAGATGGCCGCAACCGTCTCGGTCGTGATCAAAACTTTGATCCTTTACTTGATCATGATCACGGGGTCGATCTGGGAGAAGGTCGTCTTCGGTAAATACCTATTTGCCCGTGCGTTCTTCTGGGAAGACGTTTTTAGCATGCTCGTGCTGGCGTTGCATACGGCCTATCTGGTGGCGGTATTCGGTGGCTTCATGGAAGTGCGTGGGCAACTGTTGCTCGCCCTAGCGGCCTATGCCGCCTATGTGATCAATGCGACCCAATTTATCCTCAAGCTGCGCGCCGCGCGTCTATCGGCGCAACGGCTTGATGCCGAGCAGGCCGCTGCAACGGGGGTTGCTGAATGACGGGCACGAGCAGCACGTCGGATGCGGCGGCGTCGCAGGCTTGTCTTGCGAGTGGCCTCGGCACCAGTTCGAGCGACCCGAGTGCGGGTAACCTTCGTTCGGGCAATCTTCAGGTCCAGCACGAGCAGGGCCAGCGCCAAGTCTTCTGCGGTCTGGCCGGCATCGTCTGGCTGCATCGCAAGATCCAAGACGCCTTTTTCTTAGTGGTCGGCTCGCGCACCTGTGCCCACCTGCTGCAATCGGCCGCGGGTGTGATGATCTTCGCCGAGCCGCGCTTTGCCACTGCCGTGCTCGGTGATCGCGATCTCGCGGGTCTGGCAGATTGTAACGAAGAGCTGGATCGAGTCGTGACCGAGCTGCTCGCACGGCGTCCCGACATCGGCACCCTGTTCCTGGTCGCCTCCTGCCCATCGGAGGTGATCAAGCTCGACCTCGACAATGCCGCCGAGCGCCTGTCGCGCGAGCAGCAGGGGCGGGTGCGGGTCCTGGCCTACAGCGGAAGCGGTTTGGATACTACCTTCACGCAGGGTGAGGATACCTGCCTGAGCGCGCTGGTTCCGGTGCTGCCCGAGGCCGCTGCCGGCACCGATGCACTCCTAGTGCTCGGGACCTTGCCCGATGTGGTCGAGGATCAGTTCCGTCGCTTGTTCGAGGCACTCGGCATCCCTTCACTGCATTTCCTGCCGCCGCGACGCGGGAGCGAGTTGCCGCCGGTGGGTCCGGGGACGCGCCTGCTGGCCGCGCAGCCCTTCGTTGGTGGCACCGCCGCCGCGCTGATCGATCGCGGCGCGACCCTGATCGAGGCACCTTATCCGTTTGGGATCGAGGGCACGCGCGCTTGGATTGCTGCCGCCGCCGAGGCCTTCGGGATCAGTGCCGCGCGGGTTGAAGCGGTCACCGCGCCAGCGGCCAAGCGCGCTGCGGTCGGCCTTGAGCGCTATCGCGCCCAGCTCGCTGGCAAACGCATCAGTTTCATGCCCGACTCACAGCTCGAGATCCCGCTCGCACGCTTCCTGCAGCGCGAGTGCGGGATGGAGCTGGTCGAGGTCGGTGTGCCCTATCTCGATCGGCGCATGATGGGGGCGGAGCTTAACTGGCTGCCCTCGGATCTGCGGCTGACCGAGGGGCAGGATCTGGAGCGCCAGCTTGATCGTTTACGCGTGGATCGCCCAGACCTGACCGTCTGTGGGCTTGGTCTGGCCAATCCGCTCGAAGCCGAGGGACTGACCACCAAGTGGTCGATCGAGCTGGTGTTCTCGCCGGTGCACGGCTTCGATCAGGCCGCGGATCTGGCTGAACTGTTCGTGCGTCCACTCAACCGTCGCGACCGACTCGCGTTCTGATCCGCCGGGTCCACTCACTAGCATGCAACTGACTGTTTGGACATACGAAGGCCCGCCGCACATGGGCGCTATCCGCATCGCCGCCTCGATGCAGGGCGTGCACTGCGTGCTGCATGCG
The DNA here is from genome assembly GCF_016583905.1 of Lamprobacter modestohalophilus. Classification (GTDB taxonomy): domain Bacteria; phylum Pseudomonadota; class Gammaproteobacteria; order Chromatiales; family Chromatiaceae; genus Lamprobacter; species Lamprobacter modestohalophilus. The sequence continues at coordinate 33,498 of NZ_NRRY01000024.1, read as the reverse complement.
CCCCAGGGCGATAGCTACGCCGACCTGCTGTTTACCATGATCGCGCGCAGCGCCAAGCGCCCGCCGGTCACCTACACTAGCTTCCAAGCGCGCGATATGGGTGCGGATACGGCCGAGCTGGTGCGCAAGACGCTGCGCGAGACGGTCGAGCGGTTTCAGCCGCGCGCGCTGTTGGTCGGCGAGGCCTGTACCGGCGAGCTGTTGCAGGATCAGCCGGCCGCGTTGGCGCAGGGGATGGGTTTCGACTGTCCCGTGGTGCCGCTGGAGCTGCCCGCGTTTACCCGCAAGGAACATTGGGGCGCGAGCGAGACCTTCCATCAGCTGGTTCGAACGCTGCTGCGCGGCCAGCAGCCGCGCAGGCTGGACCCGGTCGCTGAAGGTCGCCGCCCAAGAGCCAACCTGCTGGGCGCCACGGCACTTGGCTTCCGCTGCCGCGATGACATTGCTGAGGTGACGAAACTGCTCGACAGTGCTGGTGTGGACGTCAATTTAAGCGCTCCGGCCGGTGCCTCGCCGGAGGACTTGCTGCGCATCCCGGAGGCCGACTTCAATGTCTGCCTCTATCCCGAGATCGCGCAAAGCACCTGTGTCTGGCTCGAGCGGATGTTCAAGCAACCCTGGGTGAAGACGGTGCCGATCGGTGTTGGCGCGACCCGCGACTTCCTGATCGAGGTCGGCGAGGTCGCCGGGATCGATACCAGCGCCGCGATTGCGGCGGGCCGCACCCGTCTGCCCTGGTTCTCGCGCTCGGTCGATTCGACCTATCTAACCGGCAAGCGCGTGTTCATCTTCGGTGATGCCAGCCATGTGATCGCCGCCGCGCGCATCGCGACCGAAGAGCTGGGTTTTGAGGTCGTTGGCCTTGGCAGCTACAGTCGCGAATTCGGGCGTGAGCTGCGGGCAGCCGCTGAGCGCTACGGCGTCGAGGCGCTGATCAGCGATGATTATCTCGAGGTCGAGTCGGCGGTGCTGGATCTGGCCCCCGAGCTGGTGCTAGGCACACAGATGGAGCGCCACATCGCCAAGCGCGCCGGCATCCCCTGCGCGGTGATCTCGTCACCGGTGCATGTACAAGATTTTCCGGCGCGCTATGCCCCGCAGATGGGCTTCGAGGGCGCCAATGTCATCTTCGATACCTGGGTCCATCCATTGATGATGGGCCTGGAAGAGCATCTAATCACGATGTTCCGTGAAGACGAGGAGTTTCATGACGAGGCGGTTGCCTCCCACCTCGGGTCTGGCAAGCTGTCCGCGGCGAGCGCGGAACCCTCACCTAAGCCTGCGGCGGCTGAGCCAACCGCGAGCGCGGACAGCATTGGGGCTGATGTCGCGCCCGTCTGGGAGCCCGAGGCTGAGCTGGAGCTGAAGAAGATCCCCTTCTTCGTGCGTGGGAAGGCCCGCCGAAACACAGAACGCTTCGCCGCCGAGCGCGGTGTCGCCAGAATAACGGTTGAGACACTTTACGATGCCAAAGCCTACTTCGGTCGTTGATACGACCCCTGTCAACGTTGTCATTGTGACCCTGGACAGCCATTTGGCGAGTGCGGTCGAGCGCGCGCGTCCGGCCCTGAAACAGCAGTTGCCGGGGCTCAATCTGACCCTGCACGCCGCCGCTGAATGGGATGACAACAAAGACGGCCTAGAGCGTTGCGGCGGCGTCGCGCGCGAAGCGGATCTCTGCGGCCGTTGTTCGGCGAATGGCGAGTGCAAGCTGCAACGCTGTCGCGCTGACATCTCCAAGGCCGACATCGTCGTCACCACCATGTTGTTCATGGAAGATCACATCAAGGCGGTGTTGCCGGCGCTGCAGGCACGGCGTGATCACTGCGATGCGATGGTCGGCTGCATGTCCGCTGGCGAGATCATGCGCCTGACCCGGCTCGGCAAGTTCACCATGGACGGCTCGCAGAGCGGGCCGATGGCGATCCTGAAGAAGCTGCGCGGTAATCGCTCGGCGGAGAGCAAAGACGGCAAAAGCGGCAGCGATGGCGCGCGCCAGATGGCGATGCTGCGCCGCATCCCGAAGATCCTGCGTTTCATCCCGGGCACCGCTCAAGATGTCCGCGCCTACTTTTTGATGCTGCAGTATTGGCTGGCGGGCTCGGACGAGAACGTCGCCAACATGGTCCGGCTGCTGCTCGATCGCTATGCCAGCGGTCCACGCGAGGTGTTTCGCGGCAAGCTCAAGGCCGCACCACCGGCCGAGTATCCCGAGGTGGGTGTCTTTCATCCGCGCATGCGCGGGCGGATCACCGATCAGGTCAGTAAGCTGCCCGCGAGCAAGCAGGCTACCGGCACCGTTGGGCTGCTTGTGATGCGCTCCTATGTGTTGGCCGGCAATACCGGTCACTACGATGGCGTGATCAAGGCGCTCGAGGCCAAGGGCCTACGGGTGATCCCGGCCTTTGCCAGTGGCCTCGACGCCCGGCCGGCCGTCGATCAATTCTTCTTCCGCAATGGCAAGTGCGTGGTCGACGCGGTGGTCTCGTTGACCGGCTTCTCGCTGGTTGGTGGGCCGGCCTACAACGACGCGGCAGCGGCGCAAGAGGTGCTGGCTCGGCTCGATGTGCCCTATATCGCCGCGCATCCGGTCGAGTTCCAGACCCTAGAGCAGTGGCAGGCCTCGGAGCGCGGGCTGATGCCGGTCGAGGCGACCATGATGGTCGCGATTCCCGAACTCGACGGCTCCACTGGTCCGATCGTCTTCGGTGGTCGCTCGGCCGCGGCCGGCACCGACCGCACCCGCGACATGCAGCCGCATCCCGAGCGTGCCAACACCTTGGCCGCCCGCGTGGCGCGCCTGATCAAGCTGCGGCAGACACCGACCAAGGACCGCAAGATCGCGATCGTGCTGTTCAACTTCCCGCCTAATGCCGGCAATACCGGTACGGCAGCCTATCTGTCGGTGTTCGCCTCGCTCTATCGCACCCTGCAAGGGCTGAAGGACGAGGGCTACCAGGTCGAGGTTCCGGAGAACGTCGATCTGCTGCGCGAGCGCATCATCAATGGCAATGCGAGCCAATATGGCGCGCATGCCAACGTGTTTACCCGCATCCCGGCGGACGACCATGTCCGTCGTGAGCCCTATCTGGCCGAGATCGAGGCGCAGTGGGGACCGGCCCCGGGCAAACAGCAGAGCGATGGCGCCTCGATCTTCGTGCTCGGCGAGCAGTTCGGGAATGTCTTCGTTGGCGTCCAGCCGAGCTTTGGCTACGAAGGCGACCCGATGCGCCTGCTGTTCGACAAGGGCTTCACGCCGACCCATGCCTTCAGTGCCTTCTGCCGCTTCCTGCGCGAGGACTTTGCCGCCAACGCGGTGCTGCACTTCGGCACCCATGGCGCACTCGAGTTCATGCCCGGTAAGCAGGCGGGGATGTCCGGCGCCTGCTGGCCGGATCGGCTGATCGGCGATCTGCCGAACCTCTATCTCTACGCCTCGAACAACCCTTCCGAGGGCACCATTGCCAAACGCCGCGCGGCCGCGACCCTGATCAGCTATCTGACGCCGCCGATCGCCAATGCCGGGCTCTATCGTGGGCTGGTCGACCTCAAGGGCTCGATCGAGCGCTGGCGGACACTGGCCCCGGATGCGTCAGACGAGGAGCGCAATGAGCTCGCCTCGCTGATCCAGGCGCAAGCGGCCGAACTGGACTTGGCGACGATGGCCACGGATGACGAGCCAGAGTGGGATGCCAGCGCCGGCGAGCGCATCCAGCGCCTCACTGATGAGCTACTCGAACTCGAATACACGCTGATCCCGCATGGTCTGCATGTGGTTGGTCAGCCGCCGAATCCGACTGAGCGGCTGGATATGTTGATGGCAGTGGCCGAGTCGCGCATCGATCCTGAGCATCCGTTTGATCTCAAGCGCGGCGCAGTCGAGGCGCTGGTCAACGGCGGTGCGCCAGCCTTGGCGCTGCAGAAGGGCGGCATGGAGGTCACCGAAGCCAGCCTGAAGCTGATGGAAGATCTGGCGAGCTACGACAAGCTGCTCAACGAAGATCATGAACTGCCGGCGATCATGCGCGCGCTTGAAGGGCGTTTTGTCCGGCCAGCGCCTGGTGGTGATCTGCTGCGCACGCCAGAGATCCTGCCGACTGGCCGCAATTTGCACGGCTTTGATCCATTCCGCATCCCGAGCCCGTTCGCGGTGCGCGAAGGGGCGCGCCATGCGCAGCAGCTGCTTGACCGCCATACTCAGGACAACAACGCGCTTCCTGAGTCGATTGCGTTGGTGCTCTGGGGTACCGATAACCTGAAGACCGAGGGTGGGCCGATCGCGCAGGCACTTTGGCTGATGGGCGCGAAACCGCGGCTGGATAGCTACGGGCGGGTCTGTGGCTCCGAGCTGATGCCGCTGGAGACGCTTGGGCGTCCACGAATCGATGTCGTCATGACCCTCTCGGGCATCTTCCGTGACCTTTTGCCGTTACAGACTAAACTCTTGGCAGAGGCTGCCTATTTGGCTGCAGAGGCCGACGAGCCGCTCGAGCAGAACTTCGTGCGCAAGCACGCGCTGGCCTACCAGCAGACCCATGACTGCGATCTCGAGACCGCCGCACTGCGCGTATTCAGTAACGCCGATGGCGCCTACGGCTCCAACGTCAATCATCTGATCGACAACAGCGGTTGGGATGAGGAGGACGAGCTGGCCGAGACCTACACCCGCCGCAAGTGCTTTGCCTATGGCCGTGCCGGTGCGCCGGTGCGCCAGGCTGAGCTGCTCAACAGTGTGCTCGGCGATGTGCAGCTGGCCTATCAGAACCTGGATTCGGTTGAATTGGGTGTAACCTCGGTCGACCATTATTTCGACACCCTCGGTGGTATCAGCCGCGCGGTGAGTCGCTCCAAGGGCGGCGATGTGCCGGTCTACATCGGTGATCAGACGCGCGGCGATGGCAAGGTGCGGACGCTTGCCGAGCAGGTCTCGCTCGAGACCCGCACTCGGATGCTGAATCCAAAGTGGTACGAGGGCATGCTCGAGCACGGCTACGAGGGCGTGCGCCAGATCGAGGTCCATGTCACGAACACCATGGGCTGGTCCGCGACCACCGGCCAGGTCGCGCCCTGGGTCTACCAGCGCATGACCGAGACCTTCGTGCTCGATGAGGAGATGCGTGAGCGCCTCGCCGCGCTCAATCCAACCGCTTCGGCCAAGGTCGCGCAGCGCCTGATCGAGGCCCATGAGCGCAATTACTGGGCGCCGGACGCCGAGACCCTGGAAGCCCTGCGTCAGGCTGGCGAAGAGCTCGAAGACCGCCTCGAAGGCATCACCGAAGGAGTCGCGGCATGACCCTCGACGACCTGCCAACCACGATCTACGGTGGCGGCAAGCCGGCGGCAACGCCTGCTCAGGGCTATTGTGATGCGCCCGACTGCGGTGATGCGCAGCGCGGCGCGCCGAGGAGCGCCGACCCCAGGCTCGATGGCGAAGGCAGCGTTCAGGTGCAGCTCGATCCCAGTGAGCGCATCGACAAGGCGCTGGTCTTTGCGGTCTACGGCAAGGGTGGCATCGGCAAGAGCACGACCAGCTCCAACCTCTCGGTCGCCTTCTCCAAGCTCGGCAAACGGGTGGTGCAGATCGGCTGTGATCCGAAGCACGACAGCACCTTCACCCTGACCAAGTGCCTGGTGCCGACCGTCATCGATGTGCTCGAGTCGGTCAACTTTCATGCCGAGGAGCTGCGGCTCGAAGACTTCGTCTACGACGGCTACAACGGCGTGATGTGCGTCGAGGCGGGTGGACCACCGGCCGGCACCGGCTGCGGCGGCTATGTCGTCGGTCAGACCGTGAAGCTGCTGAAGCAACATCACATCCTCGACGACACCGATATCGTCGTCTTCGATGTGCTCGGCGATGTCGTCTGCGGCGGTTTCGCCGCGCCGCTGCAGCATGCCGACCGCGCGCTGATCGTCACCGCCAACGACTTCGATTCGATCTTCGCGATGAATCGCATCTCAACTGCGATCCTGGCCAAGGCCAAGAACTACAAGGTGCGCATCGGCGGCGTCATCGCTAACCGCAGCGATGAGACCGATCAGATCGATCGCTTCAATGCCGCCACTGGCCTCAAGACCATGGCGCATCTGCCGGCGCTGGATGTGATCCGCCGCTCGCGGCTGCGCAAGGCGACCCTGTTCGAGATGGACGCCGATGATCCGGACGTGGCGCACGCCCAGCAGCAGTACCTGCAGCTGGCCGAGACGCTGTTGGCTGGGCCCGCGCCGCTCGAGGTGACCCCGATGCGTGATCGCGATCTGTTTGACTTCCTGGGCTTCGATTGAGCGCCGCGACCGAGTAACCACGATGCCCAACCCTTCGTATCAAGAACGCCGTAACCAGGTCGAGTCCTATTTCGACCGCACCGCGGTTGACGCCTGGAAGCGACTGACCTCGGATGCCCCGGTGAGCGGCATCCGAGCCACCGTGCGTGCCGGTCGCGATCGGATGCGCGCGACCCTGCTCAGCTGGCTGCCGACGGATCTCAGTGGCAAGCGCCTGCTCGATGCCGGCTGTGGCACTGGGCTGTTGTCGGTTGAGGCGGCACGGCGCGGTGCGGAGGTCTACGCGGTGGATCTGTCGCCGACGCTGATCGAGCATGCGCGTGAACGCCTGCCGAGCGATCTGCCGGGGCAGATCGACTTCGCGGTCGGCGACATGCTGGCGCCGGAACAGGGTGATTTCGATCACATCGTGGCGATGGATAGCATTATCCACTACGAGCTTGAAGACGCCCTCGACGTGATCGCTGGCTTCGTCGAGCGCGCGCGTACCTCGGTGCTATTCACCTATGCGCCGCGCACGCCAGCACTCGCCTTGATGCACGCCGTCGGTCAGTTCTTTCCCCGTAGCGACCGCTCGCCGGCGATCATTCCGATCCCTGAGTCGATGATGCAAGCTCGTATCCGAGCGTCGGCTTGGTTTGATGGTTGGGAGATTGGTCGCAGCCAGCGGGTCGCGAAAGGTTTCTACACCTCGCAGGCGCTCGAGCTGCGCCGCTGCACGGAGACCAATTAGCGATGTCGTCTTCGACGGAAGAGCTCAAGCGCCTCTTTTACCAAGAGGTTCTGCCGAAGCTTCTGCCGTTTTCGGATGTGGCGACGAGGGAGTTGCCGCTCGCACGATTGCTCCGGCTGGCGCTGTTTCAGGCTTCGGTCGGCATGATGATGGTGTTGCTCTATGGCACCTTGAATCGTGTCATGGTGGTTGAGAAGGGCGTTCCGCCTTGGTTGATCGGGCTGATGGTCGCATTGCCGGTGCTAGTAGCCCCATTCCGTGCCCTGATTGGCTTTAAATCCGATCATCACAAGTCCGCCTTTGGCTGGCGCCGGGTGCCTTACATCTGGTTCGGCACCCTGATGCAATTCGGTGGACTGGCGATCATGCCCTTTGCGTTGTTGCTCATGGCCGAAGGCGGCAGTGTGCCGACCTTTGTCACCTGGCTGGCGGCCGGGTTTGCATTCCTGGTTGCCGGTGCCGGGCTGCACACGACACAGACCGCGGGTCTGGCACTGGCCACTGACCTAGCCAACGAGGAGACGCGTCCGCGCGTGATCGCCTTGCTGTTCGTCGTGCTCAATCTGAGCATGCTGGTCGCTTCGTTGGTCTTTGGCGCCTTGCTGAGTGGTTTTGACGAGATGAGCGTCAGCCAGTCGAACCAGCGCTTGATCGGTGTGCTGCAGGGTGCGGCGCTGGTGGCCGTGGTCTTTAACATGGTCGCGCTGTGGAAACAGGAATCGATCAATCGCGACCGCGTCGAGCAGATCAAGGCCGACCGTCAAGCGCATAAGGAGCCGCCGCGCTTCGCTGAGACCTGGGCCCACTTCATTCAGGCTGGCAGCGCAACCCGCTTGCTGGTTGCACTTGGCCTCGGCACCGCGGGCTTTCAGATGCAGGATATCCTGCTCGAGCCCTACGGTGGGCAGGTGCTTGGCCTGACCGTTTCGCAGACCACGCGTCTGACCGCAGTCTGGGCCTTAGGTACGCTGGCGGCGTTTGGGCTAGCGGCTTACCTGCTCGGACGCCGCGTAGACTATTACCGCATCTCAGTGGCCGGAGCGCTGATCGGCATCCTTGCCTTTATCGCTGTGATTGCCGCTGATCCGCTCGGCTCGCCGTTGCTGTTTCGCTTTGGGGCGCTGCTGATCGGATTTGGCGGCGGGCTGTTCGCGGTCGGCACCCTGAGTGCTGCAATGAACCTGGCTGATGTCGAAGGAAGCGGCCTAGCACTAGGGGCTTGGGGCGCGGTCCAAGCCACCGCTTATGGTCTCGCGATGTTCCTCGGCGGTACGCTCCGCGATCTCGTGACAACGATCACCTCTTCGGGAGCCTTCGGCGAAGGTTTGATTCAAAATCAAGCCGTCGGCTATGCCTTTGTTTATAACCTGGAGATCTTGCTGCTCTTCGCAACCCTGATCGCAATCGGACCGCTTGCCCTGAAGGGCGGTCACGCTGCGCGGTCTTCCTCGAAGTTCGGATTGACCGAGCTTCCTTAAGTCACCTTGCCAACGGAGGTTATCCGATGCCTACTGGTGCGATTACCAACTACATCGATGTTGCTCAGCTCACGCTTTATGCGTTCTGGTTCTTCTTCTTCGCGCTCATCTTCTGGATTCGTCGCGAAGACAAACGTGAAGGCTACCCGGTCGAGTCCCAGCGCCTGCGCGGCGTGAAGATGATGGAAGGCTTCCCGCCAATGCCGAAGCCTAAAACCTTCCTGATGCCGCACACGGGTCTTGAGGTCGTGAAGCCGGGTCCTGAACAGGCGCAATACAAGGTCAATGCCGCGCCGATCGCTCCTTTCCCGGGCGCTCCACTAGCGCCAGTTGGCGATCCCATGAAGGCCAATGTAGGACCTGGCTCCTATGCGATGCGACTCGATGAGCCAGACCTGACCGAGGATGGTCGAGCAAGGATCGTGCCGATGCGTGTTGCCAAGCACTTCACGGTCGTCGACAAAGATCCTGATCCGCGCGGCATGCCGGTGCTTGGTTGTGATGGTGCGCAAGGCGGCACCGTTAAGGAGCTCTGGGTCGATCAGTCCGAGCCTCAGATCCGTTACCTCGAGCTCGAGGCGGCGGGCGGCAAGCGGGTGCTGCTACCGATCACCATGTGTGTGGTCAAAGGCAAGAAGGGCTATGTTGACGTTAACAGCCTCACGGGCGCTCAGTTCGCTGGCGTGCCGACCCTGAAGAGCTATGACCAAATCACGATGCGTGAAGAGGATATGGTCACCGCTTACTATGGTGCTGGAACCCTGTATGCCACCCCAGAGCGCGCGGAGCCGTTTCTGTGAGTGAGTTTGCCTTCGAGCCGATTCACGGCTTGCCGGAGAACCTCCCCCCGGGGGAGGCGCTCCGCTGGCAGGGCGCGCCACATTGGCGCGTCTTGGCCAGGCGCGCTTTCTATGTGCGATCAGTTGCGTTTTACTTTGGCGTACTGATCGTGCTGCGGGTCGTGTTTCTGCTAGTGGGCGGTGCCCCGGCCCCGACGGTGATCTTATCGGCGCTTTGGCTAGCCACCTTGGGCCTCTTGGCAACCGGTATCCTGACTCTGCTGGCCATGCTCTATAGCCGGTCAACGGTTTATAGCATTACCGACTACCGAGTGGTCATCCGGTTTGGCGTTGCCCTGCCGATGGCGGTCAATATTCCGTTTAAGATCGTCGAAAGTGCTGGTCTACGAACCTATCCGGATGGCTCCGGGGACATTCCGCTGGTGCTTAGTAAAGGTCAGAATGTCAGCTACTTGATCATGTGGCCGAATGTGCGTCCATGGCAGTTCTCGAACGCACAGCCGATGTTGCGGAGTATCCCCGAAGCGGCGAAGGTGGCCGATATCTTGGCTGAAGCGTTGCGCTCGGCCACTGCCGAGATGGCAGCCGAGGCTAAGGCCGTGACCGAGCAGACCGTGACCGAGCAGACCCTGGACACAGACCGAGAGCACAGCGCGCCTGCGAGTGAGTCCTCGCTGGAGCCCTCTGCTGCGAAGGCGGGTGGTCAATGATCAGTCTGCTACGCCTCGTCTCGCCTTGAGTGCGATGACGTTTTTACTTCAATCTTGCGGCGAGGATTACAGCGATGAGCGACCCATTTGAGGGCCGCCCCTTTCCGCGCGGCGTGTTGATCGGCGCTGCGCTGCTAATCACCTTTGTTATCGCGGCGGCCGCTATGGTCCGCCTGACGGGGGTGGGCGGGGTCGAGATGCCGTTTGCACCGGTGATCGAGGCCCGGGAACTGGTGTTCGAAGAGCTTGGCGGTGGGGTGACGATGGTGGCCTTGCCGGGTCCAAGTGGTGCCGATCGTGAAGCCGTGCTCGGTCTGTTGGAGTCTGGGGCTGATGGTTTTGCGATGGGGGTCATGCGCGGTATGGTGCGGGATCGCAAGGCCCGTGATCTGCCGCTCGATGCGCCTTACCAGCTCGCACTGCTCGAGGACCGTCGGCTAGTCTTTCGTGATCCGAGTGTGGGTACCGAGATTGATCTTCGCGCCTTCGGCCCGACCAACATGGCCTCGTTCACTCCCCTTCTGCGCGTCGAGCCCAAGCCGCTTGCCGATGTGGTTGCACTGACCCCCGCGACTGAAGACTAGGGTCCGAATGTCGACCTACACCCTGGCGATCGGCTATGCGTTATTCCTTTGGTGGTTCAGCACCGGTGTCATCCTCTATCTGAATGGGCTACCGCAGCGCACTTATCGTTTCAGTTTGATGGCAGCGACAGTGTTGATGCTCGTGCTAGTCGGGGTCATGGCTTTGGTGCGCGATCAGGATAACCTCTGGGGTGCCTATCTCGGCTTCACGGCTGGCGTTCTCGTTTGGGGCTGGCTCGAGATGGTCTATTTCATGGGCCTGGTAACCGGACCGCACAAGCAGGCCTGTCCTCCGAACTGTGCCGGTTGGCAACGGTTTCGCTTGGCGCTCGGGACCAGTATCTACCATGAGCTCTTGCTCCTGTTGATCGCTGCGTTGTTGATCGCTGTGACCTGGGATGCGGCTAATCAGCTCGGGACCTGGACCTTCGTGATCCTTTGGCTGATGCGCTGGAGTGCGAAGTTGAATCTGTTCCTGGGTGTCCCGAATCTGAACGAAGATTGGCTTCCGGAGCATGTTCGCTTCATCACCAGTTATCTTCGTAAGCGGCCGATGAATCTGCTGTTTCCGGTCTCGGTCAGCGTCGCAACAGTGGTGATGTCATTGCTGGTCGAAGCGGCGCTGGAACTGCCGCCGACAAGCTTTGCTGGTGTGTCGTTGATCCTGGCGGCAACCCTGTTGGCACTGGCGATTCTTGAGCATTGGTTTTTGGTGCTACCCTTGGCCGATGCGGCCCTCTGGCGCTGGGTGACCACCTCTGGCGATCGCGCTAGCATTTCTACCCCCATCGTGCTGGAGGCGGTTGATCAGGAAACGGTGGATTAGCCGGTGCGTTGATATGCGTCAACGCCCACAGAGGTCGGGTTCACTAAGTTTGTCGGCACGGAGACGCAGCCGGTGTCACCGCGTCCGCAGAGGTCAGGTCCGGATCGATAACAAGCATGCGGATCTAAGGAGCTGTGTGGCTTTGATTCCCTTCGCCCCCGCATCATTGAGGTTCTCTCATGTCCAACTTCGCCCCAACGGAGGTGTCACCGCAACAGCTGGCCCGAATCGCTGAGCTGGGACCACTGTACGCCCAGTCTTCGAGCGCGCCTGCGTCCTGGCAAGAAAACCTCGATAGCATGGAATACGAGGGCGCACTCAGGAGCATCGCCCAGCATCCAGACGAGACCCTTTCGCTCTATATCCATATTCCGTTCTGTCCCGGACGCTGCCTCTATTGCGCCTGCAACACGACGGTGACCCATGATACGGCTTGGATCGATCGCTATCTCGAGGCGATGGATCAAGAGATGGCCTTGGTTGCCGAGCACCTCCAGGGTCAGCATGACGTGCTGCAGCTCCATCTTGCTGGCGGAACACCCAATTACCTCAACGATGCCCAATTGACGCGGTTGACCGAGATCATCGAGCGTCGTTTTCGTGTGATTCCCGATACCGATCTCTCCATCGAGTGCGATCCGCGCCGTGCGTCGGCAGGTCAGCTTGATCTGCTGCATGCCTTGGGCTATCGGCGTATCACCCTCGGCGTCCAGGATCTAAACCCACAGGTTCAGCGCGCCATTGGGCGTCTGCAATCGATCGATCTCATCCGCGATGTCTATGCGATGGCGCGCGAGACCGGGTTTGATGCGATTGGCTTTGATCTGATCTACGGTCTGCCTGAGCAGACCGAGGCCAGCTTCCAGGACACCTTAGATGCGATCGTCGATCTCGCCCCCGACCGCATCTCCTGCTTTGGCTATGCTCGCACCACCGCCAGTGGTACCCACCAATATGCGATTGATGCGCATCGTTTGCCCTCGGCGAGTGAGCGTCAGGGACTCTTCCACCGGGCCGTGAATACACTTACCGGTGCCGGCTACGCCTGGATTGGTCTTGATGCCTTTGCGCTGGATACTGATGAGTTGGCAATTGCACAGGAGGAAGGTCGTCTAAGGCGCAACTGCATCGGCTACACCGGTATTGAGACCGACCATATGCTGGGCTTTGGCAGCGCCGCGATTGGCGATGTCGGTGGATTCTGCGTGCAAAACGAGGTCGATATCAACACCTGGGAGGCGCGTGTACGAGGTGGCGAGTTGCCGGTTGCGCGCGGACATCGCGTCGGCGACCGCGACCGGCGGCGCCGTGACGCGATCGAGCATATGATCTGTAATCTCGAGCTGCCGGCGGAGATCGCGGCAGGGTGTCTTGACGACGAATACGCGCGGCTCGCGAGTTATGCTTCGGACGGTCTAGTTCAGGTTGAGCCTGACCGATTGCGCATTACCTCCTCGGGGCGTTACTTCTTACGGACGCTCTGCAGCGAGCACGGTGCCTATTTCGAGTGGGATCGTTCGCGCTGGCACTTTTCGCGCAGCCTATGAGCTCTCTCAACGATAGCGGGACGATCGTGAGGATCGGACCCAACGCCATTACCCGCGTCGCCGAGGCGCTGATCGCGGTGCGTGGCTCAGCGGATGCGGTCTTCGCCGCAGCCGGCCTGACGCATCATCTTGCCGACCCGCCGGAGACGATGGTTGACGAGCGCGACGTCACCGCGCTGCAACAAGCGCTGCGGGCCGAGCTGGAGGCTGAAACCGCCGCCGCTATCGCCCATGACGCCGGCCTGCGCACTGGCGACTACCTGCTTGCACATCGTATTCCAAAGCCGGCTCAGCGCATCCTCAAGCTGTTGCCGTCGGGGCCAGCCAGCGGCATGTTGCTGAAGGCGGTCGGCAAACACGCCTGGACCTTCTCCGGCAGTGGGCATTTCAGTTACACCATCGGTCGGCCGGTGCGGGTCCGCATCGAAGACTGTCCGCTGTGTCGCGGTAGCCAGGCCGATGTTCCGATCTGCGATTTCTATCGTGGTGCCTTTGAGCGCCTGTTCACCACCCTGGTGAACCGGCGTACCCAGGTCACAGAGACCCAATGCCAGGCCATGGGCGCCGACGCCTGCATCTTCGAGATGCGTTGGTCCTAGCGCGCTCGGTTCATCCCACTGACTGCTCGCAAGCGTAAGCTGCCCGGTCTCAGCTGCCCGAGAACCCAGTGCTAGTGGCATCAAATCGGCCAGCCTTGATGGGCGGTTCTTAATGTGAATCCCGCTCGATGCATCTGCCAGGCTGGCGCGGCGCCATGCCTTTGACAGAAATCGCCTTAGTCCAATGCCCGCAACACCAGCGTCTTCAGGTACGCGGTCTCTGGAATCGCTGGATGGATCGGATGATCCGGACCCTGGCTGCCCGAGAACAGCAGCTGCAGCCGACGTCCTGACCGACGCGCTGCCTGTTGGACAGTCTGCACGAAGGCCTCGCGGCCCATGTGGAAGGAGCAGGACGAGGTCAGTAAGAGCCCGCCAGGCTCGAGCACCTCGAGGCCGAGTCGATTCAGCCGCTGATAGGCGCGCTGTCCCTCCGCTTCGTCTCGGCGGCGCTTGATGAAGGCCGGTGGGTCTAGGATCACCATCGCGAATCGGGTCTGGTCGTCGCGTAGCGACCGCAGTGCATCAAAGGCATCGCCTTGGAGGGTGCTGATGCGCCCCTGCAGGCCGTTGAGCGCCGCATTGCTCTGCACCGCCGCGAGCGCACTCGCAGCGCTATCGATACAGGTCACCGATCTGGCGCCGGTGGCGACAGCCTGTAAGCCCCAGGCGCCGAGATAACAGCAGCAGTCGAGCACCGAGCCGTGCGGGGCAAGCCGATGCAGCAGGCGACGGTTATCGGCCTGATCGAAGAACCAGCCGGTCTTCTGACCCTGGGCGGGCGAGACCTGAAAGCGCAAGCCGTCCTCGCTGAGCTCGATGTCGCCCTGATCCTCGCCAAGTACCCACTCGGTCCCCTGCTCCAACCCTTCTTGCTCACGCACCGCCGTGTCATTACGCAACAGAATGCGCGCTGGGCGCACCACCTGCTCAAGCGCTGCGAGCAGGTTGCCGCGCTCGCGCTCCATGCCCGCCGTAGTGATCTGCACGACAAGGAGGTCGCCGTAGCGGTCGACGATCAGGCCAGGCAGGGCGTCACCCTCGCTATGGATCAGTCGGTAGAACGGGGTTGGATAAAGCCGCTCTCGCAGCGCCAGCGCATGCTGGATGCGCGTGACGAACAGCGAGGCGGTCAAGGGATGTTCCCGGTGGCGGCTGGTGATGCGCACGGCGATCAGTGAACGCGGATTTGCGTAGCCATAGCCAAGCCAGCGACCGCGCTTGGAGAGCACCTCGACCGGCTGGCCTGGCTCGAGCGGCTTCAGCGGGGTCTGACCGGTATCGATCTCGTTGCTATAGACCCAATCATGTCCGGCCAGGATGCGTCGTTCCTGGTCTTTTTTCAACTGCAGCGTGGCGGGGGTCATGGGCTTCATCTCCGAATAAGGGGCTTCTGGCGCGACGCAATGATGTCTGCTGACGGTGCGGCCATGCTGGAGCGCTACATTACCCTCTTTCGCGACCGAGTGAGCGTCAGTGAGCGCAGCGCAGCGATCGCCTCACGCAACAGCAGGAGCCATTCAGCGCGCCCGCTGAGTCCAAGGGTAGCGATGATGGTCTGCGGACTACGGCGTTGCAGGATGCTGAGGATGAGCAGATCGCGCTGTGATGTCGAGAGTTGACCCGGTTCCAAGTGCTTCATCGTCGGCGGTGGTGACGCCTGATCGACGTTGGCCTCACTATGCGCATTAGGTGCGACGGCGAGATGCGCGCGAACCAGTCGCGCGAGCGCCGGCAATGCCGCCTCGACGCCGCGGTGCGCGTCAGCGAAGGCGTCGATCTGCTGCCAATCCTCTGGGTCGATCTCCCGATCGTGATTGGTGATCTGCCGAGCGTCGATCTCCCGATCGTGATCGATGTCCTGACGAGCGTCGATCTCCTGATCGGGATCGATATTTTGACAGGGGCTGACCTCCCGGGCGGGATTGGCGGCCTGACGAGGGGTGATCTCCTGAGCCGGATCGATGCGCTGAGGCCGGCAAGCCGCTTCCTGGATCAGCGCCGCGATCAGTGCCGGCTCGGCGTCTTGGAGCGGGCCGGTGAGCAGGATCGGTAGATCCCGGTCGAGGCGCTGACGCGCGTGCTCGATCAAGCCGGCCCCAGCGGGGCTGAGCGGCTTCAGCACCACCACCGCCCGCGCGCCGCTCGCGGCGTTGTGGCGCGTGCCGAGATGCAGCGGCGCGAGGCCACAATGGTGCCAGAAGCTCAGCAACTCGGTGCTGGCGCCGAAGCTTGCGCCGAAGACGTCGAGCCCATCCTGGCGCGCCCGTGCGGCGACGGCTTCGATCAGCCGCCGCCCGAGTCCACGCCGCCGCGCTGCAGGATGCACGGCGATGCGCACGATCCGCGCATGGCCCAGCCGTGGCGCCTCGCGCAGCCCAGCATGAGCGGACAGGGTTTGTGGCAGCAGGTGTCCGCGTGGTCGCCGGCGACCCTCAAAGATCGGCTGGATGAGTGCAGGCTCCAGCCAGCCTTCACGAGCAATCAGCGCGGTCGCCAGCACCAGCCCGTCGACACACAGGCTTGCCACCGAGAGATTCGGGCCATCGAGCAGGTGGCGGAGGTCGTTTGGTCGGGTCTGATAGTGACCGAGCAGCAGAAGCCCAAACAGCTGTCGCAGCAGGGGCTCGTTTGCGGCCAAGGCGTCGCGGTCGTGCAGCACGAACTGCACCGCCGTGAGATCGGCGTCGGCAACCTGCGCATCCGATGCCGGTTCGGCATCGAGCAGTAACAGCTGGTTCATCAACAGTTCGACGGAATCGCCTTGGCTCCAGCGGATCGGCGTTCTCAGTCGCAGTGCCTGCCAGCCCGGTGTGCGCTGATCGAGTAGGGCGCGAAAGCGGATCTCGAAGCCGCGTCCGCTGCCCTCATAGCCGTGTACCGTGGTCGCGAAGCAGATCCGCCGATAGTGCATCAACAGTGGTTCGAGCAAGGGTGCTGGAATCCCGGCGGCCTCGTCGATCAGCAGCAGATCAGCGGTTGGGGTGGTCGCGAGCACTGTATCTGGCGCCTGAAAGCGGAGTAAGTGCTCCAACTCCGCGGCCGATTCTACGCCCTGTGTGGTATTCGTCTGCTTGAACGCCGCATGTGCATGCTCGAATAGGGTGTCGACCGCGCTGCGCCTTGGGGCGCTGACGATGATCTGTAAGCGGTGCTGCGCGATGAGGCGACCGGCAGCGATCCCGAGCGCGGCCGACTTACCGCGGCCGCGGTCGGCGGTGAGCACCAGCGGTCGCCGTGCGCGACCTGCGGCCAGCGTGCAGATGGCTGCAATCGCCTCAGCTTGATCGGCGGTTGCCGGCCGAGCTCTATCCTGGGCAAGGCGTGCCTGCTCGGCTTGCGCGTTGGTAAGGCGTGCCTGCTCGGCTTGCTCGTCGGCGTCAAACGCCTCCGCCTCTGCCGACCGGCGCCCTGCAGATGGACCGGTCGCCGATGTGGCAGTCTTGGACTGGCCTGCTGATCGGTCGGTAAATAGGCCTGCTAATCGGCTTTCTGATCTGCCTGCTGATCTGCCTGCAGATCTGCCTGCAGATTGGCCTGCAGATTGGCCTGCAGATTGGCCTGCAGATTGGCCTATGGATTGGCCTGATGGCTCCATCCTGCTCACTGGGTCATGCGCGCCCTCACCACCGGCGGCGGACCTTGTGGCTGAGGGGGCGGGCGTGAGCGCCGCGCTCGGCTGATCGGTTGTCAGATGTTGGAGCCTGAACCTGTCTTCCGCTTGTCGGGCATCGGCACCTCCTCCGGGCCCAAGTCCATCGAGTCCCTCGAGCCGCTCAACCGCAGCACAGGCCTGCAGCAGCCGGGCAAGACGTGCGATGAAGCGGGTTCCGACCTCGGCCGCGGAGAAGGGATGCACCGCAATGCGGGCGGCCTCTGGGTCTACCCAGCTCGGCCAATCGGCGAGCTCGGGGCTCAACAACAGCAACAGGCCGCCGCCGCGCAGGCTGCCGACTGCTGCGCCGATGGCGTCGGCATCGAGACCCGTCCAGAAGTCCATCACCAGCAGATCGCACTCGCCACCGAGCAGCCGCTGGACCTTGGCGGGCGGGATGGCCGCGGCGATGAAGCTGTGGGTTGCGCTCTTGCTCGCGCGCGAGAACGGCTGGGACAGCGGTTTGGATATTGGCCTGGATCTGGATACTGGCCTGGATGCCGGCCTGGATGCCGGCCTGGATGCTGAGCTGGATGCTGAGCTGGATGCCGGCCGAGAGGCCCCAACGGGGAACACTTCGGAAATCCTGTCCGGCATGGGTGCGTTACTGACCCAGACCAGTCGCTCTGGCTGGCGCTTGGCGATGAGCTCAGCAGCGGTTTGCAGGCCGCGCTCACGCTCGCCATCGAGCAGGATCAGCTGGCGTTGGGGCCAGTCACCATGATCGGCTCTGACGATCGATGCCATCAGAATGATCGTCTGGATATTTTTATGAGAGCGATTATCATTAGCGCCTCGAGTCAGCAGACGCAAGAGGTTCCACCATGATCAAGACCCTGACCTTCGCTGTGATGCATTTTAGTGTCGCCTTTGCTGTCGCCTACAGCCTGACTGGCGATATCGTCGTCGGTGGCGCGGTGGCCCTGATTGAGCCATTGGTCAATACGGTCGGCTACGCCATCCACGAGCATATCTGGGCGCGGTTTCGGCAGCGGCGACAGACATCGCCGCAGTCTGCCGAGGTCATCA
This sequence comes from Lamprobacter modestohalophilus, assembly GCF_016583905.1. Classification (GTDB taxonomy): domain Bacteria; phylum Pseudomonadota; class Gammaproteobacteria; order Chromatiales; family Chromatiaceae; genus Lamprobacter; species Lamprobacter modestohalophilus. Next base: position 15,252 of record NZ_NRRY01000024.1, on the reverse strand, counting down.
CGGCTGCGCCTTGTGCCGCGTGACGGTTTGCGTCCGTCATCAGGTAGCGCCCACTCGGCATCCACTCGGCACCCACTCGGCACCCACTCGGCACGTTGGCCAGCTGGCATCACAGGGCGCCCCCGTCGTCGACGCAGAAGCGTTGAATCAGTTGGCGCAGATAGCCGAGCATCGGCGGAATGCGCTCTAGCGCAAGATACTCGTTGGGCTGATGCGCCTGCTCGATATCGCCCGGACCAAAGACGATGGTCTCCATCCCCAACGCATTCAGGAACGGCGCTTCGGTGCCGAAGCTGACGCTCTCCGCGCGATGGCCGGTAAGCGCCTCGGCGGCCTGTACGATCGCGGCCCCGGCGGCAGTCTCTGCCGGCGGGATGCTTGGAAACAGCGGCGCGATCTCGAGCACGAGCTCACGCCGCTCGGCGATCGGCGCGACGCGTTCGCGGAGTTCGGCGCGCAATTGCTCAGGGTCCTGATGCGGCAGTGGGCGGATATCGATGTGCAACTCGCAGTGGCCGCAGATGCGATTGAAGTTGTCGCCGCCATGGATGTGGCCGACATTCATGGTCGGATGGTCGATCGCAAAGGCCGGGTCGCGATGCGTCTGTTTCAGCGCATCACGCCAGGCGAGGAGGGCGGTCATGACCTCGTGCATACCTTCTAGAGCGTTGTTGCCCAGGCTTGGATCGCTGGCGTGACCACTGCGGCCGGTGAGCCGAATGGCCTCGGCCATCACCCCCTTGTGCGCCCGCACGGGTCGCAGTCCAGTCGGCTCGCCGATCACCGCGTGACGACCAAGGGCGCGCCCCGACTCGACCAATGCGCGTGCGCCGTGCATCGCCGACTCTTCATCGGCGGTGGCCAGCAGGATCAGCGGCCGTTTCAGATCAGCGGGTCTGAAGCTGCGGGCGGCCTCGATCGCCAGTCCGAGGAAGGATTTCATATCGGCGGTGCCGATACCGTACAAGCGTCCGTCGGCTTCGGTGAGGCGGAGCGGATCGTAGCGCCACAGGTGCGCATCGAAGGGCACCGTATCGGCATGTCCGGAGAGCACGAGTCCGCTGAGCAGCTTGTGGCCTTGCGCAGAGTCAGCCAAACCAGCGCCGCTCAGCCCCTCTCCGCCCAAGGTGGCGATCAGATTCGCCTTCTCGGGCTGGCCGGGAAGCGGCAAGATCTCGACCCGAAAGCCGGCGTCTTCGAGCCAGGTCGACAGGAGCTCGAGCACCGGCCGGTTGCTCTGGTCGAGGTGCGGATTGACGCTGCTGACCGAGGGTACTGAGATCAGCCCCTCGAGCATCTGGCGGAGCGGCGGGGCTGCGGAGGATGAGCGCTGAGACATAGGGGCTCCTGAGCGGCTGGATGGTTGATCCATCCCGATGCCGTTAAGATGGGTCGGATAGGCCCATTGCTGCAAGCGGGGATTGGATCTGCCTGCACATTTCGCTTGCACCTGCTGTCCGCCGGTTCTGCCGGCGCAGTTGACCGCTTGTCTACCCACTCTCTAACGCTGATGGCGCGGCGCCACCCTGGAGAATGAATCGCGTGAGATCCACGGTAACCTCGAGGCCCTCTGAATGATTTCCCCGTCGACTGCGAGCGCTGATCTCGAGGCTGCACTCGGCCGTTACCGCTGCCTGTTCGATCAGCAGGTCGAGGGTTGGGACGCCTTCATCAGCACGCTGATGCGGCCGCTGCCGACCTGGATCTGGGCCCACCCGCTGCGCATCGAAGGGCAGCAATTGCGCGCGCTGATCGCTGAGGAAGGCGTGAGTGCTGAGCCGGTGCCTTGGTTGAATCCTTGGTGGTCGTCGATTGCGGCACGCGTCGCAGCGCCCGGTGCTGGTCTGACGGCTGATGGGTCTGCCTTCGGCTCCGATGCGCCTGTGGCTGTTGGGAAAGGCTCCGAGTTCGGCGCTAGCGGCGCTGCCCTTCCGATCGCATTGCGTCTGCCGCCAGGCTTTAAGGCCGGCCAGCGCTGGTGGTATTGCGCTGGCCTGGCGCATGCGCAGGAGGCCGTTTCACAGCTGCCGGTCATGCTGCTCGATGTTCGCCCTGGTCAGCGCGTGCTCGATCTTTGCGCGGCGCCCGGCGGCAAGACCGCGCAGCTCGCGTTCGCACTCGGCAATCGCGGGACCTTGCTTGCAAACGACTTCGCCGCCGAGCGCATTGCTGCGCTGCAAGGCAACTTGGATCGGCTTGGGGTGCTGAACTGCAGCACAACGCGCTGCGATGGCGGTAATTATCCAGTGGGAGCCGGTGCCTTCGACCGCATCCTGGTCGATGCGCCCTGCTCCAGCGAGGGCACGCTCAGGCGCAACCCGAGCTTGCTGCAGCGCAGTAGCCAGGGTAGCGGCCAGGGTAGCGGCGAGCGTGTTCGCGCGCATGCTGGCATCGGTCCCGAGCGCTCGCAGCGGATGGCAGGCCGCCAGCGTGCGCTGTTGCGCAAGGCGGTGCAGATCTGCCGGCCCGGTGGGCGCATCGTCTATTCGACCTGTACCTTTGCGCCAGAAGAGAATGAGCTGGTCGTGGCTGAGATCCTCGATGAGCAGAACGGCAACCTGGAGCTGCTGCCGTGCGCGCTGCCGGGCTTGGCGGCTGGCGCTGGGGTGACGCATTGGCAAGGCCGCCAGCTTGATCCGAGCTTGTCGCGCTGCCTGCGCGTCTGGCCGCACGCAAACGATACCGGGGGCTTCTTTGTTGCGGTCCTGCAGAAAGCCGCTCAGGCGCCAGGCTTGGATGCCCACCATCCGGCCCGGTTGCAGCTCGAGCCCGAGGATGACGGCTGGCTGCAGGTGCTCGGCGAGCATTACGGACTGTCGACAGCCGCTCTCGCCGGACGCTGCTTTCATCGCCAGACGCGCCGCGGGCTGCATTTGATGGCCGCGGATCACCTGCCGCCAGCGGCGCCGTCGTTGCAGGGCAGTGGTCTGTTTGCCTATCGAACCAATACCCGCCCGCCGAAGCTCACCACCGGTGCCGCCCTGCTGCTCGGCGCAACCGCGAGTCGTCAGACGCTCGAACTGAGCACCGAGCAGCGCGATCGCTATCTGCGCCGCGAGCTGTTGCAGCCAAGCCCTGGGCAGGTTGGCGACTGCCGCCCTGGCCAAGTCTTGGTGCGTTATCGCGGCTTCACGCTCGGGGTTGCCGTGCTGCATCGATCTGGCGATCTGGAGAGCCTGTTTCCGAGTCGCTGGAGCGGGTGCAGCGCTGGGGCTTAGAGGGTTGCATCCGTGAGCGACCACCGGCGTCGGTCGCCACTGCGGCTGCAGCCGCGTCGCTCGATCTGGCTGGGATTGCTGCTGGTGGTGATGCATCTGCTTGCAGCCTGGATTCTGCTGCTGATCCCGCTCGAGCTGGGGCCGCGGGTGTTGTTGATGCTGCTGGTCGCGCTCAGCGTTGGCTATGGGCTTTGGGCGCAGGTCTTGGCGCTGGCACCCTGGTCGCTACGGGAGGCGACCTGGTCCGAGCAAGGTTGGCAGCTCCGCTTTCAGAATGGCCACCAGCGGGATGCGGTGCTGCTGCCGAGCACGCTGATCTCAGTGCGCTTGCTGATCCTGCACTTTCGGGTCGGCTGGCTGCGTTATGCGCACCTGGTGCTGACTGAGGAGGTCATCGATGCGGAGCTGATGCGGCAGCTCAGGGCGCGGCTGCGGTTGCAGGGGGCTCGCCACCCCGGACGATGAAGCGTTCGTTTTACGGTAACCGACAGATGAAAGCGCGCAAGAACCTGGCGCGTTAACAAACGCGGATGCCGGGTAATCAGCGTGCATGGCGATATACTGCGGGCAAGCCATCCATCCATCCATCCATCCATCCATCCAAAACTGGTCGGCGAGCGATCGGCGGCATTGCAGCGGGAGGCGCTACTATGAAGGTCTTAGTCACCGGCGGGGCGGGTTATATCGGCAGTCACACCTGCGTTGAGCTACTGGCTGCTGGGCACGAACTGGTCGTGGTCGACAATCTCTGCAACAGCAAGGCTGAGTCGCTGCGGCGGGTGCGCGCGATCAGCGGCCGGCCTCTCGACTTCGTGCAGGCTGACCTGCGCGATGAGGCTGCACTGGAGGCGTTGTTCTCAGCGCATGCGTTTGATGCCGTGATCCATTTTGCTGGCCTCAAGGCCGTCGGTGAATCCAGTGAGATCCCGCTTGAATACTACGACAACAACCTTGGCGGTACCTTCTCGCTGTGCCGTGCGATGCGCAAGGCTGGCGTCAAGCGCCTAGTGTTCAGCTCCTCGGCGACGGTCTATGGTGACCCGGCAACGGTGCCGATCCGCGAGGACTTCCCGCTCTCTGCAACCAACCCGTATGGCCGGACCAAGCTCTTTATCGAGGAGATCCTGCGCGATCTGTACCGCGCCGATCCGAGTTGGGACATTGCGTTATTGCGCTACTTCAACCCAGTCGGGGCGCACGCGAGTGGCACCATCGGTGAAGATCCGAATGGGATTCCGAACAATCTGATGCCATTCGTTGCCCAGGTGGCGGTCGGCAAGCGCGAGGCGCTGCAGGTGTTTGGTGATGACTATCCAACCCCAGACGGGACCGGGGTGCGCGACTATATCCATGTGGTGGATCTGGCACTCGGTCATTTAGCGGCGCTGGAGCGTTTGCGGGATGCACCGGGGCTGCTGACCTGTAATCTCGGCACCGGGCAGGGCTACAGCGTGCTCGAGATGGTGCGCGCGTTTGAGGCCGCAAGCGGCCGGCCGGTGCCCTATCAGATCGTCGGACGGCGGCCCGGCGACATCGCAGCCTGCTATGCTGATCCGGCCCAAGCCCGTGCGATGCTCGGCTGGCAGGCCGAGCGCGGCCTTGAGCAGATGGTCGACGATGCCTGGCGTTGGCAGCGCCAAAATCCAGATGGTTATCCCGACTCGGACTAGCCTTGCGGCTTGCCGCTCAAGCGTCGCTCAGGCTAAGGCGTTGCTCGATGCGCTCGACGCGCCGAGTCAGGTGTGTCAGTGCGTCGCGGTCGCTGGCGGATAGGGCATACAGACCGCCCAGGGTTTGCTCGATGGTCGAGAGTCGCAGATCGATTCGATCCAGCCGCTCGCCGTGATCGGCCAGAGTGCCGCGGATCCCTCGTAGATGCTCGAGCACCAAGTTCTCCATGTTCTCGGTCATGGCCTGGCCTCCGGGTTAAACCGGGTTAAACTGTCTTAGGCAAACGAAAATCCTGCGCAATTCGGTAAGCGCTTTTCCGGCAATCGCCTTATGTTTTGGCATCTCAATCTTGCGCTAATATCCCGTAGTGATGCGCGCCTTCGAGCACGCCGCTGGTGTAGTAGCCGCTCAGCCCTTTGAAGCCGCCCTTCGCGAAATAGGCGCGCAGGCTTGGGTTATCGGCCATGGCCTCGCGCACCTTCTCAACCAGCTGCTCATCGGCGTTACGCACTAGCACGCCCGAGAAGCCGGCGGTGAGGGGAAAGATGTCATTGCCGCTATCGCCGCAGAACACCACATCCTGCTTGGGTACGCCTAGCTCCTCGGCGAGGAACTCGAGTGCAGTCTGTTTGGTGGCTGCCTTCGGCAGAAAGTCGAGGAGACCATCGCCACTTTGTGAATCGAAGCTGTAGATCGCGACCTCATCGAAGCGGTCCTGGGTGCGCTCGATCACCTGCGCCATCACCGCATCCTGGTTTGCGTGATCGACGTAATAGCTTTGCTTGAACGCGCTCAGATGTTCGGCCTCCTGCTCGCGCATGCCGTCGATGTCGGCCACGGCCTCGCGCACGGCAGCGGCGTCCCAGCGTGGACAGACTGTTTGGACGTGCTCGATCCAGGCCTGATCGATCTGCCACTGACCGTCCTCGAAGCGGCGGATCGAGGTACCGACGTCACCGATGAGCACATTCGGATGACGGATACCGAACTCGCGGATTGCATTCTCGGCGAGGCGCAGGTTTCGGCCGGTGACATAGACGACAAAGATCCCTTGGCGTTCGGTCAGATCGTTGAACAGCTCGATCGCGTTAGGATCAGCGGGCCAGCTGCCGTTTGGGAGTAGGGTTCGGTCAAGATCGGTCGCAAGGACTCGCATCGCGGTGTCTCCGTTTCAGTCCAGTTGAGCGCCGCAGCGCTGTCTTCGCCCATTTCGACAGATCGACCGAGGCCCGTCAAATGGCGGGCGCTCGTCCAGCAGGGACGACCGGGTCACCCTGTCATCGTCCTGGAGGTCCGTTGATGCTTGAACGCACTGAGGTGCAATGTCCGTATTGCGGCGAAACGATCGCCACCGAGGTCGATGGCTCGACCAGTCATCGCTATATCGAAGATTGTCCGGTCTGTTGCCGGCCGATCGAGTTCGAGGCCGAGATCGACGCCTGGGGTGACCTGGCGCGGTTGCATGTCTGCCGTGACGATGACTGATCAGTCGTCTATGTCTGAAGCCAATATCGATGTCGACATCAATACGGCTCAGGGCTGCAGTGGCCTGGCTCGTGACGCTGTTGATTGCCGAGCGTGGGTGCTAGTGTCCATAAGGCGTCGTTACCCCAGACGAAGAAATGCTTGTTTTACGGTAACGTTCACAGGGTGTCGCCACCTCGGATGATGAAGCGCTGATGTCACGGCAACCTTAGAAACGCGAGTAACTGTTCGCCATGGGCTTCGATCTTGTCGACCGAATCATGGCCAGCGCCAGCCACCACGAACAGTTTCACCCGCGTTGGATCAGCGGCCGCGGCGATGCGTTTGGCGTCCTCGATCGGTACGGTTCGATCTTGATCGCCATGCACCAGCAACACCGGGCAGGGAACGCGGCGGATGCTGTTGACCGGGGCGATGGTCGCGAACCGATGGCCGATCACCCATTCGACATAGCGCTTGGTCAGCTCCACGATAAAACTAGGCAGATGCAGCCGCGCCAGATAGCGCTCGGTGAGTTGGGCTGGATCGGCGAAGGCGCCGATGCTGATCACTGCGGCGATGCGCGGGTTTCGCGTTGCCTCGAACAGCGCCGCGCCGGCACCGACCGAATGCCCGAGCACTGCGATCCACGCTGAGCGTGACGGGTGCTGTCGTTGTAGCCAGTTGATGGCCGCGCCCAGGTCCTCGGCAAAGCGCGGCAGTGACGAGAAGCTGTCGCCATCGCTAGCCCCATGATTGCGCGCATCGAACAGCAACACATTGAGCCCTGCCTGATGCAACGGCTGCGCGAGCGGCAACATCTGCTCGGCATTGCTGCCCCAGCCATGGAGGACGATGACCGTCCGCGTGGCGTCGGCTGCTGGCAGCAGCCATCCGCTGAGGAATCGGCCGCGCAGGGTGGGGAAGCGAACGCTATCGAACGCGAGGCCGAGATCCGCCGGCGAGCCGATCGCGGGTACGCGCGGTGCCCGAAAGCCGAGATGAACGCCGAGCGGAATTAGGCTCATGACGAGCAACGCGAGAAACGCGAGAAGCGCCAGCGGGGTAGTGGTGATGATTGAGCTGATCATCGACCCACTCTAACCGCGGCCTATTTGCACGCGCAGTGATGATCGTCGCTCGCCGAGTGCGATGAGTCGGGCTAAGGGCCGATGCTGGCCGTGAGGCTCAGGAAGGTTGAGATGAGATGCAAGGTCCGCAACGCGAGCAAAGGCGTTTTCGGTGCGCTGGTGCTGATGTGGGCTTGTGCGGTTGCTCAGTCGTGCTCGCCATCTCGGGGTCGATCGGGGCAGGTATCAGGTTCCTCAGCAGTGCAGACACGATTGCGTCCACTCTCCTTGGCCTGGTAGAGGGCGTGATCGGCGCGGTCCAGCAATGCATCGGCCGACTCGCCCGGCGTATGGGCAGCCACGCCAAAGCTGGCACTGAGCTGATCGATGACTGGCCAGTGATCGTTAACAATGGCTCGTCGCAGCTTTTCAGCAGCCGTTGTTGCCGCTTGCACACTGGTCATCGGGAGTAAGAGGACGAACTCTTCGCCGCCCCAGCGCGCCAGCGCATCGCTGGCGCGTGTCTGCGCTTGCAGCAGCGCAGCGAACTGCCTCAACACCGCGTCACCGGCGAGATGGCCATGCTCATCGTTGACGCGCTTGAAATGGTCGATATCGCAGAGCGCGATGGAGAAGCACTGGCCATAGCGCTCATGAGCGGAGAGGGCCGTCTGGAGGAGCTGATCGAACTTCATCCGATTGTAAGCGCCAGTCAGGGTGTCACGCTCGGACAGCGTCTGGATCTTTTTCTGCAAGCTAATGTCTTGGATCACCAGATGGCGCTCGCCGCCAACCTCATCCTCGATCAACCCCCGGGCTTGGCGCACGCGGACCCATAGTGCTTTTCCATTAGCCCGGCGCAGCGGCCGTTCTGGGAGCGTGCCGTCGGCGGCCTCCGTGAGCGCGTCGAGTAGCCCGAGACCGAGTGCTTGCAACGATTGGCCAGTGATGGCCGCGGCGCTCCAGCCGGTGCTTTCGAGCAGCGCCGAGCTGGCGCGCATGACGCGACCATCGCTGGCATTGACGGCCAGCGTCATCACGTTGCTGTCAAGCAGCTCTAGATAGCGTTCTGACGCCCTTGCCGCCGCGGCGGCGCGGGCCTCGGCCTCGCGCGTTGCGGTGACGTCATCAACGACAATGATCGCCCTGCACGCCTCATCCTGATAGGGCAGGATACGGACACGCTGCTGCATGTAAACGAAATTGGATTCCGTGACCCGGTCGAGTGGGACCGGAAACAGATAGCCGCGGCGCGGGTGCACATAAGACGGCGAGCGCAGCTGCAGGGCTGCCTTGACCCGCCGTCGCAGGGTTGCCGCCGGCAGGTCTGGGAACAGTGACTCTAGCGAGCGGCCAATCGCCTCCTCGGGCGCGAGCTTGGCATGCTCGGCCATCCACCGATTCCAGGCCTGGACGGTCAGCTCAGGGTCGACGATCACAAGCCCAGTCGACAGATGATCGGCGAGCGATGTCATCAACTCGGCAGGTCGTCGAGCATCCGATCGAGGGTCCGTCGAATCCACTCGAAGCATTGTCCGTGGGTCAAGATGAAGATGCGGCCGTGGATTTGCTGCTCGGCGAACTCGATCACGGTCTCGACCTTGATCACATGATCGAAGGCTGCGGGCGCGGCGCTCTGGCTGCTCTCTGGGAGGACGCTGAGCCGATGCAGCTCGGGCTCGCCGAGCGTGACGCGGGCCTCCATCTGCGCGCAGAGCTCATTCAGCATTGCCGCCGTGACGATATTGCCCAGCTCAAGCAGCACATCATCGTCATCGTTGTCGTCCGAGCCCAACTGGGCCTGCAGATAGGCGGTGATGTTGGTGGCTGAGGCCTCGTCGAGGAGGAAGACCACCTCGCCACTGACATCGCCCATGAAGATCTGTCGCGCCAGATAGCAGCTGGTTGCGGATGCGCAGGCCTGCTGCAGTAGCTCGCGGAAGCGCTCGCGGTCGATAACCGCGATCTGCGGTGGGCGCATGGTGGCGAAGGCGCCCATGATGTCGGCAACCCGAGCAGTGGCCTTGCCATAGGCGACGTTGATGAGCTCGCTCAGGCAGTCGATCTGATCCTCGTTCAGCTGCTGCATCAGAGAAACCCTAAGCGTTTCAGGTGGTCATGCAGCTCAGCGGTGAGCTTTGATTTGTCGATAAAGCCGTTGGCCCCGCTGGCCATGACCTTGGCCACGGCGCCAGCCTGGATATCCGCCGAGACGACCAGGATAGGCGTGTCGGGATCTTGCGCTCGAATCGCCACCAGGGCATCAAATCCGTCCATCACGGGCATGGTGAGATCGAGGAAGATCAGATCAGGACTTTGCTCGCGCCAAAGCGTGACAGCCTCTTCGCCGTTGACGCCCTGGTGGATCTCGGCGCTGTTGCGGAGAGACTCCGGCAGCATCCCAATGAGGATACGCCGAGCCATGCGCGAATCATCGACAACCAGCATCTTCATAGCAAACGTTAGGTCAACGCCCCGAGGGTTAGGGTTTGGCACTCAATGCCCGCGCATTGAAGTATAGCAATAGCAAAAGCAAGAGCGATCAGTCGTGCCGCCTCCTCAGACTGAGCTGGCATGCTGCCGGTCAAGTCAATCCGCTTTGCCCGCACCAATCAGCTAGGGCGAGTCTGGAAATGCCACTCCGCCAACGTCGGCGGCATGCCTCAGCGATCGTAAGAGAGCCTTTTCTCCTCGCCTGTACCGTCGCTCGCACTGATGCTGAAGCTGCTATTGCGTAGGTCGGCGTCGAGGGTTGCGAGGCTGTCGCCATTGCGCCAACTGATGCGCAGGTGGTGCTCGTCGGTCGGATGCACCTCAAAGCGGCCCTGAAAGGCGGGGCAGGTATTGCGCAGCTGAATCAGCTTGAGCTGGTCGCGCACGACCAGGCGCTTGAGCCCAGCCTCGACATCCTCGAGCGAGAGGTTGGTGCGATTGATCTCCTTGTGGCCGGCAGCGCCGCCGCGATCGGCGGCTTCGTAGTCGTTCTTGCCAGCGAACAGATCCAGATACCAGACCTGTGGAATGCCCGGCATGAACAGCTGGATGGCGCGCGCCATCAGGAGTTTCTGCTCGTCCTCGCCAAGCGCGCTGAAGAAGGTGGCGTTGATCTGATAGTAGGCGATCTTGCGGCCATCCGGGCCGTAGAGGTTCTTGACTCGTCCGCCGCGCTCGGTGACGCGGGCCATGGTGGCCTCGATCTGCTCTTCGTCGAGCAGACCTTCACGGAAACTGCCGGCCTCGGCCTTGCCACGCAGATCCAGCAGCGGGATGCCGTCGTGGCAGCCGAGCATGTTGATGGTCTGCAGACCCTTGCTGCGGATCTCGTCGATCCAGCGCAGCAGGGCCTGATTGCTGCCGCGCTCGAGCGCGTCGATGACCAGGCCGGGGAAGAAGAAGTCATAGATCGGGAAGCCCTTGCTGGCGACCTCCTCGTGCAGTCCGGTACCGTACTCAGCGTGGATCTCGGGGAAGACGATCAGATCGTTGGCCTCGGCGATGCGCTTGAGTCGTTCGAGGTAATCCCAGGTGCCGGGGCGGTTGAAGAAGTTGGGCTCGCCGGGAACCTTGTGCAGGTAGGCGAAGGCATCGAGGCGAATGATCTTGGCGCCATAGTCACGCAGGCGGCGCAAGGTCTCTTCGTAGAAGCTCCAGACCTTCTCGGAGCGGGCGTTGAGATCCATCTGCCCGAGATACTGGCGCTTGCGCTCGATCACGCCGAGGATCGCATCCTTGTGCTCTGCATAGCCGTCGAGGTCGATCGCCGCCGGATCGGTCTTCGCGGCGATGGCTTGGTTGACCAGCGAGGCGATCGCCGGTGCCTCGTCCTTGGAGATGCCCTCAACCTCGGCGAGGTCTTCGGGCTCGAGTTCTTTGTAGCTGACATCCTGGTAGAACGTGTTCCAGTACAAGCGATCTGAGCCGTCTGGGAAGCGCACCTTGAGGATCGGTAGCCCGGGCTTGCGCATGAACAGTTTCTGCAAGTACTCCTCGGTCGGGATGATGGTGCCATCCGGCCCCTCGGTGCCGTGCTCGTGCCAGAATTCGTTCCAGTCGACGAAGAAGTCTTTGTACGGGGAGTCGTTGCCGTGCTCGATCAGATCCTGAAACTGATGTGACTGGACTGAGAGATGATTCAGCACCAGATCCAGCTTGAACTGGATATTGAGCGCGTTGAGTTCTGCGAGATCCTCAGGGGTAACCAGTTCCTCGTTGAGGCCGTAGTCGATGATCGAGAACCCGCGATCGAGGTCGCTGTTGAAGAAGGTTGGCAGGATGTAGAACAAAGAGAAGCTGTCTTTGAACTCCGGTCGTTTGAGTACGGCGACGATGTCGGCAAGTTTGCCGCCGATGCTGTCTGGATAGGCATTGAGCATCACCCCAGTCGGCAGCGTTTGACGGATGGGCTGTTCTTGAGACATAGATCACTCGTATCGTTGACGGCCGGCTGTGAGGCCTGTCTTTCGCGTCAGAGTCTGCGACCTCGCGACCGTCGACGCTGGGATGCTGCCGTGAAACAGCGAATGAGTTGGCAGGGTAAAGAACCTAAGGGTCAGAATGCAAGAAATCACCTCACAGCCTGACGGCACAGGCATTCGCATCGGCCCGATGACACCAAGTCTGGAGAGCTAGCGATGAAGATGCGTCCGGTGAGTGCCTTCCTATTGTCCCTGGCGGGCGTGGTGCTGCTGCTCGCGTCGGTCGCCGTAGTTCAGAGTCGCTTCGATTCCACCCCCAACATTGCGCTAGACGGCGACTGGGATGTGCATCACCTGGTCCAGTGGGGGCCCTACAAGAGCTGGAGATTCCACTACCGGCTCAGTCTGCGCGAGCAGGACGGGCGGCTGCACGGTGAAGGTGTCACGCTGGCGGTGAATGGTGGCCGCCCTGGAGTGCGGGAGCAGACGACGATGCAGGTTGTCGATGGTGTGCGCGAGCGGGGTCAGATCATCGCCTGGGTGTTCGAGCGCAATGGCGATCGCGCCGGACGCGGTGCGATCAAATGGCGGGTTGCCGATGCCAACCGCCTGGTTGGCACGTTTGCGACGACCTTCTACCGTGGGGCCTCGGTCGCCCAGCGGATTGTCCAGCCGACGCCCTGAGTGCGAGGTTGTGATGACTTGGCGATCCTCGCTTTTGCTCCTGTCACCGCTGCTATCAGGGGCTCGGCGACGATCGTTTTGCAGAAGCACGATCAAGACAACGCTGATGATGAAACCACGCTGCCCGAGCCTTAGAACGGCGGCTCCTCATCGAAGGGCGGCGGCTCATCGCGGAACGGCTCGCCGCCCGGCTCGCCGCTGCTGGACGGGGCCACGCGCCAGGCCTTCACATCGGTGTACCAGCGACCGTTGAACTCGCGGCTTTCGAGGTCGAAGCTGACGGTCAGCTCCTGGCCCTCGCGGATGCCGTACTGATCGATGCGGTCGCCCCAGACCATGAAGCAGACCTGTTTCGGAAAGTCGCCCGGGAGCTCGATCACATACTCCTGCTTCCGCCAAGGGCCGCGAGCCGAGGTGCCGTTCTTCTCCGGCAGTACCTGCGTAATCTTGCCTGTCATTTCCATCTCGCCTAGTGCCTCCTAGGTGGTGTGGTTATCGGTGAGGACGGCATGGTACCAGCGCTGCTGCGGATTGCGCTCCCGAGTCCTGTGAGCAGAGACCTTGGCCTGCAGGCACGCGGTGCCTTTGATTGCGCGCATGCGATCTGGCTCAATGCCTCTGCAGGCGGGCGATCAGCCTTGAGCGACCGCTGACCCCATAGTGCTTGTAGATGCGTTGCACGTGACGGTTGACGGTGTGCGGGCTCAGCCCGAGTCGAGCTGCGATGAGCTTTTCCGGTTCTCCGGCGAGGAGCCCATTGAGTACTTCGCGCAGGCGCTGTGGCAAGGCCGAGCTGTCTTCGATGCTGCCAGGCAGCGCGAGCTTGCGCTCGAGCAGTCCTCCTAGCTCATGGTGGAGCAGTCGCATGAGATGGGTTGCGGAGGCGGAGAAGGGTCCGTCGGCGGCATCGCGGTGCAGCACAATCGTTTGTTCTTGGCGTGGTTCAACGCTCGGCAGCAAGAGCGACGATGTGATGCGGTCCGCAAGTCCGCAAGCCGCCACATACTCATTGCAGTGGCGCGTGCGCTGCCACTCCCGGCGCTCGACCACATCGTAGAGACTGCGAGTCAGCAGCCGTCGACGATCCGTGCGGCGGTAAAACGCCTGATGAAACGGGTCATCGCGGTGCGCTTCGGTTGCCTGATAGTGCGCCCACAAGGCCTGCTCCTGCGCATCCATGAACCCTGAAGCGACAGCCTCGGTCACCTGTTCCTTAGCGCACAGCGGCGCGTCCACATGCAGATAGAGCGCTACCCGAGCGCCGGTCAGGTTCTGTACCCCGGCCAGCAGATGCGATCGCCAAGCGCTCGCGTCGCTACCTTGTTCCAGACATTCACCCAGCAGGCGATAGGCAAGCCGCACCTCGCGTAATCGCGGTTGTGCGCGCCGACTCATCGCTGGTGCCTCTCGAGCCAAGCTGAGGCGTTGGTGTGTTTACGGGAATGCATGAGCTGTCCGCTTTCTCTAAGGTTTATTTACCGCGTGGTGTAGGGCCTGTTATCGCTGCGTCTAAAAAACCGAGCGATATGATCAACAAATCCATATTTATTCTTATAAAATCAGTCTTTTGCCTCGCCACACTTGGCCTTGGCCCAGCAGGTAGACCAGGGGGCGATCAAGGCCCTGATGCAGAAAACGGCCGCTTGTGTCCCGCGTAACTCTCATTTGGAGACATCTGATCATGAGTTATTACACGAAGCGGTTTGCACTGGCAACCGTCGACATCGGTCTGTGTCAGCTTACGTCCGCGCGGGCGGGGTTGATTGACGCCAACTGGGGCGCTCCCGGATGAGGTTGCCCTTCCTAGGCAGCCCGAGACAAACAATTCGTTCAACTCGCCAGACGTCGTTGCGTCGTTGACTTGATTAGTACCCAAAACTCACCGAACCTGGAAGGGTAATAGCTATGAACGAAAAAGAAACGCTGGCCAGAACATTCATCTATCGGATGCGGCTGGAAAAGGTCGCCGCCGCGCTATCGGTCGTAACGCTTGCGTGTGGTGCTCTTCCGGCAGCGGCAAGTCTCGTCACTGTTCAACAGACTCTTGAGGGTTCGTACTCATATATACCGATATGTACATCCTTCGATGAATTTGGTGCCTGCACATCCTACCCAGACGACAGAGACCCCACCATCGATAAGACTATCAGCAAGCTGACCAGCAGCGCTCTGCAACAAAGAACTAAATTAGAGCCAAACGATGTTCTCGGGGCAGATGAAGTCGTTGCGGAATGGACGATTGATGTCGACAACAGCGGGCAGATAAAAACCTACTCAAACCTTAGAGTGGAAGCCGATAACCGAGATTTGGTGAACAGCGATGACGAATACCTGACGGAAATATCGGTGACGGCTACCAACCAGATTTCCTTTACCGATCGCGTCTCGACCACGGATCCGCTCGGTACGCTCTTCCGCTTCGAGACAGTGATAACCGGTACCCTCGGTACCACCACAGACTATCAAGCGACGGGGGAAGAGGCTATCTTTCTTGGAGGTCAGCAAGGCGAAAAAGGCGCTACTTATGACCATGAAGTCAAGCTGTCATCTAACATAGCCGAAACCACAACATACCCTTGGCAGTTTTTTGATCTCAATGGTCCGGTAGTGTTATAGATATGTACCTGCTGCCTACTGAATTATTAGCCCAAACTCGTAGCGATTGATGAATAGGCCGATGACAATGTCATGCATCTTTTCAAGTTTAGAGAAACAGATTGTCTTTCTTGC
>NZ_NRRY01000023.1:82449-83125 GCF_016583905.1 Lamprobacter modestohalophilus | reverse complement strand
CATCCGAGTCACCATCAGCATCCGAGTCGCCGTCAGCATCCGAGTCGCCGTCAGCATCGGAATCACCGTCAGCATCCGAATCGCCGTCGGCATCGGAGTCGCCATCGGCATCGGAATCACCGTCAGCATCGGAGTCGCCATCGGCGTCTGAATCGCCATCAGCGTCTGAGTCGCCGTCGGCGTCTGAATCACCGTCAGCATCGGAGTCACCGTCGGCATCGGAATCGCCATCGGCGTCTGAATCGCCGTCAGCGTCGGAGTCGCCATCGGCATCCGAATCGCCGTCGGCATCCGAGTCGCCATCGGCGTCTGAGTCGCCGTCGGCATCCGAGTCACCATCAGCATCCGAATCGCCGTCAGCATCCGAATCGCCGTCGGCATCGGAGTCGCCATCGGCGTCTGAATCACCGTCGGCATCGGAATCGCCATCAGCATCCGAGTCGCCATCGGCGTCTGAGTCGCCGTCGGCATCCGAATCACCATCAGCGTCCGAATCACCGTCAGCATCGGAGTCGCCATCGGCGTCTGAGTCACCGTCGGCATCCGAATCGGTATCGGTATCGGTGTCGGTGTCCGTGTCCGTATCCGTATCCGTATCGGTATCGGTGTCGGTGTCCGTATCCGTATCCGTGTCCGTATCGGTATCGGTATCGGTGTCGGTGTCGGTATCCGTATC